>CAJTUG010000005.1 GCA_910579605.1 uncultured Muribaculaceae bacterium | reverse complement strand
CGGTGTATGTGAAATGAAATAATTTCAAGTAAAAAACACAGGCTGTATCCAAGTGGGTGCAGCCTGTGTTTTTTATTTCATGATAGTTGGGATTATTCGAAAGAACCCATTTTGAGGTAGTTTACTTCTTCTTGGGTGAGGTAACGCCAACGTCCGCGAGGCAAGTTTTTCTTTGTTAATCCTGCGAAATATACACGGTCGAGTTTGGTTACGTGGTAACCGAGAGATTCAAAGATGCGGCGAACAATACGGTTGCGGCCAGAGTGGATTTCTATACCGGCTTGATTGCGGTCGGTTTCTGTGGCGTAGCTGATAGCATCGGCGTGTATTGGGCCGTCTTCAAGTTCAATGCCGTCGGCGATGCGCTGCATATCGTCTTCGGATATGTCTCGGTCGCACCATACGTGATATATTTTTTTCTTTACGTATTTGGGATGGGTGAGTTTGGATGCAAGATCACCATCGTTTGTGAGGAGTAGGACGCCAGTGGTGTTGCGGTCCAGACGACCAACCGGATATATGCGTTCGGGACAAGCGCCTTTAACGAGGTCCATTACGGTAATTCGCCCGTTGGGATCATCGCTTGTAGTTACGCAATCTTTTGGTTTGTTGAGCAATATATAGCATTTGCTCTGTAGGGTAACCACTTTTTCATCGTATTCTACGACATCGGAGTGAGTGATTTTTGTTCCCAATTCGGTAACAGTCTGTCCAT
Source organism: uncultured Muribaculaceae bacterium (assembly GCA_910579605.1). Taxonomy (GTDB): domain Bacteria; phylum Bacteroidota; class Bacteroidia; order Bacteroidales; family Muribaculaceae; genus CAG-873. The sequence goes on along the minus strand of CAJTUG010000005.1, from coordinate 87,017 downwards.
TGACTTTTACCAAACCTTGCTGGATGAATTCGTCAGCTTCACGGCGCGAGCATATACCTGCATTTGCCATGTACTTGTTTAAGCGGATTGTTTCGTTAGGATCGGGAATAGGCATTTCGTATTCCACTCGCTTAGGCCTTGGGGTGAAGCTTTTTCCTCGTCCGGGGAATGCGGCGTTCTGGTTTTGCTGGTTACGATTGTATCCGTTTTGGCGATTGTTGTATCCGCCTGGACGGTTCCCATAGTTGTTTGGGCGGTTGTTGTATCCACCGGGGCGGTTTCCGTAGTTGTTTGGGCGGTTGTTGTTGTACCCTCCATTGGGACGATTGTTGTTGTACCCTCCGTTAGGACGATTGTTGTAGCCTCCCTGTCGGTTATTGTATCCTCCTTGACGATTGTTGTAGTTGTTGTTAGGGCGATTATTGTTGTACCCGCCATTAGGACGGTTGTAGTTGTTTGGCCTGTTGTTGTAGTTGTTTGTCCTCTGTCGCGGCACGAAATTTTGGTTTTCGCTTTCTGCTCCTTCTACTTGCGGATGTTCGGGATCGGCGTTGAAGGTCTGCGGACGCTGTTGGTAAGGACGGTTGTTGTAATTGTTTTGACGGTAGTTGTTGTAACCGTTAGGACGTTGCTGGTATCCGTTGTTTCGCGGTTGATAGGGACGTTTTTGGCGGAAACCGTCAACGTCGTCAGCCTCCGGGGTTGTAAATTGGTTTTTGTCGAAACGGGGACGGCTTTCGTTAGCGTCGTCGCTTGCATGGAATGGTTGGCCAATGCGTGGGCGCTTGGTTTTTTTTTCGCTTGAATTAGAGTCCATGACAGTCTTAGTAGTGCAAATGAGTTGTTACGGAAAAAATTAGAGTAGATTATTATGCCTCGCGGCAATTACATAGGGCAGATTAGTGCCCAGATATGTTTAGGTATGTTTTATATTATTGAAAATAAATAAATTAAAAATCTATTGTGGATTATATTTGAGAAAAATCGTGATGAAAATGCAATCTTTTTGTTGGGGCAAAGTTAGCTAAATAATTCGTAATCTGCAAGGATGCAGAGAAAAAAGTTTTATTGCCATAGCATCTGTCACAAATATTCTCAAGATATAAACGTCTCGGTCTTGTTTAATGTTTGCCCAATATAGTTTCTTTTATGCATGTAGACGAAAAAATTGCAAATATGCGCAATCTGCCGCCGAAATTGCCAAATATTGCGTATCTTTGCAAATTGAAAGAAATCAAAAGGATAGATGAAGGTATTGAAATTTGGCGGTACGTCGGTAGGGAATCCCCGGCGTATTAAGCATGTGGCCGGGCTTATAACCAAGCCAGGCCGTAAAGTCGTTGTTCTCTCAGCTATGGCCGGCACCACAAATGCATTGGTTGAGATTTCGGAGTATCTGTATAAAGGTAATGTGCCCGGAGCACAGGAAACTTTGAATGGGCTGGTATCCAAGTATTCCAAAGTTGTAGAAGAATTGTTGACCGAGGAATTGTGGCGGGAGGAAGCCATGCAAGCTATAGATCATAGTTTTTCTGTTGTGCGTTCGTATTTTGAAGAACCGTTTTCCGAAGCATCCGAAAAAGAAATTCTTGCACAGGGCGAACTCATGTCGACAGCTTTGATGCAGGCATATCTTGGCGAACAAGGTATAAAGTCTGTAGTTTTGCCTTCGTTGGATTATATGCGAACTTTGGAAAACAGCGAGCCTGATATGGCTCATATTTCAAAGCGCCTCCGTAGGATGATAGATAAGGAGCATGATATTCAATTATTTATTACTCAGGGATATATTTGCCGTAACTATACCGGTGGTATAGATAATCTGAAGAGAGGAGGGAGCGATTATACCGCATCTATAATTGGAGCAGTTCTGAATGCTGAGGAAATACAGATTTGGACTGATATAGACGGTATGCACAACAATGATCCTCGTTTTGTGGAAGGGACCCGGCCGGTGCATCGTCTTCATTTTGAAGAGGCTGCCGAGCTTGCTTATTTTGGAGCTAAGATATTACATCCGGCATGTGTGTTGCCGGCAAAGCTCCATAACATACCTGTGAGATTGCTTAATACGCTTGAGCCGGAAGCTCCCGGCACTCTTATATGCAACTCGGAGTCTGACGGCAAGATAAAAGCTGTTGCAGCTAAAGACAATATAACTGCTATAAAAATAAAGTCGGGGCGTATGCTTTTGGCGTATGGTTTCTTGCATAAAGTTTTCGAGACTTTTGAGAATCACCGCACCAGTATTGACATGATAGCAACCAGCGAGGTTGGTGTAACAGTTACTATTGACGACGATTCCCGTCTGGCTGCCATTGTAGACGATCTGAAACATTTCGGGACCGTTACGGTAGACCGTGATATGGTTATCCTTTGTGTTGTAGGCGATTTGGAATGGCACAATTGCGGATTTGAAGCTAAAGCCATTTCAGCTCTTAAGGATATTCCGGTGCGCATGATAAGCTATGGTGGTTCAAATTATAATATATCCATGCTTGTAAGCTCTGCCGACAAGGTTCGAGCACTTGAAGCCCTCTCTGCTCATCTTTTTAACGAATAATCTCATTTCCAATAGGTAAGTATAAATGATAACAGTAACAAATCTTGGTATACAATTCGGTAAAAAACCACTTTTTCAAGACGTAAATCTCAAGTTTACACCTGGTAACTGCTATGGTATAATCGGAGCAAACGGAGCCGGTAAATCTACGCTGATGCGTATGCTCAGCGGCCAGTTGACCCCGACAACCGGCACAATATCACAAGGTCCTGGCGAGCGTATGAGTGTGCTTGAGCAGGATCACTTTAAGTTTGACGATTGTACGGTTTTGGAGACTGTGCTGCGCGGTCATACTGTTTTGTGGGATATAATGCAGGAAAAGGATGCGCTTTATGCTAAGGAAGATTTCAGCGAAGCCGATGGTATACGGGCCTCGGAACTTGAGGAACGTTTTGCAGAACTTGAGGGTTGGAATGCAGAGAGTGACGCAGCGGCCTTGTTGAGCGGTCTTGGTATAAAAGAAGACCGCCATGGCATGCTCATGCGCGATGTGAGCGCTAATGAGAAGGTGCGTGTTCTCTTGGCCAAAGCTCTTTTCGGCAATCCCGACAATCTTCTTTTGGACGAACCTACCAACGACCTTGACCTCGATACAGTGGCTTGGTTGGAAAACTATTTGTCGAATTTTGAAAATACAGTATTGGTGGTTAGCCACGACCGACATTTCCTTGATAGTGTGTGCACACATACATTGGACATTGATTACAACCGCCTCCAACTTTTTGCCGGTAACTATAGTTTCTGGTATCAGAGTTCGCAATTGGCTCTTCGCCAACAGCAACAGCAAAACAAGAAAGCAGAGGAGAAACGTCAGGAATTGCTTGAGTTTATCCGCCGTTTCAGTGCGAATGTGGCAAAGAGTAAACAGACTACTTCTCGCAAAAAGATGCTTGAGAAGCTTAATGTTGAAGAAATACAGGCATCATCACGCCGTTATCCGGGGATTATTTTTACACCTCAACGTGAGCCTGGTAATAAAATTCTTGAGGTTAAAGGTCTAACGGCAAGCGTTGACGGAGAAATTCTTTTCAAAGATGTGAATTTCCAGGTTGAAAAAGGCGATAAAGTTGCATTTTTGAGCCACGACCCACGAGCTATGACAGCATTTTTTGAGATCATAACAGGTAACCGTAAACCCGATGCCGGTACTTACGAGTGGGGACAAACCATAACCACAGCCTATCTGCCGCTTGATAATTCCAAATTTTTTGAAACGGATTATAACTTGGTTGACTGGTTGGCGCAGTGGAGCGACGATTCAAGCGAAATTTATCTCAAGGGTTTCTTGGGTAAAATGCTTTTTTCGGGCGAAGATGTACTTAAGAAGGCGTCTGTACTTTCCGGAGGCGAAAAAATACGTTGTATGATAGCCAGGATGATGCTTCGCGATGCCAATACTCTTATATTGGATTCACCTACAAACCACCTTGATTTGGAATCTATCCAAGCATTCAATAATACTTTGCAGACTTTCAAGGGCAATATCTTGATGGCTTCGCATGACCACGAGTTTATTCAGACTGTTTGCAATCGTATTATAGAACTTACGCCCGGAGGCATAATAGATAAGCTCGCAGAATATGATGATTATATCACAGATCCCCGAGTGCTTGAACTGCGAGAGAAATTGTATCGATAATTATAAATATACGACTATAAAACTATAAAGATATGGCAAAGGTAAAGCATATAGTAATGTTTAAACTTGATGGCGACAATGCTGTAGTGGCAAAAGCTGCAGCCGATTTCAAGGCCGCCATAGAGGCACTACCAGGTAAAATTCCGGGTTTGCAGAGTGCAGAGGTTGGTATAGAGGCTTCTGGAAATGCCGGGAATTGGACGTTGGTTCTCACTGCTGTTCTCGACAATATGGACTCTGTGAGTACCTATGCCGTGCATCCGGATCATCTTGACTGCGTGAAAATTATCAAACCGCTGATAGCGCATCGCGCTTGTGTTGATTATTCTTGCTAATAATTGCAGGCAAATATGGCAAAGAGAGTGTGTGTTGTTACGAGTACCAGAGCCGACTGGGGTTTGCTTCAGCCTCTGGCGCTTTTGTTGCGAAATGATGCTGATGTTGAGTTGAGTATCGTTGCAACTAACATGCATCTTATGCCACGATTCGGCCATACGGTAGATGAGATAGAGGCCGCAGGTTTCACTGTTGATGCGAAGGTGCATATGGATGTGGTCGGCGATGACGGAGAGTCTCGTGTCCGAGCCATGGCTTGTTGCCTTGATGGTATGGCAAAAACTTTTACGCGGTTGCGCCCTGATGTTGTGATAATTTTAGGTGACAGATACGAAATGCTCGGTGTGGCTTCTGCTGCTGCCGTTATGTCTATCCCTATTGTACATATTGCAGGAGGTGAGATTTCGGAAGGTGCAGTTGACGATTCAATAAGACATGCGATTACTAAACTGTCGTCTCTCCATCTTACAGCGACTGAAGAATACCGTAACCGTGTTATACAGCTCGGCGAAGATCCCGAGATGGTGGTTAATACAGGAGCTATAGGTGTTTATAACGCCATGAATGTAGAGCCTATTGGCATTGATGATTTGGAAAAATCTTTGTGTATACGGCTAAAAGGGCATAGAGTTGCCGTAGTAACATATCATCCGGCCACAAATGATATAGGCGCTACTCCGGCTGAGCGAGTGAAAGCACTCTTATTAGCTTTAGACAGATTCCCGGATTTGCAATTGGTTATCACTTATCCGAATAATGATGCCGGAGGCGAGTCTCTAATCCCACTGCTTGAACATTATGCAGAGGAGAACAGCGGAAGGGTGTGTTTGATTCCTTCGTTGGGTATGAGTAGGTATCTGTCTATGTTGAGAGTTGCTTGCATGGTGGTTGGTAATTCATCGAGCGGTATTGTAGAGGTGCCGTCGTGTGGTATTCCTACCGTAGATATAGGTATTCGTCAACGAGGCCGTATGGCTGCTGAGTCGGTTATACATTGTGGTGATAGTGTAGAAGAGATTTCAGCGGCTATAGCAAAGGCAGGGACATCTGAATTCCGCCAGATTGCTGCGCAATGTCACAATCCTTATTTCAAGCCAGATACACCGGCTATTATGCTTGCGGCAATAAAAGGTTTTTTAGGCAAATTGCCACTGTCACCTAAAAAATTCAGAGATATACGTTTATGAAACCACTCATTATAATCCCTGCCAGAGGCGGCAGTAAAGGCATTCCGGGCAAAAACATAAAGTTATTAGGCGGAAGGCCTTTGGTGGCGTATACTGTAGATGTTGCAATTGAGCTGCAGAAAAAATTCGGAGGTTATGTATTGCTTTCTACTGATTCTATTGAGATTGCCGATGTCGTTAAATCCCTTGGTGTTGATGTTGAGTACATGCGGCCAGCCGAGCTTGGAGGCGACACTGTAGGTAGTAGAGAAGTGATGCTTGATGCGATGGATTGGGCTGAGGGCCGGGGGATAGATTATGATTGTGTTGTCCTGTTGCAGCCTACGTCTCCTTTCCGCAAAGTGAGTGATGTAGTAGCGGCTATGAGTCTCTACTGCGATGACACTGATATGGTGGTGAGTGTTTGCGAGTGTCCGCAAAATCCGTATTACAATGTTTTCGAGACAGATTCCCGAGGGCTTCTTCATGTTTGCAAAGGTGACGGGATGTACACGCGGCGGCAAGATGTGCCCAAGGTTTGGGAGTATAATGGGGCAGTTTATGTGATACGACCTGAATCTCTCAGAGAAATGCCTATGGGAGCTTTCCCTGTGCGTCGGCCGTCGGAAATGCCACGGCGGAGAAGTCTTGATTTAGATACAATGGCCGATTGGACTTTGGCCGAAAGTTTAATATTGCAAAATGAACACTAAACATCTCATATCCTCACGAGCTACAATAAAAGAGGCATTGGAGCGTCTCAATTCTTTGCCAGGGAAATCGATGACACTTTTTGTCGGCGATGACGATTCGCATATATTAGGTACTCTTACCGATGGAGATATAAGGCGAGCGCTTCTTTGTGGCCTGACTCTTGAGGATAATGCGCTTTTGGCCGCACATACAGATTTCCAATGGATAGAGGAGGGTTGTGTAGATGTGGAGCGTTTGCGCAATTTGCGCCAACGGAATATTACGTTAATTCCGGTTTTGGATTCCAAGGGCAAATTGACAGATGTCTTGGATATGAGCTCTTGCCGTACCATTTTGCCTCTTAATGCTGTGTTAATGGCCGGAGGCAGGGGCGAACGTCTTAGACCTGCTACACTTACTACGCCAAAGCCGTTGCTTACTATTGAAGGTAAGGCTATAATAGACTATAATATAGAATTGCTTGCATCTTGCGGAATTAAGGACATAACAGTGGCGACAGGGTATCTTGCGGAGCAGATATATGATCATTTCCGATATCCGGTAGCCGGAGTGGCGGTGAAATGTGTGAAAGAAGAAATTCCGCTCGGCACTATAGGTGCTGTGACACTTACAGATGCTGCTCAAGGGGCAGGAGATACTTTGGTGATGAATTCCGATCTTATTACCACAGTTTCGTTTGAAGAGATGTATCTCCATCACCGACATAATAATGCTGCCGTAACAATAGCTGTTGTGCCCTACCAGGTGTCGGTGCCATATGCTATTTTGGCCTTAGACGATGAAAATCCCGACAGAGTTGCCGGAATAGAAGAGAAACCATCGTATTCCTACTATGCTAATGCAGGGATTTACATTTTTTCCAAGGAGGTTTTGCGTATGCTTGAGCCGCAGCGTAGATGTGATGCCACGGATTTGATTTCTAAGGCAATAGCTGATGGGATGAATGTGTCGTATTATCCGATAAAAGGGACATGGATAGACGTTGGCTCACCTGTTGATTTTCGTCAGGCTTCGGAACTGATGCGTCATCATAATGCGCTGAAGACTGTTGATTGTTAGAAAAAAATAAGGGGTTTAGACCTCGCATAAAACTACAAAACACATGGCAGATTCAAATTTTATAGATTATGTAAAGATATTGTGCCGCTCTGGAAAGGGAGGAGCCGGGTCACGTCATTTTTATAGGGCGAAATATGTTCCTAAAGGAGGCCCTGACGGCGGTGACGGCGGTAGAGGTGGACATATCATTCTTAAGGGTAACCGTAATATGTGGACATTGTTGCCCCTTAAATACCGGCGTCATATTTTTGCCGGGAATGGCCAGTCGGGATCAGGTGGACGCAGTTTCGGTAAAGATGGCGATGATGTGATAGTTGAGGTGCCATGTGGAACTGTTGTTTTTGATGCAGAGACCGGTGATTTCTTGTGTGAGGTGACTGATGACGGCCAAGAGGTAAAATTACTGCGTGGCGGTCGCGGCGGTCTTGGGAATTGGCATTTCAAAAGTGCGACCAACCGTACGCCTCGGTATGCCCAGCCAGGTGAGCCGGCTATAGAGAAATCGGTTATTTTAGAGTTGAAAATGCTTGCAGATGTAGGTCTTGTAGGATTCCCGAATGCCGGAAAATCTACTTTGTTGTCGGCAGTTTCGGCGGCAGAACCCAAGATAGCCGATTATCCTTTCACGACGATGGAGCCCCAACTCGGCATAGTGTCTTACCGAGACAATCGCTCGTTTGTTATGGCCGATATTCCCGGTATTATTGAAGGTGCGAGTGAGGGTAAAGGTTTGGGCTTGCGTTTTTTGAGGCATATAGAGCGCAATGCCGTACTTTTGTTTATGGTACCGGCCGATGCCGATGATATAGCGGCTGAATATGCCGTATTGCTCAAAGAGTTAGAGCAGTTTAACCCACAACTCATGGATAAGCAACGAGTGTTGGCTATTTCCAAAAGCGACTTGTTGGATGATGAACTTCGCGAGGAAATAGCTAAGACTTTGCCAGACGGCGTTCCTTCGGTTTTCATATCGGCAGTTTCTGGTTATGGTATTACGGAGCTTAAGGATATGCTTTGGCGTGCGATTACTGATGAGAACAACCGCGTGGACAATGTAGATATTATCCACCGGCCTCTTGATGGTCATCATCGAGTGCGAGAGGAAGACGAGTTTATTTTTGAAAATGTGCCGTCTGCACAAGACGATGAAGAAGAGGGAGAAGATATGCGTTCTATCAGTCCTGATGAATGGGGCGAGGATATGGATTGGGATGACGCTGATTATTCAGATTCAGATTCTGATGACTCGGATGATGACGATTCAGATGACGCATTTCTCTATGAAGCCATAAACGACGGCAGATAATGACCGTAAACGATTTTTTTAAACAAATCGCTGCTCGCTTGCAACAGATTCTCGGTTCGCCCGGCGAAGGAGAATCTGCTGCAAGGATACTTTTTGAAGATTTGGCAGGATACGACCGCAAATACCTGTTTATAAACGGTCAAAGAACGATTGAGGATTTTATGAAAGATAAAATTCTCAAAGCTGTAGATTTAGTTGCAAACGGCATGCCTGTACAGTATGCTGCCGGGCAAGGTTTGTTTATGGGGCTGAATTTTATTCTCACACCCGATGTCCTTATACCCAGATTCGAGACGGAAGGTTTGGTAGACAGGATAATAGATGATTCCCGTGGCTGTGCGGACCTTGATATCCTGGATATTGGCACCGGTAGTGGTTGCATAGCTATTTCATTGGCTTCTGCATTGCCGTTTGCTCATGTTAGGGGAGTTGATATAAGCGTAGCGGCACTTGCAATAGCTCGTCAAAACGCATCTAAACTTAAGGTGAAAGTAGACTTTTCTGAGATGGATATTCTTTCTGCGGCGATTCCGTCGGTTCCGGGCTACGATATTATAGTAAGCAATCCTCCATATGTTTTGGATTCCGAGAAAAAAGATATGGATTCCCGTGTTTACGATTATGAGCCTCCTACAGCCTTGTTTGTTCCTGATAGCGATCCTCTTAAATTTTATCGAGCCATCTCGTTGTATGCCCGAAAAGGTTTGCGCAAGGGTGGCCGTCTGTATTTTGAAATCAACAGCTTGTTTTGGAAAGAAATGTATGAATTGCTGGATAAGATAGGTTTTGTTGATATACAGATTCTGAGGGACTACAAAGGAAATTACCGTTACGCAATAGCACGCAATGATTAGGGCAAAGAAACCGCTTGAGGCATCTAAGGCTCGTCTTCGCCTTGAAGAGCAATGTTCAAGAGCTGAGATGTGTTCTTCCGAGGCTATGGAGAAGATGCGTAGATGGGGTGTGCCACAACCAGAGGCTGCTATTGTGTTAAAAGAATTATTGGCGTCGCGATTTATTGATGATGCCCGTTTCAGTCGGTCGTTTGTGCGAGATAAGTACCGCTTTGCAAAGTGGGGACGACGAAAGATCGTTTTTGCACTCAAGCAGAAGCGCATATGCAGCGATGATATATTGCAGGCGTTGGACGAGATCGATATGGCTGAGTATCAGGAGATATTAAGTCATGTTTTGGCGCATAAAAGTAGGACCATGCCGGATTCCGGGAGTTATGAAGCTAAAATGAAACTCCTGCGTTTTGCCGTAGGCAGAGGTTATGAAGCTGATTTAGCTCTGAAAATCATAAAGAGCCTTTAGTTTTATGCAATAATCCAAAGCGAAGCGCGTTATTAAAGAGTGCGAAACTCTCCGGTATGCACTCTTGCAATGATTTTAGCTAAAAGACAATATATATATTTTGTAGTTTTGTGTCTGTCCTTGCTTTTGGGGGCGGTTTTTGGTGTGTCTGCACAATATTACATCCCCGATTTGTTGCCCCCCCCACCTTCGGCATTACCCCAGTCTGAGCAAGGCGATTCTTCGGCTTTAGTTTTACCGGTACGTCCTACCGTGCCAAGAAATTACGATGAATTGATGGCCAATGAGTTGGCTTATGACCTTGCTACCCCATCCAATATTAAGACAGAGGCCGAATACGATTCTGCAACGGGTTGCTATATAGTTCATACCCGATTGGAGGGAATTGACATAGGGGTACCTTTTATGCTCACGCCCCAGCAGTATAATGACTGGCAGTTTCGCCGCTCCATGCAAAAATACTATAGGGAGCGCAATATGGCTCTAATCACTGATAAGGAGAAAGAGCCGTTTAATATTTTTGACATGAATTTTGCGCTTGGACCGTTGGAGAAAATTTTCGGTCCCGGTGGAGTGTCGCTCAAGACACAAGGTTCGGTGCAGATTTCAATGGGTATAAAGAGCAATAAAACGGATAATCCTGCATTGTCGCTTTCGGCACGGCGAAAGACATATTTTGATTTTGACCAAAAAATCCAGGCTACTATCCAGGCAGGAGTCGGCGACCGCATGAAATTCAACATGACGTATAATACCGACGCGACTTTTGATTTTGATTCAAAAAATCTCAAATTGGCTTACGAAGGTAAAGAAGATGATATCGTAAAAAACATAGAAGCCGGTAATGTGTCTATGACCACAGGTTCGTCGCTCATCAGAGGTAGTACGGCTTTGTTTGGCCTTAAGAGTGTTCTTCAATTTGGTAAACTTACTGCTACGGCATTAGTATCACAGCAAAATTCGGAGTCTAAGACCGTTAGTTCCAAGGGCGGAGCTCAGACGACAGAATTTACCATCAATGCCGATGAATACGATCAAAACCGCCACTTTTTCCTTGCGCATTTCTTCCGCGATAATTACGATAGTTTTGCCAGCCGTTTGCCCTATGTTACATCAGGGGTTAAAATTACCAGAATAGAGGTTTGGATAACGAATAAGAGCGGACGTTATGAGCAAAGCCGTAATCTTGTGGCTTTTACGGACATGGGCGAAAATTCCCATCTGGCCAACAACTATTGGGTAACAGATCCGTCGCTTCCCAATCCGGCTAACGCTTCTAATAACCTTCTGTCGATTATTAAAAGTGATTATCCCGGAGCGAGAAATATCAACGCAGTGACTCAGGTTTTAGAACCATTGGGCGCTTATGGGATAGAGGGTGGCGAAGACTACGAGAAAGTTGAATCTGCAAGATTGCTGTCGTCGTCGGAGTATACTTTGAATTCTACATTGGGCTATATTTCGGTGAGGAGTGCTTTGAATGCCGACGAGGTTTTGGCCGTGGCATATGAATATACATACAATGGCCAAGTTTATCAAGTGGGTGAGTTTTCCGGCGACATAACGTCTACCGATCAGTGTCTCTACCTGAAGATGCTAAAAAGTACTACGGTTTCGCCTCATATTCCGATGTGGGATCTTATGATGAAGAACGTATATTCTTTGGGAGGCTACCAGATACAGAAATCCAAGTTCAAGCTAAACATAAAATATCTTTCTGATACAACCGGGACGCAAATCAATTATCTCCCTGTTCCAGGCTTGAGCGATAAATCATTGCTTCAAGTAATGAATCTTGACCGATTGGATTCTAATGAAGAAAGTAATTCCGACGGCTTTTTTGATTTTATCGACGGCTATACTATCCAGCCGTCGACAGGCAAGGTTATATTCCCGGTAGTTGAGCCTTTTGGCGAGCATTTGCGAGAAAAGATAGGCAATGCCGCTTTGGCAGAACAATATGTATATCAAGAACTTTATGATTCTACGATAGTTGTGGCACGACAATATGCCGATAAGAATAAGTTTATTTTATCGGGAGAATATCAAGCTTCGGCCGGTAGCCAGATACGTCTTAATGCCATGAATGTGCCGCGTGGTTCTGTGATAGTTACAGCCGGAGGTGTGCAGCTCACTGAAAATTCAGACTATACTGTAGACTATGCCATGGGTATAGTTACTATAACTAACCAGAGCATTATAGATTCGGGACAAAATATAAGTGTTTCTCTTGAAAATCAAAGTTTGTTTTCTACCCAGCGCAAAACGCTTTTGGGTTTGGATTTGCAATATCAGGTCAATAAGAACCTTAATATAGGTACTACATTGTTGCACTTTTCGGAAAAAGCACTTATAGAGAAGGTTAATATTGGCGATGAGGTGGTGAACAATTCCATGTTTGGTTTCAACATGAATTACAATGGCGAGTTCATGTGGCTCACTAATTTGCTCAATAAAATCCCTACCGTGAATGCCACCCAGCCTTCGCGATTAAATTTCACGGCCGAATATGCGCGATTGATGCCTCATTCTCAGAAATCCGGTTCAAACAAGGGCTCAAGTTACATAGATGATTTCGAGTCGACACAGACAGGGATAGACCTCCGCTCTCCATATTCGTGGTTCTTGGCATCTACGCCCTACGATAGCTCTCCTGATGCGCTTTTCCCGGAGGCTTCTCTGAGTGATAATGTGGACTATGGCAAGAACCGTGCGTTGATAAATTGGTATTATATAGACCGCCTTTTTACGCAGAGAAATTCGTCTATGTGTCCCGGTTATATCAAGAGCGACTTAAAGCAGCTTTCCAACCCGTATGTGCGCGAGGTAACTTCACGTGAGATATTCCCAGGGCGAGAGTTAAATTACGGTGAATCGTCTACAATACAGACTCTAAACCTCTCATTTTATCCCGAGGAGCGTGGCCCTTATAATCTTGACAATGTTAATGTTGACGATCAAGGCAATCTTCTAAATCCAGAAAAGCGTTGGGGCGGTATCATGCGTCGGATGGATAATACTAATTTTGAGCAGTCTAATATAGAGTATATCCAGTTTTGGTTGCTTAATCCTTTCCTTGACCCGGAAAATCCTAATTATGAAGGCGGCGACCTTTACTTTAATTTCGGAGAGATTTCCGAAGATATCCTCAAAGATGGTCTGAAAAGCTACGAAAACGGTATTCCCTACGATGGTAATGACCAGTATCTTCGCGAAACCGTTTGGGGTGTGTCAAGCCAGAATTCGCTTACTTATTCTTTTGATAATGCCACCGGGTCGCGCCTTGCACAAGACGTGGGTCTTGACGGTTTGCCAAATAATGATGAGTTTATATTTCCTTCATATCAGAATTATCTTGATGGTTTGCGTCAAAAACTTTCGCCTGATGCATTAGACCGTATGGGTAATGATAACTTTTCCCCTCTTAATGACCCTGCCGGCGATAATTACCATTTTTACCGTGGTTACGACTACGACGAGCAGCGTCTTTCTATTCTTGAGCGTTATAAGCGCTATAACGGAGTGGAGGGCAACTCATTGTCGCCTGAGGATGCCCCGGATCCTCTTTATCAGTCGGCCCGTTCTGTTCCTGATGTAGAGGATATAAACCAGGACAACACGCTTAATGAATACGAGCGATATTTCCAATATAAAGTGTCTATTCGCCCCGAAGACCTTGTTGTTGGCAAGAACTATATAACGGATAAGCAGGTGTCGGTAGTTGCTACTCGCGACGGTACTAATCCTGAGGTTGAATGGTATCAGTTTAAGATTCCCTTGAGTGATTTTGAGAAGAAGGTAGGCTCTATCAATGACCTCTCTACCGTGAGGTTCGCACGTATCTTTATGACTGGCTTCAAGAAGCCGACTCATTTGCGTTTTGCCACCTTGGAGTTGGTTCGTGGTGAGTGGCGTACATATGATTTCAATCTCAATAACCGAGGAGATTCTCCTGCACAGGGTCAATTGGACGTGTCGGTTGTCAATATTGAAGAAAATGCCGAACGCGAACCGGTGAATTATGTTTTGCCTCCAGGCGTAACTCGTATTTCCGATCCCGGGCAAAGCCAGATAACCCAGCTCAACGAGCAGTCTATGTCTATGAAGCTTACAGGGCTTCAGGCAGGCGATGCGCGTGGAGTTTATCGAAATACACAACTTGATTTGCGCAACTATAAGCGCTTGCAGATGTGGGTGCATGCAGAAAGCCTCATAGACAATGCTACGAATCTTCGTAGCGGCGACCTTTCAGTGTTTGTGCGTTTGGGCACCGATGTGAAGAGTAATTATTATGAGTATGAAGTGCCATTGGAACTAACGCCGTTTGGCACATATAATGCATATCTAAGTTCAGATCAATATATTGTTTGGCCTCGTTCCAACTATTTGGATTTCAATCTGCAGAATCTTGTCAATCTTAAAAAGGAGCGTAATGCTGCCAAGCGAGCAGAAGAGAGCGGGGTAGGCTATGGTATATTATATACCGGCCGCGATCCCGACAATGAACGTAACCGTATGGCAGTGATGGGTAATCCGTCTCTCAGTGATGTGAGGGTAATGCTTGTGGGTGTCCGCAACAATGCCGCCACAACCAAAGATGGTATCGTATGGGTAAACGAACTTAAAGTAACGGATTTTGACGAGGCCGGAGGTTGGGCTGCGAAAGCGAATGCCACCTTGTCTATGAGTGATGTTGCGACCCTTAACCTTGGAGGGCATATAGAAACGGCAGGTTTCGGCGGCGTTGACCAAAGTCTGAATGAACGCCGTCTTGACGACTACCAGCAGTTTAACGTTGCGGTTCAGGCCGATTTGGGAAGATTTTTGCCAGAGAAAGCCAAACTTAAGGCACCAGTATATTATTCTATGACAAAGGAACGGACGTCTCCTAAATATAATCCATTGGATCAAGATGTACTGCTCAAAGATGCTCTTGATGAATGCGAGACCAAGCAAGAGCGCGATTCTATTTCGGCTTATGCTGTGGAGAGGACCACTGTTCAGAATTTTTCTGTGTCGGGTCTGCGTTTTGATGTCAAGAGCAAGAATCCTATGCCATGGGATCCGGCAAACTTTACGGTTAATTTCTCGTTCTCCAAGCAAGCTAAAAATGATCCGACAACAGAGTATGAGAATACTAATGACTACCGAGGTTCTTTCGGGTATAATTATTCACCATATATCAAGCCGTTTAAGCCGTTTAAGTTTATAAAGAGCAAGAATAAGAATGCCCGTTTTGTGAAGGATTGGGAATTACAATGGTTGCCCAACAATATATCTTTCCTCACGAGTATGAACCGCCACTATTATGAGCAGCAAACTCGGTCGGAAACCGATGTCATGTTCCAACTTCCTGTTTCGGTGAGCAAAAACTGGCTGTGGGATCGTCAGCTCTCCGTGACATGGAATTTGACGAAATCGTTGCAGATGAGTTTTAATTCCAATACGTCGGCACGTATAGAAGAAACTGTTGGTGCGGTGAATAAAAAACTGTTCCCCGACCAATATAAGCAATGGAAAGATACAGTGTGGGAATCGATACTTTCTATGGGTACCCCGTGGAGCTATAATCAGACTTTTACGGCTTCTTATAAAGCTCCGTTCTCAAAAATTCCGGTTGTGGATTTCATAACGGGTAATTTGAGCTACAATGCAACCTACCGTTGGGACCGAGGTGCTACTATCGATGGCGAGAAACTTGGCAATACAATAGCCAATCAGGCGTCGTGGAATGCTGATGGACGAATTAATTTTGAAACGTTCTATAATAAGATTCCTATTTTTAAGAATGTCACCAAACGTTTTGCCAATACACGTCCTACGGTGGCTTCGGCTCGCAAACCTAAAAAATTTGAGCGGACATATCAGCTCAAAGAGGATACTACTTTGACTATCAAGCACAACTTGCGGACAAAGAAGATTAAAGTTACGGCTGCCACAACCGACGGAAAACCTTTCCCTATAAAAACCAAGATTCTTGACGATAACTCGGTGGAAATATTGACCAAAAGCGATAAGAACGTGAAATTTACCGTCAACGAGGTGCTCAAAGACGATAAATCTCTCATGCAGAATATCGGTGAATATGCGCTCCGATTTGTTCTTTCACCAAGGAATGTGTCGGTACGTTTCAAGAATACACGTACTATGTCGTTGCCGCTGTTTAATCCAAATATAGGCAATATATTCGGTCAAAGTACGTCTTACGGGCCGATGAGTCCCGGTTTGGATTTTGCATTCGGTTTTGTGGACGAAAGTTATATACAGAAAGCTCTTGCCCGTGGTTGGCTTATTACTGACGATGGCCAAACATCGCCTGCGGTATGGTCTAAGGCCAACGAATTGAATATCGAAGCTAATTTTGAGCTTCTTAAAGGACTTAAGGTGCAGTTGACGTTTAATCGTACAGACAACAGGAATTCTCAAATACAGTTTATGTATGCAGATCAACCGACTTCCTTGTCGGGTTCGTATACAAAGACACATTGTGCTATCTTGACTGCGCTTAAATCCTCAGGCCCTAAAAACGGGTATTATTCCGATGCTTTCAACAATTTCCTTGCCAATATACCAGAAGTGAGACAGAGAGTCGAAGATCAGTACCGGGGGTTAGTATATCCTTCTTCTGGCTTTATGAGCGGCAGTTCTCATGCCGGAGCGCCATATGATCCTGCTGTGGGTACAGTGAGCGAGACATCGTCGGATGTCCTTATACCTGCATTTGTGGCTGCTTATACTAAGACTAATCCAGCAAAACAGACGCTCAACCCCTTCCCGGATTTTTCGGCTGTGTTGCCCAACTGGCGTATAACCTACGACGGATTGATAAATCTTGGCAATATGCGTAATATTTTCAAGAATTTCTCGGTGAACCATGCTTATCAGTGTACTTATTCTGTAGGATCGTATTCGTCGTATCTCAATTGGGTAAGTGCCGATGGGTCAAATCTTGGATTTACCCTTGACGAGCTCACCGGACAGCCTATCCCATCGTCTCCATTCAATATTTCGTCGGTTGCTATAACCGAGCGTTTTGCTCCGCTTATCGGTGTCAGCTTCACGCTTAAAAATGAACTTAAGTTTAATGCCGAGTATAGAGACCAACGAACTTTAACCCTCAATTCGGCTGCAGGGCAAGTGGTTGAGGCGTCTCAGCGTGGTATTACTATAGGAGCAGGTTATAAGATTGTAGGTTTCAATACTGTTTTGAAAATGAAAGGCTCGCAACAAGGCGTGAGCAACGATCTTACTCTTAATGCTGATGTCTCTTTCCAAAATAATCAGGCGCTCATACGTAAAATAGAAGATAATTATACACAACCTACAAGTGGTACTAATACGGTGAACATAAATTTTACTGCATCCTATGTTTTGTCTAAGCGTATGACCGTGAGTGCATATTTCGACCATCAGGTTAATTCTCCTATCATTACCACAAGCTCATACCCTACTACCAATACAAGCTACGGCTTGTCGTTTAACCTGTCATTGGCGCGATAGCTTGAACAACTGTTTGAAGGCGGATGTTTATATTTCATGAAAACATCCAAACTTTTTGATCTCAGTGGCAAGGTGGCTGTCGTTACCGGAGGTGGCGACGGCATAGGCCGCGAATGTTGTATAGTATTGGCATCGGCAGGGGCTTCGGTAGTTGTCAGTAACCGTCATTTAGATAAGGCCGAGGCTGTGGTAAAAGAAATAGAGGCTGCCGGAGGAATTGCTGCAGCTGTATCCTGCGACGTTCTGAGCGACGAAGATCTCGTTTCTCTCGTAGACTTTGCCGTTAAAACTTATGGTACTATTAATATCTTGGTAAATAATGCCGGCGGCGGTGGCGGCGGCAAAGAGAACCCCTACGAGATAGATCGAGCTTATGTGGAACGGATATATGCAATGAATGTATTCGCTCCTTGGAGACTTTGCCAATTAGCTACACCCTATATGGCGCAATCGGGCTATGGCAGCATTATCAATATCACGTCTATGAGTAGTGTCAACAATAGCCCTGATATGGCTATTTACGGTTCTACAAAGGCGGCGCTAAACCATATGTCGTCAAATCTGGCCTATGATTTCGGTCCCAAAGGAATCCGTATAAATTGTGTAGGACCAGGTGCTACTAAAACGCGAGCGTTGGCTTCGGTTCTTACTCCTGAAATAGAAGCTAAAATGCTTGAGCATACGCCTATAAAAAGACTTGGCGATGTAGGTGATATCGCAGGGGCTGTATTATATTTCGCAGCTCCAGTTTCTTCATGGGTTAGCGGACAGGTGCTTATGGTTAATGGCGGCGGTGTCCAGACCCTTGATTGATTCTTGAATTCCTTTTATTCCCATCATTACTTTATGCGCAAAATAGTATTTTTTTTATTGTGGATTTCCACAATTTTAAGCGTGTCGGCAGAGTCGTTTTGCGACGATTGCGACAAGTGCTTTCCGCGTTTTGCCATAAAGTCTAACCTCCTTCACGATGCAGTACTCACGCCGGATTTAGGCGTGGAAATGAGTTTAGCCCGTAGATTTTCTGTCGGAGTAGAAGGCGTATGGGCTTGGTGGAGCAGGCATTCGGCAAATCGTTGTTGGCGTATTTATGGTGGTTGGGCACACATGGACTATTGGTTTGGGCGGCAGAGCAATGAAAGAGCTTTGACCGGACACCATGTTGGAGTCTATGGTTCTTTGCTGAGCTACGATTTTGAGTTTGGGAACACTGGGTGGCAATCGCCTGAGCTTACTTATGGGGTAGGACTTTCATATGGCTATTCTATAGAGATAGCACCACGTTTGAATCTGGATTTCAGTATCCGTGTTGGGTATTCTGGAGGGGATGTCGTGAAATACGAGCCTCAGTGTGGTCAATATGTGTGTCTAAGCCATTGTTTTAAGCGATATTTCGGGCCTACTGATATAGGGATAACTTTGGTGTGGTTCCCGGGGAAAGGACGTAGGAACAATCCGGATTTTGGCTTATGAAAGGGTTTGATCGTATTCTGTGGCTGTTTTTTTTCTCTGTGGCTTTCTTGTCATGTAGCCATAAAGAAATCTATTGTCCTGGTGGAGAACCGCGTCCAATAGAGATCCGGTTTATGTGGGATAAGGCACAGGAGGCGAGCGTAGAGGGTATGAGCTTGTATTTTTTCGGTGTAGACGGGTCTCGGAACTGGCGATATGATGTGGCTGGAATGACTGGAGGAAATGATGATTTAGACTTACCTTTAGGAAAATATCGCTTATTGACTGTTAATAATGATTTGCCCGGAGTAGTTATTTCAGACACTGAATCGTTTTCATCACTCCACGCTAAATGTCGGAACAGTTTGCCGACAGGTATGCTGTATGGCGCCAAGGTAGATGAAATAGAGGTGACCTTGTGTGGTGTTGATTACACTCAGCCCGATGGAAGCGTAAAACATTGCCCTTATAATCTTGTGAGGTGTTATCCCGATTCTTTGGCCGTAGTATATAGTCTTATAGTTGAAAAACCTAAAGGCCTCGGCGGGGTACGGTCTATAAATGCTGTTTTGTCGGGGATGGGCAAAAAGTTGAATATCTCAAGTGGAGAATCTTTGGAAGGAGGCGCACGAGTTTCTTTCCCGTTGATTATTGATGCAGACTCGTGCCTAAGAGGTGCGATAACAGCATTTATGTCGCCCCATAAAGAGTCTCCTTTTGATGTTTCTGTGAGGTTTATCCGTTCCGACGGAAAAGAATATGTTAAAAATGTAGATGTTACTTCACAAGTGTCGCACAGTTTTGGCGCCAGAAATGTTATAATAGTATTAAAAGATTTTGAAATCCCCGAAGAGCAACCGCCTACATCATCTGGAGATGTCGGAATAGAGGTTGGCGTTGATGGATGGGATAAGATTGAGATAGATTTATCTACAGAAATTGAACTCTGACGGGTTTTCTTGAAAAAAAGATTGAATAATCAACTAATAAAAGAGCTTATGAATAAAAATCTATTTTTTGTGCCGTTTTTGGCTGGTTTAGCGGCTTTGACGGCTTGTTCGGAAAGCGACACGCATGAGAATACTGGAGTTCCCGACGATAACTCCATACGTTTTGCCGCACAAACAGAATTTTCAAGGTCAAAGGATATTAATACGAATAACCTAAACGTTTTTTATGTCTATGCATATACCGGAAGCGATAAGACCGATGTTTTTATGGATAATGTGGAGGTTACCAAAACGTCATCTAATACATGGACTTATTCGCCATTGAAATATTGGCCGGCAAAAGAGACCGTAGATTTCTATGCTTTTGCACCTGCATGGCTCGGGACATCAACTCCGCATAAAGCAGTTGCCTACGACAGTTATCCTGGTACAGAAGACATAATATATGCGGTATGTCCTGGATTGAGCGGGCAGACAGGCATGGCCAATGCCCAAGTAGTGTTTAATTTCCGTCATGCATTGGCAAAAGTATCCGTAATGATGCGCTCGACAAATGCTGATCTTACGGTGAAAGTCTCCAATGTCGCACTTTCCAATATAATGTCTAAGGGTAATTTTACCTTCCCTGAAGGTTCTACATCCGAAACTCCCTCGCAAAGCAATGTAGGAACATGGGGCGGTCAAAATACGCCTTTTGCTTATATTTACCACATGTCGCAGGATGCATCAGACTTAATAACGCTTACAACAACCCCGACCGACATGGGTGAAACCGGATTAGGTTTAGGTGGCGCCAAATATCTCATTCCTCAGCTTCTTAGTTACCGAAGCAATGGTTCCGGTTCTGATAACTATATTGCTGTGATGTGCTCTGTCTACGATACAAAAACCGGAGCTAAATTGTGGCCTAATGAAAATACTCCGGCAGAAAATATAGTGGAGGGTAGCACCTTTGACGACGGCCTGCTAAAGTTCCCGCTTTCTACAAGCAGTTTCTCTAAATGGGAACCGGGCTACCATTATGTTTATAATCTGGTTATTAATTCAAACGAAGAGATGGGTGCTATAGAATTTGGCCAACCTTCGGTCGACAGTTATGTAGACGTTGAAACGACCTACGAATAATCTCAAGCCATCTTTAAGAATAAGGTTTGAATGAAATGAAAAAAAGCAGTTCCGCATTAGCGGAACTGCTTTTGTATTATACGGTTACGAAGCTTATTTCAAAGTAGCTTGAACAGCGTCGTTGGGAACCATTTCTTCTTTGAAAGTGTAAGCACCTGTTTTGGGTGATTTCACCATTTTGATAATTTTGCTGTAGGTACGGCCTTCACCTTTCTGGAGCGAAGCCACTGTTTTCTTTGCCATATCTCAGATATTATTTAATTTCTTTGTGGATAGTCATACGCTTAAGGATGGGGTTGTATTTCTTAAGCTCGAGACGTTCGGGTGTGTTCTTGCGGTTTTTTGTTGTGATATAACGCGAGGTGCCTGGCATACCGCTTGCCTTGTGTTCGGTGCATTCAAGGATAACCTGAACGCGTGCGTCTTTGCTTTTCTTTGCCATAGTTGGTGGTTGTTAGTGCGTTCGTGGAATTAGAGAGCTAAGAATTTGATGTCGTTGCCTGTGAGGTAACCTTTTTCGGCGGCTTGTTCCATGGCTGCGTTCAATCCCAACTTGTTGATGGTGCGCAAGCCGGCAGCGGAGATAGTGAGGCTAATCCACACGCCTTGTTCTACCCAATAGAATTTTTTGGTGAAGAGGTTAACGTTGAATTTGCGTTTGGTGCGACGTTTCGAGTGAGAAACGTTGTTGCCGACCATTGCTTTTTTGCCGGTGATTTGACAAATCTTTGACATGGCTGTTAATGGTTTATCGTTTTATTGTTTTCTTTTTGTACATCAAGTTCTTGCAGCCGGCCTCGCAGTGCTCATATGCTTCCGGGGCGCATCTTTCCTCGGTTGCCAAAGGAGCCGCCGCAAATCAGAGTGCAAAGTAACGAATTTTTTTTCACTCAGCCAAATTTTCCGCAAATTTTTCTTCTGATTTTTCATTTGGCAGACAAGTTTTGCTCTATTGTTCTTTCATTCCGTCAGTCAAGAGTAGAAAGAACACGGCCGGAGAAATTTCTCCGGCCGTGGGCACAGGCGTTAACCGAATGCCTGCGCCTGATCACTCGATGGTAATTTTATCGTTAAAACACCGGCATGGGTGATCTGTTTTTGTGCATGCCGGCCCGGTGTGGATTTTGGGACATATGAACGTGAAAACAACCCGCCGGTGTTGTTCCGGCAGACGACAAATTTTGCGTATAGTTGTTTTCATGCGGGTAAAGTATGTTATAATCTCTTATGCAAGTTAAAATATAACATATTGTTTTCAGAAAAAGTTCATTGTAAAGTTGCAAAAAAAATGGGGACAAGCAAAATTATGCCGGCCCCCGTATGCTTTTTTGCTCGGAATTAAAGGAGTTTGATGCTGATATAGCGTTTGGGGTTGCGTTTGATGTCTACAAAGAGGGAATCAAGCGAAGATATTGTTGAGTTTAAGTTGTCGTAGAGAGCGGGGTCGTTTGTTAGTTTTCCTATAGATGAATTCGGGTTGTTAAGTTGGTCTGTGAGTTGCTTCAAATTAGCCATTGTCGCAGCGAGGTCTGTCATCATGCTGTCTATTGGAGCTTCGCGCAGACGGCCTGTAGATACGGCGAGGTCGGAGGTTATGGTGTCGACATTTGATGTTATTGATTTGATGTCTTTTGTCACCGGTCCCATTTGAGCCATAACCTGATGAAGCGAACGCATTGTTTGCTCAAGTTCCGACGAAATGTTGTCTAAGCGATTGAGCGAAGTCGTGAGTGCCGGATTCGTCACTACAGCATTAAGCGACGAAAGGAGTGTATCTACTTTTGGTAGAATTGAGTTTACAGCCGGCATTAGGTTCTCGGAAATCCCGGCCATCATTCCGGGTTCAACAACTCCGGGTACGGTGTCTCCCACGTTGTAAAAATTTTGTGATTCGTGAGCCATAGACAAGGTCACGGTAGCTGTACCCAATATATCGCTTGCAATCATTGCTTTAGAACCTTTAGGTATGCGGAGCGCTTTGTCAAGGCTCAATTCCACTACTACATGGCCTGGGTTGTTGTATTGGTATTGGATGTCGCGTACTATTCCTACTTTGAATCCGTTTACCGTTACCGGAGCCGAGATAGCCAGACCCTCTACATTTGTATATTGTGCGTAATAATAGTTTGCAGCTTTGAAGACGTTGACGCCTTTAAGGAAATTGATGCCGAAGAAAAGGATTAGCAAGGCCACGACGACTAACAGGCCTATCATAAATTCTTTGCGGAAAAGTGGTTTCATGTTATGGTGATGGATGAATTATACGATACGATATTAATTATAAACGATTTGCAATTACTTTGGGTTCAAGATTTCTTTGGATTTTTGGGATGGCGTGTGCGATATTCTGAAAATGCGTTGAAAAGAGCTTGCGCACATTTCTGCCGTCCTTCGTCTGATCCTAAAAAACGTTCTGCTGCCGGGTTGCACATGAAATCAAGTTCAACGAGCACGGAGGGCATTTTTGTTGCCCACAGGACTAAGAAACCTGCTTGCCTGACGCCTTTGTCGGCTCTCCCGGCATAACCTGTCAATTCGTGTTGAGCAAGTGTTGCCATTTCGATGCTTCGTGCCATGTGGCGATTCTGGTTGAGCTCGAAAATGATATACGATTCCGATGAGTTTGGGTCAAATCCTTGGTATGTTTCCGAGAAATCTTCTTCCAGTTCAATGACAGCATTTTCGCGCATGGCCACCGAAAGGTTTGCATCGCTTTTGTGCAATCCTACGGTATAGACCGATGCTCCGTGGACTTTTTCGCGGCCTTTTGTTTTTCGGTCTATAGAGTTGACGTGTATGGACATGAAGAAATCTGCATCAGCCTTGTTTGCGATTGAGGCGCGTTCGCTCAAAGGGATGAAAACGTCGGTCTCGCGTGTCATTATAACTTTCACGCTGTCGCCACACGCTTCTTCAACAAGTTTTCTTAGGCGTTTGGCAACATCAAGAACCACCTCTTTTTCTTTCATTGGCTTTCCTGGAGTTCCATGGTCTTTGCCTCCATGACCTGGATCAAGTACGAGCACATAGCGATCCTCTTCGAGACTTTTAGCCTCAATTTGGCCGATGGTAAAAACCATTAGCAGGATTGCTACAAAATATCGGAAAACCTTCATTAATGCAAGTTCTTGTTTTATCGCTGCAAAAATACTACTTTTTTCCACCATTTTCGTGGTCAAAAGGTAGAAAAAAATGTTTTATTAAGAGTAAATACACTAATTTTGTATCGTCAAGCTGTCTTGTAGGCACAGAAAACTTATTATTGCGCATGAAAAAAATAAATATCGTTCTATTTGGTCTTTTGTTGGCTATCGCCATTGTAGCATGCCGAAATAGCCGTGGAAATATAGATGGAGAGCCTCAAGTTGTTGTGCCTGTCTATAAAGACATGGCGGTTTTTGCATTACTCGATTCCACCGCTCGCGATGCTGTTTTAGAAAAAGACAGCACGGAAATAGAAGCCTTTCTTTCCACTGTAAGCGAGCAGCCTTTTTCGCCACAGCTTGTAGAGGCCTGGAGCACTTCGTTGCCCGTAGAAATGTTTACCCCGAAGGTGGACAGCATATTCCCGTCGGTAGAACCGCTTGCACGTGATTTAGGCAATATCCTTGCCCGAGCTGATGCTGCGGGATTGAAACTGCCGGAGCGTAAATATGCTGCTGTTGTCTATGGACGACCCGAGTCGGTTTTATTTGTAGATGATATAATGCTCATAGCTTTAAACCATTATTTAGGTGCAGATTTTGAGGGCTATTCTCATTGGCCATCATATATAAGGGTAGGCAAGACCCCTCAAATGTTGCCATATGATCTTGCAGAAGCTATGATAGGAACATCTTATCCTTACGAAAGTCAAGAGGACGCTACGGTTCTGGATCGTATGCTTTATGAAGGGGCGTTGGCTCATGCAAAGATTCGACTTGCTGCCGACGGTAACGAAGCGATGGCTCTTGGTTATTTGCCGGAGCAATGGCAGTGGCTTGAAGAAAACGAAAAGGAGCTGTGGAATACGGCAGTGAAGCATCAACTCATTTTTGACACATCCGAGCAGACATCGCAACGGCTTTTTGCCCCTTCTCCGGCCACAACTTTGCTTGCACCGATGTGCCCAGGACGAGCCGGACGATATTTGGGCTACAAAATTGTTGAAAGTTACCTTGCAAAGCACCCGGATGCTACTTTGCCGTTTCTGTTGAGCCGAGATTTCTATGCTTCCCCTTCTTCTCTGGAGCTAAGTGCCTACTGAGCCTCTTGGGTCAACGCATCGAAAAGAAGTCGGGCCATAAGTTCATAGCCGGCCTTGTAGAGATGTATGCGGTCTTTGTTCATCAAGCCTTGTTCCAGCCATTTAGTTGAGGCTCCTTCACCTCCGGCAACGGTGTAGAAATCCCAATAAGGAATCCCTTGTTTTTTGACTTGAGATAAGATTATGTCTTTTGCTTCAACTACACGTTGGTTGACATCGTAGAATTCCGACAATGGTTTATGGCCATGATTGCGGTTTTTCTGGCATTCCATGGGCGCAAGTATGAGGAATTCAGCCTCAGGGTTGAAGAAACGCAAGCTTGTGGTGAGATTTTCTACCGAACGGCGAATTTCTTCATCGGTCATTGTTGAGAAACCTTCATTGGTACCCATAGATAGAATGATGAGATCGGCGTCGAATTGTGCTGTGGTCTGAGGAAAGCTGTCGATGAGGCTATAGTCTGTGAAGCAAGCCCCGTTATTGCCGATAGCAGAGTAGAGTATCCCCTTTTTGCCGTTTTCAATTATAGAACCGTAATAGGCCACACCGGCAGGTATGTCAATGTCTATGCTGTCTGCATTTTGTTCAAGCCGTTTTTCCGAAATACCCTGCGATGTGAAATTTGTAATATTTTTAATACTGTGGCCTTCTGTTTTAGGTGTAATGCGATAAGAAACAGGAACTGAGGTCTTTACTGCCACACCACCTACACCTGGCTTCACTGGCCATGGGAATTTTAGCAGACGTGTCTGGAGGGTTGTGTCTGTACCTTGTACCGGACGAGTAATTGCATAGTCGTGGCTCTGGTTTGTGCCTGCTAAACGGAGTGGGGCTACAAATCCTCTTCCTGCATTTCCGTACCGTTGCTGGAGCAGGCGTCTCAACTCATTGGTTACCATTTCGGCTTGAATGTGAGAGTCTCCTATATGTAGTATTCGTAAAACGGTGTCTTTACCTTCTTCAAGGCTTTGTAGGCCTCTTTTGAATTTAGGCAGATTGCCTTCTATATGGTTTTGGTCTGTGTTGATAAAAGACGGTGTTGTTGCATGCGCCGAAGCCGCAAGCCCCATTGCGAGGATAATTGTGGATAATAGTCTCATGGTTTAAAAGTTATAGTATTAGTCGGAACGATGCCGAAATTCGGCGCGGCAAACCGCGTTGGGCAAAGGCATTGCTCATCGACATGAAATAGAATGTGTCGTATTTGGTATTTGTAATATTCTCACATCGTAATCTCAGGGTCCATTTAGTGGAATTGAATGCAATTCCTAATGCCGGAAGAGCGTAAAATGGTTGGGACAGCGAATTGCTCTCATCCCAATATATTTTACCGGCGCAACGCACGGAGGCCTCCAATTGGGGTGTGACACCTGAAAACGACAATTGTGATGCCCTCCATGTTGCCTCGGCAAATAATGTATTACCGGGTGCATAAGGTAGTTTTTTGCCTCTATAATCGGCATGCCCGTCGTTGTAGGAGCGGAAAGTCGCGTTTGTATAACCGTAAGATGCTCTGAACGACAGGTCTTGGATAGGCCTGTAATCTGCGGTAATTTCCACTCCAAAGCTTCTGGTGCGGCCTGCGTTTGTCATTATTCGTCCTGTTGTTGTTCCCGCCGGGAAAACGGTGAGTTGTTGGTTCCGGCAGTCTATGAAGAATAACACTCCATCGATATTTAACTTGCTGTCTAAAAATTTGGAATGGAAGCCTATTTCGTAGTTCAAGCTCCATTCCGGGCGATATGCCACAATCTGAGCCAGTGTGTATTGGCTTGTCATTCCCATTATGTTCATGATTCTCTGCTGGAGTACGTCGGAAAACATCTGTGTGTTATATCCTCCGGCTTTATAACCTTTTGCAAAGTTGAAATAAGGGGTAAATGACTCGTTGTCGTAGGCAATGGTGAGCTTTGGCAGGAATTGGACGAAAGTCTGGGTCAATCCGTCGGTATCGTCAATGTTTATCGGGGTATGGCGGTATGGTATTAGAGACCCGTCGGGTTGGCGCTGCATGGTAGTATAGCCTGTATTGCAGATACTGTTGTAGTCTATACTCGGTTTTTCAATGTCAAGACGCAGACCGGCTTCAAAACGCCATTTCCCTTGTTTCCATGTACTTTCGTGGTAAATAGCAAAACCGCCAGAAGGAAGTGTGAAGCGGCTGCCCAAAAAAAGCCTGCGGCTATCCCATTTTATGGGATAATCGGGGTTTATCTCGTTGCGGTGTTTTTCGATGAGTTGTGCAATGCCTGTATCAAAGAAGGTTACCGGGGCTTGCATTGATGTGTGTTTGTAAAAAGCGAAAACGCCACCGAGCCAACCGTAGCGGCCACGATTGCCGCGAGTAAATAAGTCTTGAGTTATGGACCACTCTTGTCTGCTTTGGGTAAGGGTGAAATAATCGGCAGGCAAAAAATCTTGATCCAATTTCATGCAGTCGTTGATATATTGGACAGATGTTACCGATGTAACTACCACCCTTTTTCCTGCCCATGCTATAGTGAGGCCATCGGCAAAAGCAGTGCGGCGGTATGAGCATGTGTCATTGTAGGCTATCACGCCCGTTTCCATTGGAGCATAGGGATATCCGTCTTGATATGATAGGCTCAGGCTTGCGGTATTTGTAAACGAAATTCTTTTAGACGGCAACCATGCGGTTTTCCACCTTATAGAGCCGCTGTTTTCTGCAGCAGTAAGCTTGCCCGAATGAGTGTTGCGGAAATAGCCTCCATTGTGCTTATATTGAGCAGAAATGCCCATGCCGAGGCTTGGTTTTATTTTGGTGTAGTAACTTAGAGCTGCTTTTGCTCCGTGGCCTGAAGAAAAAGCCGACGAGGCACCTATGTTGAATCTTAAGCCTTGAGTCGTGAGGGGCGAAAGGGTTCTGATGTTTATTTGCCCTCCCATTGCGTTCCTGCCGTTGAGAACTGCTTGTGCGCCGCGCAGCACTTCGATAGACTCTATGTCGGTTATGTCGAAATCGTAAGCGTCTTTATTGAGATATGGTATGTTGTCTATGTTGAGGCCAACCACCGGTTGGTCTATCCTTGCGCCTAAACCTCTCACATATATTGAAGATGTCATCCTTGAACCATAGTCGGGCATGAAAAAGTTAGGCGCAATATCGGAAATTCCTTTGATGGCATCTATACCTAACCTGCGGGCTTGTGAACCAGAGATGGTGGTGACGGCTTCTGCCGAGGAAGCGCCAGGCATTTGTTTTAGACCTAAAACTTCTACTGGCCGCAAGATATGGGCTGCGCGTACAGTATCGGAATAGTCTGTTTCCGAAGCTACCGCCACAAAAGTGCAAGCTAAAGATAAAAAGACAGAAGCAACTTTCATTCTTTTTCTGATAATTCCAGCCATCTCAGTTCTTTTTCGTCTATGATGTCTTGGATTTCGTTATAGCGTTGGGATTTTTTGTCGAAATCATCACCGCCTCCATTTGCAAAGAAATCTTCCAGAGCTTTCTTTTCATCTCCGAGGATCTGCAATTCTTTCTCAAGACTTTGAAACTCCTGTCGTTCTTTAAAAGTCATTTTTTGAGGTCTTTGTGCAGATCGGCGAGGTTTAGAGGTTTCTTTAGTGCCCGATTGCGATTCACAGTTTTTGGCTTCTTCCTGCAAATATTGGCGGTAATCGCTGTAATTGCCAGGGAAATCTTTTACCACTCCGTTGCCTTCCATTACGAAAAGATGATCCACAATGTTGTCAAGGAAATACCTGTCGTGGCTCACCACTATAACGCAACCTTTGAAATCTGCAAGATATTCTTCAAGGATTCCAAGGGTGATTATGTCGAGGTCGTTTGTAGGCTCGTCAAGAATCAGGAAATTTGGTTGTCGCATCAAAACCGTAGCCAAATGCAGGCGGCAGCGTTCACCTCCGCTTAGTTTGTAGATATATTTTTGTTGGTCGGCAGGGGAGAATAGAAAACGTTGCAAGTATTGCATGGGAGCTATGCGGGTTCCGTTGCCGAGGTCTATGTCTTCTGCAATTTCGTTTACGGCGTCGATAACTTTTTTGTTTTCGTCAAATTGTATGCCGTCTTGGCTATAGTAGCCGAATCTCACGGTTTCTCCTACGACCCACTGACCGGAATCAAGCGGAACAAGCCCTTGGAGCATTTTTATGAATGTGGATTTACCTACACCGTTTATCCCTACTATACCTACCTTTTCGCCTCGTGCAAAGATATATGAGAAATTGTCGAGTATGATTTTTTCGCCGAAACGTTTGCAGACTTTTTCTGCTTCAAAAATCTTTGAGCCGATTCTGGACGAACGTGTGTCAAGTTGAACGTTTTTTTCCGTGAGGTTTACTTGTGAACGTTCCTTGAGCTCGTAGAAGCGGTCGATTCGGAATTTTGCTTTGCCGGCTCTTGCTTGAGGTTGCCTGCTCATCCAGTCTTGCTCCTTGCGGAGGGTGTTCTTGACTCTGGCCAACTCTGCCGACATGGCTTCTATGCGTTCTGCCCGACGGCGGAGATACATGTCGTAGTTGCCGTTTACAGAGAAGATTTTACCGTTATCAAGCTCTATTATACGGTTGCAAACTCGGTCTAAGAAATAGCGGTCATGTGTAACCATTAATATAGTGGCTCGCGATCGTTTAAGGTAGTTTTCAAGCCATTCTATCGTGGTTATGTCAAGGTGGTTTGTCGGTTCATCAAGGATTATAAAATCGGGTTCGGCCATCACTACCCGTACTAAAGCCAAGCGCTTTCTTTGTCCTCCCGACAAGTGTGCTATGTTTTCATCAAGATCGGGCAAGCCCATACGAGACAACTCTTTTGCAAGCCTGTCGGTGTATCGTTGTCTGTCGTCTTGATCCATTTTATCAAGATCTACACCGTTTAAAGCGGCCTCTCCGACGGTTTGACCAATGAATTCCGGCTCTTGCGGAAGGTATGCAATTTTTAGCCCGGAGGAGAATGTTATGCGTCCTTTGTCGGGTGCGTCGACACCGGCAATCATTCTTAACAATGTGGTTTTGCCTGTACCGTTGCGAGCGACAATGCCTATTTTTTCACCTTCGTCAACACCGAAAGTTATGTCGTTGATTAGTCGGCTATCGCCGTGGCTTTTTATGAGGTTCTCTATGCTTAGGAGATTTGGCATGGCTTTATTTGCTTCTTAGTCGTGGTGGTATGGTTCACCTGCGTTTATCGATGCGGCTCGGTAGAGTTGTTCGGCGAGGAAAAGACGCACTAACTCATGGGGGAAAGTCATTCTTGAAAGAGAAATCAGCATGTCGGCACGAGAATAGACTGCTTGCGAAAAACCGTATGGACCTCCAATAACCAGGATGAGGTTGCGTGGTAGATCAAGAGATTTCCTGCTTATGAAATCTGCAAATTCCCTTGATGAAAATTCTTTGCCTCTCTCGTCTAAAAGCACTACGAAATCTGCAGGCGCTATTTCTGCAAGGAATTTTTCGCCTTCCATCTCCTTTTGTCGTTGCTGGGTGGTGCCTTTGGTGGTTTTGACATCTCGAAGACAATCCATTGAAAAAGGGAAATAGTGGGGTAAGCGTTTGGTATATACGCTAATAGCGTCTGCGATTTTTTTGTCGCGGACTTCTCCCATGCATAGCATTCTGATTTTCATGCTGCAAATTTACGCAATTTGCAGCAAAAGTGCTAAATTTGCATTCACAAAAACTTATTCATTATGAAAACAAAAGACGAATTAATTGACGACCTTCTTGCCCTTTCATTTGCCGAAGACATCGGCGACGGCGACCACACAACATTGAGCACCATAGGCCCTGATGCCATGGGCAAACAGCATCTTTTGGTGAAAGAACCCGGTATTTTGGCCGGGGTGGAAATGGCTCGGAAGGTTTTTCAAAAATTCGATCCGAGTCTGAAAATGACCGTTTTCATAAACGACGGTGCTGTTGTCAAGCCTGGTGATATAGCTTTTGTTGTTGAAGGGCCTGTGCGGTCTCTTCTCCAAACAGAACGTCTCATGCTCAATATAATGCAGCGAATGAGCGGTGTCGCAACCGAAACTGCCAGATACCAGAAGCAGCTTGAGGGGCTTGATTGCTATGTGCTTGATACTCGTAAGACGACCCCAGGCATGCGTATGCTTGAAAAAGACGCGGTTAAAATTGGTGGGGGTAAAAATCATCGTATAGGCTTGTTTGATATGATTCTAATCAAAGATAACCACGTTGATTTTGCAGGAGGAATTACAGCTGCGGTTAGCAGAGCCAAAGATTATTGTCGCAACAATGGCAAAAATCTGAAAATAGAAGTGGAAGTTCGTAATGAAGACGAAATCAACGAAGCTATTGCTGCCGGTGTAGATAGGATTATGCTTGATAATTTCACACCCGAGCGCACCAAGGAAGCGGTGGCGATTATACGAAAGGCTGCTCCTGGGGTTGAAATCGAATCTTCGGGCGGCATTACGTTTGATACTCTCCGTGCATATGGCGAAGCCGGAGTGGATTTTGTTTCTGTCGGTGCATTGACACATTCTGTGAAAGGCTTGGATTTGAGTTTCAAAGCTTGTTAAGCCATGCGTAAAGCTGCTCTATTTGATCTTGACGGTGTGCTTGTGGACTCCGAACCGGTATATACACGCATCTGGGAATCCATAGATCAAGCAGTCCCTACAGGTATTCCCGGTTTTGCATTGAAAATAAAAGGTACCACTTTGCCCCACATTATGCAGTATTTTAATGCCGAAGACCGACCTAAAGTGATGCAAATGCTTGAAGATGCGGAAGAAACTATGGAATATCCATTGTTTGAAGATACTTTGGCATTTTTGGAAAAATTGAAAAATATGGGAGTAGCTTGTGCCATAGTTACCAGTAGCAATAATAAAAAAATGGATAAACTCTTTGGCATGCACCCATATTTAAAAGACTATTTCAAAGTGGTCATAACAGACTCGTGCGTGACCAAATCCAAACCAGACCCCGAATGTTACCTCACGGCGGCGCAACTTCTTGGAGTGTCTCCAGAAGATTCTGTTGTTTTTGAGGATTCTTTCAATGGTCTTGCCGCAGGCAGGGGCAGTGGAGCTTTTGTTGTGGCCCTTACTACAAGCAATCCCCGTCAAAGCCTTGATGGCAAGGCTGATATGATTATAGATTCTTTTTCGCAACTCGATTTCTCACAAATAATTTGACAAATGGAATTTACCACAGAATACTTTGGCTCATTGGTAGAACAAGCCTTAGAGAACATAGACTATCCTACCACAGCACCCAAGTTGTTCGATCCCATAAAATACACGCTTTCGGGTGGTGGAAAAAGATTGCGGCCAAGCTTGTTGTTGGCAGCATTCTCTGCACTGAGCCATAAGAATCCCCAGGAAGCCATGAATCAGGCTCTTGGTATAGAAATGTTCCATAATTTCACCCTTTTGCATGATGATGTTATGGATAAGGCAGATATAAGGCGCGGAAGGCCAACTGTACATCGCCGTTGGAATGAAAATGCAGCCATACTATCCGGTGATGCCATGCTCACTATGTCGTGTCAGCTTATAGCTTGTTGCGCTGGAGATAAACTGCAAGACCTGCTAAGCATATTCAATACTACCGCAATGGAGGTTTATGAAGGACAGCAGCTTGATATGGAGTTTGAACGGCGCAATGATGTGGCTGTGAGTGAGTATCTTGAGATGATTAGGCTCAAAACAAGTGTTCTCCTCGCATGTTCTTGCGCCATAGGCGCTTTGATGGCCGGCGCCGGCAGAGATGTCGTTAAAGCTTTCTATGACTATGGAATCAACCTCGGTCTTGCTTTCCAGTTGCGCGACGATTGGTTGGACACTTATGGCGACCCGGCAATTTTCGGAAAAGAGATAGGCGGGGATATTGTGAACAGAAAGAAAACATGGCTTTTAATAAACGGGCTTTCAGAAGCTGGCGAGGAACTTGGCGGTATTATTTCCGAGAATTTAGACGACCGGGAACTCATTGCTCAAGTGGTGCGCGTATACGATCGCCTCAATCTTGGTGAGCGCTGCTGTCTTTTGGCAGAAAGATTTTCTAAAACAGCGATAGATGCCTTGGAAAATGTTGAATTGAATCACAATGCCCGTGAGTTTTTTATACAATTGGCTCTAAAAGCTGCCAATCGAAGCCATTGAAAATGATAGACACACATACCCATTTGTATATGCCGGAGTTTTCCCTGGAGGGGCAAACTCCGGATTCTCTTGAAGGCCAACGTATGGCTGTAGACCGTGCGATAGCAGCCGGAGTGACGAGAATGATTTTCCCCGGTGTAGACCGGTCTTCGGTGGAGCCTATGCTTATGCTTGCATCGTTTTATAGCGCTAATGTTGCTGTGGCTTTGGGGTTGCATCCTACCGAGGTGAAGGAAGACTGGAAGCAAGAGCTCGATTATATACTCAGCCTTATTCCTCAAACATCTAATTGCGTGGCTATTGGCGAGGCCGGAATAGATTTATACTGGGATAAACAATATGAGAAAGAACAAATAGAGGCTTTTGATACTCAGGTGGCGGCGGCAGTGGCAGCCGGTTTGCCTCTTATAATCCATTGCCGCGATGGCCTTGACCAAACGTTGGAAGTGCTGCAGAGTTATCCCTATGCCAAAGCTGTTTTTCATAGTTTCGGTGGCTCTGTGGCCGATGTTGAACGCATACGCCGTTGCGGAGATTATTTTTTTGGTATCAACGGTATCGTAACTTTCAAAAATTCAAACCTTCGGAGTGTCCTTCCGGAAATAGGTATCACACGTATTCTCACCGAAACAGACTCTCCTTATCTTTCTCCGGCGCCACTGCGCGGACAACGAAACGAAAGCGCCCGTATTCCGTATATACTTAATACAATTGCCCAAGCTTTAGGAATGGATGCCGCAGAAGCGGAGAATATAATATCTTTGAATTCGGAGAAACTTTTCGGATTTTAAGGTTTGTAATTTTTTTTGCCTTTTCTGAGAAAAAAATGCCTTTTGGCTGTACATGTGGCATAACAAACAAAAATCTCAGAAATCATGGCTGCTACTAAAAAAACGATTAAATTATTTGTAGAAGAACAAGAAGATAACGATGTCTTGGAGGTGTGCGACGGGCTAAATAAGATAGCTCCCAAGACAATTGGCAAACTCGATATGGTGATAGCCTTTGATACCACCGGTTCAATGGCTTCATATATAGGATCCGTACGTAAAGATGTTTCACTACTTATACCCCAACTTTTTAAAGATAATGAGGATTTGCGGTTGGGCTTAGTGGCTTTTGGCGACTATTGCGATATGATAGACAAAGACAATTTCGGCGACGCATATCAGGTTCTAATGCCTACAGACAACGAAAATGATTTGGTAAAATTTGTTCTTAATTCACGCGATACCAGTGGCGGCGACGGCGATGAATTCTACGAATTGGTGCTGAAGAAAATAGTGGAAGAAACTCCTTGGAGACCCGACAGCAAGAGAGTCGTGCTTCTCATTGCCGATGCAGAACCACATGGGCTTGGCTATTCATATGGCGATATTGTGCAAGGAAACCAAATAGATTGGCGTCAGGTAGCTCATAGGGCTGCTGAGATGAAGATTAAAATTGATACTGTGACAATAGGACGGAGTGGTTGGTATAAGGAATTGTCGGGCATGACAAATGGCGTTTCAGTACCTTTTAGCACTGATACTAACACATCCGACTTGATCCGCGCGTCGGTTTGGGCAAGAGGTTCTTCGGCATCACGCGAGAAATTTGATGAAATGAGGAAAAATATAAGTGATCCTGAAACGATGTCGTTTTTTGCTGCATACGAATGCGAACGCAACGAAGAGGATTAAATCTTCAATTCAACGGAAAAGCTATGTAAACACAAATAGATTCCAGTTTCCGTTTTAACCTTTCTTGCGAGCTTGTCTCGAAATAGATTCCGGTTAGTTTTGCCATATCTATTTTGAGACGAGCATAATTTTGTGTACTTTTGTGTTCTAAAAAATACGATGATATGATAAAAGTAGGCGATAATGTGCGATTCCTCAACTCTGTTGGTGGTGGGGTAGTGGTTCGTATCCAAGATAATATAGCATATGTAGATGAAGACGGCTTTGAAACTCCTGTATTGCTCAGGGAGTGTGTGCTTGTAGGTGCTCCAGCCGTTGCAAAGGCTACGGCTCCCAAATCAACACCAAGGGTGGAACGGGAAGAGTATACAAAAGCTCAGAAAATCTTTTCTAAAGATACGACACCGCAACCTACTGCATTGCCGGTTGTAGAAACTGCTGGAGGTGATGTGGTGAATATAACCTTAGGTTTTGAACCCCAGAACATTAAATCTTTATCGCAGAGTGGTTTCGATGCATATTTGGTGAATGATTCAAACTACTATCTATTTGTGGCCGTGAGTACTCGTGCCAATGAAGACTCTAATTGGACTTTGCGCTATCAAGGGGTGATTGAACCGAATATTCAGGAATTCGTTTTTGAACTATTCCAACAGGATTTGCCAAAATTTGACCGGATGCTTGTGCAATATGTGGCATTTAAACAGAATCGAGAGTTTGCACCCAAGCAACCGGGAGATGTAGAACTGAAAGTTGATGCCACCAAGTTTGCCAAGTTGCATTGCTTCCGCCCAAACCAATATTTTGACGGCCCGGTAATAGCGTTTGAGATTACGGGAAACGACCGTCCTGCAGTGCTGCAGACTTTGGATTCCGCACAGCTTGCCCAAGGGATACTTGAAAAGAAGCGTCAAGTTAACTTGCAGAATCGTCGCGACCAAGCCGTTTCTCGTTCAAAGAGCAGCAAGCCTGTTTCAGAAATAATAGAAGTGGATCTTCACGCGGCCGAATTACTTGACAATGTAGCCGGACTCGGACCTGCTGATATTCTCAATGCCCAGATAGATCGCTTTTCGGAAATTATGGAAGCTAATCTCCGCCGTCCCGGACAGAAAATAGTTTTTATCCACGGAAAAGGTGAGGGCGTCTTGCGGCAAGCAATTATGAAAGAACTTAAGCATAGGTATAAGGGGCATGACGTTCAGGATGCTTCTTTTAGGGAATACGGTTTCGGAGCTACGCAAGTAACTATAAAAGGTAGCAATAGCAGCACCAACCGTCGGAAATGATACTTTATTTCAGCGGTACCGGCAACACAAGGTATGCAGCCCAGGAACTTGGTCACCTTTTAGATGACAACAATGTGGCTGATATGGCAAGTTTCTTTTCTTGCGGCAAGATTACAGAATCGGCCGGCGAGAGGGTCGTATGGTGTTTCCCTGTTTATTCTTGGGGCGTACCACCTGTAGTGGAGAATTTTATTAAAACTGTAGATTTCCCTTCGGCAAGCCAAGCAAAACATTATATGTTGGCGACGTGTGGCGACGATGCAGGTCTCACAGACAAGCAATGGCGCAAACTTATGCAATCGAGAGCTTGGCGAGATGTAGGGGCACATACCATCATTATGCCCAACATTTATGTGCTCATGAAAGGCTTTGATGTAGACCCAATAGAGATTGTCGACAAAAAGTTGGAAGAAGCTCCCTTTGCAATAAAGCGTATTTCGGAGTCTATAATAAACGGCGGACCGGATACCCTTATCCCTGGAGCTTTTCCCGGAGTAAAATCCAGAATCATTTTCCCATGGTTTAAAAAATTTGCGATGTCGGCTAAACCGTTCCATGCGTTGCCGGGCTGTACCGGCTGTGGTTTATGTTCGCGTTCGTGTCCTATGGGAAACATAGATATGGATGCTGAGGGTCCTCGATGGAACGACAAGTGCGCAATGTGTTTGCGCTGTTATCATATTTGTCCTCAGCATGTTGTTGCATATGGAAAATCTACCGACGGTAAAGGCGTGTATCGCAAGTTGTTGAGCAAATGAAATTATTTTGCACATTTTTGGCAAAAAATGCTTAAATACAACCTGATTCTGCGAAAAAAGCTTCTAAAATGGTTGAAATTGCGTATATTTGTGCACATAAGCTAAACTATTGGCTTCTTTGAGTGTCTAATGATAAAAGACATATAAAGTGATGTTTCACCACATTTAAATATCTCTCTGATGAAAGTTTACACCCGCATATTATCCTTGATGCTTCTTGGCGCTTTTTCCCTTGTGGGGAGCAGCCTTTCGGCTCAAGATTATGAAGACGATTTGTATTATTCACCTGCAAAGGCTGCAAAGAAAGAGCAGGCTCGTAAGGCCGCAGAAGAAGAATGGCGCAAAAAGCAAGCGCAAAAGCAAGCTCAGCAACAAAGCTATTCTGCTGCGGATAAATACAACGTAGAAAGTACCCGTCCGCTTCAGATGGATGTGGATACATATAATCGCCGTAATATTTCGGAAAGTTCGGCGCAGGCAAATGATGCTTTGCAACCCGATTTTTCGTATACTCGCCGTATAGAACGTTTCTATAACCCAGATGTTGTTGCTGAATCTGGAGATACGGCATTGATGGAGTACTACTATTCTACGCCCTCTGAACAAGATATCAACGTGTATGTGATAAATAGCGTAGACCCGTTGTCTGTTTATTCGGATTGGTCTTGGCGCTATGGCTTGCCTTATTACATGTGGGGCAGCTACGCGCCCTACTATGCATATTCGCCATATTACTGGAATTCAGGTTTCGGTTGGGGTTTTAATTTCGGTCCTTGGTATGGTTGGTCTTGGGGCTATGATCCATGGTTCTCTTGGGGCTGGGGCGGATGGCATCATCCACATCCATGGCCAGGCCATGGTCCCGGTCATTGGCATGGACCAGGCCACGGTCCGTCGCATGCATGGCGTCCGACATCACCCGGAGCTTCCCGTCCGCATCGTCCTTCGTATGGGGCATCTGGAGTTCACAGACCATCGTCGTCTGTAGGAGGCAATCGCCGTCCGGGCAGCAATCAAGCTACATCGCCTTCGGGCAGTACCCGTCCCGGTAATATGGGTCGTCCGTCAAGCGGCACAATACGTCCAGGTGCTATGGGGACTTCTCGTCCGGGCTCTTTGGGAACTGTTCGGCCTGGAAACAACGTCGGGTCTGCTACGGTAGTAAGCCCATCTCGTCCGTCTGTGCCTTCTTCGGTATCTACACCTTCCAACAACAGCCAGCGTGGGCGCAACCAGGGAAGCTCCTCCAATTACAATAATTCCAACAGGAACCGTACCAACCAAAACAGCTACCGCAATAATAGCAGTTCGTCTAATCGTAACAATAACTCATATCGTAGTTCGGGCAGCAGCTTTGGCGGTAGCCGTGGCGGAAGCTATGGCGGTGGTCATAGCACTGGTGGGGGCGGATCTCGCAGAGGCCGTTGATATTTGAACTAATAATCATGTATTTATGTTAATCTTTTAAGATGGTGTATAGCTGTCTTAAAAGATTATTTGAAAAAATATTTCAACATAAAAAACGTTTCAACATGCGCAGAACAATCGTCGGCATTGCCGC
Organism: uncultured Muribaculaceae bacterium; assembly: GCA_910579605.1. GTDB lineage: Bacteria > Bacteroidota > Bacteroidia > Bacteroidales > Muribaculaceae > CAG-873. Next base: position 48,234 of record CAJTUG010000005.1, on the reverse strand, counting down.
AATGGCAGCCATATCATTCAGCACCTTGGCGCAAAGCGCAATGGATGCATATACGCTCACACCAACAGAACTTAGGGGTACCGCCCGATTCGTGTCTATGGGTGGTGCTTTCACGTCGCTTGGCGGCGATTTGTCGACTTTGACACAAAACCCTGCCGGTATAGGTATTTACCGCCATAGCGATATTGGTTTGGGGTTTGATATAAGCATAAGGAGTAACGAAACCACTACGGAGTCAGATAAAATTTCGGTAAATAATACTAAAGCTTTTTTTGACAATTTCGGGTATGTGGGTGTTGCCAAACTTAGCGGGACTCTACGCAATTTCAATTGGGGCGTTGGCTACAGCAGGATTAATTCTTTTGATCGCCGTTTCAAAGGTTATAATGCGTCGACAGGGACTTCTCTATCCAATTATGTAGCATCGTTTACACAGGGCATAGATTCCAAAAATTTACTTTTTGGCGAAGACTATAATCCTTATATAGACAGTTCAGAAGATTGGCTTTCTGTGTTGGCATATAATTCGCTGATGATAAATAATGACGGCTCTAACGATTCATATGCAGGTTTGTTCCAAAACGGCACCATGGGAGACGCTCTATACGAGGTTCACGAATGGGGATATACCGATGAGTATAATATTGATTTCGGCGGTAATGTATCCGATCTTGTTTATTGGGGGTTGGGTGTTGGCATTGTAGATATGAATTATCAACGTGAGATTAACTATAGCGAAAGTATGGAAAACGCGTTGGTATATGATAAGGCTACAGATGGTCTTACATCAGGGAACGCCGGTTTTAACCTGTATAACTACAAGAGTATGAGTGGTACGGGCGCGAATCTTAAGTTTGGTGTCATTGTCCGTCCGCTTGATTTCCTACGTATAGGTGTTGCTGTCCACACTCCTACATGGATGCATCTCAACAATGTCGGATATGGAGAGGTTACCCAATATAACTATACTCCGTATACATCCCGTAATACTAATAGTGGCCGCGAATATACCGATGATTATGACTATAACTGGAGATTGAACACTCCTTGGCGTTTTATGGTCGGGGCTTCGGCTGTTATCGGCAGTTCGGCTATTATCAGTGCAGATTACGAACGGGTTGCCTACAACGATATGTCTATGAAATATGAGGACTATAGCAATTGGGGAAGCTCATATGTGAAAGACGATGCGATGAACGCATGTATAAAAGATTATTTTAAGGCAGCTAATATATTCCGAGTGGGTTTGGAATATAGAATCACTCCGAGTTTCAGCGCGCGGTTGGGATACAACTATCAGTCGGAAACAACACGCGAAGCGGCTCTTGATGGACGCATGGCGATATCTACCGCAGGTACCGATCCGAGTTATTCTTTCAATAAATCGGTAAACAATATTTGTGTAGGTATAGGTTACCGTTATCAGGCATGGTATATTGACCTTGCTTACCAGCATACCACTCGAAACAGCAAATTCAGTGCTTACACATCCAATTTTGCCGGTTATGAAGGTCCGACACCTACTGCTGAAATTTCTACAAAGCATAACAATATAGTTCTCTCTACCGGTTTCCGCTTCTGAAAAACCGATATGATATTAAACGCCGGCAATTGCAGATTAGCAATTGCCGGCGTTTTTTTGTACCTTTGCATTAAAATTTGAGAATAATGAATCCTCGAGATATAAGAATTGAAGAATATAACTATCCACTTCCGGCTGAAAGGATAGCAAAACACCCGCTTGCTCAGCGCGATGCATGCAAATTGCTTTTTAGAGATTCTCAAGGCAGAATAAGAGATGAGATTTTTTCTTCTTTGCCGTCGTTGCTTCCTGAAGACTCTGTGCTGGTTTATAATAACACAAGAGTTATTAATGCGCGTTTGCATTTTGAAAAATCTACGGGAGCGAAAATTGAGATTTTCTGCCTTGAACCGGCTTTCCCTGCAGACTATGAACGCGCATTTGCATCGAGAAGAGAGTGTGTGTGGAATGTGCTGGTTGGTAATTCCAAGCGTTGGAAAGATGGGGCTTTGGAGGCTAAAGTTGGCGACGATTGTGTCTTGACGGCCCGAAGGTACCAAGATGATGCAAATAAAGTGATTTTTGCGTGGGACAACGAAGATTACACTTTTTCTGACATTATTTCCAAGTTGGGACAAATACCTATACCGCCATATCTTTGCCGTGAATCGGAACCGTCGGATTCCCGAGATTATCAGACTGTCTATAGTCATATAGAAGGCTCTGTTGCAGCTCCTACAGCCGGACTGCATTTTACGCCGGAGGTTCTTGATGCAATTTCCAAGGCTGGGATACCACGCTATGAGGTTACGCTTCATGTTGGAGCCGGCACTTTTCGCCCGGTTAAATCGGAGACTATAGGCGAGCACGATATGCATAGCGAGTTCATAACTGTTCCTAAAGCGACAATTGCCAGTCTTCGGTGCGCTATCCAGGAAGGAAAGCATATTGTGGCTGTCGGTACAACCACAGTTAGAACTCTTGAAAGCCTATACCACATAGGCAAGCTCATTTTATCAGGGAGATGGGATGGAGAGGTGCCTCAGTGGGTGCCTTATGATAGTGAGTTGACAGAGATTGAGGCTTTTAAGTCGTTATGTGCCATAGAAGACTATCTTGATAGCATCGATTCCGATGTTCTCATAGCCAGGACACGCATAATAATAGCGCCGGGTTATGTATATCGGATCGTTTCGGGAATGGTAACAAATTTCCACCAACCGCAATCTACGCTTTTGTTGCTTGTTTCGGCCTTTTTAGGCGGTGGCTGGCAAGAAATTTATCGTCATGCATTAGAAAGTGATTATCGTTTTCTCAGTTATGGCGATGCATGTCTTTTTTTGAAATGATTGGATAGAAAATGTTCTATATTACGGTATAATCTGAAAGTTCTACACGTATTTCCAACAACAACGCCTCGGGACGATAAATCCCGAGGCGTTGTTGTCGTAAGTGTTAAAAGATAGATTTTTATTTAATTGCGTCGATCATTACGTTGAAAGCCTTTTCAAGACCTTCGGCATCTTTGCCACCGGCTTGCGCAAAACCTGGTTGCCCACCGCCACCGCCTTTAATCTCTTTGGCGGCAGTTCTTACTATTTGTCCGGCATTGAGGGTTGGGGTGAGGTCTTCGGTGAAAGCGACAGTGAGCAATGGCTTGCCTGAGGGGTCTTTTGTTGCTGCAACAAAGGCTGTGGCTTTGGGGCTCATGCCGCGCAATGCCGAAACCAAGGCTTTTGGGATTTCCGGCAAACGGATACCTTTGAGAACAACGAGTTTTATTCCGTTGGCTGTTGTGCTTGCTTTATCTAACAGCTGGGTTGCAAGGTTGTTGACGCGTTCGTTGAAATATTCTTCGGCTTGATGACGGAGGTCTGTATTCTCGTCAAGGGCGCGGCGGAGAGCCGAAACGACGTCGGGAACGTTGTTGAACATGGCCGAAATAGTTTTGAGGGTATTGCCGAGTTCTGCAATGGCGTCTTCTACCGCCGGCCCAGTGATAGCTTCGATACGACGTATACCTGCGGCTATACTTGATTCGGATATAATTTTTATCATTCCGATATTGCCGGTATTTTCAACATGAGTGCCGCCACAGAGTTCTACGGAGTCGCCGTAGCGGATAACACGTACTTCATCGCCATATTTCTCACCGAATAATGCCATGGCGCCCATTTGGCGAGCTTCGGCAATGGGGACGTTGCGGTGTTCGTCGCGGGCAATTGCTTTGCGAACAGCAGCATTTGCCAGGCGTTCAACTTTGGCTAATTCTTCCGGGCTGACTTTCTGGAAATGCGAGAAATCAAATCGCAGCACATCTGGAGATACGAATGATCCTTTTTGCTCTACGTGGGTGCCTAATACTTCGCGGAGAGCGTGATGAAGAAGATGGGTGGCAGTGTGGTTGCGAGCTATTGCTTGACGGTTTTCTGTGTCTATTTCTGCTTTGAACGATGCAGAGGGGTTTGCAGGGAGTTCTTTAACGAGATGTACGCCTATACCGTTTTCCCTTTTTGTATCAAAAATCTCAATGCGTTGGCCGCTTTGTGTGTCTATAAGAGTTCCGCGGTCTCCAACTTGTCCACCCATTTCGGCATAGAAAGGTGTACGGTCTAAGATAATCTGGTAGTAATCGCGGTTTTTCTGTTTTACGTGGCGGTAGCGAAGGATTTTTGCATCGGTTTCAGTTTGGTCATAGCCTACGAATTCTTGTTCTCCTTCGTTTACGGTAACCCAATCGGAAGCTTCTACAGATGCCGCAGCGCGAGCACGGTTTTTCTGTTCTGCCATTTCTTTTTCAAAACCTGCGAGATCTGCGGTCATGCCGTAGTCTTTGAGGATAAGTAATGTGAGGTCTAAGGGGAAACCGTAGGTGTCGTAGAGGGTGAATGCTTGCTTGCCTGAAATTTCTGTAAGGCCTTTGTCTTTTGCTGCTTTCACTGCATCGTCAAGCAATTTTATGCCGTTTTCAAGAGTGCGGAGGAACGCGTCTTCTTCTTCTTTGATAACTTTCATTATCAATTCGCGCTGAGCAACAATTTCAGGGTAAGCATCTCCCATGCTTTCTATGAGGGTGTCTACCAGGCGATACATGAAGGCTTTCTTTTGACCCAAGAAAGTATATGCATACCTGACGGCACGGCGCAATATACGGCGTATAACGTAGCCCGCTTTTGCGTTAGATGGCAATTGGCTGTCGGCAATAGAGAAAGCTATGGTGCGGACATGGTCGGCAATTACGCGCATAGCAACGTCTACATGGTGGTCTTTGCCATACTCTTTACCTGAGAGCGACGATATTTTGTTGATTAGAGGAGTGAAGACATCGGTGTCGTAGTTTGACGTTTTTCCTTGGAGTGCCATGCAAAGGCGTTCAAATCCCATACCGGTGTCTATAACTTTTGCCGGTAGCGGTTCCAGAGACCCGTCGGCTTTGCGGTTATATTGCATGAAAACGAGGTTCCATATCTCAATAACCTGAGGGTTGTCTTTGTTTACGAGTGTTGCACCGTCGATTTCTGCCCGTTCTTCGTCGCTGCGGAGGTCTATGTGTATTTCGGAGCATGGACCGCATGGGCCGGTATCTCCCATTTCCCAGAAATTATCGTGTTTATTCCCGTTGATTATATGATTTGCCGGGAGATGTTTTTCCCAAATAGAAGCTGCTTCGTCGTCGCGGGCGAGACCTTCGGCTGGCGACCCTTCGAAAACGGTGGCATAAAGGCGCTCGGGGTTTAGGTGGAGAACGTCTACAAGATATTCCCAAGCCATGTCTATGGCTTCTTTTTTGAAATAATCTCCGAAACTCCAGTTTCCGAGCATTTCGAACATGGTGTGGTGGTAGGTGTCGAGACCTACTTCCTCAAGGTCATTGTGTTTGCCGCTGACACGCAAGCATTTTTGCGAATCTGCAACTCGACGGTATTTCGGCGCTATGTTTCCAAGGATAATGTCTTTAAACTGATTCATTCCCGCGTTGGTAAACATCAGTGTGGGATCGTCTTTGATAACCATAGGAGCAGAAGGCACTATGTGGTGACCTTTACCTTCGAAAAAATCTTTAAATGATTGTCGGATTTCTTTAGCCGTGAGCATATTTGGAAGATATTTTAATAATCATATTTGACGCTATGAGCAATTTTTGCTAACTTTGCGCTAATCGAGCGCAAAATTACTCCAAAAAACTCACTTTTGCAAATATGCGACAAAAGGTTTTTTACAGGTTCAACCAATCTACCGGCAGATATGAACGGGTCTTTCCGTCGCGGAAAGACAGGATTGGTATAACCCTGAGGAATTGGGGTATAAGTTTGCTTGGATCGTTGGTTTTGATCGCTTTCCTGTATTATCTTGTAGATTTTCCTCGAGAGCGGGAATTGCGCAAACAAAACCAGCGCCTTGAGGCAAGGATAGAAATTATGAACCGACAGGCTGACGAGGCTCTTGCGGTGATGGAAGATATTGCAGAGCGTGATAATAATTTTTATCGTGTAATGATGCAGAGCGAGCCGCTCTCGCCTGCCAGACGGTATGCCGGTCTGGAACGCCAACGAAACTTGGACCGTATGGATTCATTGAGCGATAATGCTTTGGTGGCCACAGTAGGCTCTAAACTCGATAGGCTTGACCAGATGCTTTTCTCTCAAATAAATTCGTTTGATTATCTCGCGAAAGAAGCTGGCAGGCAGAAAGATCGTATAGCCCATATTCCTGCGATACAACCGGTGCCCGAAAAGTTTCTCAGAACCATGGCTTCGGGCTATGGAGTACGCCGTGATCCAATATATGGCACTACCAAGTTTCATGAAGGATTGGATTTTTCTGCTCCGATAGGAACTCCTGTATACGCAACGGCCGATGGTATTGTGACAAATTCATCGTGGAAAAGCGCATATGGGAATCTCATAGAAATCGATCATGGCTATAACTATTCTACGCGCTATGCTCACTTATCTAAATTCAACGTCAAAGCAGGGCAGAGCGTCTGTAGAGGAGACCTTATAGGTTATGTAGGTAATACGGGCAAAAGTACCGGGCCTCATCTTCACTACGAGGTGAGACATAGAGGAGAGCCGCAGAATCCGGTGAATTATTATTTCTACGATATCACGCCCGAACAATATGACGAATTGGTTCGCTTGGCCGAAAATGCCGGGCATGTTATGGATTGACGTATGGACGACAGACTCTCTAAAAAATTTTATCGTATACGCGATGTCTCAGAAATGCTTGGTGTCAATCAGAGTACGCTTCGCTTTTGGGAGCGTGAGTTTAGCGAACTTAAGCCTTCGCGAAATCCAGGAGGAATAAGATTATACACTCCTAAAGATATAGAGCTTCTCCGATTGATATCGTTCTTGCTCAAGGAGAAGGGCCTTAAAATTGAAGCAGCAAAAGATTATATCAGGAAAAACAAACACGATGTGGATCGGAGAATGCATACTATCGAGAAGCTTAAGGCTATACGGTCAAGACTGAACGATGTTCTTGTAGCATTGGATGGCCGACAAAAAAAATAGTATGCTATGTATTAAATTTGCTTTGAGAATTCTTTTAACCGCAAGAAAATTCTATCCAATGAAAAAATATATACTTATCTTATCCTTTTTGTTTGCAGTGGTACTACAGAGTGCCGGCACGAATCTTTTTAACGCTTCGAGAGAACAATTGCTTGATTCTCTGGATTTCGCGTTGCTTCATTTTGATGAATTCGTGGCACAGAAAGAATCGGTGATCAATGGCCTTACCCGCGATTTCAATCGTGCTAATGCGCTTGAAAGTAAAACTTTGCTGGCAAGAGATATTTATAACTCATACAGTTCGCTTAATCCAGACTCAACCATAAAATATGCGGATGTATGCATAAATCTTGCTCGCCAGTCTGGAGATACTACTATAGTGGACGAGGCAAATATTATGAAATCGTATATTTTTGCCGCTACAGGCCAATTCAGTGAGGCTAAAAAGTCGCTTGATGCGGTTGCGCCTCCGTCGTTGGAACTTTCTTTGTATTTGGATTATTCAGAAAAATCTTTGTTCCTCCAGACTCATTCCGATCAATTTCTGGGCTATTCCAGCGACACTGCCCCATATACGGCCGATACCGATTCTTTGCTTCAGCGGCTGGTTAAAATGGTGCCGGATTCGTTAGTTGATATTTCGTCTAAATATTTTTGGTTTGCGGCATGGCACAGCCTCAGATCGCCGGATACGGCAAAAGAGTTGATACCAGAATTGAGAGAGGCTCTTTCACAGCGAAATTTCAACACCAGGCGAGATGCTATGGATGCCTGGATGCTATCGCAAATGTATATGTTGACGAGTGATGATTTGAATTGGAGCAGATTTTTGATAATATCGGCTATTGCTGATATCCGCTCGGCAAACCGTGAAATCGCATCGCTTGAAGAATTGGCTGCATTTCTTTTTGAACATGGAGAAGTGACTCGGGCTAACGATTATATCACTTTTTGCATTAAATGCGCCAATACATTTAAAAGCCGTGTGAGGATTGGCCGTCTGGCCGAGTTGCAATATCTTATTTCCGATCAGCTGCAGCAGAAAACCGAAAAACAGCAGAGAACCATAACGAATTATCTCTTGTGGATGATTGTAGCGCTTGTCCTCCTGTCGGCTGCTTGTTGTCTTATTGTTTTCCAATTAAAACGTTTGCAGTCGGCTAAAAAGGCTCAGGATAGCTTGTATGCGTCGTTGAGAGATAGGGTAGATGAACTTCAGGCTACAAGAGCACAGCTAAAGGAGGCTAACGACAGGTTATCTACATTATATGTCGATATACGTGAAGATGCTCAGGAGCTATCGAGAATTAACCGTTCTAAAGAAAAATATATTGCTGATGTTTTTGCAATATGCTCCGATTACATTAATAAGATCGACGAATTCCGTAAAAAAGTTAACAGGCTTATTGTGGCCGGAAAACTTCCGGAATTGAGAGAAATGACTAAGAATCCGGAACTTTCCCACACGGAACTGAAAGAACTATATGCAAATTTCGACCGAATATTCCTCCAGATATATCCGGATTTCGTTAAAGATTTCAATACTCTTCTCAAACCCGACGAGCAGATTGTTCTCAAGCGTGGTGAGATTCTAAATACAGAACTCCGAATTTATGCGTTGGTTCGCCTTGGTCTCAACGACAGTGTGAAAATATCGCGCTTCCTCCATTGCTCTGTACAGACGGTTTATAATACTCGCCAAAGAATCAGAAACAAAGCTATTATTCCTAAAGAAGATTTTGCTGCTGCTGTCCAATCTCTTGGACGATTCACCCTCTGAATATAAGATTATTGGAGGCAACAGTGTATTTGTTGCGGCCTGCCCTAACTACCAGAATACTTTACCGACTGTGGAACGTATCTCTACAGTTGGCTTTTTATCTGTGTCAATCAGTCGCAATGCTCGCGATTCTATCTCCGAACATGAATAATTTTGCAAAACTGTTGACTGTCTATTAGTCAAAATTTTATGTGAGATAGGCTCCGAATTGTTGATTGAACTTGAAAATAAATAGCGGCGGATTCATATAAGATTCCGCCGCTTGAAAAATGGTTGAATGTTAGTGTTTAGCCTACAAAGTACATTAGCATCTGAGGAGCTTCTTCTGATAGGTTGAGGAGTGAGCTGTAGAAGCAGCTTACGATACCGAGGAAAAGGATGCCGGCAACTGTAATCCACAAGCCGAGACGTTCGCTGAATGCCGATTTGAAATTGGGGATCACACATTCGTCTTCGCTGATGAACATTGCTTTTACAACCAAGAGATAGTAGTAGAGGGAAATAATGGTGTTGATCAATGCGATAAGCACCAAAACGTAGATTGCTACGCTACCTTGGTTGATAGCTCCGGTGAAGATAAAGAATTTTGAGAAGAATCCTGCAAAAGGAGGAATACCTGCCAAGGAGAACATTGCAAGCATCATGGCAACAGAAAGGCGAGGATTGGTTTTGTAGAGGCCCTTGTAGTCGTCCATAGATACTTTTCCTGTAGCGTTCTCTATTGCTCCGATTACACCGAATGCGGCAAGGTTGGAGAAGATGTATACAAGGATGTAATACATCATTGCAGCCAAGCCCATGGCGTTGAAAGCTATTACACCGAGCATGATGTAGCCAGCCTGAGATATTGAAGAGAATGCCAGGAAGCGTTTCATGTTGCGTTGGCGGATAGCGAAGAGGTTACCGATAGTAATGGTAAGTATTATGAGAGCATAGAGCATCCATTCCCATGCTTTGCTGTAGAAAGAGCCGAACACCTGTGTTAGGATAACAAGGAATGCGAAAGCGGTGGCTCCTTTGGAGATTACCGAGAGGTATGATGTTACCGATGTCGGCGCACCTTGGTAGACGTCGGCTGTCCACAAGTGGAACGGCACGATGGAGAGCTTAAAGCCGACACCAGAAATTACGAAAGCAAGAGCCACAACGAGCATCACAGAGAGTTTGTTTGTCAATGCGAAATAGATGTCTTGGAAATATAGGCTTCCAGAAAGAGCATAGACAAACGAGAGACCCATCATGAAAATTGCAGAAGAGAACACGGCTGTCAAAATATATTTTACGGCAGCTTCGTGGCTTTCATAGCGGTTCTTGTCAAGAGCCACCATAGCAGCCAAGGGAAGAGATGCGCATTCAAGGCCTATCACGAAGAGCAAGAAATGACGTGCTGAAATCATGAGATACATGCCGAAAAGCGTTACGAGGATTAGTTCGTAGAATTCGCCGCGGCGCATGATCATATCTGTGCTGTTTGCCCATTTGATAGACTGGATGAGGACTATTATCATGCCTACATTGAGGATGTTTTTGATGGCAACGATAATAGGTGTTGTTTCGTACATTCCGGCAAATGCTGTAATGCTTTGCTGACCCCAAGGGAAGAAGCCTGCAACCGTAACAGCTGCCATCATTATCACTGTAAACCAAGGCAACGTTTTCTGCGAGCCTTTAGGCATGAAAGTGTCGTAGAGGAAAACAAGGAGGAAAACTATCAAGAGAGCTATCTCCTGTTTCATAGCTAAAAATTGCGAATAATCCATTGCTTTTTATGCCTTGAAGGTTACATGCCCAACACCTTGAAGATGGCGGGCGAGAATGTGGTGTTAATCAATTCATTGAAGAAATTGGGGAAACAGCCTATTGCGGCAACGCAGAGTATGAGCGTCACTGTAGAGAGGCGTTCCCACCATGCTGCGTCTGTGAGTTCGCGGTGGTGTTCGTTTTCTACTTTACCGAAGAGCAACTTGCCTACTACGCGGAGGATATATACAGCCGTGATTACGATAGAGCAACATGCTATAATGGTGAAGACGAGTTTGAGTGATCCTGCACCTGCAAGATATTCTGCCATACCTGCTTTAAAAGAACCTACGAATATGGTCATTTCTGCTACGAAACCCGAAAGGCCAGGGAGACCCAACGAAGCCATACCGGCAATAACGTAGCAAACAGAAAGATAGGGCATAATCTGCATCATGCCGCCCATCTGGGTTATCTCGCGAGTGTGTGTGCGGCCATAAATCATACCGATAAGCGCGAAGAATAAGGCAGTCATCAAGCCGTGTGAGAGCATTTGCATAATTGCACCGGTCATTGCTGTGCTGTTGAGCATGAGGATTGCAAAGAGCACGAGACCGCAGTGGGATACAGAAGAATATGCGTTGATGTATTTAAGGTCGGTTTTCACGCATGCGCAGAAAGCACCGTATACTACCGATATACCTGTCAATATTAAGAAAATGAATGAAAGCTCGTGAGCGGCCTGGGGCATGAGGTAAATTGCCACACGGAAGCATCCGTAACCACCAAGTTTCATGAGAACGCCAGCGTGGAGCATAGACACTGCTGTCGGGGCCGACGCGTGGCCGTCGGGACTCCATGTGTGGAAGGGGAACATTGCTCCGAGAACGCCAAAACCTACAAAGGTCATGGGGAATAAGAAGCTTTGCCATCCGTGGGGGATACTGTCATATTTAGCTATCTCGAGAATGTTCCATGTGAGCTGTCCGCCTTCGGGTGCACTGTGGTAATATATACCTATAAGGCCGAGCATAAGGAATGCAGAACCTCCCATGAGCATGAGGGTAAGCTTCATTGCCGAATAGTTCTTGCGTCCTGAACCCCATACGCCAATGAGAAGGTACATAGGGATAAGCGCAACCTCATAGAACATAAACATTGTGAAGAGGTCTATTGATATGAAGAAACCGAATACTCCTGTAGACAAAAGGATGAGCCACAAGAAGAATTCTTTTGGCTGGTCTATCTTCCACGATGCGAAGCTACCTGCAAATACAATAATACTTGATAGGAGCAACATGGCGATAGATATACCGTCGACACCTACGGCAAGGTGGATGTTGAGGGGTTCAAACCAAACCCATGAATCTACATAGGCCATGGGTGTCTTAGCTTCTTCGGGGAGGCCAAGATAGTCAACCAAAAGCCATGTCGACAATGCGATCAGCGCAAGGGAGCCAACTACTGCCACTGCGCGGATTTGCCGGATGTTACGGCAAAGGCCAAGCCCTGCAAGCATGAGCAGGGGTATGACCACAAAGTAAATTAATATATTGGAAAACATTGTAATTACTATATTCTGTGTTAACGGTTGGCTTAGATGAGGCAAAGAACTGTGATGACACCTAACGCAAGAGCTCCTACAAGGTAGTACCATACGTACATCTGGATTTGACCAGACTGCAACGGTTTGATGGCTTCGGACGCTTTATTGGTTACAGTTGCGAAAGAGTCCATTGTTCCGTCGATAATATTACGGTCAAACCATGCCAATGGACGGCAGATGCAACCGAAAATTATACGGTGGGTGATGAACATGTAAAGCTCGTCCCAATAAAAACGGTGGAAGCACCAGTCCCAGAGAGCAGGTACGGCGTTTTTGAATTTTTGGGGAAGGCTGTTTTCTTTGCAGTACATTTTCCATGCCAATGCAATGCCTAATACGGCTATAGTGAGGCTTACACCGGCAACGCTCCAATCGAAATGAGCCATGAAATCGTAGGAGATTCCGTTCCAGCTCACAAGTTTGCCGAAGGGGATAAAACCGGCTACACATGAGATTGCGGCGAGGATAATGAGGGGGAGCGACATTACCCAAGGCTGGTCGTGGGGTGCATGATGGCCTTCTTTCACTTTATGTTCTTTCCACCAGAAAATCAAGAAATAGAGGCGGAACATATAGAAGGCCGTCATACCGGCAACGAGAGACATCCATAGGTATGCCACCCAATCGTATCCGGCGCATGCCGATAGGATTTCGTCTTTGGAGAAGAAGCCGGAGAACGGGATGATACCTGCAATAGCCAAGCAGCCTATGAGGAATGTCCAATGTGTTATGGGCATATATTTGCGAAGGCCATGCATTTCGGTATAGTCGTTTGATCCGATAGCATGAATCAAGGCACCTGCGCCAAGGAATAAGAGAGCCTTGAACATTGCGTGTGTGAATAGGTGGAACATGGATGCCATGTAGCCCAATCCTTCATGTATTTCTGGACGGGCAACACCCAAAGACACCATCATAAAAGCTATCTGGGATATTGTAGAAAATGCTAAGACGCGCTTGATGTCTATCTGAGTGCAGGCTACCATAGCAGCGTAGAATGCGGTGATTGCACCAACAACAGTGATGATTACCAATGCGCTTTCTTCCATGAGATAGAGTGGGAAGAGGCGAGCAACTAAGTAGACACCGGCGACAACCATGGTTGCTGCGTGGATGAGGGCCGATACCGGTGTTGGACCTTCCATAGCGTCGGGAAGCCAGATGTGGAGAGGCATCATGGCCGATTTACCCATACCGCCCATGAAGATGAGCACAAGAGCCCAAGTGAGCACTGATGCGCCCATAAATGTTGGAGCAGCGCTGTTCTGGAATATAGAACGTACTGTTTCTGCTGTGCCTTCGTTTACTTGGAATACGTCGGCCATGCCTTCTACGGGTATAGATGTCAATTCTGTAAAATTGAATGTCCCGGTATAGAAAGAGAGAACGAGAATACCTATCAAGAAACCGAGGTCGGCAAAACGAGTTACGATAAACGCTTTCTTAGAAGCTGATACAGCCGAAGCCTTGGTGTAGTAGAAACCGATGAGCAGATATGAAGAAGCTCCCACAAGCTCCCAGAAAATATACATCTGGAAGATATTGGGTGCAACCACGAGTCCAAGCATTGAGAAGCTGAAGAGCGACAAGAATGCATAGAAACGCTGGAATCCATGCTCATAAACGCCATGATGGTCGCGCATATAGCCCATGCTGTAGAGATGTACCATGAAAGAAATTGTGGTGATGACCACGAGCATCATGGCAGATATAGGATCGAGCAGGAAGCCCAGCTTGATAACTAATTTATCGGTAAACTGAAGCCAGGTCTGGTCGAAAACAAGATATTGCAAGCGTTCGTTGGCGGCATTGATGAATTCGGGAGCACCCGAGAAGAAATATGTGAATGCCGTGTAATAGGAAAGCACAAGCACTGTGCCCATGCCAAGGCAGCCCAGAACGCCGGCAAGCTTGTGAGACATCTTCATGCCGAAAAGTCCCAATATTAGGAACATCGCCAAGGGGATGGCCAAGATAAGGAGTGGTAAGGTAATATCCATAGTGCTTAGAACTTCATTTCGTTAAGAGAACGGACGTCGATATTCTTGGCTGCCCTGAAGATGTTGATTATTATGGCAATGGCCAAAGCCGTTTCTGCCGCGGCTATCGCTATGGCAAAAAGGGTGAAGAACATGCCTTCCATCTGTTCGGGATAGAGGAAGCGGTTGAATACGACGAAATTGATGTCTACGGCATTGAGCATGAGCTCAAGCGATATCAGCATGGCTATCATATTCTTGCGTGTGATGAAACCATACACTCCGCAGCAGAACATCACCAAAGCCGGAACGAGATAATATATAGCTGTTATTTCCATAATCTATCAACGTTTACGGGCTACGACTACGCCACCGATTATACATGCAAGCAGAAGAACGCTCACTGCCTCAAAGGGCAACAGATATTGTCCGTGGGCCGTACCCATGAGAGTACTGCCTACCTGATCCATGGTTGGTGTATCCATGGCCGGTTTCTGCACAAAATTAATGCATCGTGCCGCAAGGGCATATCCACACACCAAGAATGCGGCTATTGCTGCAATGGCGCCCAAGACACGCGATTTCGAGGTGAGGCGCTCTGTGTTGTCGCCAGGTTTGCTCGTGAGCAAAATGGCAAACACAAAAAGCACAACGATACCGCCGGCATACACCGCTATCTGTACCGCACCGAGGAACTCGTAGTCGAGCATAAAATACACAACGGCGGCAGCAAAAAGGGTGAACAGCAGGTATGTGGCTGCACGCAATATTTTGCGCGTCGTTACGGCCATCACCGAGAAGACTATCATCGCCAATGCGACGATGAAATACAAAATTATACTTCCTACTGATTCCATATTGGTTTATTTATTTTCTTCTGTCTTTTCCTCGCCTCCAGCGGCCTCTTTTGCTGCTTTGGCGGCGGCTGCTTTCGCTTTTGCGGCAGCTATTTTTGCCTCGCGTTCAGCTGCAGCTTTTTCAAGCTCTTCGGGGGTGGGTTCCGGCTCTTCCGGCTCGGGTTTATAGTTGAGTTGCTTCACGAGCATACTGCGAGTGAAAACTGCTTGCTCAAAATCGTTGTTGAACTCAATGGCTGCCGTTGGGCAATTGGTGACACAGAGTTGGCAGAAAGTGCAAGACCCCAAATCGTAGAAATATTTGTCTAATTTCTTCTTTTTGGTACCTGCCGGTGTCGTTACCATTTTAGACTCAATACTGATGGTGCCGTTGGGGCAATTGCGTTCGCACGCTCCGCATGCTATGCAACGGTGCTTGTCGCCGTCGTATACAAATACCAATTGTGCACGGAACCTGTCGGGCCATTTGTGGCTTTCGCGGTTCTCGGGATAGCACTCTGTTATCTTGGGCGTCACAAATTCGCGCCCGGTAACTTGCATGCCTTTGAGAAGGCTGGCGATGCCGGAGCCCAAGGACGAAAAATATTCTTTTACACTACCCATTATCCGGTGTTATTGTGGTTGGTTTATTATTATATTATTAATCTCTTGCCTGACCACCGACTATATCTAATAATTCAGATGTGATGGCTTGCTGGCGGAGTTTGTTGTATTCAAGTTGGAGTTGTTCAAGCAGTTTCTGGGCATTGTCGTTGGCACTTTGCATTGCCATCACTCTTGCAGCTTGCTCAGAAGCGCGGTTTTCTGCAAATGCTTGCTGCAGATTTGATAGCAGATACATTGGCAATGCGGCAGCATAGATTGCCGCAGGATTCGGCTCAAAAAGATAAGGCTTGCTCGAAGGTGCTGTTTCGTTTTTCCCGGTTAAACTCTCGGGAGAGCAGGGTAGGTATGTAGAACAATCTATTACCTGGCGACCCGCTGTGATGAAATGCATGTATACCATTCTCACCATGTCTATTTCTCCACGTAGAAAACGGTTTTGCAATCCTTTGGCAAAATTTTTCACATTTTCACCATCGCTTTTAGAGTCTATATCCTGGGGAATGTTTATGGCAAGACTATTGTCTTTTGCTATTATACGAGCTGCTATGCGTTGTATTTTTTTCCCTATGGGTATTATCTCTATTTCCGTGCTCTGGCCGTACTCCTGGCGGAGCTTCGACAAGTCGGCAAGCATTTCTTTGAAGATGTTTACGTTGTATGCGCCACATAAACCATCGTCGCTGCCAAAGACCACTACGGCAATCTTGCGGATGTCGTTGTGTGGCTCTGTCAGAGGAGACTCTACAGCAGCGTCCGACTCCAACAAAGAAGTCAGTATCGTTTTAATGCATTGGCGGAAAGGCACAAGACGCTTCAAAACACCCTCGGCTTTGTGCATTTTAGCCGATGAAATCATCTTCATGGCTCCTGTTATCTTCCCTGAGGATGCAACAGAGCCTATTCTGCCTTTAAGTTCTCTTAGAGTAGCCATTTACGGGAACTGCTTATTTTTTAGAACCGGGCGGCAACTTCGGCCGCAGCGGCTGTTAATTTTTCTGCCACTTCGTCTGTTAATTTACCTTGACGGAGAACGGCCAATACATCGTCTGCATATTTTGCGCGGAGAAGCTGGAGGTATTGCGACTCAAATTCTGCCACCTTGTCGAGAGGTACGTTTTCAAGTAATGCGTTAACCCCGCAGTAAATTATGGCGATTTCTTCTTCTACAGCCATCGGAGAATATTGTGGCTGGATAAGAAGCCGTTCGTTTTTGCGTCCTTTGTCGATTACACGAGCAGTTACCGGGTCTATGTCTCCGCCGAATTTTGTAAACGATTCAAGCTCGCGGAATTGAGCCTGGTCAATTTTCAATGTTCCGGCCACTTTCTTCATGGCTTTGATTTGGGCGTTACCTCCTACTCGCGATACCGAAATACCAACGTTGATGGCCGGACGGATACCGCGATTGAATAATGCTGTCTCAAGGAATATCTGTCCGTCGGTAATTGAAATCACATTGGTGGGGATGTATGCCGAAACGTCGCCTGCCTGTGTCTCGATTATAGGTAATGCTGTGAGTGAGCCTCCCGCTTTAACTATTGGTTTGAGTGCTTCGGGCAAGTCGTTCATCTGTGAAGCCACTTCCTGGTTGTCGATGATTTTTGCAGCACGTTCAAGCAAGCGGGAGTGAAGATAGAAAATATCGCCGGGATATGCTTCGCGGCCGGAAGGACGCTTTAATATAAGCGACATTTCACGGTATGCTACAGCTTGCTTTGAAAGGTCGTCATATACGATTAGTGCGTCGCGACCGGTATCGCGGAAATATTCGCCTATTGCAACGCCGGCAAAAGGTGCAAAATAGCGCATTGCGGCAGATTCGGAGGCGGTAGCGGCTACAACCACAGAATATTCCAATGCTCCATTTTTACGGAGTGTTTCAACTAATGCAGCCACAGTAGATGCTTTTTGGCCGATGGCTACATATATGCAATATACCGGTTTCCCTTCTTCAAAACCTTTGCGTTGGTTGATTATAGTGTCGATAGCTATAGCAGACTTACCTATCTGACGGTCGCCAATGATAAGTTCTCGCTGGCCGCGGCCAATGGGAACCATGGAGTCTATGGCCTTGAGGCCTGTTTGTAATGGTTGGTTTACTGGTTGGCGGTAGATTACCCCCGGGGCTTTGCGCTCAAGTGGGAGACGTATTAGTTCTCCTTGAATAGGGCCTTTGCCGTCGATGGGTTCGCCAAGGATGTTAATAACACGACCGAGCAAGCCTTCGCCAACAGGAATTGAGGCGATTTCGCCGGTGCGGCGTACTGTCATGTTTTCGGTGACCTTGTCCACCTTGTTTAGCAGGATGACGCCGACGTTGCTCTCCTCAAGGTTTAGGGCTACGCCTTTCACTCCGTTTTCGAATTCTACCAATTCGTTGGCTCCTACATTGTCGAGGCCGTAAACGTGAGCAACGCCATCGCCAACCTCAAGGACAGTTCCAATTTCCTCGAAGGCTACTTTAGAATTGACGTTCTCGAGTTGCTGCTTCAGAACTTGAGAAATCTCGCTGGGATTTATCATTGTTTGCGAATGCTTGCTTTGTTGTGTAGTGTGATTTATTTATTTTACGAGGTCAAGCCGGAGTTTTTTTAGCTGTCCGGCGATAGATGCGTCTAAGCGACGTGAGTCTACAGTGACTGTGAAGCCGCCTATCAGCGATGGATCAACGGCATAGTTGTAGTCTAAAGTGCCAGAACCAACGTTTTGCCTTATAACCTTGTCTAAACGGTCTTTTGCCTCATCTGTCAATTGCGATGCGCTGGTAACCTCTACTCGGAAAATGTGCTTGTCTTCGCGGTATATGTCTATATATGCCTTTGCGATAGAACGCATGCAGTCCATACGTTTGTTCTGAGCCAGAAGAGCTATGAAATCGCTGTAGATTTTTGCACTCTTGTCATTATCGGGATTGCCGGCGGCTTCTTCAAGAAGTTTTGTTTTGTCGCTGTCGGCAATAAATGGGTTGGCCAGAGTTTTTGCCAAATCAGGAAACGCAACAAAGCTTTTTTCAAGCTGCTGCATGCTGCTGTAAATAGCATCTTGTTGCCCCTTCTCCGTAGCAAACTCGTAGAGGGCTTTAGCGTATCGTCGCGGTATAAGGCCTTTGTCCATAATCACGAATTATTTACTTTCAATCTCATCGAGAAGCGAATCGACAAGGCGGTCTTGTGCTTTGTCTTGCTTCATTTCGTTGTGGACGAGTTTGCCGGCAATCTGCAAGGCGAAATCGCTCACTTGATTTCGGAATTGCTCTTGAGCTTCTTTCTGTTGCTGCTGTATGCGTACTTTTGCAGCTTCCATTTCTTTCTGAGCCTCGGCGGCTGCTTCGGTGCGGGCTTGTTCGATGATTTGAGTTTTCATCTTGTCGGCTTCGCGCAACATGTCGGCCTGTTGTTTTCGGGCATCGTTGAGGAATGTCTGTGCCTCTTGACGGGCATTGTCGAGCTGTTCCTTTGCGTTTTGGGCGTACTCCACACCTTTGTCGATGAGCTCGGCACGTTGTTCAACGGTTTTGAGGATTATTGGCCAGGCGAATTTCCACAATGCAAGGAAAAGGACGCCAAAGGCTATGAACATCCAGAAAACCAAGCCGAAATCAGGCGTGAAAAGTTCCATTATCTAAGGGGGGATTGAAGCTTATTAAACGAAAAGAGTGAGCACGCAGACGATAACGGCAAACAGGGCCACACCTTCAATAAGCGCGGCGATTACGATCATGTTAGAGCGGATGTCGCCGGCGGCTTCGGGCTGGCGTGCGATAGCTTCCATGGCAGATGCACCGATTTTACCGATACCTATACCTGCGCCGATTGCTGCGATTGCTGCGCCCAAAGAGGCGCCGATTCCTGTTAAGGAAAGTTCTGCTAAAAGTCCAAACATGGTTTCTTAGTTTTTTATGTTTTGTTAATTTGTTTATTATTTCATGTTATACTTTGGCAACTTTTGCCGATTGTTCTTTACGGAGGCTTTCTTCTACCGATTCATGGAGTGTTATAGGCCCTCCTTCAAGTTCTATGTGCAAAGCATCCTCTTCGCCGGCTTTATGTCCGTGTTCTTCGGCTTGGGCCAAAGAAATGAAGATAGTGGAAAGCATGGTAAACACATACGCTTGAATGAAGCTTACCAATACGTCTATCAGTAGCATGAATATTGAAAATAACAGCGATACCACTGTGGCTGCGCCACCTGCATAAGGGCTGAATGCCGAGAATATGAAAATAAGCAGTGTTAGTGTGAGCACAATCATATGCCCTCCCATCATGTTTGCGAAAAGACGTACCGTCAATGCAGCAGGCTTGGTAAACATACCGAAAACCTCAATGACCTGCATGATAGGGAGTGGGCATTTGAGCCAAATGGGAACATCTGGCCAAAAAATCTCTTTCCAATAGTGTTTGTTTGCAAAAAGATTTGTTGCAAAGAATGTGCAAATGGAGAGAACCAAAGTAATTGCAATATTGCCTGTGAGGTTTGCTCCGCCAGGGAATACCACTATTAGTCCCATTAGGTTCATTGTGAGGATAAAGAAAAATACCGACATGAGGTAAGGGGCAAAGCGGTTCGCTTGCGGACCGAGGGTTGGCTTGATAACGCCGTCAAAAATAAAAGTTACCAAAGCCTCTATAGCGCCGAGACCTTTGCGGGGAGCCTTGAGGGGATTCCGGCGATGGTAGGATGCAAGCCAGAGCATAAGACCGAGAACGAGTAAAACCGTAATGCCAAGGGCACAGACATTTTTTGTGATTGAGATGTCCAAGGGACGTACCTCGGTGCCGTCGGGCATAATGCGTACGATTTTGCCTTTGTGCTCGCTATCTTCTGAGGCTATTTTAAATAGCGCACCATTATCGTCGTAAGTTGCTCCATGTTGCACCTTGGCAGATGAAAAACAATATAGCTTGCCTTCTGAATACAAAATGCAAGGAAGCGGCATGCGGTGATGGTGGTCAAAAGGTACTTCCCAACCGTAGCCGTCGCCGAGATGTTCAAATATTATCTCTTTTGGATTAATTGGCTCGCTTGCAGAGTCTGGGTTTTGATTATGGACTGCATAGGCTGTCGTGGTAGTCAAAACTAAGAGCAACGTAAGGAGTATTTTGGCGAATTGCTTCATGGAGCTATTGTTAATATACACAAACGGAAACGACATTGTTATCTACATCGGCAAGTCCGCCAGGGATTTCTGCGGTATGTTGTTGGCCTTGACTATCTGTAAAGCGTATTGTGCCGGATGCCAATGTTGATAAGAGCGACGCATGGTCTTTAAGAACCATAAAATCGCCTTCTGTACCTGGCAATGTTACAGATTCGGCCTCGCCCGAAAAGAGGATTTCTTCTGCAGATATTATGTTTAGCGTCATTTTCGTTTAATGGTTTATGATTTAGGCTTCCGCAAGTAGCGTTTCCTGTTTAATTTTTGACTTCAGCAAGTAGTTTCTTGCCTTTTTCAATAGCTTGATCTATTGTGCCTACGTTGAGGAATGCCTGTTCTGGATATTCGTCCATTTCTCCGGAGAGAATCATCTTGAAGCCTCTGATAGTCTCGCTCAATGGAACCATTACACCTGGCAGGCCTGTGAATTGCTCTGCAACGTTGAATGGTTGCGAAAGGAATCGTTGGGCGCGACGTGCACGGGCTACAACTAATTTGTCTTCGTCTGATAATTCGTCAACACCTAAAATGGCGATGATATCTTGAAGTTCGTTGTATTTTTGCAATAGCTGTTTTACTGCCTGTGCGGTGTCGTAATGTTCGCGTCCTATGATATTGGGGTCAAGGATACGAGACGTAGATTCAAGTGGGTCTACTGCAGGGTATATGCCCAATTCTGCTATTTTACGAGAGAGGACCGTTGTAGCATCCAAGAAGCTGAAGGTTGTTGCCGGAGCCGGGTCGGTAAGGTCGTCGGCCGGAACGTAGATAGCTTGCACAGAGGTGATAGATCCGTTCTTCGTAGATGTTATTCGTTCTTGGAGCATACCCATTTCGGAAGCCAAAGTAGGTTGGTAACCAACAGCCGAGGGCATACGTCCCAATAGTGCTGAAACCTCAGAACCTGCTTGAGTGAAACGGAATATATTGTCGATAAACAGAAGAACGTCTTTTCCTCCGGCACCTTGGTCGCGGAATTGTTCGGCTACGGTGAGTCCCGACAATGCAACGCGCAAACGTGCGCCCGGTGGTTCGTTCATCTGGCCAAAAACCAATGTGGCTTGCGAATTTGAAAGCTCGTTCATGTCTACATCTTCAAGGTTCCATTGGCCTTTTTCCATGCCTTCCTTGAATTTGTCGCCATAGCGCATAACTCCACTTTCGATCATTTCGCGCAATAGGTCGTTTCCTTCACGTGTACGTTCTCCTACACCTGTGAATACAGAGAAACCGTCGTGGCCTTTGGCAATATTGTTAATAAGCTCCATGATGAGCACTGTTTTGCCAACACCAGCACCACCGAACAGACCAATCTTACCGCCTTTGCTATATGGTTCAAGCAAGTCGATAACCTTGATTCCGGTAGAAAGGATCTCTGTGCCTATAGTGAGGTCTTCAAATTCCGGAGCCGGTTGGTGTATAGAACGTAGGTTGTCGCGGTTTAAGGCAGGAAGCTTGTCTATTGCATTTCCTAAAACGTTGAGCAATCGTCCTTTGATCTGAGGACCGGTAGGAACCGAGATAGGACGGCCAAGGTTTATCACCTCGAGACCTCTGCGGAGGCCGTCGGTACTTTCCATAGCCACGCAACGGACGGTGTTTTCACCGATGTGTTGTTCTACTTCCAGGATAAGTTCGGTCCCGTCGTTACGGTTGATTTGAAGGGCTGTGTATATCGGGGGAATCAAATTGCCCTCGCCTTCGAATACGACGTCGACGACCGGGCCGATAACCTGTGAAATTTTGCCTGTATTTGCGCTCATTGTAGCTGTTGTTTCGGTTGAAGCCGTTTTTTATAGGGATTCAATTAAAAGTGCCATCCGAAGATGATGATAAGTACCATCAACACCAAGTTGACTAAGTTGATGGGAAGAAGGTATTTCCATTCTAAAGCAAGGAGCTGGTCGATGCGCAAGCGTGGAAATGTCCATTTAAACCAAATTATTACAAAGGAAAGGACAAATGCTTTGCCAAGGAACCAGATTGTACCCGGAATGAAATCCATTATATTGTTGAACGTTTCCCAGCCGGGAATATGGAATGGCATCCAACCGCCGAAGAATAGCAGTGCTGCGACTCCGGAAACGATGAAGAGGTTCAAATATTCGGCAAGGTAATAGAATCCGAAATGCATGCCTGAATATTCTGTGTGGTATCCAGCGGTGAGCTCGCTTTCTGCTTCCGGAAGGTCAAACGGGCCACGGTTGGTTTCTGCTGTGCCTGCTATCATGTAGATTACGAAGGCAATTATTGCCGGGACATGGCCTTTGAAAATAAACCATAAATCTGACTGCTCGGCAACGATGCCGCCAACCGTCATCGTTCCAGCCAAGCATACCATGGTGATGACCGACAATCCGATTGAGAGTTCGTAGCTGACCATCTGAGCACCTGCACGGAGCGAACCTATAAGGGTGTATTTGTTGTTAGACGACCAACCGGCCAGAAGTATTCCGAGAACGCCGATAGACGAAACGGCAATGAGGAAGAAAATGCCTATATTGAAATCTATAATCTGCAATCCGTCGCCCCATGGAAGAACCGCAAAGGCAAGTACAGATGCTATGATAACAAGATATGGCGCCAATGCGTAGAGAAACTGGTCTACATGGTTCAAGGTGATGATTTCTTTGATGAGCATCTTGAACATGTCGGCGAAGCTCTGAAGCAAGCCCATAGGACCTACGCGGTTAGGCCCAAGACGGCATTGGAATGCTGCGCAGAGTTTACGTTCGTAGTAGATATAAAACAATGCCAAAAGGGCATACACCAAAAGGATTCCTACTCCCACCACAACACATTCTATGGTTGTAGCCAACCATGATGGCATATATTGGGTGAGCCATTCGTTTACCCAGACGGTATTTACTGATAATGATTGCATAATGCTGTATGTTACTGTAGGGGCGTTATTTTTTAGCGGTCAATATCGGGAACAATATAGTCCATAGAGCCTCCGATAGTTATAAGGTCGGCAACTTTCTGGCCTCGTGTAATGTGATCTACCACAGCTGCTTGGGGTAAGCAAGGAGGAGCGATCTTTAAGCGGTATGGTTTTGTGGAACCGTCGCTTTCAAGGTAAAGCCCGAAAGCGCCGCGGCAACCTTCTGTGAGCTGGAACCAACGTCCTGCAGGCAATTTGAGCATTTTGGGTACTTTAACGCAGTACTCGCCTTCTGGAATGTTATCCACAAGTTGCTCAAGGATTTTAGCAGATTGTTCCATCTCCGCCATTCGGCATTTGAAACGCGCCATTGAGTCTCCTTCTGTAGCGACGATTTCTTCAAAGTCAAGTTCAGAATAGATGCTGTAGGGCTGGAGCTTACGCATGTCGCATGCCCAACCTGATGCACGGCCGGAAGGACCGGTGATGGCATATGCGATGGCGTCTTCACGGCTGAGTATACCAACGCCTTCCATGCGGTTCTTGGCGATGACGTTGCCTGTGAATATTTTGTTGTATTCTTTGATATTCTTGGGGAGTACTTCCAAAAGAGCTTTGACGTCTTGAACGAAATCGGGAGCGAGATCTTGCATTACTCCGCCAATGCAGTCGTAGTTAAATGTCATACGGGCTCCGCAAGTCTTCTCCATTATGTCAAGAATCTGCTCACGCACACGTAAAGTGTAGAAAAGCATGGTAGTTGCGCCTAAGTCCATGCAATATGTGCCGATGAAAAGACAGTGGGATGCAATACGTGAAAGCTCGTCCATCATTACGCGTATAACTTGTGCGCGTCTCGAAATTTCAATACCTGCAGCTTTCTCATAGAGCATACAAAGGGCGTGATGGTAGTTGTGGGCCGAGAAATAGTCCATACGATCCATGAAATGAAGCGTCTGCGGATATGTGAGGTTTTCGCAGAGTTTTTCTATACCACGGTGGATATAGCCCATGTATACGTCTATTTTCTTGATTGTTTCGCCATCTACACATGTGCGGAAACGCAACACGCCGTGGGTTGCGGGGTGCTGCGGACCAATGTTGACTACAAAGTCTTCTGGTTGGAAGATACGAATTTCTTTCTTTTCGAGTTTGCCATCCGAGTTAAGGGTATATGTATCCGTGAAATCCGATTGGCGTTCGTTTTCGGTGCTCACGGGGTTTAGCTCGGGATTCTCGTCATAGTCTTTGCGCAGAGGATATCCAACCCAATCAATGCTCAAGAAGAGGCGGCGCATATCTGGGTTTCCTACGAATATAATTCCGAAGAAATCATATACCTCTCGTTCATAAAGTGTAGCGACTTTCCACACGTCGGCCACAGAGGTGATATGGGGTTCTTGACGGGTGCCGCGAGCCAACACTTTTACGCCTAATATATTATTGGTTGTCGTGGACATGAGGTAATAGATACAACCGAGATTTTCGGTCCAATCCATACCTACGATTGTCACGAGGTAATCCATTTTTAGGTCGCTGTCGTCGCGTAGAGCCAAGGCAAGGTCGTGCCATTGTTCGTCGGCGATAGTCACCACTGGATTGTTCTCTCCCTCTATGGTAGCCTGAGGGAACAGCTTGCTTATCTTTTCGGTGATAGATGCCATAATATGGAGCAATTCTTGAGGTTCTTAATCGTCGACGCCCTCAACTGGGTGCTGGGCGAGGAATTCGCTTTGTTTTTCCTGACGGTTTACACCGCCGAAGAAACGTTCGACTTTTACTTTTCGGGAGAGTTGCATAATGCCGTAGATCATAGCTTCAGGCCTGGGAGGGCAACCGGGGACGAATACATCTACCGGTACAATGTCTTCAATACCTTTTGCCACATGATAGCTTTTGCGGAAAGGACCGCCGGAAATAGCGCAAGAACCACAAGCTATAACGTATTTGGGCTCTGCCAACTGGTCGTAAAGACGACGGAAAACCGGCACCATACGGTTTACGATAGTACCTGCAACCATCATGAAATCGGCCTGGCGAGGCGATGAACGAGCCACTTCCCATCCGAAACGAGCCATATCAAAGCGAGCAGCTCCCAACGACACGAATTCAATACCGCAACAGCTGGTTGCGAAAGTCAAGGGCCACAGCGAATTTGAACGCCCCCAATTGATGAGTTTGTCTAATGACCCGACTATGATATTTGTACCGCTTTCGCGGAGTTCATTCACGAGACCTTCTATGTACTCGTTGTCTTTCCATGCCTCGTAGGGCATGCTTTTGGTTGTTACTTCCATTCAAGAGCTCCTTTCCGCCAGGCATATACAAGACCCAGCACTAAGATTCCGAAAAATACGGCAATACTAATCAAACCGTCGACGCCGAGTTCACGCATTCTAACTGCCCAAGGGAAGAGGAATACTGTTTCAACATCAAACATAAGGAACAGAATGGCAAAAAGATAGTATCCAATTTTGAACTGGGCCATGCTTTCGCCGCGAGTGGGGATACCGCATTCATATGCCTCGCCTTTTTGAAGGTTGTAGGAACGAGGCGAAATCAATTTTGCAATCCAAAGAGCCAGAAAGACAAGGCCGATACCTGTGAGCAATGCGGTGATTGCCATAAGGCCGTTGTTTCCGATTCCGAAAATGGCTGAAGATATCATATTTTGTACTGTTATGTTTTCTCTTTATTTGTGTGGACATTTTGCCGTAAAGCCTCAAAAGCTGCGTGTATTCCGTTGTTATGCAGCGGAATAGCGCAGGATATTATGCCTTGGCGGCATTATTTGCCCGATTTCTGACTGCAAAGATAGATAAAAAATCTTAAAATCGGGTAATAATGTTGAGAAAAAAGTTTTTTATCGTATTTCTTACGGGATTCTTCTGAGTTTGAATTTTTTGCGATGACAAGAACCGTTTTTAGTTGACAGGATTGGAGATAATTTTGTAACTTTGCAGCCAGAACTAACACAAACTCATTAAATAAATGGAATTATTCGAATTGCTTACTTCTAAGGCCCGGAAATACAAACAGCGTATTGTACTCCCCGAAGGTCTCGAACCGCGTACGCTTACTGCTGCCGACCGAATCTTGGCCGACGGGCTTGCCGAAATAATCCTCATAGGGAATGCCAAGGAAATTTTGGCAATGGCTAAAGAACTCCGTCTTGCCAATATTTCCGAGGCTACGATAGTAGATCCTGCCGACGAAAAAGTCATCGACAAATATGCGCCTCTATTTTATGAACTCCGCAAGAAAAAAGGCATCACTATGGAGGAAGCCCGTCTTGTGACGGCAAATCCTTTGTATTTGGGCTGTCTCATGGTAAAGGCCGGCGATGCAGATGGCCAGGTTGCCGGAGCTATGAATACTACCGGAAATGTGCTCCGAGCAGCTTTTCAGGTAATTAAAACCGTGCCTGGGATCTCTGTGGTTTCTGGAGCTTTTGTCATGCTTTTGCCTGAAGATTCCAAATTTGGTACTAACGGCATACTCATTTTTGCCGATTGTGCCGTTGTTCCTAATCCTACTGCAGAAGAATTGGCTCAAATTGCTGTTTCATCGGCAAAGACAGCCCGTGATATCGCCGGCATAGAGCCGAGGGTGGCAATATTGTCGTTCTCCACAAAAGGATCTGCAAAGGCCGAATCGGTGGATAAAGTGATAAAGGCGACTGAGCTTGCTCATCAACTTGACCCTGCACTCATTCTCGACGGTGAGTTGCAGGCCGATGCCGCTATCGTGCCTACCGTTGCTGCAAGCAAAGCTCCAAACAGTCCCTTGAGTGGCAGGGCTAACGTGCTTGTCTTCCCTTCGCTTGAGGTGGGAAATATAGCATATAAATTAGTTCAGCGTCTTGGGGGCGTTCAAGCGGTAGGCCCGGTGCTTCAAGGATTGGCCGCGCCGGTTAACGACCTCTCGCGCGGATGTTTCCCCGAAGATATCTACAAGACAATTATAATTACCTGTAACCAGGCTATAGGCCTTAAAAATCTTGACTGATGAAAATACTCGTTTTGAATTCGGGCAGCAGCTCGGTTAAATATAAACTCATAGACACATCTGCCAATACAACAATGGCAGAAGGCGGAGTGGAAAAAATAGGTCTTGCAGGCGGTTTTTTGAAATACAAGAAAAACGACGGCAGCAAAGCAACTATAGAGCTTGGTCTTATAGACCACAAAGTGGCTGTAGAATCAATTCTTAAAGTATTGGTAGACCCTATGGAGGGCTGCATCAAAGACCTGAAAGAAATAGATGCTGTCGGACATAGAGTGGTACACGGTGGCGAAAAGTTCAGTAAGTCTGTTCTTATAGATGAAGCTGTCAAAGAAAAAATCCGTGAATGTTATGATATAGCCCCACTCCATAATCCTGCTAATATGACAGGAATCGAGGCTATTACGGCTCTTTTACCAGATGTTCCTCAAGTGGGTGTTTTTGATACGGCTTTCCACCAGACTATGCCGGCAAAAGCATATATGTATGCCTTACCTTATAATTTCTATAAGGAAGACGGTGTACGTCGCTACGGTTTCCATGGAACAAGCCATCGCTATGTGAGCGCTCGGGCCGCCGAATTCTTGGGCTTGGATTACAATAAAACAAAGATCATTACCTGCCATATAGGTAATGGTGCGTCTATGGCTGCAGTAGATTGTGGGAAATGTGTTGATACCTCTATGGGGCTTACTCCGGTGGAGGGTCTCATGATGGGAACGCGTGTTGGCGATGTTGATCCCGGGGCACTTACATTCCTCATGAATCGTCATAATTTATCTGCCGATCAACTACAAAATATTATCAACAAGGAAAGCGGCGTACTTGGAGTGAGCGGCGTGAGCAACGACATGCGTGAAATAGAGGCAGCTATTGCAGAGGGCAACGAACGAGCAAAACTCGCCCTTGACATGTATGAACTCCGTATTACCAAATACATCGGTGCTTATGCTGCCGAGATGGGCGGGGTAGATGTAATTGTGTTTACCGGCGGTGTAGGAGAAAATCAGAAAGGTCTTCGTGCTGATGTATGCGAGACTCTTGGTTTTATGGGAGTAGAAATAGATCGTGAAATCAACGATAAAGTTCGTGCTGAAGAAGCGATTATTTCTTCTGAATCTTCTAAAGTTAAAGTTGTGGTTATCCCTACCGACGAAGAACTCACTATTGCACATGATACAGAAGCAATTGTGAGCGGCAGAGGTGTGTAAATTTATAATATGAAATAAAATGATGGCGCGATATTAAGTCGCGCCATCATTTTTCTTATAGAGTAGTAGTTTTTTTAGTAATTGTTAGCTTTGCGTTCGAACCAACCTTGGTCCATGCCGCATACGGGGCAACGCTTAGGTGCAGCCTTGGCTGTAATGGTAAATCCGCAGCGACGGCACATCCATTCGGTAGGTTCCGGAGTTTCAAATTCTTCTCCGTTTTCCAAACGCTCAAGCAAACGCATGTAGCGCTGTTCGTGCATTTGTTCTACTTTAGCAATGAGTTTATATAGGTTTGCGATTTGTGGAAATCCTTCATCTTGGGCTGTTTTAGCAAATGATTCGTAGAGGTCGCTCCATTCTTCGCGTTCGCCTGCAGCAGCTTCTGCAAGGTTTTGCTTTGTGTCGCCTACCACACCGGCGGGATAGCCTGCGGTAATTTCTACTGTTCCTCCTTCAAGTAGGCTGAAGAATTGGCGCGCATGGCTAAGCTCTTGTTCTGCAGTCTCCAAGAAAATAGCTGCAATCTGCTGGTAGCCTTCTTCCAAGGCCTTTTGAGCGAATAGGGTATAGCGAGAACGAGCTTGGCTTTCGCCAGCAAACGATGCTAAAAGATTATGTTCGGTACGTGTACCTTTGATGCTTTTTTGTTCCATGTTGATATGTAAAATTACTTTTGATGTAGAATGTGAACAAATTTTAATGGAAAAAGGTTGACGGGATAAAGTTAATGATAGTTAAAACGTGCTGCTTTGCTAAAACAAGAGCCAGCAAAGATTCTTTTTATTGTATGTAACTTGTTTTAAGAGGATTCTTTTTACTAATTTTGTGGCAAAAGAATAGTTTGAAGCTTTATTATTTACAAGAAAAATAATATAACTAATATATGACACTAAGATTGAGAACGATAGCTGCTCTGTTGGTGGTATTATTCGCAGCCCAATCCGTTTATGGCCAAGTAGGGGATTTGCCACGTACTGATCCGGAAAATGAAGGAATGTCGTCGGTTGTTTTGCGTCGTTTTTTTGATGCCGTAAGTAATCTGCCTCAGGGTTCTGAAAACCATGCCGCTATTGTAGTGCGCAATGGTAAAGTTATTGGTGAGATTTATTCAGAACCTTTCGGGCCAGATAACAGCCATACGCTTTATTCTTGTTCTAAAACTTTTGTTGCATTGGCCGTTGGTATGGCAATTGAGCAAGGGCTGTTGAATCTTGATGATAAGGTAGTTGATTTCTTTACCGAATATTTACCATCAAATCCCACGGCGAACCTTAAGGATATGGAAGTGCGCGATTTGTTGGTTATGGCGTCTGGTATAGAGCCAGATTGGGATCTGCGTACGCAATGCGATAATTGGATTCCTCGTCTTTTCGCGAAAGATATCTCAAAGCCAGGAGAGACTTTCAAGTACGATTCCATGGCGACATACCTGCTTTCCGGGATTGTTCAGAAAGCAAGTGGGGTGAAGCTCATAGATTTTTTAAAAGCCAATCTTTTCCATCCTATGCATATTGAGGAGGTAGAATGGGAAGAAAGTCCCGAAGGCTTCAATACCGGCGGTTGGGGCTTGCGCATGCAGCCCGAAAGTCTTGCCAAAGCGGGGCAGCTTTTCCTAAATAAAGGTCGTTGGAATGGAGTGCAACTTGTTTCGGAGGAATGGATTGAAGAAATGATGCGTGAACAGATACGCACACCGTGGGGTGAGAGTTACGGCTATCAGATGTGGGAATGCGAGAAACCCGGCGTGTGGAGAGCCGACGGGGCTTACGGACAATATATAATAATTGCTCCCGAGGAACAGATGGTTGTCGTGATGACTCAATGTTCCAATATGCCCGGCGTAGAGAACCGTAGACCAGTTTATGATATTCTTTTGTCCTCGGTGGATCAGGAAATTGCTGACGGAGTTTCTTTGCCCGACAAGCATTATATCCTTCCTACGCCCAATGGGGAGGCTGAAAGTGACATACAGTCACAAATTTCGGGTAAAACTTATATCTTACCTCAAAATATTCTTGGATGGGAAAAGCTTACCCCTTTATTTGCGGATAATAAATTTTCTCTTGCTGTAGAAACTGAAGATGGTCAACAATTTGTAGCCAGATGTGGTTTTGGAAAATGGGAAATGTCGAGCACAACGGTATGTCCTCCATATAGTATTAAGGCTCATGGACGCTATGCCGGTTTGAACAAATATTTTACAATTGCGGGAGCTTATTCATGGATTGCGGCAACAGATTTAGAGGTGAAGATTTATTTTACCAATTGGATAACCGGAGTGACGCTTGATTTTGATTTTGCAAGCAATTCAATAACTATTACAGAGAACACTTTCCCCAACAATCACACCACATTGCAATTCTCCGAAAAATAAGGATACATTACGAACTAACTTTGAAATTAGATTGTTAATATGTCAAAAGTATTAACAATTTAACTATAAAGTTATGAAAGGTATTGATATGAATTTCGGGACAACTCGTGCATGGTGGGTTGTTCTTTTAGTGGGCATTCTGCTTGTGATAGGGGGATTTGCATATTGGATTTGGCCGGCTGCCGGTTTTGCGGTAGCATCGCAGATTTTCGGTTGGCTTCTTGTTCTTGCCGGCATTGTTCAGTTGTGTGTAGCTGCAGGTCCTGATCATCCCAAAGGTTGGGGTTGGTGGATAGCAGGTGGTGTGATAGACTTATTTATCGGTTTTATGCTGGTACGGAGTGTTATCTTGAGTGAAATGGTGTTCCCTTATTTTCTTGCTATCATTTTCATCTTTTGGGGTGTTGAAGCATTTATAAATTCTGCAGTAGGCCGTCGCCGCAAATATTGGTGGTTAAATATTATCAATGGCATACTTTTGTGCTTGATCGGGTTGTTCTTCTTGGAAGCCGGATGGGTGAGCAATATGTATATGGTATCGTTCCTCACTGCAATTGCCTTTATATATTGGGGCGCTACTATTGCTATTGCAGCTTATGAGATGAAACCAATAAAGGAATGAAAATTCGATAAATATTAAAAATCGCCATGGCTAATGTGTCATGGCGATTTTTCGTATAGGCATTTCTATTTGATTTTTTTGAGAACTTTTTGCGCTAAAGCCGTTTTTTGGGATATGTGTTCACATACCATCATTACAAATGGATCGTTTTCAAATTCTCCTCGCACATTTAAGAAATCGCTGTCGGCTGTTTCGTCGGGAGAATCTATGCCAAAGCCAGTTCTGGATTTAAGTGAATATTCTTTTCGTGCGTCATCGTGGAGCATGTTGTCGAGAGTCGTGACGCTTTTTAACCAACGGTTTATGATTTTCTCAATATCGTCTAATTCAAGTTCTCCGATCTCTTTGCCATACCATTCTTTGAAATGTTCTGTAACCCAGGTCCATTCCATGTCATAATATAGAGCATGTATGTTCTTCCATCTTGCTTCTATCTGATCTAATGCAACGAAATCGCCGCTGGCAATTTCGTTGGCAATGTCGTCTATCTCCGATTTTGGGGCGAACAAGCCGCAGATGTCTACCCATTCTCCCGCTCCTGCTGTGCAAGTCGGGCATAGGGCTTCTTGCAGGAGCGATGTGTTTGAGATGTCTTTGTCTTTGATTCTGCTTATTACGGAGTTCCCCATAAATTTATCTATAGCAAGGCCATAATATTCTCTTCCTTTGCGCAAAGCACGGGCTTCTATTATCATGGCTTGGAAAGAGAAGCGTTCTGCAGTAATACCGGCTGTGCGTTCAAGGTCGTTGAGTAGGCGTACACCACTCATCATTTTACCAACAGTGAAAGGACTTAGGAGGTTGAAATTAATAGAGTCTAAAAGTTTTGAATCTTTGCGTTTGTCGCGTTTAGGCCATTTTTGGGCATCGCGGATAGTTCCGACACTCCTTAGGTTTACTCCAGGTACAAGGAAAGAGCCATCGTGATTTTCTATGAGGTATGAAAATGGTAGACGGGAAGTGTCCGGGTGGTTCACGTGTCTTCCCATAACCAGAGAGAAAGCCCCTATTTTAGCGGGCCACAATATATAGGAATCGCTGGTTGTTTTAGAGCCACGTTCAACTACACCTTGATGAATAGGTCCGAGCTTATACATGTGGTTGCTTTGGTTAGAACCAGAACCGGCGTTGAGGAACGAGAAAATACCGGCAATCAATAGGCTGGATTTATGCATAGTAACGGTATATGGCCCCCCGAAAATAGCTGCAGCTTCGCCGTTTTCGCAGTTGCAATTAGCAAAGAAAAGCGAGTCGTGTGCAGAGAATAGGTGCGATAATGCTGTGGCTTGTCCTATGAAGCAATGATGAACTAATGCGCCGTCGGAAACACGGCTCCCTGAAGCGAAAATGAAACCGTCGGCAATAACGTCGCGTCCAACTTTCACAGGGTCTTCTTTTGAACCTGTTATAGTGCCGTTTGCCAGGCGCGTGGCTCCGTTGATGATTGCATATGCGCCTACGTTTACATCCGTAACTGTGCCGCAATTCACTATTTCGGAGTTGGTGCCGATTTGCATTCTGGAGCCTATTAGAGCTGAGGCTCTATCTTTGACCATTTCTACGAGTTTCTGTACCATTTTGTTTTCGTGTCGGTACATGGCAATGAGATATGCAGTCTGCGCCGACATTTCCTCGTAGATAGGAACTTCACGACCACCGGTTTCGTTAAGGACAGACACTTCTGTGCCTATGCCGAAACTTGATTCAAGTGTCCCTACGAGGCGATCTACATTTTCTATGTATGCTCCTGTTGCTATATCACAATTGGCAATGTAGTTGGCTACGTTGCGGATATATACGTTGTCTGCAACAGTGACATTGTGGAGCGAAACACATTCGATGACAGATCGGCGCACCATTCCTCCCAGACGGTTGAAAGAACCGTTCAAACATCCGAGTATCACTGTGCCGGAAAATTCAACGTCTTTGAGTCTGTAAGGGTCAAAAGAATTTGAAGAAATTAATACGTCGGACCAATTTTGTGCTGAGCAACCTCTGGATTCAAGGATTTCAATTTCCTTGGGTGTGAGATTTCGTTTATGCGAAATTGACATAAAAAATAAGTGAATAAACGATAAGTGAATAATTATTTAGTCCCTAAAACTGTTGTAGCTGCAAAGGAACTATTGCAAACTGAAAACAAAATTACAAATTTGAAATGAGTATATTTTGTTCTTAACAATTATTAAGATATGATTTTTCCAATCATATGTGTCATTTTATTAATTCACCATAAAAAATTAGACTATGAGAAAAAGTTTACTCGCAATTGCAATGTTTGCAGCATCTATGGCTGCAAGTGCAGAAAATTGGTATTTCGTTTATGAAGGAAATGGTTGGGCGACCAACGAAACTACTGAGCTCAAGGCAACAGACAATCCTGATGTTTTTGTTCTCAATAGCTGCCAAATAACAGTACCAGAAGGAAATTCAGGCATCAATTATCAAATTACCAGTGCCGGATGGACTACTATGTATGGATGGTGTGCCGAAGCCGATGGGAACGATGTTGTAGGAACGACTTATAAACTTGGCCATGTAGGCAATGCATGGCTTAATTGCGAAAGCGGTATCTACGATGTGACATTCAATTCTGCCGACGAAACCATTCTTTTCACTACTGCAGGTTCTGGCGGCATAAGTCAAGTAGAGGCAGAAGAAAACATGCCATTGCAGTATTTTACTTTGTCTGGAATGGAGGTGAGTGGCGACAAGCTCACTCATGGGTTCTATTTGGTTAAAAAAGGAAAAACGGTTACCAAAGTAATCGTGAAATAAGAATTCAGGTTGACGCGCATTTTTCATTTTCCTCTCTTCTTTAAACATACCACCTTATTTCTCCGACTGTGATACCTCAGGATTTAAAAACTTTAGTCAATAATTTTGCCGTTGAAGGTAAAATAGAAAAAGTGGCACCCCTTGGTGATGGATTTATAAATGATACATTTATTGTCCGCACAAGTAGCGATTCGCCAGATTATATTCTCCAACGTAAAAACAACTATATTTTCCCCGATGTCCCCGGGATGATGGACAACATAGATAAAGTATGTTGCCATATCCGCAAAAAAGTGATAGCAGCAGGGGGAGACCCTCTAAGGGAAGTAATGACGGTTGTTCCAACTAAAGACGGTAAGTTGTATTTCAAAGATGAAACAGGATCGTATTGGGCTGTTACAGTATTTATACGCGATACAATTGCTTATAATAGAGCCGATACACCAGAGTTGGCACGCAAAGGAGGTATAGGCATAGGTAAGTTCCAAGCTCTGCTTGCCGATTTCAGTGGTCCTTTGGTAGAGACGATAAAGGGATTTCACAATATATCTGTACGTTTTGATCAATGGGATGCGAGCATCGCAGCCGATACTGTTGGTAGGGTTGCCGAGTTGTCAGAAGAAATATGTTGGATAGAATCGCGCAGGAAAAAGATGGAAGATTATCGTCGGATGGTTGACGAAGGTCTTATCCCTATCCGTGTGACTCACAATGATACCAAAATCAATAATATATTGTTTGACCACAAAGGCGATGTGCTTTGTGTGATTGATTTGGACACCGTTATGCCAGCTCCTGTCCATAACGATTTCGGCGATGCAATACGCACGTATACCAATACTGGCGATGAAGATGACAAATGCCTTGACCGCGTCGGAATTTCATTGCCTATGTTTGAGGCATATACCGACGGTTATCTGTCGCAGCAGGCAAGTGTTTTGACGGAAATAGAATTGGAATATCTTGCTTTCTCTGCAATCTATATTACCTACGAACAAGTACTCCGTTTTCTCATGGATTATATAGATGGCGATAAATATTACAAAATAAAGAATCCACTTCATAATTTAGAAAGGAGTCGTGCTCAATATAAACTCTTGCAGAGTATGGAAGAAAATTATGACCGTATGTGTGAGATTGTGAAAAATACAGCCGCAAAATATAAAAAATAGGCTTGTAATGGTTATTGAAAAAGTTAAATCGGGCAAAACGGTTTCTGAAAGTCTTGTATTAGCAAAAGCTTTAGAGATTGGCTGCTGCAATTGGCCAGAAGAGTATCCTGAAGCTCCAAAAGTTGAAGTGCGCTGTGTGCATACAGGAAATGAGTTGTTTTTGCGGTTTGATGTAGAAGAAAAGTGCACTGCAGCGTTGGTAGACCGAGACAACGGAGACGTGTGGACAGATTCATGCGTAGAATTTTTTGTAACCTTCGGCACGGCAGGGTACTACAACATAGAAGCAAATTGCATAGGCAGGTTGCTTATGAGCCATCGCTTGTCTAAAACGGATGGCGTTGAAATGGCAACCCCAGAGGTTCTTGCTGCAATAAAGAGAAATCCTTCGTTGGGCAGAGAAACTTTTTCCGAGAGGCTTGGAGATAACCGTTGGTCGCTTGATTTGGCCATACCCGTGTCTTCTTTTTTCAAAGATGATTTGAAAGATTTTTCGGGAGTGGAATGTCGGGCTAATTTCTATAAGTGCGGCGATAATTTAAGTTTACCACATTTTCTATCGTGGAAACGGATAGAAACAACCTATCCCGATTTCCATAGGCCGGAATTTTTCGGATCTTTAAAATTTGAGGATTAAGCAAATGTTGAGGAGGAGGTCGTATTTATATGCCAATATTGACGATATCGGGTTGTTCAATTTAATCCGTGAAGGCGACCACACTGCTTTTACAGAGATATATAACCGATATTCTGGCGATCTCTATCTATTTGTCTTCTTTTATGTGAAAGACGAGGAATTGACCCAAGACGTTCTGCAACACATTTTTATGTCGCTGTGGGAAAATCGTCGTCAGATTAATATAAAGACAAGCCTTAAGAATTTTCTTCTTGTTGCCGCAAAAAATCATGTTCTTAACCAAATCCGGGCTCAGCGTATTCGGCTTCGTTTCGTTTCCGATAGAGTCGCCGAAGGCCAGGGGAGCATGGCGACTCCAGAAGAAATTTTTGAACAGGATGAGGTGAACCGCATATTGGAACTTGCTATTTCGGATCTGCGTCACGACCTAAAACGGGAAATATTAAGGCTTCGTCGCGAGGGACTTTCCAATAAAGATGTGGCAAAGCAGCTTAATGTTCCTGAAAATACAGTGAAAACTTATTATGCTCAGACTCTCAAGACTTTGAGGGAACATTTTAAGAAACAACTCAAGATTGTACTTCTTGTGTGTATTAATTTATTATTGACATGAAAGAACTTGACGATAAAGACTTTTTGCGATTTCTTGAAGGGAAATTAAGCGCGGCTGAATTTGATGAATTCGTAGGAAATCTTGAGGATGAAGATAACCGGCATGCCTTGATGGACCAGATGGATATTGTCTATAGCCGTATAGAGAATGAGGATTCGTCGGCTCTAAGGTCGGGAGCGCGAAATAGCGTATACAAGTCTATGGAACGCAGAATACGTATCAAACGGATATGGAAATCGGTAGTGAATATATCGTTGTTGGCGGGATGTTTGTTATTGGGACTATTTTCGTGGAAATATTTCCAATCTCTTGGTTTTGAGGAATTGGAATATCGCGAGTTTGCAGTAGAAGCAGGGCAGAGGCCTGCGCTCATAGTCTTCCAGGAAGGTACCCATATAACGCTAAATTCGGGTTCTACTCTTAAGTATCCAACTCGTTTTGATGATGATTGCCGCAAGGTTTCGCTTTCTGGAGAAGCCTATTTCAAGGTAGCACACGATAGTAAACGTCCTTTTACAGTAGATATGGATAACTATGCGCTTACCGTCAGAGGAACTTCATTTAATGTGAAAAATTACGAACAAGATAAATATAGCGTAGTAACTTTAGATGAAGGAGCGGTGGACATAATCCATAAGGATACCATTTATCAGCTTCAACCACAGCAGACTGCTGTCTACGACAGGATTTCGGACGAATTTAAAGTCCATCCAGGGAGCTCGTTGAGTACAAGGAACTCACTTTGGAAAGATAATGTTATCTTTTTCCATAAAACTCCTTTGCAGGATGTCCTTCCTGTGTTGAGCCGTTGGTATAATGTTGATTTTGAGATTATAGATTCGACGGTTTGTGGCCATTCATTTACATTTACCTCCGGTTTCGTGCCGCTGGATTCTCTTTTACACGATCTTGAGTCTATCTCATATCTAAAGTTCCGACATAATGGCGATAGGGTAGAGGTATATTCAAGTTCCGGTATATAGAATTGAATAATGGACTACGATTATATTAATAATCCTTAAACTTAATATCATTTTTATTTAAGGCAGTGTCTTTAAGAGACAAAAGCATAAAAACCAATCCAAAATCATGCAAAAACTCAAATTATTAGTTCTTTTAATGTTCATGTCATTGTCGTGGGTGGGACTTGGAGCCCAGACAGTAACGATGCACATTGAGGCTCCTCTTGAGAAAGTACTTGAAGAGCTTTCTGATGCTACCGGATTTAATTTTAATTATTCAGATCAACTTGTTGATTCAGAACGTATGGTAAGCATCAATGTTAAAGACGAAGAATTGTCGTCGGTCTTGGCAAAAATATTTAGCAACACCAATATAGAGTATCGGTTTAAGGATAAGACCGTCTTCCTTATACAAAAAGGGAATAAAAATGCCACTAAAGATCCCAAAAGCAGTAAAATTACAGGGAATGTATGCGATGCAAATGGTGAACCACTGATAGGTGCGTCTATCGTGGTGAAAGGGCAGCAGAATGGTGTAGTTGCCGATATTGACGGAAATTTCCAAATAGATGCTCCAGAAGGGAGTACATTGCTTATAACTTCGGTGGGATTTGAACCTAAAGAAATTAAGGCAAAATCTGGTAAAATGGATATTATTCTCCGTGAAGACCACAAGCTCCTTGACGAAGTTGTGGTTGTGGGTTATGGAGTCCAAAAGAAAAGCGATATTACCGGTTCTGTTTCTTCTGTAAAGGCTTCAGAATTGCAGGTTGCCCCGGTAGCGAGCACTGCCGAAGCGCTTCAAGGCCGTGTTGCAGGTGTAGTCGTGCAGAATACCAGCGGAGATCCGTCGGGGGCTACATCTATACGTATAAGAGGTTCTAATTCTCTTACATATGGTAATGATCCCTTGGTTATTATCGATGGTGTTCAAGATGCAAGTTTAGGCAGCCTTAATCCTAACCAGATAGAATCTATGGAAGTGCTGAAAGATGCTGCGGCTTTGTCTATCTATGGTTCACGAGGTGCGAACGGTGTGATCATAGTTACGACAAAGGAAGGGAAAGAAGGTCGTGCGCAGATAACCTATAACGGTCATGTAAAATTTGCCCAAGTCTCAAAGATTTTACCATCGTTGACTGCAACAGACTACGCTACACTCATGAACGAGGCACAACGAGAAAATGGACTCAATCCGTTGTTTAATATAGATGAAATTCCTTATTTAGGGAGAGGAGTGGATTGGCAACGTCAGATTTTCAGGAATGCTTTTTCACAAGTGCATAATTTAGGTATTAGTGGTGCAAGCAAAAACCTGTCGTATTATATTGCTGGAGGGGTTAACCGCAACGAAGGTGTTATTATCAATTCTGCTTTCAACGAGTATAATCTTCGCGCCAATATGAAGGTGGATGCCTTGAAGAATCTTACGATATCTCTCAATACTTTTGCGTCTTACAGCACAAGCGGCAAAGGAGATACCGAAGGTGCTCTTACCTCGGCATTAAAATGGTCTCCGACCAAAGCGGTCCGTGATGCATTAGGCAACTATTCTCAGCCAGGCGGAGGTATTGGTCCTGTATCTGATTTTAATCCAGTGGGTCTCGCGCGTGAAATCGTGGTAGACCAGAACAGGGCAGTATTTAATATAGCATTGCAAGGAGAATACCGCTTTACCGACTGGATAAAGTTTTCGTCTATGCTTGCATACCGCTCAAACAGTATTATGAGCGGTTGGTTTGACAATCAGGTCTATAACCTTGGACCGGAGGAAGATGTTGCCGGTAGCAAAACGCAGAGTTCGTATCTTGCGTTGCAAAGTACCTCTATACTTACATTTGACAAATATTTTGGCCTTCATCATGTAGGCGCTACAGGAGTTTATGAATATATCGCCGACAAATACGACAGCACACAGTCTTCGGCAAAAGGGATTCCTGTAGAAATGGGTTATCAAGGCATTCATTTCGGTTCTATAATCCAAAAGCCCTGGATTGAATATACTTCTACAAAAATGATGTCGGCCATGGCTCGTGTAAATTATGTCTTTGACGATAGATACATGCTTTCAGCTTCATTCCGATATGATGGTGCAAGTCAATTAGCTCCAGGGCATAAGTTTGACGGTTTCTGGGCTGTTTCGGGAGGTTGGAATATCGCGTCGGAAAAGTTCATGGAAAGCAGTCGTCGTGTTTTGAATCAGCTCAAGCTTCGTGCAAGCTATGGCACTGTGGGAAATGCGGCTGTTCCGGCTTATTCTTCACATATGAAATTTACTCCTGGTACAGATGCCTCGGGGAAACCTACATTGTCGATTTCTCAGTTAAATAACAGCAATCTTCGATGGGAACGCACATCGGAGTTTAATGTTGGCCTGGACCTGGCCTTATTTAATAACAGACTGACGTTCACAGCAGAATTTTATGCCAAGAAGACTACAGATCTTCTGATGTGGCGAACAGTCCCCACGGCATTGGGCGTAGAGTCGGTGCTTACTAATGTCGGTTCTGTGCGTAATAACGGGTGGGAATTCTCGCTCGGTGGTACGCCTGTAAATACTCGTGATTTTACATGGAATATAAATTACTCCATGAATATTAACCGCAATAAGATTCTTGCTCTTGATGGGCAAAATGATGTCCTTATAAATTCTGGTAACGTAGATATGCCTGGACTTGTAGGTTCTTACGTTCAGATGGTAGGCCAACCGATGGGAACATTCCTCGGTTACCAATACGCCGGCGTCTGGAAAAGCGAGGAGAGCTCGATCGCTGCTCTTTATGGTGCGAAGCCCGGGGATGCAAAATATGTGGATCTTAACCGGGATGGAGTAATAGATAGCGATGATATAGGTATTATCGGCAATGCACAACCGAAATTTACTTATGGCATAAATAATACATTCCGTTATCGCGGATTTGATTTGAATGTGTTCTTTCAAGGTGTGTATGGTAATGATGTTTATAACCAGAACCGTGTTCGTAGGGAGTCTTATTCAGGAGGGGCGTCATTCCCCACCAGCCCTGTTATAGCAGACCATTGGACTCCGCAGAATCAAACCGATGTGCCTGCATTTTCAGGTACAGAGTATGTGAATTCATCGCGTTGGGTTGAAGACGGTTCTTATTTTCGTCTTAAGAACATAACTTTGGGCTATTCGTTGCCCAAAACAGTGCTTAACAAAATGCATCTAAATCAATTGCGAGTTTCTGTTAGTGGAACCAATTTGTGGACCATTACAAATTATTCCGGTTATGACCCTGAAGCAAGTATGGGTATGGATGCATATGGAGCAGGTATAGACCGTGGTATTTACCCATCGTCAAAAAGTTGGTCGGTAGGGCTTGATATAACATTCTAATGCCAACAAGACATAATATTTACAATAATGAAGACAATGATAAAATCTCTAAAGATAGTTGGCTTTTGTGCTGTGGCTTTCAGCATGGTCCAGTGTAACCTTGATGAAGATCTTACAGGCCAACCAACCACAGATAAATTTTTTGGCTCTTTGAGCGATTTCAATAGCTTCGTGTCTGGTGCATATGCTCCTCTATATGCCATTTATGGTTCTGATGCTCCTTATGTCGCTACAGCCGGAGGCGAGGATGTTAATGTGAATTCGGTTGTGCGTTGGCGTGGATTTGACAATGCTAATATCCAATCGGTAAGCAATCCCGAAGAAATTACCGATGTTCTTTGGAATAACTCATATTCCAGTATAAGCGCATGCAATACATTGATTGCGTTGATAGAAGAAAATACCAAGTTGGATCCGGAAGATCTCAAACCTATTGCCGGCGAAGCTCATTTTTTGCGGGCGTTGAACTATTTCAATATGGTGCGTTGGTTTGGCGAAATTCCTATTCTTACAGAAGATAACCAGTCCAATGCTTCGGAAGAACCCCAGAGTGCAGTAGGTGATATATATGATTTTATTGTAGAAGATTTGAAAAAAGCAGAGGAGGAACTTTCGGTATCTGCCGACGCTTCAAAACCATCTTCTTTAGCTGCAAGCTCATTGCTCTCAAAGGTCTATCTGACGATGGCTGGGTTTCCGCTCAACCGCAGCGAATGTTATACCTTGGCTCGCGATAAGGCGGCAGCTGTTATCGGCACTGGAAAATACGACTTGCAAAAAGATTTCCTATCCCTATGGTTTTTTGATAATAGATACACTAATCCTGAATTCATTTTTACATTGTATGCCAGCAGCGACAATGGCACTGGAGGCTATATAAATCGAGCGGTACGTCCAGTGGCAGAAGGTGGTTGGGCAGATTGGACAAGCGACAAACGGTTTATGCAGACATTTCCTGCCGGAAATCGTTTTGATGGCACATTCTATCTTAATTTCAATGATGGTAGCACGTGGCAGGAAGCCGACGTGGCCGAGCCGTATGTTACAAAATTGCGCGATGGTGGTCCTAAAGCCGGAGATTTCTATGGCTCAAGTGTGGCTAATGTTGCCGACGGCTTTTATTGTCTACTACGCTATGCAGATGTCCTTTTAATATATGCTGAAGCCGCAAACAAGGCAGATGGCTCTCCTTCAAAAAAGGCTTATGATGCGATAAATGCAGTAAGGGAAAGAGCCGGATTGGAAGGTCTTGCAGGTCTTTCGCCCGAAGCTTTTGACCAAGCTGTTCTTGATGAACGCAACTGGGAATTGGCTTTTGAGTGCAACAGGTGGTTTGATATGTGTCGCCGTCATATTGTAGCAGAAGTGGTAAACAAATATTTCCCTGATGTTGTGGTTTCGGAAAATAATTATCTTTTGCCTAAACCTGCAGACCAACTCTCGATAATGCTTGGTGTGACTCAGAATCCTGGATATAACCGATAATAAAAGACCGTAATGAAATTAGTAAAAATAATATACACTGCCACTTTTTTGGCTTCATGCTTTTTGGTAAGTTCTTGTAATGACCATGATTTACCCAAGAATCCCGTATTGACTATGCCTGTGACTTCGGTGGTTGTAGAGGTGAATGGAGAGAACTATACCGCAGTTCCATCATTGACAGAAGAAGGTGCTATTTCCGATGTTTTTACGTTACTTGTAAAAATACCTTCGGCCAATGCCAGAATAGTGGATATTTCTCTTGCCGACGGTTATTATTGCAACCTGTCCGATGGAGATGAGGTGGTTTTTGAGGATTTTAGACTCCCAATTATAGTTAATCAAGGCAATACAGAAATAGGGAAATATTGGGTTGAAATGGTGTTTAATCCTCCTCCTTTTTTCTATTTTGTCAAGACTTCAGACAGAGATTCTGAAGGGGCAAGATATTTCCTTGATTTGGATGCTCCTACTACAATAGCTTCCGGAACATATGATAACTTTTTTGAAGGCGAAGTGGATTTGACCGCTTCCAATTGGGATAATGTTGGCCTTGTTTCGTCGGATTTAACTACCATTTATAACCTCGCAGCCGGTCCTTGGCCAGCTCTCTCGCACTATGATTGGGTTGCTGAAACCAAAGCCGCAAAAGGCGACGGTTTCTACCCGACCGACGGTCCGTGGAACGATTGGCTTATTACCAACAATAATACTGCTATAGTTTCACCTGGTGTTTGGCGAGTTATTTTTGACTCATCTACCAATTTGGTGAGCATGACAATGACCCAATGGGCTATTGCAGGTAGTGCATCCGGCGCACTTGTGGCAATGGCATATGATTCGACTACAAAGACATGGCATGCGGAGCTTGACCTTAAGGTTGGCAGTTTCTACTTTGAGACAATTCCTGTTACTTTTGGGGACCCAAGGTTCAACCTCGGCATCAAAACCGGCATACTTGGTCAATTAGGCAGTGACGGCGACGAAATTGCTGTTGATGAAGCCGGAAAATATGAGGTGACCCTCTCTCTCTCAAATCCTCCTTACTATACTTATTCTCTGAATAAAAAATGATTAAAGAACTGTTTATATATGTCTCGCTGTTGGCAGTTGCATTGTGCAGTTGCTCCGAGAACGATGGAC
Source organism: uncultured Muribaculaceae bacterium (assembly GCA_910579605.1). GTDB lineage: Bacteria > Bacteroidota > Bacteroidia > Bacteroidales > Muribaculaceae > CAG-873. The sequence continues at coordinate 4,223 of CAJTUG010000005.1, read as the reverse complement.
CGGATGCTCCTGGCACGTTACCTCCTCCGGTTGTAGATGAAAATACCGGTATTAATGTTAGTGTTGTGAGTAAGTTTAAACGCTTTTCACAAGGTGAAATGTTTGACGGTACGGCGTCTACAGTATGGTCTGATACGGTTTGGCAAAACGATAGGGCATATGGTCATATTGCTCTATGGACTTTACGAGACGATGTTTCCGGTATTTCATTTGAAGCTGAAGCTTTAAAAAATTATGAAAATGAGATTCCGGTAGAAAATATCTGTCTGCGTTCTGTTGCCAAAGTTGCCGGCGACCCTATACCGTCGGTAGATGCACAGCCGCTTCCACGCCCGGAGGCTGTGTATGTAGGCGATGCTCTTGTTGAGGATTTGCCGAGTAAACTCACGGCACACGAGCTATCTGATATTTGGGTGACGATAAATGTTCCGGAAAGCTGTCCTGCAGGTCTATATACTGGAAATATTTATGTAAAACAGAACGATGCGATTGCAGCAACAGTGGCTGTTCGTATCCTTGTAGCAGATCACTGCTTGCCAAAGCCTTCGGATTGGAAATTCTATCTTGATCTTTGGCAATTCCCGTTCCAGATAAGTGCGCTCCTTGAAAATGAGGGGACATCATTGGCTCCTTTTTCCGACGATCATTTCAGAATACTTGAGTCGTTCTATGGTATCCTTGCCGATGCCGGTCAAAAAAGCATTACAACTTATATTAAAGACGGTGCTTTTAATGTCGGACAAACAATGGTTGATTGGAGTCGTGCTGCCGATGGTTCATGGCAATTTGACTATTCCAAATTTGATAGTTTCGTGGAATTTATGATGAATTTGGGAATAACTAAACAGATAAATTGCATGTCGTTGGCAGGATGGAATAATTTTGTGGGTTATAGTGATTTATCGGATGGTAAATACAAATATTTGAATCTGACGATAGGCTCGGAAGAGTATGAGAAGATTTGGTCTGAATTCCTTAGCTCTTTCCGTTCGCATCTCATGGCTAAAGGATGGTTTGATATTGCTGTTCTTTATTTTGACGAAATTATAGATGAAGATATGGCAAAAATTGTCAAGTTAATCAGGAAGAATGGGGCTGATTGGAAGATTGGAGTTTCGGGTAAGTATTATTCTGTTGCCGTAGAGCGAGAACTTTTCAACTACTCCGTTATCTTGGGTAATGTGCCAACATCTACTTCGATGACTATTCCGATGTTCTATACAAGTTGTTCTCAAATGCATCCCAACAATTATATCACACCGGAGAATTCTCCGGCAGAAATGACGTGGATGGCTTGGCATGCTCTTGCCTCAGGTTATAAGGGGTATCAACGTTGGGCATTTGATTACTGGCAGAAACAGGATCCGTTTGATGCACGCGACCGAGCTAATACCGCAGGAGATTTCAGTATGATTTATCGCAGTGGTAATACAACTCAAGCAAGAGCCGTGTCAAGCATTCGCTTTGAATTGTTGCGTGATGGTATTCAGGACTACGAGAAAGCCCGTATTTTGGGACTTAATAAATTCAGCTCTGTTCTTTCAATGTTCAAAGATACTCAAGCTGTAGATGCGCAATCAAAAGTAATGGCTGCACAGGCTTTGATTAAACAGGTTTCGGTACAATGAAAGGTCTTAAGCATCTATTCACCGGTTTGATGCTCGCAATATCAAGCATTGCAGTTGCGACTGTTCAATCGCCGGTTATTCCTATGCCTGCAAAGGTAGAATATAAATCGGGCAAAGGTATCGATCCTGCAAAGATATCATATGTCGTAGCAGAAGGGTGTGATATCCCTGTATTATATGGCCCTTTAAAAAACTTGCCTCGGAAACTTTTGCCGGGAAAGATTGGCGTTAAATTGTTTTTAGATTCTGCTCTTTCGATAGAGAATCCAGAGGGGTATACATTGAATATAGCTTCTGGAGGAGCTGTTGTGAAATCGCGTGGACAAGAAGGTCTCTTCTATGGGGCTGTAACATTGGCGCGTCTTCTGGAAGACAGTTTTGAGCGTGGTGTAGCTTTGCCGCAGCAATTTATTTCGGATGAGCCTGTGCATAAGGTGAGGGCTGTTCATTTTGATACCAAGCATCATCTTGATCGCTCGGAGTATTATTATACTCTAATAGACCGGCTTGCACAGTGGAAAGTAAACAATATCATTTGGGAAATAGAAGATAAGTTGCGCTACGAAAAACACCCTGAATGTTCTTCTCCTAATGCCTTGAGCAAACAGGAAATGAGGGCTATTTCGGATTATGCCAAGGAGAGAAATATTGAAATCAGCCCCCTTGTACAAGGATTGGGACATGCCGGGTATATTCTTAAACACCATTGGGAACTGCGAGAGAATCCTGAAAGCGATTGGGAATTTTGCCCTTCAAATCCGGCAACCTACAATTTGCTTTACGATCTTTATTCAGAAGCAATGGAAGCAATGCCATATGGAAAATATTTGCATATAGGCGGAGATGAAATTACAGAAATAGGAATCGACGACCGTTGCGTCGCAACAGGTAAGACTGCTTTTGCTCTTCAGATGGAGTGGTTGGGCAAGGTTTGCAATTTTGCTAATGAGAATGGTCGTACTCCAATTTTCTGGGACGATATGCCGTTTAAATATGGTGACTTGTGGTGGGTGATTCATCGTGGGCTAACTGATGAGGAGGTGGACGCTAATTGGCATACCGATAAGCTTGACGAAGCTATCGATATGTTTCCTCGAAACTGTATCTATATGCGTTGGCATTACGACGATCCTACAATATATCCACATCTCAAGGCTTTGGAATGGTATAAAAACAAAGGCTTAAGGGTAATGGGTGCTACGGCCGCTGCCGATGGAGGTAGCCCTTATATGCCACGTTATGGCTCCAAAATTGGACACATAAGGAGTTTTTGTCAATTGGCGGTGGAAAATAATTTGAGTGATGGTATTTTTGCAACTTGTTGGGACGACGGTTCGCCGCATTGGGAAACAGTTCAACGAGGCTTCGCCGCATTGGGTGAATATGGCTGGAATCCATATGGAAGGTCTATAGAAAACTTTAAAGAGGCATTTGCACGAGGATTTCATGGCCTATATAATGGCGAAACCGGATTTATAGAAACATTGGAAGATGTTGCTGCATTTTTTGATGGTGCGCTTGTGACAGAAGGACGCCGCAACCCATCATGGCAAGTGAAAGATCATAAACTTATGGATTTGCCCGATAAGCATAAAATAGGGGAATGGAGCAATAAATATGCTGGACGTATAGATTCTGCGAATATTCAGGTGGAACGTTGCAGCAATCTTGTAGGGTATATTGATAATGCCATATCTACCTCTCGCAGGAACCGCTATCCGCTCCAAATACATAAAGCAAACAATCGGCTCTTTGCCTTTCCTGCAAAACTGATTCTTGCCTTGGCTGAATATGATAAAACAGGAGGTTCAAAAGAGTCGGTCGAAGCAATCGAAAAGATCATATATGAGTTTGACCGTACAAAACAAAATCTTGTGGAAACATATGGCAAAACACGATTCATGTCTTTGCCGACTGGATATATTCAGGACATGAACCACCACAGCCATTTGGCAGCACTCAAACCGGATTCTTCGTGGTTATTTCTCTATGAAGACCAAATGGTAGATAAAATAAAAAAAGAACTACTTGAAGACTGATAAGAGCCAGTACTATAGCCCTGTTTTAAGAAACAGGGCTATAGTACTTATAAATAATGTTAAACAGTTGCTTATTTCAGACGGATTTGTTATATTTGCAAGCTTTTCCACAGAAAAAAAAGCTAAATATCCGGGGCTGACCGGTTTTGACAGCGTGTAGAAGTGGTGTGTAAGCGTGCAGAGCTTTGAGTCTATGCTCTTGAATATCAGACTTTCCAAATTCTAAATGGCGAAAATAACTACGCTCTTGCAGCTTAATTGAAGTACAGTAGATTAGCTTAATCGCCGCAACAGTTGCAGCGACAAGACATCGCCCGATTGTCCTTTTTCCGAGACTAATCGATAAGGCGGTGCAGGAATATCGGAAATAGGGGATTGAAAGCCTTGAGAAATTCCCGAAAATTTAGAGGATAAGGCTGCGGTTGGTAGTTTCAGGCCTGCCACAGCACGAAAATCAACTTGAAACTACGCACGTAGAAAGCTCATTAGTTCCGCGTTTGGACGAGGGTTCAAATCCCTCCAGCTCCACTTGCGATACCCGACCAAAATCGGAAAG
>CAJTUG010000004.1:81127-93778 GCA_910579605.1 uncultured Muribaculaceae bacterium | reverse complement strand
CAAATGTTTTTGCGATTTTAACATCTCTTTAACATTCGGCCGCCCCTCCGGGCAACCCCGGGGACCAGCCCCGAAAGCGAGTGCAAAATTACTGCCTTTTCCCGAATCCACCAAATTTTTCAGACAAAAAATATGCCCTATAACATCATTTTAACATATTTTCACAAATAGCCGCGCCACCCCAAAACAACAAAACACTGAACCCCAATGATATAACACAAATACAGAAAAACAACGTTATAAAACTTATTTACTCACCGATTCTATAGTACCACTGGCAAGGGTTGTTGAAATAAGCGTTCCACTGGCAACAGAATCTGCATCTGTTATAGCATGACCGTTAACTCTTGTAATGGAGTAACCCCGCCTAAGTGTTGCCAAAGGAGAGACAGCATCTAAAAAAATACCCACAGCGTTAAGTTGCTCACGCCGCCTCCCTATAATCCGTTTGGCACTCGCCGAAATCTCCTCTGCCGTCTGACGGCCTAAGAGGATATGTTGACGAGCTATTATATTTCTTATATATGCAGGCAAATTGCCGTGGTAATATGCCAATTGCCGGCGCTGTCCTTCAATCTTACTGCTCACCGCATCAAGAATAGCCCCTCCTACAACACACAGTCGCTCCAAAGCTTCAAGCATTACCGAAACCAAAAACTCGGCTGCAGCCGTAGGGGTTTTCACCCTAACTGCAGCAACATAATCCAGAACAGTAACATCTCGTTCATGGCCAATGCCAACTATTACGGGCAACGGAAATTGCGCGACATTTGATGCCAATTCATAATCGTCGAAAGATGCAAGGTCACTCACTGCTCCTCCTCCCCTTATAATAACGACACAATCAAAATCGTCGATTTGTCCCATTATTTTTTCTAAAGCCGTAATAATGCTGGGGGAAGTTTTCTCTCCCTGCATCATAGCCGGGAAAAGCTTAGTTGAAAAGCGCAAACGCCGAGGGTTGGAATAAAGATGATTAATGAAATCGCCATAACCGGCAGCTGTCTGTGCTGAAATTATGGCTATGCGCATAGGGGTCGGAGACAACGGAAGCGATTTGTTAAGTTCCAATACCCCTTCGGCTTGAAGTTGCGCTAAAATCCTGTTGCGTTTACGCGCAAGGTCGCCAACAGTATATCCAGGGTCTATATCGGTAATCACTAATGAAAAACCATATACCGGATGATAATTGGCGTTTACACGCACCATTATTTTAATATCGGATTGAAGCCTCGCGCCAGTTTCGGCCGCAAATTTCGCGGCAATACGAGCATATGTGTTTGCCCAAGCCACGGCACGGGCCTTAGCCAAAACAACACCACCGTCGTCTTTCTGAACAAGCTCCATATAACAATGCCCGCCAGAAAGACGCAGATCTGACGTCTCGGCAACCACCCAAACATCATTCAATCCCCGAGCAGCAGTAATGGCAGAACTAATGCGCAAGGTAAGTTCCCGCAAACTCACAGGAGCAGGAGAATTCACCGTTTTTCTTTCCATTTTTTACCGTCAAAACGTAAATCTATACTCTTGCGCATTATATCAAGCCCATCGGGCTTGTCGGCATCGGTGTAGAAAGCCTCGGTATTATTTGCAAACCGAAACACATTTTCCTCCGGAACATAAGATATAGACACAAAAACCATTTCGGGCATATTTTTTTTATTCGCCACTTTTGCGCTATCCGGATCAATAAATTGCGCCACCCCAGGAAGTTGAGGCACTACAATTTCCTCCCAAGTGTCGGTTCGGTAAAATCTCAATCCACTATCGGGAATAGGAGTCAATACAGTTTCCACCACCGCCAATATGGTATCGGCTTTAATTGGCACAGCCGCAATCTGAAGCGATGATTTAGACGACAATTCAATGTCTATAACAGAATCGTCGGCCTTGACGATGCGACTGTTGCCATCAAAAGCATTTTTAGTCGGGTTATTCATCCCGGCCTTGTAATATTCCACCATGTCAAATCGCGCAGAAGGTTTGAGCATGGGTATCGCTTTCTCTGGTGCGCTTTTGAACAGATCGGCAACAGTACGCGCATGTACGCCTACCGTTGCCGCTGTAATTATAGTAAGAGCTGCTATTGCTGCTTTCATCTTATATTATCAGGGACAATATCATTTACCTTTGCCTTTATTTTTAGTTTTCTTTGTTTTCCGGTCGGAGCTGCGAGCATAATCCCTCTCGGCGTCTGCAATTTCGCTGTAGAGACGTTTGCCAAAGAATTCCGCTCCTTTAAGAGCCGAAACAACCCTATGGGCATCGCCTTTTTTAACATCAAAAAGCGAATAAGAAGGCATGAGGTCTATACGACCTACATCAACACGCTGCCCGTTTATACTCTTATTGAGAATTTCAATGAGATTGCCTGCATAGAAACCATCGGCCTTACCAACATTTACATATATTCGTGCCATACCCTTCTCGGCAGTGCGACGGTCTTTTTCACGAGGAGAACGGGGTTCACGGTCCTTATCTTTACGGTCTTTTTTCGACGGTTTTTCATCGATAAAGTCAATTTTGGGGGCGTCTTTATAATAATTGAGCAGACGATTGAATTCAAGAGAGAGAAGCCGTTTGAGAAGATCCTCAGTCGTGAGCCACGACAATTTTTTAGCGACTCCAGGCAAGTAACGGTTTATTTCTGATTCGTTTACCTCCACCCTTTCAAGACGGTCTGCAAGATTATAGAGTTGCTTCTCTATAATATGCTCTGGAGTAGGCACTTCCTTGTGTTCAAATTTCTTGCCTATAATCCGTTCTATTTCACGGAGTTTACCTTTCTCACGCGAGTGGATAATAGCAATGGAAACACCAGTCTTGCCAGCACGGCCAGTTCGTCCCGAACGGTGCGTATACACTGCCGTGTCTTCAGGAAGGCCGAAATTAATGACATGAGTCAAATCGTCCACGTCCAGGCCTCGCGCAGCCACGTCGGTAGCCACAAGAAGGGTAATAACCCTGTCGCGGAACTTTTTCATCACAATATCGCGTTGCTGCTGCGAGAGGTCGCCATGCAGCGCATCGGCATTGTAGCCATCGGCAATAAGTTTATCGGCAATTTCTTGCGTATCTCGGCGAGTACGGCAAAAAATAATTGCGTAAATATTAGGATTATTATCAGCTATACGTTTGAGCGCCAAATATTTGTCTTTAGCGTTAACCATATAGTAGATATGGCGGACGTTTTTTGCCCCTTCGTTGCGCGTCCCCACTACGATCTCTTCAGGATCTTTCATAAACCTTTTAGAAATCTTAGCCACCTCCTGAGGCATCGTTGCCGAGAACATCAGCATTTTCCTATCTTCGGGGACATGAGAAAGGATATCGTTGATAGAATCCACAAAACCCATGTTGAGCATTTCATCGGCTTCATCGAGCACAACGGTATGAACGTCGGCTAATTTAACGACACCACGATTTATCAAATCTATAAGTCGTCCAGGCGTCGCAACAATAATCTGCACACCTTTGCGCAAAGCCTTAATCTGGCTTTCTATACTTGAACCTCCATAAACAGGTAAAATTTCCAATTCTGGAGTATATTTAGAAAAATCAGCCAAATCGCCCGCTATCTGCAAACACAATTCTCGAGTAGGCGCAAGAATCAATGCCTGGGGCACATGCTTGTGTATATCTATTCTTTGAATCAATGGCAAACCAAAAGCTGCCGTTTTCCCAGTACCCGTCTGTGCGAGAGCCACAAGATCATGGTCTCCGTCCAGCAATACGGGTATAACTTTTTCCTGGACAGGCATTGGGGTCTCAAACCCCATTTCTTCGATGCCGCGAAGCAAATCGTCGCGAACACCTAATTCCTCAAATGTCATATTTAAAATTTTTTGAAATACAAAGGTACAACAAATTTCTTAATATCTATGTTTATAATTTTTTTATTTAGCCAAATGCCCAAAATATTATTTAATAATCATTTGCAAGCAACTTATATGCCGCAGTTTGCATTTTTTTAATTATCTTTGCCAAACCAACAATATTTCTCCTCCAAACGTTACAATTCTATCTTTTTCAAAAGTTGAACTAATTCTAACCACAAATGAACATGAAAGTACTGTCTGCAGCTTTCCTTGCTGTATCTATAGTAGTATTGGGCTTTACACTTAAAGCCGGAATAGACAATTTCACGAACCGCAGCCGTGTAGTAACGGTACGAGGCCTCTGCGAAAAAGAAGTGAAAGCCAACAAAGTCACATGGCCTATCGTAACCAAATCGCTTGGCAACGATCTTCCGTCTCTCTACAGCCAGATAGAAGGCACAAACGCGAAAATCCTCAGTTTTCTGAAAGCCAACGGCATTACAGATTCTGAAATATCCGTGAACGCACCTAATGTATACGATCAAGCTGCCGACCGCTACGGCAACCAACAAGTCTTATACCGCTACTCACTCACAAACGTGGTTGTGGTAACCTCCGAACAGGTCGAAAAAGTACAGCAATTAATCAAAAGGCAGACAGAACTCCTAAAACAAGGTGTAGCCATAGTAGCCGGAGACTACAGCTACCAGACAAACTACGAGTATACCGAGCTCAACTCAATTAAACCCGAGATGATTGCCGAAGCCACAGCCAATGCCCGCGAAGCTGCCGACAAATTTGCCAATGACTCAAAAAGCAAACTCGGCAAAATCCAAACCGCATCGCAAGGACAATTCTCCATCAACGACCGCGACCAATACACTCCAAACATCAAAACCGTGAGAGTGGTCACCAGCATTACCTACCAGTTGCAAGACTAAGCTTGCCAAAGTGATAGATACACAGACATTCACCAGCAAAATAATAGAGCTGCTGCCATATTCACCAAATGAGCAGCAGCTTGCTGTTGCCGGGGCATTAGCTCGCTTTTGCATGGCCTCCGACAGACCCGAGGGCGTTTTTATACTCAACGGCTATGCCGGCACCGGGAAAACCACACTCTGCGGAGCTTTGGTAAGAGCCTTGGAATCATATAAGGTAAAAACCGTGCTCTTAGCACCCACCGGCCGTGCCGCCAAAGTTTTTTCGGCGAATTCCTGCGGACATAAAGCATATACCATACACCGCCAGATCTACAAACACGCATCAAACCCGGGGACAGGATTTTTCCCAACGCCAGGCACAGCAACCAATAATTTTAGAGACACCTTTTTTATTGTTGACGAAGCCTCAATGATAGGTGCCTCCGACGACAACGGCACAAATTTATTGGCCGATTTAGTAGAATATGTCTATGCCGGAGACAACTGCCACCTAATACTTTTGGGCGATACCGCACAGCTTCCGCCTGTAGGAGCCGACCGCTCACCAGCCATGAACCCTGATGTCTTACGGTCGTTCGGACTAAAAGTAACGCACGCGGTCCTCACCGAGACTGCCCGCCAAGCTGCAGACTCCGGGATACTTTTCAATGCCACACGTCTACGCAGAGTTATGGCTCGCATAAGGAACATGGGAGAAAATCAAGAATTGCCAATTCCAAAACTCGTTTGCAAAAGTTTCGATGACGTGAGAATTGTAGAAGGCGAAGATCTTACGGAGCTTCTCACTTATGCCTATGATCAAGCCGACAACGGACCAGCCGACACAATACTCATAACCAGAAGCAACCGCCGGGCCACAGAATACAATAGGGGAATACGTGGACAAGTGCTCTACAGAGAGGAAGAACTTGAGAAAGGCGATATGCTCATAGTGGCCCGCAACCAATATTTCTCAAAAAAACAATCGCAAGGGTTGGAATTCATTGCCAACGGCGACATTGTTACGGTAGAACGCGTCCATGGGACAGAGACTCGCTATGGACTTAGGTTTGCCGATGTGGCACTCACCACCTCCGAGGGAATCCTTTTAGATACTAAAATACTTCTGGACACGCTCCAAGACGAAAGTGCAGGCCTTGGACAAGAAGCGTGGAACAATCTGTACTACGGAATATTGTCTGACGACGATCGCTATGGCGACATACCTCCGCAATCGCGGTTGGCCTCTCTGCGAACCGATCCTTACTGGACCGCTCTGCACGTAAAATACGCATACGCGATAACCTGCCACAAAGCCCAAGGCGGACAATGGAAAAACGTATTCGTAGATTTAGCATATATCCCTGCCGACGCTTTAGGCATGAGCTTATACCGGTGGCTATACACCGCGGTTACTCGCGCAAAAACAAGACTCTATCTCATATCTCCACCGCAAGAACTTATCTACGGTTCAAACAGCGAATAGCGCTACACACAACAACGGGCTTCCGGTCAAAAAGGAAACCCGTTGTTACATTAGTATCAAGGCTTGTTATTTCTGCAAAATCGGTCGGTGAAAAATAATGGAATTTCCAGCATAAGGATTTACCTTGAGGGTGACGGTGGCAGATTCTATTACCGGAACATTATGATCCACATGTCCGATAGGAGCGCCAAAAGCCACAGGGACTTTGAGGCTTGAGGTCATGTCGCGTATCATAGTCTCCATATCAGTATAATTGTCGTCGGGCTTATAATCTGTAAATTGCCCAACTATCAATCCGGCAAGTTTATCCAATACACCGCTCAATTTAAGCTGATACAAAATACGCTCTATCTTGTAGATAGGCTCTGCCACATCCTCGATAAACAAAATAGTTCCTGGTTCTATTATGTCGTATGGTGTGTTTATCAGCTCTGCCAATACCGCCAAATTGCCCCCCAGTAGCTTTCCTGTTGCCAAACCCAGTTTATCATAGGGGTGCGCATCAAAAGTATAGACAGGACTCTCCCCCTCCAATATTTTGAAAAGTTGAGCCGTATCTGCATCGCTTGTGCCAAGCATTACCTGAGCTGCCATAGGTGAATGTATGCTTGCAACACCATTGGTTGCCAAAAGTGCATGCAAAGCCGAAATATCAGAGAAACCTATTAGCCATTTCGGATCGGCTGCCAACGGAAGCTTGCTCAACCTGTCCATGATATGCACAACACCATAACCGCCACGAGAGCAAAGGATGGCTCTCACCGACGGATCAGACAACGCTGCTGCGAGGTCCGAGTACCGCTCATCGTCTGTGCCGGAATAATTGCCATGTTTGCCCAATGCATGAGGCATCACAACAGGCTCCCATCCATAATCTTTAAATGTGGCAACAGCCCCCTCCACTTTTTCCGGAGCAATAGCTCCTGCAGGAGAACATATGGCGATCTTATCGCCTTTTTTTAGAGGTGCAGGATATAAAATTTCTTTTGGCGTCATGACTTTGAGTTATATTTATTGCAAAGATAATTAATTAGGTTGGTAAAACCGCAAAACATAGGGACAAAAAAACCGACCGTCCTTTCAACAAAGGATGGCCGGATTTTGATTTTGTCTCGGTCCGAATTATTTAACCACACGGCGCTCTTTGATACGAGCTTTTTTACCGGTGAGTTTACGGAGGTAATAAAGTTTAGCACGACGAACTTTACCGTATTTGTTAACTACGATAGAGTCGATAAACGGAGACTCGATGGGGAAGATACGTTCTACACCGATGTTATCGCTCATCTTACGAACGGTGAAACGTTTCTTTACGCCTTCGCCAGAGATGCGGATAACCACACCGCGATACTGCTGGATACGCTCTTTGTTACCTTCTTTAATGCGGTAAGCCACGGTGATGGTATCGCCGGGACCGAATTCGGGATGTTGCTTGCCGGTAGCAAAAGCCTCTTCGGCAACTTTAATCAAATCCATTGCTTTCTTGTTTTAATGTTAACATTATTCGCAATATTCGCAGGCTGCTTGTCCTGCCAGAGATTACGAAACTGGCTGCAAAGTTAATGATTATTATTGAAATGGCAAAATTTTTATGAAGAGCGCACTCTTTTTTAGATTTACGTGTTTCTGAATTTACGAGATTTTTGTTTGCCATCTTTTTTTTAAATCAATTTTCCCAACCCCAATAAAATAAACCCTTGACTTAAACCTGTATTTTTTGCTGTATATGCAAAAAATAATTATTTTTGCGCCTAACCACCAAGCAGGTCTTAGAACAAATATAGTGTCTGCAACTTGCCATGTCAATAATACCGTATGTTTTTCAAACTTACTTAAGACTATATCATGAATTATAGGATAATCACAGCAATTATATGTGCCGCAGCCGTTTTATCTGCTATGGCATATGAGCGAGTTGAATTGCGACTTGAAAATTCAGAAATTTATCCAGAAACAACACACGACATCATAGTCACAATACCTGATGGATATATTTCGGGAAACCCGGCTGCTGTCTACATAGGACTCGACGGCATACTCTGCAATGCTCCGTCGGTTATAGACTCACTCTCGGCCGCAGGTGCAATGCCCCCTGCAATAGGCATATTCATACAGCCAGGAGTCGTTCGCGACAGTACAGGTACGGTTCTTAGATATAACCGTAGTAACGAATTTGATTCTACCGACGGACGATTCGCGCATTTTCTGGAGTCGGAAATTTTTCCCGCAGTAGACTCTCTGAAACTTCCCGGCAACCGATTCTTGAAATTGACCGACAACCCCGATGAACGCATGATTTTTGGTCTCAGCAGCGGAGGAATAGCAGCATTCACAAGCGCATGGAACCGCCCGGATCTATTCAGACGTGTGTTCTGCGGATGTGGTACTTTCGTACCTATGCGTGGCGGCCATGAATTACAGGTTTTAGTACGTAAAACTGAACCTAAACCGATACGTATATTTCTTGAAGACGGATATAGCGATGCCTGGAATCCACTCTTTGGCAGTTGGTTTGAGGCTAACACGCTCTTGGCAAGCGCGCTCAGATTTGCAGGCTACGATTGCGACGTAGATTGGCATGAAGGCGGACATAGTGTGAGCGGAGCGGCACGTATTTTCAAAGATGTGATGAAATGGATGTGGCGCGACTATCCGCAGCCTATCACAAAAGGTACAACCTCCAACGATATGCTTGCTCCCCTTCTTGATGAAGCATCCGAATGGGAAAATGCGGAAGAACTACCCCTAAAAGGCTCGCCAAAGGCTATTTATCCCGACAGCGCTCTTATTGCAGAACCTATCCCTGGCTCAAACTGGCTATCGCAAACACTATTAGACTCTCGAGGGCATAGGCATGCATCACAACAATTCTATTGGCTGCATAGCCCTGAGAACCGTCTCCTAAAAATCGGAGGTATGGCTTTTGACGGCAACGGCAATCTATGGGTTGTTACCGACGCCGGATTGCAAATCTGCGATCAAAACGGACGTGTACGCGCTATACTCATCATGCCGCACGACATTGATGTGACTCGTTGTGGCATTGTTATCGACGACAAAAATGTACGCATAGACCGCTACTCACGCCGCCTCAACGTGACACCACCAAAATCAGGCATCAAGCCTGCCTCACAAGGGCAAGCTTAATATTTCAGAAAAATGAACCGGAATATTATGAAGGTTTAAACTAATAATAAAGCTCTGCATAATACTATAAAACGCCGGCGAGACAAACATAGGATTAATGTTTACATCGCCGGCAATTTTATATTCAACTAATTGGATAATAGCTGTATTCGTTTTTCATTGGAGAAATAAACAACGATACAGTTCAATATAATGGTAGGTTAAACGGTAATTAATATAATAGTTCTGCTTTTTACTAAAATGTCTTCTCAAGGCAAAACGATAGACAGCACGACATTTCTCTATATCTATTCAGCAGAAATAAAGAAATACATGAGTTCCACGGTTACCGAAAAATACATCTTGATGTCATTTTAAAGTATTAAGAGCCGAAAAGGGCCGGTCTAATCGGTCTGTTTTCACAAAATTAATACAATAAGCCAGACACTACCGCCATGTCCTATGCTTGTATTTTTCTCTAAAAATCAATGATTTTTGAAAGTCATGACAACATGGATTGCGGCACAAAAAAACATCTTGCAAAAGAATCGGGCGCAAGCGAAGAATATCGCACAAGCCAAGGTTGCCGGAACTAACCGAAACACTGATTCTGCAAGACGGGACGCAGGTAAGAGAATGAAAAGGAAGAAGAGCCGTCCCAACACTTTCAGCCCAAACGAGCCGAATTGCCATGGTGTTGTAATCTTCCTGCCTGGCATTCCACATAAATGAGAATACCAAGATTGCACGGCAAAGATATATGAAATTTTTCGTTTATGCAAAAAATGCATCAAAGAAAAGCCATCAATCTGGCTCACGCCTGAAAATAGACAAACCCAACCACGCTGTCTGGTACAATCTTAGGCGATTGGACAAACAAACGTTAGGTTGGTTGTCCGATTAATTGTGTTTTGTTTATGTCGCGCTCGGTGATTAACATTCCTCTTCGTTGAAACGTAAATTTTAGCCTTATAATCAATGAGTTCCGTTATTTTTAACGACCGTTAGCCAAACATATTTGCCTATCTGTGTCAATACCTGTCACTTGGCCAAACAAACATTTCACTAAGGATTTATATTCTAACTACAGGCCATAAATAGGGAAATATTTATAAATTTCCCTATTTTTTCCCTCTTTAAGTTTATCTACCCGTTCTTCAAGATTGTAGTTGTCGCAATTTTTGACAACCTCTATGTTGGAACTTAAGGTTGAACTGTCAAGTATTGCATTACAATTGCGAAGGACTTGTCTCGTCTGAGAGGTGATTATATTTTAGACAATCATCCTCTGTTTTCAAAAATTAGGCAAAATGGTATTGTACTGGCAATCAGGCATACGCAACGTTTAGCCAAAACACAAAAAATCAATCGGACAAACAATCTTAGAGCTGCTTATCCGATTGATATTCTTTTATTTACAAACTGTCGGTGGCTTAGTATTCTTCTTCGTTGAAGAGAAAATCTTCTTTTGAAGGGTAGTCGGGCCAAATGTCTTCAATTGATTCGTATGTTTCTCCTTCGTCTTCGATTTCCTGAAGGTTTTCAATTACTTCAAGAGGGGAGCCGCTACGCATGGCGTAGTCTATTAATTCTTCTTTGGTAGCGGGCCAAGGAGCGTCTTCAAGTTTGGATGCCAGTTCAAGAGTCCAATACATAGTACTATTATTTTATTGAAAATTCGTTGTTTTTGCCGTAAAACGGAATCTGTTGCTAAAAAGTTTGCAAAGATAAGCATTTTGTGGAATTTATACGCCTTTCTCCCAAAAAATTTCTTGTGTATCAGTAAAATTATTTATTGCACGGCTTAGAACAAACAGATAATCGCTGAGACGATTTATATATTTGACGATTAATGGATCTACCGTTGTTTGAGCCGCAAGTGTTATGATTCGTCGTTCGGCCCGGCGTGCGACAGTTCGGGCAATGTTTGCGCGCGCTGCATCGGAATGTCCGCCTGGAAGGATAAAGCGGTTGTGCCGTGGTATTGAACTATCAAGGGAATCTATATTTTTTTCAAGGGCTTCTATAGCCTGTTGAGGAAAAGGCTGCGGTTGCCATTCCGACTGCGGTTCTGTGGCCAGGGAGGAGCCAATGTCAAAGAGGCGATGCATTATCGTCAGCAATAGCTCTTTCTGGTCTGTTGGCAAGATTGGAGATGAAGACAACAGCCCTATCCAAGAATTAAGCTCATCAACCGTTCCGTAGGCTTCAAGCCTTACATCATCTTTGCTTATGCGTGTACCACCTACGAGCGAAGTGGTCCCGCTGTCTCCTGTTCGTGTATATACGGTGCTTTTCATTGTTTAATTTCTCTTACCGATTCTTCTAATGCCGCTATCATTTCTTCGGAAGAGCTTGCTTCTGTAACTATTGCAAGCTGTTCCGGCTTCATGAGCCCTTTTTCTGCCATTATACGGAGTTGTGCTAAAATATTGTCGAAGATTCCGTCAAGATTCACAACTATTATGTTCTTTTTCTGGCATGTAAAATTGAGATATGAAAAAGAGGTAGTAAATTCATCAAGAGTACCATACCCACCGGGTAGAACCACGAATATATCTCCAAGCATTTGCATCACGCCTTTTCGATCGTTGAGGTCTGAGGTCGGGACTTGCACGTCGTTGAGGGGCGAGGCTGCATCAAGACGGCGTGCCGGAACAACACCAACAATCTTTGCTCCGCTATCTTTAGCTGCCGTAGATGTTATTTTCATCAACCCGGATTCTACACCGCCATACACGAGCTGTGTCTTATGGCTCCCTATCCATTTCCCCAAGCGGCTGGCGGCATCTTGCCAATGCTGCGGCAAATTATCAACCGACGAGCAGTATACTACTACATTCATATTTTTTCATGGTTTATTATTCAATTATGCAAATTTACACAAATATGCCAATCCATCCAATTTCACGGCTGCTTTTCTTTTCTAAAGCAATGGCATATTGATAAAAAAAGCTGCGCCCGAAGGCGCAGCTCATATTACAAAGTTTAAACGGATTTTATTTCACGATTACTTTTGCTACTTTCTCGCCGGCTTTCACAAGATAAACAGCCGGAGAAAGTTCTATTGTTGTGCTTGCTTGTGCTTGTGCGGAGTACAATGTGCGGCCGTCAAGAGCCGATACGGTAACAAGCAGTCCTTCTGCGCCTGTCACAATTACTTTACCTGGCACAGTGGTTATTGCAATGCCGGCAGTAAATTCTTCAAGGCCTGAGTTAACGACAGTCACTTGATTTGAGCCACGAGATTCTCCACGGTCGTAAACGGTAGTTACTCTATAGGTATGCTCACCAG
>CAJTUG010000004.1:63050-81117 GCA_910579605.1 uncultured Muribaculaceae bacterium | reverse complement strand
AAACATTTGCATCAAGATACTCGCATTCGGCTACTGGCTGAGCGGTAACTTTCTGTTCGTCGCGGTACACATTGTAACCTACTATAGAAAGATCTGCCGTACCCGAACCTGCTTCGAACGTAAAGTCGTCGAGCATGAGCATGAAGCTGCCCGATGCCAATGACCGTACCGCAAAGTGAGCAGCCCCGGCAGGAAGGTTTACAGAAATTTCTTCCCATACATCACCAAGTGTCTTAGCATCCATAATTTTAATGAAATCGGAGGGATCCACACTACCTGTAGAGTAATAAACCTCTATTTTCTCGGGATATGTTGCGGAATAGCTCTTGGCAAAGAACGAAACTGTTTGAGCGCTACCGGAGAGAACAGGCGAGATTGCCCAATCGTCAACTTGCCCGTCGTCGTAGCGGAAAAGCGATGCAAGATATTTGGTACCGGTATGGGCTTCAAATGTTTCGTTACCGACTTGAGACTGATCCCAAACAAAGAAGCTTGCAGTAGTTTCTCCTGCAGCGATACCGGGTATTTCCATATTTTGGAAACCACCAACAAGCGAATTGTCGCGATCTACGAAAGTCCATCCTTCAAATTCTTGTGCAAAGCTTTCACCGCTTTCAAAACTTTCTTCAACGGTTTCAGGAACATCGCTAAGGTCGGGCTCGCTCCAAGTAAGTTTATTCCCTTCTGCTTCAGCCTTGCCTTTGAGGTCTACAACTGCCGGAAGGTTGGAAATTTTAGGAGCAACATTTACCATAACCGAGAAATTGTTTTCGGGGTTTTCATCGCTTTCGTAGCTAACCTCTGCCATGTGGGAAATTTCTTCCTCAGCCAAAGCCGAGAGTGAGCACGGGAATTCAAATACGGCTTTAGCGCCGGCTTCAAGGGCTGTTCCTTCTTTAGTTTGCGAAACTTGTCCGAAATCGTAGAGTTTAACGGTGTAAGAGCCCGAAATTTTCACAGCTTCGTTGATAACGGTAACCGAAACAGTGTAATCTTTGCCGGCAGCTACAGTTGCGGGTGCTGCGATTTCAACAGCCAAGTCGTTTTCAAGAAGATTCTGGAGACGCAAGTTGTCGAAAAGTGTATATGCAAAAGCCAATATTTCGGCCGATAAGCGTATTTCTACCACTTTTCCTGCATACGCTGCAAGATTTGCCGTCGCTTTAACCCAACCATCTTCGTCGGAAAGTTCGCAAGGAGATGTTGCAAGCACATCTGTCCATGTTTCTGTTCCCACTTCCCTAACAGACACTACGATAGAATTGATGTCTGGACCTTCGCCCACAATGTTGTATGTGTAGAATGTGAAACCGGGAGCCGAATAGGGAGCAAGGTTGAATTTACCCAAAGTGAGAGCCCCTGCATCATTGAGATATTGTCCTTGCATACCAAGATAACCATTGTCGCCGTCTTGAGCAGAAACACCTTCAAGGCTTTCATCGTTGTAGAGACCCCATTGAGCGGCACCGACAGAACTAATCATCATGTTATGCTCTATAGAACCGTCTGACATAGATTCTTGGTATGTTTCCCAAGGAGTACCAACAAAAATCATCGGAGTATAATCACCGGCACCTTCCAATTCACCATAGCAAGGGAATACCGCATATTGAACGCAGTCTTGTTCACCTGCTGGCACTGCTTGGAACGTATAGGAAGTGCTTGTAATTCCGTCTTTAACGAGGTAGCGATAGTATCCGCTCATTTGATAAATAGCATACGTAACGCTATTTGCAGGATAAGGCTTGCCATTGATATCTGTAGTAACAGCATTCCAAGAAATTGCCACCTCTCCCAATGTAGAGGTTTCTACCATTGCAGGTGCCACCAAGTCGGCAGGTTCAACAAAGCCTACATGTACCTGAGCCGAGGCTTCAATGCCTTTACCACTTTCATTATAAGCAACTACGCTATATTTATAATCACCTTCGGCCGGCACTTGATCGTTATAAGAAAGCGCTGAGCCGGGAGCAGGAGATTCAAATGATTTAAGCACTTGGTCATCACGCATCAATTCAACCTTCGTGAGGCTCTGGAGCTTCGTTCCATTTCCGCTCTTTGAAGGAGCAGTGAAATTTACTGCAACAGAGGTTCCGCCATTCGGGTCGGGAACAACCGATAAATCGCTGACAGCAGCAGGAGAAGAAGCACTGATAGGAGCGCTGACATAGATATTGTCGGCAAACATATAGTACATGTCTTTATCGGAGATTCCGTGGATTCCGACATAATATTCACCGCTTGTAGTTACAAGGAATCGTGCAGTGTATGTTTCGCCCGTCTCGTAAGTAGTAGCAAGATCTGTTGGTTCGACCAAAGTTTCGGTCATACCTTCTGCTGTTGGGCTTTTGCCAATAGCAATTTCAAAACGTTCGGGATACCTGCCGTTTTGCGAAGCCATGAAAGCCGAAATGTCGTAGAAATTACCGGCTTCAAGTTTCAAAGCTGGAGTAAAGAGCCAATCGTCCATATTGGCATTTTGATTATAGCCTATTTTAGCGGCTTTCACCTCGTCGTCATATTTCCATGAAATATTGTCTGCGTTTGCATCAAGAACTGTAAATAGATCAAATGAAGCAGCGCCGTCAAAAGTTTGGCTATACGGCGGAACCATAGCTCCTATCAAAATAACATTAGATAAACCAGGGGCTGATCTCATTCCATCAGCAGAAGCTGTAACCTCATATTGGTGCAGACCTTCAGACGGAGATGGTATGACGCAGCTTGTTTCTTTGGTTGTACTCAATACAAGAGCATCAGACATAACATCTTTCACCGTATAGTAAACGTTCTGGGGGTTGAGATAGCAACCATCCACAGATGCAATAACCGGTTCCCATGCAAGTTTAAGGCCACTACCTTCTTTTGTCAAAACAGGCTGCGGAGCTTCGGGAACACCGAAACCAAGGGTAGCTTTTATTTTCTTTTCAGGTCCTTTCCCTGCATCGTTCTGGCAATAAACGCTGAATGTATTGAGACCATGGTGCCCGAAAACATAAGCAGTCACATGGCCGCCATAGCTTGTTGTGCCGTAGTCATATTCTTCACCGTCGATTTCGATGTAATATTTAAGCGAACCAGATGCCGCAGTTCCGTCAAATAAAGTTGCCGGGGCATCAAAGCTGAGTATCACAGCGACTTCTCCGTTCTCGTATTTAGCGTCAAGATTGGTAACTGCCCCGGGGGCTTTTGCTTCGGCTTTTGGCTTAGGAACTACAAGTCCGACAACTTCTTCATTATTTTGAAAATTGTAGACTGTAGTAGCTGCTCCGGTAGCAAGATCCACTTCGGCAAGATAACCGGTTTCATCTTGAGGAGCCACCGACCAGAACATACGGTTAGATTGTGCATCTATGTCGCAAGAACCCATGTAGTGAGGGAAATGACCGGTATAGCCTACAGTTTCAGTTACCGCAGCAGTAGTTTTATCAAGTTTGCAGAGAACTGCACTGGGGCTGCTCTTGAAGATTGCATAAAGCTGGCCATCTTTATCAAATGCCATACAAGCAATCGAACTTTCCACACCTCCTACCGTGGTACGTTCTATTCCATCGGTACCGGTAAAATCAAATTTGCCGATTTCAGCCCCGTTACCGTCTGCCGAGTACGTAATGGCATATACCTCGTTAGTAGTAGGGTCAAGAGCAAACTCTGTGCTCATATAGGAATACTGGGTTGTTACCGGCTGGGCCTCATATACCTTTTCTCCGGTTGCCACATCATAGCCTTCAAATATGGTACCGAAATAATATTCCATAAAAAAGATATCATAGGTCAAATAATAGATCCCGTCTTTCAGACAGCCTGCATTTGCGCCGGTATGCCCGAATTCCTTTTGAAAACTTTGACCGGCTGCTGTCGGAACATAATAATAGCCAAAATCATAGCTATCATTGTCCCATGCAGTTGAATAGACTACCGACCCATAAATATCTGGATATCCTACAGCAGCCCTGGCAGCATAGCGCCGCGGCGATTTCTTGAGTGAATGAGCGGCCGCAGAACGGAATCCTCTTTGCTGAGGCTTGATTTTTTTGCTAAGAGACGGTATAGCCATTGCTTCCTTCTCGTTTCTTTCCACTTTTGCGGCAACAGGTGTCCTTAGTTTTGACTCGCCTCTGGCCTTCTGCATCCCCACCGGGGCGGCAGCACTCGCTACGAATACAGCTGAAGCAACAACAGCTGAAGCAATAGCCCGGAATAAAGATTTTTTCATAGAATTGTACTATTGGTTTCTTGGGATATTAACCCGAAGCGGCAGAGAAACCGTTTACCGCCGCCTCGGGACTGGAATAATAGACTTATTTAAAATTTCTGAATCGCCTGCTCTCTTTGCAAGCCTGGAAAATCTGGAATATTAAATTGTTTATGGAGTTTTTATAAATGCTTATTTTGCTAAAATTTTATGGTGTGTATCACCAGTTGAAACGATGTATATCCCTTTTGATGGAAGCTCTATAAGAACTCTTCCGCCGTTATCTGCTTTGCCTTGTCCCACCAATGTGCCTTGGGGCGTGTAGACTCGTACATTCATTCCATTGCGTACATATGCGCTCAGAACGAGATCATGAAGCCGGATGGTGTATTTCTCTTCAGTATCGTCAATGCCGTTTGGAGCTTTGTCAGTTACCAAACCTTGCTCAGTAGTAGCTATTGTGGTGCTTTCTCCATCTGTAGCAGTTACGGAATAGAAATACCTTGTTTCCGCGTCCAAACCTGTGATTCGGGCTTGTGTAGCATTGCCCACTTCATAATTATGATATACCGGGTGATATGCGTTCACCAATGTAAGCTCCGAAGCGACACCAATATCGTCGATCGCAACAGCACCCGAGCCGCTCAGACGTTCATATTCAATTTTGCACGCAATTGTTGTTTCCGGCAATTCCAATGTAGTTATATATCCTCCGGATTCTGTGTGAACGGGAATTGATTCTACTTTTATCCAATCGTCCTCGGCAGAGGTATAAGCTCTTACTGTTAAATTATCGCCTTCTGCTGCGGCATTCCCTCTGTGCCAGAAACGAAAGGCAATAATACCGCTCTCGTATATACCTGTGCTTATATAGTCTGCAGCACGGCCCAGACGAAGGGCAGGGATGGCTTCTCCCGAATATGCCGTGTTAGCATATGAGGCAGTAGTACTTGAGAACCAATCTTCTGGCAAAGCCGCTGCCCCGTCATCAAAACCGAAGATTTCAAATTCCGGCTCACCGGGTACTTTTGTGTACACACTCACAAAATAACTTGTAGCTTCATCAAGGGCTTGCCATGTAGCAACAAAGGAATCATGTTGTATATCATAAGGGGCAGAAACCTCCACAACCCTACGGTCAAACGGCAACTGACCCGTAAAAACGCTTATTTCATCTGATTCCCCAGATATTTCCCATCCGTCGGTAGACGCCACGGTATAATAATATTGCTCAAGCGGCTTGGTGCCCTCTACTGCATATCCATATACGCCAGTAGATATTTCAAGCCCTTCGTAGCCTTGCAGGTAGGAACGGGTCCCTTTGTCGTCTTTTGTATACACATATAGATAATGAGCAAAATTATCGGCCTCCCATCGTGCAGTAAAACCATCGGAACTTACACCGGCCGCCTCCAGTGCAATAGGAGCTGGCATTACATCGCGGCCACCCGAAACTTTGAATGTTACGTTACCGCGGCTATCTTCAGCAATTTCCGTCAGCGGAAGAGAAATCGGTTGACTCGACCAAGGCTTAAAGACAGCATAACTCGTCACATTTTCATCTCCAGGAAAAGAATCACCGCCACGCGACCACTCGCTCGCAGAACCATCGGCCTCTTCAATATCCACATATTGGTGCGAAGGAGTATCGTTTACCTTGTTCATTTGCCATACAGATTCGTCGTAGTCTATATGCCAAATTAGCATACCGTGCCCCGGTATATAGGTGTCCCAACCGGTTTGCTGGCGGTTTTCCAATAGAAAATATTCATTTTGCGAATTTGTTTTCACTATCCCGGCCTTATTTGTGGAAATAGGCGGCAACGTAGCATTGACAGGACCGTCAATTTCCATAGGTTCCAACCACCCCATGGCATAACGCTCAAAAGCGTTATACAACGGAGGTGTGCGGGAGTTATTATTATAGCTTCCTCCATCCATAACATCCCATGTGCCGGGTGTGAAAGCACCGGAATAAGATGTGGAATAAATATCTGGCAACCCCATAACATGCGAGAACTCATGCACCAAAGTACCTATACCATCGGGAATGTAGCCATCCCATTCATTGGAGCAAGCATAGTGATCCAGACGTACTCCATCAAATATATAAGGGGTATATTGCGCGGCCGTAACATTCCATGAGTGCGGCCATACGGTGTCTGAAGAACCGCCTGAAGCTTCTCCCCTACCGGCGTAGAAAATATAAACATTATCTATTTTCCCGTCGCCATCGCAATCATATTGACTAAAATCTACACTATCGTCTAATGCCTGACAAGCATGTATAGCCATCCATTCAGGATTCTGGTCGTCGCCCGACCAGGAATTACCTCCATAATAGCTACGTGGTTGAGGTAAAGTAACAGGGCCGTAAATATCAAAATCAGGGTCAAACAGCCCAGACGAAACCTCTCTGAAATAGTCTTTGGCTGATCCAGTGGCGTTATAATCACTGAATCCTATTTCATTACACATACGGTCGAAATAATCTTGCGGATTAGGGGTCTCCATTGCGTGGTCTGAATACTCTACCAATATGACAAGAACCTTCTGCTGCCCCCTATTTGGGAAATGGGTTCCAGGAAAAAGACCGGGGCCACGGCGAGGCACAGATTTCCTGCGAATTTCCATACGTTCAGATATGGCGTCCCTGTCTGCTCTGCTGAGATAGCTCTTTGCAGCAATACTGCGTTTCCCCGGTTCTCCAGCACGTATATTTGTAATATTTATCTGTCCATCCGCTTCTATATCTGCATATACCAGACCTTCTGGTGTGTCCGCAAGAAGAAAACCATCGGAACTTAGAATATAGTGGAAATTTTCATCGCCGACAAGCTGCACCTCAACGACACTTCCGTCTGGTTGAGGATATTCAACTAAACCTGGTTTAGCCTTTACACCCCATACCGGAACCGACATAAACGATGCGGCAAACATTGCAAGATTTATTTTTTTCAGCAGATTCATTTTATTTTTATGCTTTAACTTTCGTTTACACCGCAAATATAGACCATACAGATAACATATGCAAGTATTTTCTAATATTTTTTAGCTTTATGTCCAAATAATCACATCCAAGCACCACATTTTGACAAAACAATATCTTTACACAATTTCATATTAGGAATAGGAATATACATTAAAAACGGCAATGCCATAGCATCACCGTTGAAAAAAAGCACTAAAAAATCAAATATAAATTGAAATAAGCAACATACACAACCCTCCGCAATTCTGGCGAAAAGACAATTTCAATGTCGCTTATATATCTCCTTATATGCTTTTACAGTAGAACTGATATCAAAATTCTTTGCCACAAAATCTTCAGCTTGCGCAGCACGCAACAAAGCGGTATCATAAGACGCTAAAATATTCTCTATAGCTTTGGCAAGTTCAGGAGCATCACCTGCCGGAAATGTCGCACCCAACCGGCCTCCGTCGAGTACCTCCAAAGGGCCTGGTAGCGCCGAAGCTATAACAGGCACTCCTGCGGCCATCGGTTCGGCAAGAGCAAGGCCAAACCCCTCTGAACGGCTCGGCAAAAGAGCTAAATCATAATCTCCCAAACACGAATAAATTTCTTTGCGAGATAAACGGCCAAGGAAATGCACCCGTTTGCCAACGCCTAAAACCGCTGCCATATGTTCAAGCATCTCTCTATCCGGGCCATCGCCAATAAAATCTATCTCCACGTTTTTATCACTAATCAAAGCCAAAGCTTCAATACTTAAATCCTGACCTTTGATTTCATGTTTAAGCGAGCCTATCTGAACAATTCTTGTCGGTTTTCCAAGACCTCTCTCTTGTCTTCGAGTTATAGCACCTGCATCTATGCCATTAAATACAATTTCCGACAATCCTTCTCCCCTATTCTCAACATCCGCTCTCACAGCTTCCGATATTGAACAAAGAGTATCGGCCCGTCGCGACCATCGGTTTACGTCGTTTATACAATGATATGTATATACAGTGTGAAACGGCTTCGGACCATAAAGCATTCCCAAGGCACGGGCGTTGTGGATATGCACGACATCTGGACGGGTGGCTCTTATAGCGCTGAAAAGCTTCCAGATCCATATCGGATTCTTAGACCCTTGAGGACGATGCAGCTGCACTACCTTTACCTCTGGTGCTATGCTGGACAACAATCCATCTTCGTGTCCTTCGTTAATGAGCAAAAGAGTGGGCGTGTCTGTCAAGACTTGGCGGTTGATGATATCTATCATCATGGTTTCTGCACCACCAGTGCGGAGATTGAATGTTATGTGCGTTATATTCATGCTATCAAGTTTATTCTATGCATGCCCCGGATGTGAGCGGAAGCTCTATCTTGAAGGTAGTGCCTATACCTGGAGTGGAGGATTTAACGAAAATACGGCCATTATGGTATTCTTCCACAATTCGTTTGGCAAGGGTGAGACCTAAGCCCCAACCACGTTTCTTGGTCGTAAAACCCGGATTAAACACATTCTTATAGTTTTTACGTGAGATACCTTTACCGGTATCGGTAACCTCTATATAAGCATTTGCACCCGAACGCCCTAAAACAAGCGCAATGCTGCCGCTCCCCTCCATTGCATCTACAGAGTTCTTTATCAGATTCTCTATAACCCATTCCAAGAGCGGTGCGCAAGCCTCAACTCCGAGACACGTTTCGGCTTCTCTACAGCTTAAATTTATTTTAGGCGATATACGTGTACTCATATAAGCAACCGCCTGAGCGCACAGATTGTTCAAATCTGCAGGCTCCATCTTCGGCGTAGAGCCTATCTTACTGAACCGTGATGCTATGGTACTCAAGCGCATAACGTCTTTATTCATTTCGTCTATCATATCGGAGTCCACACCTTCGTCGCGTAAATATTCCATCCATGCCATCAGCGACGATATCGGTGTGCCAAGTTGGTGGGCTGTCTCTTTAGATAAACCGACCCAAACCTTATTTTGCTCCGCCTTTTTGGTAGAAAGCACAGCAAAATACACAACCGCTATAAAAGCCAGCATAACAAGCAGTTGTATATATGGGAAGAGCGTCAATCGTTTTAGCAAAGTAGAATCCTCGTAATATAAGTGCTGAAATACCCCCGGAGATGTTTCTATATCTATGACATTTGAACCCGAACTCAATTCTTTTAACCTTTCTGCAAGGAAATCGGAATTGCGAGAGTCTCCCTCGCCACCTGGCAAGTCAAAATTTCTGGAATCCAAGATATTACCTTCCTCATCGGTAAGCAGAACAGGGATATTGGTATTGCGTTGTATTATAGAAAGTTCAAAATCTATATTGGCTCCCATGCCATTGTCGGCCATAGTAGCGGCAACAATTTCTTTGGTAGCATCGGCCCATATTTCCATACGTTGACGCTCCTGCACAGAAAGGTCGTGGATAAGGCCATCGGAAAAATACAAAAACAAGGCCACTACACATGCAGCCGATACCAAAAAAGCAATCTTGCCATAGCGGCGAAGCTCATAAATATTTGCCACGGCTACTACGGTTCAAGTTCACCCACCACACGCAATGTTTGC
This sequence comes from uncultured Muribaculaceae bacterium, assembly GCA_910579605.1. Classification (GTDB taxonomy): domain Bacteria; phylum Bacteroidota; class Bacteroidia; order Bacteroidales; family Muribaculaceae; genus CAG-873. The sequence continues at coordinate 71,390 of CAJTUG010000004.1, read as the reverse complement.
ACAGGCGACGACGGATCGTTGGTTATCACGGAAATACGGCCATTGAGCAAAGCTCCACGGAGCATTGACGGGTCTATTTCTACCCTTATCACTGCCGTCTTGCCACTTTTTATCTCCTTCTTATCTGCCGTCACACTTATCCCGGAGTCTCCTGTATATACACGACGGATTTTCAAGGGATTTTTACCCTCGTTTTTCAACAGGCAATCTCCTGATATCATGCCACCGCTACGGCTAACTCGTCCAAGGTCCAAACTCAAAGTTTCAAGGCGAGCAATAGGAGCCTTGGCAAAATCTTTATCGCTCAGTTTGTCGAAATTTTCCTTTACCAAAGCAATAATACTAATAGGACATCCCTCACCGGATGGAAGCTCTACTTTTGCCGTATCACTCACAAGACCGTAGAGTTCGCAACGAGCCGAATTAAAATAGTAAATGAACGAAAATTGCTCTCCGGGAGCCACTTTTTCGGGGCTAACACTCACGCTCACATAATCTGGCAAAGAGTTAACACGAGGATAGATAGTATCGGTGCTATGGTTATAGCCTTCTTGAAACACTGTTTTTAGTTGCCCTTTCTTAATTTCTCCCATCATGACAACATCTTTAGACAAGCGCAAAGAGCCGCAACACTCATATGGATACCGACCCTGCAACGACTGCGGAGAGCCTACCACAGTGCCGTAGATCAACAATTTCTTACGTTCTCCGGTACTCAGGTCTACACCCACATTCTTGCTGAATTTTCCGGGACGTCCCTGCGGATCATATGTGACCAGGATACTTGCACTGTCGCCGGATGCAATGGGATCTCGAGAATAACGAGGTTGTGTACATCCGCAAGAACTACGGGCTTGAGTTATAGCTACAGGCTCTGCCGTATCGTTGATATACACAAATTCGCACGTAACCGGACCCATGTCTTCGTCAAATGCCCCGAAATTATGTTTCTCGCTCAGCCAACGACCTTGCATAGTGCCTACGGCTGTACTCAAGAGCAAAAACAGATATATTTTTTTCTTCATCATCAAAGAGTTAAGAACGCGGTGGATTTCCATTTGCAAAATTAACAATTACTTTTGCATCTACAAAACATTCTCCTCTCTGATATTGCTGCGCACTTTTGCAAGATATTCGGCCATGGCGCTGCTATCTCTGTCGGCTACGATTTTACGCAGATAATCCAACGAAGCGCGAATTCTATCCAACTGTTCTATAGAATCGGGATTGAAAAGAATCTCCGAAAGCAAGTAATCGTCTTCACCCATTAGCCCCTTGGCTATAGCCATGTGGCGTTTGAAAGTCGTTCCTGGCGCAGGCTGGGGCTTCATGGCAGATCCGAAAACCAAAGTAGAAGCAAAAGGGACAGACAATGAATAAGCGATAGTGCGGTCGTGCTCACGAAAAGAATATTCCTCTACATGCAACTTTAGCTTGCCATACAGCTTTCTGAAAAAATCTATGCCTTCCGGGCTGCCTTCATTTATTATTATAGCATTTTCGTTTGCCAGATTAGACAATGAAGCGAAAGTAGGCCCAAACATGGGATGAGTGGACACAAATGGATGGCCGGCCGATGCATAAAACTCGGGCAAGCCACGTTTCACAGATGCTATATCACTCAAGATAGCATCTTCGGGAACATAAGGAAGGATATCTTGAAATGCCTGTAATGTATATTTCACAGTAGCGGCATTGATAACCATGCCTGGAGCAAAATCCGAAGCCTCGGATGCATCTGCAAAGCGCCGGCAATTATATACAAAACGGAGTCGTTCTGGGCGGCAGTCGTAGATTGCCACATCGTGGTCAAAAGATAACAAATCACAGAAAAAAGAGCCCATTTTCCCGGCTCCCAATATAAGAATTTTCATTGCTTTGTAGTAATTTCAAGCTGTTGCCGCACTGATTCTTCATGAATTGCAGAAAGAACATTTCGCATAAATTCTCCGCTCATATCAAGCCGCTCTGCCGCCTCTACACGCCGTTGCATAAGGTCGTTGTAACGACCGGCCTGCACAACAGGCATATCATGTTCTTTCTTGTAGCGGCCTATATCGCGAGCAACTCGCATACGCTTTGACAACAATTCTAATAATTCGTCGTCCAAACGGTCTATCTGCTGCCGGAGAAGTCCTAAACTTTCAGTGCTCGCTTTTTCCGAACGCCTTACAAGAGTTTGTAGGATATATCCCAAAACTTCGGGTTCAAGTTGTTGCTCTTTATCGCTCAAAGCACAGTCTGGATTGCAATGGCTTTCAATAATAAGCCCGTCGAAATTCATGTCTAACGCCTGCTGCGAAAGCGACGATATCAAATCGCGACGCCCTGCTATATGACTCGGGTCGCAGATTATCGGCAAACCGGGGATACGGCGTTTCAATTCTATAGGTATGCGCCACTTTGGAGGATTGCGATATAGATGTTTACCGTAGGAACTGAAACCGCGGTGTATGGCACCTATACGCCTCACCCCAGAGCCATAAACACGCTGCAAAGCCCCTATCCACAACTCCAAATCTGGATTCACAGGATTCTTCACAAGCACCACAAGCCTCTCTTTCTGCTCTTGCGACAAAGATGCGAGATAATCGGCAATATCTTGAACAGCAAAAGGGTTTGCAGAAGTACGAGCACCGATCCATATAATATCTACACCAGACTCCACTGCATCTCGGGCATGCCGTTCGTTTGCAACCTCAGTGGCAACGAGCATACCGGTTTCTTTTTTAACTTTGGCAAGCCACTCCAAAGCCGGCGTGCCTATACCCTCAAAGCCACCCGGCTTAGTGCGCGGTTTCCAAACACCGGCCCTGAATATAGAGATACCCTGATCTTTAAGGGCACGAGCCGCTTGAAGAACCTGTTGCTTGCTCTCGGCGCTGCAAGGGCCGGCCATTACAATTGTGCCGCTACGCAAAAGCGACTCAGGGAAAAGTTGCTGTAAATCATCCATATACTATCTATTTCTTATCGTTAACATAAAAGAGACTGATCCTTGAGTACGTTTATTCGCTCTAATGCTTCTTGGAGCTTCTCTGAAGAAGTGCACAAAGATATGCGTATATACCTCTCGCCTTGACTACCGAAAATAAAACCCGGAGTAATGAAAATTCTGGCCTTGTCAAGAACCATCTGCGCAAAAGCTTCACTTCCTTTGCTCTCGGCCGGGATACGGCCCCATAGGAACAATCCTTGCTGTCCTTCTCTTGCACGGCAACCCAAGGCGTCCATTATCTGGTAACCAACCTTTTGTCGGCGGCTGTAAATGGTATTGAGCATCTCAAACCATTCCGGGCCTTCCTTCAAAGCGGCTATAGCCCCTTCCATGATAGCTCTGGGTTGACCGGAATCTATATTGCTTTTAACCCTGAGAACAGCAGATATAAAAGTGGAGTTTGAAATCATCATACCAACTCGCCATCCGGCCATATTCAAGCACTTGCTCAAGCTATTCATCTCAATAGCAATATCCTTTGCTCCCGGCACCGACATTATACTCAGAGGTGTCTTGTTTAATATGAAGCTATATGGGTTATCGTTAACTATGATTATGCCATGGCGACGGCCGAAATCAACCAGACGACGATAGACATCCATTCTGGCAGGCGTTCCTGTTGGCATATGAGGATAATTAACCCACATGAGCTTTACCTTATCTAATGGTAACTTTTCTAAAGCGTCCCAATCGGGAAGATAATCATGGTCTGGATCCAATGAATAGCTTATAATTTCAGCGCCGGCAAGACGCGAAGCCGAAGTATAAGTAGGATACCCGGGGTCGGGTACAAGAACCGCATCTCCAGGATTCACATATGCCATAGCTATATTCATCACACCCTCTTTAGAACCTATAAGCGGCAAAATCTCAGTATCCGGATCAAGACCTTCCACTCCGTAATATCGCTCATACCATCGGGCAAAGCCCCGGCGCAATTCGGGCAAGCCCACTGTCATTTGGTAACCATGGCTGTCGTGACGCTCAAGACACGCCACTGCCGCCTCGGTGGCCGCCATTGGGGGAGGCAAATCTGGACCGCCGATACCCAAAGATATAATATCTGCACCGGCAGCCCTGAGACCGGCTATTTCTTTCAATTTCTTTGAAAAATAATACTCGTTAACCGACGCTATCCTGTCGGCCGGTTTGATTTCTTTCATTGCTTAATAGTTTTTTCAGAGGGTGTGGCACTGCTACAGTACTCACCCAACAAGTTAAAATCGTTAATAAGAGGACGCACGGCATCGATAGCCTGATGGTAACGCACTACATTATCAAATGTCAAATCCACATAAAAGCGGTATTCCCATTCCCGTCCTATTATAGGCAACGATTGAATCTTAGATAAGTTTATATCATAAAACGAAAGTATAGTCAAAACCTTAGACAATGCACCACGGCTATCCGGCAACGTAAATACCACCGACGCTTTGTCGGCACTCAAAATATCAGGGCCAACCTCGGCGGCCAACATACCGTCGGCAATCAAAAGAAAACGTGTGAAATTGCGTTTATTGGTCTCTATGCCTTCCGCCAGAATATCAAGACCATAAAGCCGTGCCGCATACTCGCCGCACACTGCCGCATGTCCTCTCAAACCTTCACGTGCTATCTCGGCGGCGCTTCCTGCGGTGTCGGTGCGCTCCACCATCTTCATGGAAGGATGCCGGCGCAACCACTGCTCACATTGCATCAGCGCCATAGGATGCGAGTTAACCTCACGTATACTCTCCAAACTCTCGCCCGGTAAAGCACACAACACATGCGATATACGTTTTCGGTGTTCACCTATTATACGCAAATCGCCAGAACGCAACAACTCGTGATTGCCCAACAAACTGCCGGCAATAGTATTCTCAATAGCCACAATTCCCAAAAGCGACGAATCATAGTGGACTGCCTCAAACAAATCACCGAATGTATCGAAACCTATGGTTTCGACATCAAAACCGGAAAAATATTCTCTGGCCGCCGCATCATGGAAACAGCCGGCTACCCCCTGGATAGCCACCCGCAGTTTTCTATCGCCATTACCGCACATATATAGTTATAGTCTTAAAAATAAAAACGCTCAAGCTTGACAACAAACTTGAGCGGGTAAATAAAAATTTCCTAAACATTCAGGCAACTCTCATTCCGCTCTTACTGCTAAAGTAAAAGAAAAAACACAGAGAAAAATAGCCTGAATACATCATATAATCATAATTATTGGCCACAAAGTTACATATTTCCACAATTACAACCAAATTTTTGACATATAAATTTGCGCTCCCACGATCAAAGTCCCTATATTTATCATAGAAACGACCTGGGAATATACAACAAGCGTACCGCTCCCGAGTACAGAGGGCGGTACGCTTCAAGTTCTTAAGAGTATATGTTTAACTATTGTTTTCTGCTCTACAAAAAGAGAATATCAGCGGATCATTTGAAGCCATTGATCGCACTCTTGTTCTGAGGGGGCTTTAGGGAAAAATCCATTGAATCCTTCTGTAAAGCCCTTATTGTAGCTAACCATCCGGAATAGCGCTTTATCGTCAATCCATGCGCGCAATGCATCAGGATTTTCGGTGGCTAAACGGTCTACGAAGCGGAATACCTCGTTGTCGCCTATCTTCTTGGTCACGAAATACACGCGCATAAGATTTTCAGGCGTATATTCGCCATGGAAAATCAGTTTATCAACCATTTTTTTAGCCTCTTCGGTCTTGCCTTCCTGCCCAAGAACCATTCCATGCAACATAATCATATCAAGATCCTTGGTCGCTGCCCATAACTCAACATCATAGGCTTTGAGATAACAGATCGGTTCAGGATCCTGCTTCATTTTTTTAGCCCAACGCTCCCACTTTTCCATATCGGCAAGTGTGGTTTTATCATAGTCAATACCTCGTATACTTGTATAATACCTAAAACCACTCAGAAGACTTGAACCCTTTTCAACCACATCACGAAATGTCTTGGGGGAAAAATTCCCATGGCCTCGTTTTTTTATTTTAAATGACAATAAGCCCAAAGTCATATCCTCCCTGGTGAGGGGACGGCGAAGGCGCTCCTCGCGTATCTTTATGAGCTGTTTGCCATAATCCATGATCTTGTCTAAATCTATTTTTATCCCTGCCGGAGTCCTGGCAATTTCATCGACGGTAAAGGGATCACTAATCAATGCAGGCAAAGCATCATAAGCCAGAGCCAGGTTGCCGTCAAAAATATCCACCAACTCACGCAATTTACTGGAGGCAATGCATGCCAGGGCGCCTTCAAGTCCTTCCTCATCACCAGCATCAGCAGCGATACAGTACATTTCAAAAGCATACTTTGCAGGGTTTATCTCAAAGTAGCCATCTTCTTGCTGCATATAGCCCCGCGCAGCTTCAAGAGCTAACTTAACATTTCCGGCTCGGGCACCCTCGACGGTGTATTTGCAGACCTTTTTAGGATCTTTCCCCAAGCCATCCCCATTGCGGTAGAGGTCGGCCAGACCTTCATAGGCTGCGGCATTTTTATTTTTCTTAGCTTTTTCGTACCATTCTTTTGCTTTCTTGGCATCCTTGCCTATGCCGTTACCGGTTGCATAAGCATTACCTATAGCAATCATGGCCTCTGAGTCGCCGTTTTTTGCCTTCTTTTCAAGTTCTTTTGAAAATCCTTGTGCGCTTGCTCCTACTGCAATAAAGACAGCGAGAAGCATGGTGAATATACGTCTCATTTCAGTTTAAATAATTTAGAGATTCCGTGAGGTTTTTAATAAGCTCCTTGCGAGAATTCAGCAAGTCTTCGTATTGCTTTTTGTTTTCAAATTTGGCTTCAGCCAAGGGGAAAATACCTTTGTAGCGTTTTTCGTATTCCTTGACCGTCTTCTTGCGCATCTTGTCGTCTTTATATGACATGATCTTATTGTACAGCTCATTTGCCCGGGCTGTGAGCTCATTTGCTTCCGACATGTCCACGAAACTTGAGTTGAACACCGACTTATCTAATTGCCCCTTCGGATTCAAGACAAGACGAGCTTTACCATACTTGCTATTGCCGTAGAAAGTAACGTTGGCAGTACGGTCAAGCACATTAATGCTGTCGACTTCATACTCGGGGTTATCTCCAAAAGTATCGGTGTCGCGCAAGATGGCACGGCGGACGTCGTTGGTGAAATTGTTGTAAATTTTTTCGATACCGCAGTCGCGCGAGTATATGAAGCTTGACTTTAAAGACGAGGCGTTGCTATATACATTCTTCTGGTAAAGGTCGTCATCAGACGGCTTTTTAGACGGCAGATAGGTGACAGAACCGTTCTTTGACATGCTTGCGAGCATATCGGTACGTGTAATTACCTTGGGATATATGGAAAACTCTTTGAATTCCAGCAAATAGTCGGTCAAGGAAGTTTTGGAAATGTTGTTTTCTTTTTGCACATGCTCGTTTGTACGGTAGTCGGCCGATTGCTGTTGTTGGTGCAGGCGTTGTTCAGCATCGTTGGCATAATATTGCTCCTGTTCGCCTGGACTCTTGTGAAAATCCACACCGCCATTTATTTTTACGGTTGGTTTGCCGGCAGGAGTGATGGCAAGCTCACCGTCGGTATATTTCCACTTGATGGGAAGAGTCCCGACCGGGTCTATGTATATGCGGTAACCTCCGGTCATTTCGTTGCCTCTACGCCCCCATTTGCCTGTGCGTTTGTTTTTGGTGCGTGTTCCGGCGAGTTCTCCTATGATATTTACTTTTCGTTGATTGCGATAGAAGGTGATGGTACCTGTGCCGCCAGGTTGGAACGTGAGCATAGAGCCTTTGAATCCAGATGGCCAACCATTGTACCAATAAGACCCTACAGGACTTTTGATGGCGGTTTTCTGCATTTGCGATGCGGTTTTCATAAAGAAATCTTCCTCGTGGCCGTCAGGCTTTACGATAGTACCGATCACAGGCTTTACAATCGTTCCTTTCTGCCATTTGCTCTGAGGCTTGTCCATCACGGTTTGTATGTCGTCAAATCCTGTGGTGATAAGGCCGTGGAAACGTCCGCTGTTTCCGGGCATGTCGGCTATTATAAAATAGACCGAGGGACTCTCCCACACGTAGCTGTCGACCTGCTTTCCATTACGGTCTGTGGTTATACGGTGCAATGGGTAGCCGTCGGAGTTGGTAACATAACGCGGGCGTCGTATTTGTTTCCAATATAACACATTCCATTTCTCATTATTGATGGTGAGCGGTTCAGAGTCATTGCCCAACGGGTCGGCGAACGGATCTACAAAACTATTCATGTCCATATATTTCGACCTGTCAAGTTTTTCAAAAGTCTGGGCGTGGAGCTGCGCCGAAACAAACACCGCAATCCCCAG
>CAJTUG010000004.1:49623-63037 GCA_910579605.1 uncultured Muribaculaceae bacterium | reverse complement strand
GATAAATCGTAATTTCATAATATCTTTCTCGTGTGTATATTACGGATATGACTATGGGTGTGAATTGATTGGCCGGGAAATTTCCCCGTATGGCAACAAAGCCGGTCTTGATATTTGCAAGATAGATTATTTTACAAATATACACCAAAATGACGAGAAAAAACCACCACCCCCCCTCCTTAAATAATGTTAAAAATGCAAAATGCTCTTAATCCGGCATGTCAATTTATTCTATACGGAATGCTTCAATCATTTAGCGGCATAACAGAGGCATAATATACATTCCAACGGGTAATACCGTTGGAATAACTGGATCTATACACTTGTCATTTGAATTCAATCACCTATCATAACATTTATGTAACCTTTGCGATGTAATCTACCTAAATGAAAGAGCCGTGAAATAAAAAAGAGAATTTGCAAAAAAAATTTGCAAAGTTGAAAAAAACGCATTAACTTTGCACTCGCAAAACCGCAATGCCTTGTGGTGTAATGGTAGCACGTCGGATTCTGGTTCCGCCTGTGAGGGTTCGAATCCTTCCAAGGCAACAAAGCAAAATCGCAATCAGCTCAGTAATAGTTGGTTGCGATTTTTGTTTGTAATATTCGCACAACATCTGCACAACAGAACCCAAAAATTCCGTCCCATATTTCATCAACATTCACGACTGAATGGCAATTTTACAAACTTTAACTAACAATGTTCACTCCATGATCTTGTAGCGGGCGCAGCATTGACTGTTGTTACCCTTGCTGTAATCCACCTGCGAATGGGCGTTCGAGGCCACCATACATATTTTCACGGTTTCTTCGTTGCGGGATTTTCCGGTGTTGAAACCACGTTCGTAGATGCGGCTGTGATGCCCCTTGACTGCGTCGCGGATGTCGTTGCAGAACACTGCTATGCCTTGCATTTTCTATACATTTCCCTTCTTTTTATCTGTTCAGGTAAAAAATAATGATGCTGTGCCAATATCGGCACAGCATCATGCATCTGGAACAATCTTTTTTACTTTTTAGAGATTATAGCGGCGGCACCGCCACCTTTTGCAAGATTTAGGTTTAGCGATGAGGTGTGTTTGACCGGTATCTCGGAAATAACCACCGGGTAAGGATTGTCCTTGTAGTCGGCATCCGGGCCATCGGCAAATATTGTTGCGGTATATTCATAATTCGGGTCAAGGAAATCAAGTTTGATTTTTCCTTGATGAGAATTGGAATTGGTTATGGATCCGATATACCAGTCGTCTGAGCCGATGTCTTTACGAGCTATTGTGAGAAATTCTCCAATACGGGCTTCGGGAACTATTGTCTTTGCCCAATTAGTGGGGCAACGCCTCAGAAATTCAAATTCAGGACGTCCTTCGTAGTTTTCAATCATGTCGGCCGACATCTGCAGCGGACTGTAAAGCACCAGTGCCAGTGCGAGTTGTTTAGCGATAGTACATTGGGGGCGTGTGTATGGTGGCACGGGATTCTCGTAGTTAAGAATTCCAGGTGTGTAGTCTACCGGTCCTGCCAGACAACGTGTGAAGGGAATTGTGACTGTGTGCTCGGGAGGATTGCCACCGTCTGCGCTCCATGCATCGTATTCACAGCCGCGTAGGCCTTCTTGAGTCATAAGGTTTGGGTAGGTGCGCTGTATTCCGGTAGGCATTACGGGTTCATGGTTGTCAATCATCACGTTGTATTTTGCTGCTGTCTCAATTACGTTGCGATAATGACGGACTCCATACTGTGATGAATGTAACTCTTTCCCATCAAGTAGAAGATTTACATATCCTGTCTTAACAGTATTAATACCGAGTCTGCTGCACAGTGCAAAAGCGCTGTCGAGCTGGTTTTCGTAATTAATGGTGGCTCCGCCGGTCTCATGATGGCCGATGAGTTTCACTCCTTTTTCCGCGGCATAGCGTGTTATCTCTTCAATATCGAAGTCGGGATATGGCTTTGTGAAGGAGAACTTATCGCCTTCTGCACTCCAGTCGCCGTCCCATCCATGGTTCCAGCCTTCGACGAGAACCCCGTCATATCCGTTTTCGGAGGCAAAGTCGATATATCGTTTTGTGTTGTCAGTAGTCGCTCCATGTATGGGACCTTGTTCCCAAGTGTTTACCTTGCGGTGCATTGCCCACCAGATACCGATATATCTTTGTGGCTTGATCCATTCGGTTGATTCAATCGCGCATGGCTCATTGAGGTTGAGCATGAGTCTGGAGAGAAGCAGGTCTGCCGGTTTGTCAACAATAATCATTGTGCGCCAAGGCGTGCATAACGGGCATTTGGTGAATACTTTTTCTCCTGTTGACCACGGAGTGAGGTAGCTCGTGAGTCTAGTACCGTCTGCTACCCTAAGATTCATGGCCGCGTAATCTTTCAAGGCCGCTTCATGGATTGCGACATAGCAACTATCTGTCATTTTGATAGTGAGAGGGCTGCATACCGTATCCAACCGGCTTACAAGTGACGGCTCATAGAGATGCTCGTAGTATTCATGATTCCAGGGAATAGACCATGCAACTCCGTCTTCGGCAAGGGAGAACTCAGTGAATTCATCCATAATCGTGATAGAATCGATATTTTCCTGTTCGGGAATCTCATATCTGAATCCTATTCCATCGTCAAATATCCGGAAAACTACAGCATATTCAATCATTTTAGGGCTCAATTCGCTGATTTCAACACGCATTTCATTGTAGTTGTTGCGTATCTCACTCTCCTCGCCCCATACCGGTCGCCATGTTTCATCGAATGATGAATGTTTCACGGCCTTTATTTCGGCATTATTACCAATCCGGAATTCTTTACATTCCAATCCCACTCTTGATGAGTCGATAATTGACGATCCATGTCTTGAAACAGTATAATACAGCTTTCCAGACGAATCTTTTTTTAAATCGACAGATATTTTTCCGTTTGGAGAGACCACAGTCATGGCCTCGCTCTTGACACATGAGGTCAGGAACGGGGACATGGATGTGGCAATTAAACTTATTGCGATAACTGCTAAAAACAAATGTTTCATTTAAATTACCTTATTAGCCTTAATAATTGTAATTCTGTTTCATAGAGCCATTGTATGCCTCTATCTCTGTCTGCGGAATGGGCTGTGCATATGCTCTCTCGCCTTGATATATCAAAGTTCCGTATCGGGTGCGCTTATACACTTTCATTTCGTTCTCAAGAAGGTGCCAACGCCGAATGTCGTACCACCATTGTCCTTCGGCAAATAATTCCGCCCATCGCTCGTATTTGAGCGGATCATTTGCAAGTGCATCCTCAGGGTGGTTTTTCGCTGCTATTGTAGTTGCTGTAAGGGAGGTGTAATCGCGGACGGAGGCAGCATCGGGATTGAGGTTATAGGCACGACGGTGCACTTTATTAACATATTCAAGGGCCGTGGCAGGGTCAGTATCCGCTATAGCCTCAGCGTACAGCAGGTAAATGTCGGCCAGTCGCACTATGGGTATGTTTACGCCGCTTGATGAACCGAGAGCGGTCTCAAGACCATCAAGGTTTGTAAATTTCTTTGGCGAGAAATAGTAATGGGCAGTGTATCCGAGGTCGCCGGCTTCGGGCGAGCGGTCGTACCATACCCTGTCGCCGCGGGGCCCTTTGAATGTGTCGAAATAAGGCTGTGCCGCACTTATCCAAAGGCGAGGATCTGCCTCAACGTCATCTCTTACCTTCTGAGACAATGCTGTGTAGGCGGGATCCAGAATCCAAGGGTAATTATCTACCGACATAGCTGCCCGTGAATTGTAATTTTCATTATATACCCTTATAGGTGCGATATCAAGGGGGAAACCAAATCGTCTCACCGACTCGTCATGAACAAAATTATTGCCCCATCCACCGTTACTTTGGGTCGAAAATTCTGCTCCGGCAGCGGGTGGATTCTTCCAGCGGATATTCATAGCTGTGTACCAAGGTGCCATTACGAGAGGCATGGCAGTGCCGGAGGTGAATCCGGCCCATGGGCCGTCTTGTTTGGAATTATGCGTCATGTCAATCTCATAGAGAGTCTCGATATTGAATTCGTGGGCCTCATCGGCGTAGAATGATTTCGAATAGGTATCGAAATCAAGGAGTTTCGCTCCTGAGTTTCTGATGATGTCTTCCAGTACGACCTTGGCTTCGTTTTTGCACCCGGCTTGCATCAATGCCTTTGAAAGCATACCTTTCGCAGCCCATTCTGTGGCACGGGTTTTATCGGAGTTGTATCCTTGGAGTAGGGTTGCAGATTCTCGAAATGTGTCGATAATGAATTGCCAGGTGTCCATGACAGAGGCTCTCTGCGGGGTCATCTGTTCAATGCTTGCAGGCACTTTGTCGATTATAGGGAAACCGAGACCGTCAGCTTTGGATTCAAGCTCAAAAAAGATCTGAGCGTGCCAATATGCGAGACCACGCAGGAACAGCGCCTGACCTTTCATATAATCTACCGTCGGACGCTCACTGGCTGTGCAGCGATCATAGTACATATCGCATCCCTCAATAGCGGCATTTGAATACTGAATCCAATTCATGATTGATGCGTAAGCCTCCCTGAGTTTAGAGCATGATGTGGCTGCATCATTTGCAAGTATACGTGTCCGGGAGTCATAATCGCCATAGGTGTCATGTGTCTTGTCGAGAAGATACATGATTTCCGGAAACCAGAAGAAGGCGTACAGGCCGTATCCATGCCCTCCGGCATATGCAGAATTCAGAAGGAGGTCTACATGCTGGAGATTTGTGGGGAAATTATCCGGCGAAACGGACGATTCGTCTGTCACATCCAGAAAATCCGAACAAGCTGTTGAAGGCACCATAAGGCTCACGATGAGTGCTGATGCCAATATATTTCTTATAATTCGTTTCATTGGGGGGGAATTAGAAGGTTATATCAAGGCCGAAAGAATAAAGCCGAGATGGAACATATCTGTTGTAGGTATCAACTCCACGAGCCGTCATTGACGTGCCAGCATTGCTTGAATTGGTGGTCGAGGTTCCTGCAATTTCCGGGTCGATACCTGAATATTTGGTGATTGTGAACAGATTCTGAGCCGAGAAATAGACACGGGCCTTTGAAAGCACCTTTTTCCATGATTTTGGAATAGGTATGGAATATCCTGCAACGAGATTTTTCAGTTTCAGGTAATCGCCTTTTTCCACCCAGAATGATGAAATTGTTCCGAAGTTTCCCGAGGGGTCGCCAATCCAGGCACCAGAGTCATCGATGAACCCACAACGCGGTTGGTCTGTCAGTCCATTGTCTCCAAAGAAAGAGTTTTTGTAAATATCCATAGTGGTATTGCCGTCAGTGCCGAAATTCTGGGTATATGCCTTTACACCATTATAGATTTCAAATCCTGTAGCAGCCTGGAATGTGGCAGCAAGGTCAAATCCTTTCCATTGGGCTGTAAGGTTAAGGCCCCAGGTAGCTTTCGGCCATGGATTACCGATATACTGTTTGCAGTTGTCATCAACATATCCTTGTCCCATATCATCAAAGATAAGATCGCCTACCGAAGTGTTTTGTTTCCAGTAATACGGTCGACCTGCAGCTATTGCTCTCGCATTATATTCATCTACCTGTTCCTGAGTCTGGAAAATACCGATGGCTTTAAAGCCCCATAGTTCTGCCATTGAACGGCCGTTTTCAGTGCGGTTGATCCCGTCAGGCGAGGTAAGCGGAGCAGCACCTTCTGTGCCGAGCTCTTTGATTTCGTTCTTGTTCAATGATACATTGAGTCCCACCGTATAGTTAAGCTCTCCAACATTATGACGCCAGTTGACGGTAAACTCGTGGCCGATATTGGATACTTTACCTATATTGATAGGCATCGTATTGGTCGCACCCTCGTGATACCAGTTAATTCCGGATCCGAGAGGCACCACTTTCCAGTAAAGCATGTCCTTGGTCTGACGGTTGTAGTAGTCATAGCTGAACTGCAGCCGGTTATTGAAGAATGCCAAGTCAACTCCAAGGTCAAACTGATGGACTTCCTCCCACTTGATATCCTGATTAGGCACCTTATAGTTTGCCCATCCCGATACTTCTTTATTTCCTCCGAAATTATACATAATCTGGTCTCCCACATAAGCACGAGAATAGAGGAACTGACCGATGCCGTCATTGCCGAGAATACCGTAGCTTGCACGGATTTTGCTGTCGGTTAGCCAAGTCTGGGCGCCTTTGAGGAACGATTCATTTGAGGGACGCCACATTATATTGAATGATGGGAATGTACCCCACCGATTGTTTTTGCCGAATTTGTCGGATCCGTCGCGACGAAGATTGACCGTAAGGTAATAGCGGCTGTCGTAATTAAAGTTCAATCTACCGAAAAATGACATCGCGCGTCCCACACCTGGAAAGTCTTGAGCTTCTTTGTTGGTGCTTGAGGATAAATTTACCGACCAGGCCTGGTCAACCGGGAAATCTATGGCACGTATATAATTATAGTAGGAGCTGTACGATGTAGCTTCCGAGCCTATCATTGCCTTCAGATACCATTTGTCGGCAAATGTTTTTTCAAAGGTTAAGGTAGCGTTATAAGTCAGCTCGCGCGAATTGCCTGCACGTGATTCGAGATAGGCCGATTCCTGTACAGCACGGAAATCGTATGCCTCAGAGAACACGCGACTGTTGGATGTTGAAATTTTCGCCGCTCCGTTGATATGGAATGTGAGTTCAGGAATAAATCGGATGTCAAGATAAGCGAGCAGGTCGAAACCGTAATCATCTCCTTTTTTGTGATATGTCAATTCATTACCATAAAGGTTCGGGCCATTAAGGTAGAAGGGTGTTTGTGAGAAATTGCCTTCCTCATCAACGGGGGACATAGTCGGGACAGTCCTGAAGGGAATAGCGTTTGTATAGATTGAGTATACCTTGGTGGGATTAGTCTTGATATAATTGGCGTAGGAAGACGTTCCTATCGTAAACATTTTGTTAATCTTCCAGTCAACGTTTGTCCTGACTGAAAATCTCTGGGCGCGTGAGTCAAGATAAACGCCCTTTTCATCGTAAAAACCACCCGACAGATAGTACTTCAGGCCGTTGCTCCCACCTGTGAGAGACATATTGTATTCCTGCTCATGGCCGGTACCGTACATTACGTCCATCCAATCTACATCGGGCAACTCGGATGCCGAGTCCACACCTTCCTGATTGAGAATGTTGGTTCCCATAAGGGCCTTAGTCTCGATAAACTGTTCGCGGTTCAGCAGAGTAATTCCTGAGGACTGACGGCGTATGCCGTAACGTCCTGTTATGTTGAGCGTGGGTTTTCCTTCGGAGCCTCGTCTGGTGGTCACAAGAATTACACCACCGGCAGCCTCGGCTCCGTAGATTGCACAAGAACCGGCATCTTTGAGAATCTCGATGGATTCAATGTCGTTGGTATTGAAACTAAAACCGGTAGACTGTTTTACACCGTCCACAATATAGAGCGGAGACATGCCATTGACCGAAGCTGCGCCACGGATTAAGATATCCGGACTTTCACCGGGGTTACCGGTCGAGCTTGTCACAGATACACCGGCAGCCATGCCGGCAAGAGCGTCGGCAACGGATGTCGTAGAGAAGTCTCTGATGTTATCTCCTTTAACTGAAGAAATCGCACCTGTAAGTTCTGATCGTTTCTGTGTGCCATAACCAACCACAACCACATCATCGAGAAGCTGTGAATCTTCCTCGAGTATGAAGTCGTAAACTGTCTCTCCACTCTTAATGCTCAGTGTTTTGCTCTTATATCCGACATAAGAGGCTGTAATATTCCGGGCTTCTTTAACGGAGATAGTGAAATTACCGTCAATATCGGTCACGGCTGTATTTTTTATGGGGCCGTCAACAACGACAGAGGCACCTATGAGGGGTTCCCCACCCGGGTCTGTCACACTACCCGTAATCGTTTGTGCGATTGCTTGCAGTGGAGACAAGATCAAGCACACAGCTACGATTAGAAATGATATTGTATTTATCTTTCGTTCCATGTTTTTGGTATGATTGGTTCATTGGTGTGAAACCTCTCCTTTATTTGCGACCATAACGGATATGCAAAATATAAAGGGAAGAATACCTGACGGCACAGTCGGCCGTCAGGCATCGGAAATGTATTTATTTCAATACAATCTTGGTAGCTTTGGTACCTTGACGGCGGATATATATGCCATTTTCAGGATTATTGACAAGTACTCCCTGGAGGTTGTAGTATTCTACAGGAGCATTGTCATTATTATCGATGATGACATCGTTGATACCTGAAGTCACGTTTTTATAGAACTCAGGTTTGCACCATCCTTTGTCGGAGTTTTTCGAGTCTGCGCAACCGGGGAAGGCCTCTCCAGTGGTGTAGTCATCGAAATAAAAATCAGGGCTTGTCTTTGTACCGGTGTAAGGAGCTGTGTTGAACCACACGGTAGTGATCGGAGTCGCGATTGCATCCCACCATTCGATGCCTTGATTGTCGGCGGAATATCCGAAGGGGAATACATTGCATCCGAATGTGGTGACGGCACCCGGCTGGCAACAGTCGTACTCTGTAGCACTCACATAGCCGAGAGGACCGTCTTTGTAGAGGCCGGATGCATACTGGAAGATATTGAAACACATGCCGTACACATTTCCTTCAATATGGAACATGCGGCCGTCGAGGTTGCCCCCGGCCTCAAAGTGGGGGAACTTATTGATGTCGTTGTTGGCATAGATGTCTCGGGCCATACCTCGTCCGATAACCGCCGGGGTGCGTCCTGTCTCAGCGAGTTTGTCGACATAGGGTGTACCTGTCACGTCGATTGCGAAAACGAAAGTTTCGTCAATCTCGAAATCGTTGCTCTCGGCAAACTTGTGGTTTTCCATGTCGTACTTTACGATGTACGATCCGTCTTCGAGTGTCGGATTCGCAATAGCCGGATCCTGCGCGTTGGCTGTGCTCATACCTAAAAGAGCCATGCCAAAGAAAAAAGTAAACTTTTTCATGAGCTAAATTTTAAAGTTAGTATTCGTTTGTGTTCCGCACCATGTGACTGATGATTGGCGAACGGCACAAAATTACAATCGGAATTTTCCTGATGAAAACACCTTTATGAGAATATAATGATAAATTTTTCAGCGCATGATTAATATCCTCATAAATAGCGTTTTATCTTAAAAAGTGTACGGATTGCGTATAATAAATGTCTAAGACTTCAAAAATATGTTATATAGCATATTTTCAACACAATAGGTTATGGAGAGAGAATATTGTCATTATATTTTTAAAGGGCTTGAATGCACATAACATCTTGATTCTTAACTATAATAGAACTGCAAACCATTATATTTCTCAGATACAGACAGCCGACGGTGTGTTTATATAGGGCTAAATTGAGTAATTTTGTGTCAAAATAAGAACATCTCATGAAATTTTTTCAGTACATTATGCTTGCTACAGCAGTAAGCGCCTCAGCCCAATCAGTGATATTCGAGGAAGATAATCTTCAGCGTGGATATTATGACCGGCCTTGGCAAAGATATGAGGCCGAGGAAGGAATGTGTCGGACTAATGGTAAGTTGCTTACTCCACAAGACAACTATACACAACAGCCTTTGCAGGCCGAGGCATCCAATGAATCGGCCGTTGTATTATCCGAAAAAGGTGATTATGTGGAGTGGGTAACAGACGTGCCCGGAAAAGGTCTGACCTTGCGCTTTTCTATTCCTGATAGTCCGGACGGCAAGGGTCAGAAGGGCAAGCTGCAGTTGTCGGTTGACGGTCTTGATGTCCGGTCAATCGAGCTGGATTCAAAATGGGCATGGCAGTATACCCGGATCGCTTATTCTCAGGAAAAGTATCCCGACAATATCCCTGGTGACAACAAATTCGCGAGAATGCGTTTTGATGAGGTATATCTCCTTCTCGAAGAAGACATACCATCAGGTGCAAACATGAGGCTGACCAAAGGCGATGATGATAATATTGATTACTGCATCGATTTTGTGGAGCTCGAGCCGGTACCGGCCCCTGTATCTTTTGAAGATTTGCAGGAGACAGATAAAGTCAGATATGATAATTCTACCAGTCTCAGTGCTTTTATAAGCTCTCACCCCGGCAAAACGATATATATACCGGCCGGAACCTATGACTTTCCGCGTCAGTTTACCATAACGTCGCCCGGAACAAAAATTATCGGCGCCGGAATGTGGTATACCCATTTTTATTTTTCAACTCCGAGTGACTCGAGAAGTACATATAACGCGAGAGGTATCCATTGCAATGTCTCAGACGTGACGCTCCGGGGTGTGAGCATAAACACAGCCAACGACAAGCGCTACTACGACAATAATCCATCTTATCAGGTAGGCAAAGGTCTTAATGGATCATGGGGCAGCAATTCTGTCATCAAAGATGTCCGGATTGAACACTTTGAGTGTGGTGGCTGGATTACTGGTGCGCAGAACCTGAGGATTGAGAATTGCCGATTCCGTAATAATTATGCCGACGGTATTAATCTTGCAAACAACTCCTCCCGTTGTGTTGTCACCCATTGCAGTTTTCGCAACAACGGTGATGACGACATGGCATCATGGAGCACCGGCAGTTTCGCATCCGACAATGAATATTCCTATTGTACCGCTGAAAATAACTGGCGGGCGTCCTCTCTCGGATTTTTTGGAGGTCAGAGAAACAAAGCCCATCATATTGCCATTTATGATGCTATGGAGGCTGGCGCTCGTGTGGTAAGCGATTTCGACGGCACGGGATTCTCAAAAGACGGATATATCGAGTTCTCAGATATTACCATCCGCAACTGTGGAGCCAAGCAAGGTACCAGTGGCACACAGGGCGGATTCTGGGGCGATTCTGCCGCTGCATTTCAGATTGGAGCAGGATGGGCCTATGACCTGAATAATGTAAAGATACACGATGTTGACATATACGATTCCCGATTCGACGCCATATCCATAAAGTCAAATTCCGGTAAGACTGTTAATAACCTTGAACTATACGACATCAACATAATCGGGGTTGACGGATATGCCTACGGTGTCAATATAGACCCGGCGGTAAGAGGCAACGGATTGTTCGGTAACATACATGTTGAGGATGTGACCGAGCCATATATGTCAGACATACCGTCCAATTTCAATTTTGTGGATACATCCGGAATTGATGATGTCATCTCACAAGTCTATATACAGGATATTTTTTTCGATTTATACGGGCGAGCCGTGGTCAAGCCCGATAAGCCTGGTATATATATCGTCAAACAAGGAACTGAAAGCAGAAAAATTCTCTTTCGATAGATATACACTCATCAAAAAGTGGTATATTTGCATCTGATATGATACGTGTTCTATATCTGATTATCTTGGCAACAGTCTCCTGTATCGTTTCCAGTGCGCAAGCTCTTGATGACAAGCTCCGGGAACTTGACCACGTCATTGAAAGACGTGATACATACTATATGAAACATGAACATGAAATTGACAGTCTGACAAGGATAGAACGGGCGATTCATACGGGCGACATGGCCGGGAAATTCAAGGCTTACCATGATCTTTTCAATGCATATAAAAGTTATCAGAGTGACTCAGCCCGGATATACGTCAATAAGGAGCTTGCACTCGCAGAATTAATCGGCAATCCGGAAATAACAGCGACAGCAAAATATGATAATATATTTGCATATATGTCGAAAGGCGATTTTACCAATGCTGTAAAAGTTCTGAACAGCAATACTTTTGCCAATGCCAGCGACTCGCTCAAGGCTGAGACGTATGTGCTTGCAGCTCGTCTGTATTCAGATCTAAGCAATTTCACAAGCGAAAAGTACGAGGATGATTACGCTAAAATGTCTCGGATCTATGCCGACTCTGCATATAATATAGCGACTCCGGGGTCATTTGCGTCTCAATTGGCAACTTATTTTCTTCATGGATACAGGCAAAACCGCGAAGAGCGTATCGCGGTGTTTTCAGAAATCGTTGGTCGCCGCAACATCACGCCATCTTTAAAGGCTATGATTTATTCGATGTTGGGAGACCTGTATCTTTCCGACAACCAGACTGAGAAAGGACTGATGTACAAGGCGGAGTCTGCAATATTAGATATAACGTCTGCCACCCGCGAGACAACTTCCAAGCATTTTCTGGCCTATGAACTTTTCGGCAGGGGTGATATCGGCCGCGCCGCCAAATACGTACATGTCGCATTAGAAGACGCCGAGAGTTATAATGCGCCTCAAAGAAAGGCCGAAATCGGTAGAGCCTTGTCTTTGATAGAGGCTTCGAGGTATACTTCAATAAAGGATGAGAGAGATAATCTGTGGATTATCCTGACAATAACTGTGGCCTTCGTTATAGTCATTGTAATACTGTTCTTCAATATCCGCCATAAAAATCATCTTTTAAAGAAATCGTCAGAAATAATAAGCCGCCAAAATGAAGAAATAAAACAACGGAACAAGGAAATCAGCAGCCATAATATAGAAATCAAGAAAAAGAACGACGAAATCAGCAAACAGAATTCCGAAATATCGGAGGTCAATCTGCAACTGCGTAATCTCAATACACGGTTGAGGGAGAGTATCAAGATCAAAGATAAATATCTCGGATATGTATTCTATCTCATATCCGAGTATATTAAGAGAATTGAGTCATTGTACAAAATCGTCAATCTGAAATTAACGGCAAAGCAGCCATATGACTTGTCAAGGATGTTCCCACTCTCTCATATAAGGGTCTAAAAAGAGAAGATGCTAAAAGAGTTCGATAAAATATTCCTCTCTTTGTTCCCGACATTCATTGAGCAATACAACAGCCTTTTTGACGACTCGTCCAATAATACGGAAGAACCGGCCGATGGTATATTGACGCCTGAAATGAGAATATTTGCCTTGATTCGCCTTGGTATCAACGATACAAATAACATAGCTCAGTTTCTGAATTATTCGGTAAATACTATAAATACCTACAAAACAAAGGCAAAAAAAAGGTCTATAGTCTCAAACGATGAGTTCGAGACAAAAATCATGCAGATAAAATCGGTACAATAAGAGTCTGCTACATGTAGTACAGGTGTCGGGCTATCGGAGCCTCATCGCCCGAGTATTTGCCTTTGTCCTCGCTCAGTATATTCCACAGGGACATGGACAAAGCTGAAATCATAATTACCGCGCGTTATTTCCTGAGCCAATTGAGCTTGGGGGAGGTGCAATTTATCCTTGAAATTAGTAACCGCACCTCCTCTGGTAACGAATAGATTGGCTTTAATGCAATTCATCAATCCCTGTTTCGACAAAGACTCGGCAACGGTAAGTTTAATATAGAATACCGCTTCTTCGATAGACTCACATTTTGAAATTATTTCCACATGATGCTTCCATGGGACCAATGTGACTATAGTGGAGATTTGCTCGTGTGGGAATCTTTTTTTATTTTTGC
>CAJTUG010000004.1:32366-49549 GCA_910579605.1 uncultured Muribaculaceae bacterium | reverse complement strand
AACCGCTCCACGAGCCAATGGTAGGCATGTATGTATGCGGCCCTACTGTATACGGCGACGGCCATTTAGGACATGCCCGTCCGGCAATTACTTTCGACATCCTCTTCCGCTACCTCAAGCACTTAGGCTACAAAGTACGCTATGTGCGCAATATCACCGATGTAGGCCATTTGGAACACGATGCCGACGACGGCGAAGACAAGATTGCAAAAAAAGCACGATTGGAAGAACTTGAGCCAATGGAAGTAGTGCAATATTACCTCACACGCTACCACAAGGCCATGGAAGCCCTCAACGTGCTGCCGCCATCAATAGAACCTCACGCGTCGGGACATATCATAGAGCAAATAGAATATATCAAAAAAATCCTTGATAGCGGATATGCCTACGAAAGCAACGGCTCAGTGTATTTCGACGTGCCCAAATTCAACCGCGATTACGGCTACGGCAAACTTTCCGGCAGAAACATAGAAGAGCTGCTGGCTACAACACGCAGCCTTGACGGACAAGAAGAAAAACACAATCCCGCCGATTTCGCACTTTGGAAAAAAGCCGCGCCCGAACATATCATGCATTGGCCGTCGCCTTGGAGCGAAGGGTTTCCAGGATGGCATCTTGAATGCTCAACTATGAGCGAAAAATACCTCGGAGAGCATTTTGATATCCACGGCGGAGGCATGGATCTCAAGTTCCCGCACCACGAATGCGAGATTGCACAATCGGTGGCACACAATGGCGAACCTACCGTGCGCTATTGGATGCACAACAACATGATTACCATAAACGGTAAAAAAATGGGCAAATCGTTGGGAAATTTCATAACATTAGACGAGTTCTTCACCGGTTCACACGAATTGTTGGCTCAGCCATACTCGCCCATGACCATACGTTTCTTTATTCTGCAAGCCCACTACCGTGGCACGGTAGATTTCAGCAACGAAGCTCTCCAAGGTGCAGAAAAAGCCTTAGCACGTATGCTCGAAGGATACAAACGCCTCCAAGACTTAAAGCCATCCGAAACATCTACCGTAGACGTTTCCACCCTTACAGAACGTGCATATGCCGCAATGGACGACGATTTGAACACACCGGTGCTCATAGGTGTGCTTTTTGATGCAGTCCGCATCATAAACCAGATAAACGACGGCAAAGAAAAAGCTACTGTGGCCGACATAGATACCCTCAAAATCCTCATAGATACTTTCTTGGTGGAAATATTGGGTATAAAAACAGGAATGGACGGACAAAGCAACCTCCAGCCATACCGCGATGCAGTAGATTTGCTGTTGGAAATACGCTCCGAAGCCAAAGCAAAGAAAGATTGGACCACTTCCGACCTTATCCGAAACCGACTGTCACAAATAGGATTTGCCGTTAAAGACACAAAAGACGGCTTTGAGTGGTCTTTAGACTAATGTTATACCTTAAGACACAATAAACGAGTGTCTTTTGCGTTTAATTCTTGATAAGCGGGGAGCAAACAACATATCACCCCGCTTGACTAAAAAGATGAACCGACATACTCTCTTCATTATCCTCTTTCTTGCTCTTTTGGGTCCATGGGCTTCATCTCATGGCTTCGAAACAGACTTTTATGCAGCCAATTCCGTGCTGTCGCAAGGACGGTGGGTGCGTATCCGCGTTCCCGAAACCGGACTCTACCGCATCTCGGCTTCCACTCTTAGATCTTGGGGATTCTCCAACCCGGAAAACGTGCGAATCTATGGATACGGTGGCAAGAGGCAGGCAAATATACTTTCTAAAGAGAATTATATCGACGACCTTCCACTTGTACAGTCGGCAGTAGATGCCGGAGTGGTATTTTTTGGCGTAGGCCCTGGACAATGGGAAACCACCGACAAAGAGGGCTACTCTTTCCAGTGCAATGTGTTCACCAACTACGGGTACTATTATGTTACCGAAGGTGGTGAATCCCGGCCCACAACTACAACCGGTACGCCCGGAGCCGACAACCCAACAACATATTTCAAAGACAGGGCACACCACGAACTCGAACTGTCAACACCTGGCAGTGCAGGAGCTGCATTGGTAGGCGAAGATATGCGCTACAACCGTACTTTAGACATCGATTTCAGTGTCACAGACTATGCTCCAGAGGCTAAATCGTGGGTAGAGGTGTCCTATGTGAGCCACCTTTCCTCCTCCGGAACCATACTCCAAGTAGCGCACAACGATTCTCTCTTAGGCCATCTCTCGTTGCCGGCAACAAGCACAAGCCACTATGTCCACGGCAACGAAATAGTAAAACGCTTCAGTTTCAAGGCAAGCCCCACTACGGCTGGAAAATCGCGTATAAGCCTCAAACTCATTCCAACCACAACACCGAGCAAAGCCAACCTCAATTATGTATCGTTCAACTACCCACGACGGTTGAACCTACCTCAGACTGGTTATCTCCATTTCTGCTCATCGGCAAAGCAGCTGTCGCTTGCATGCACCGAAGGCACAACAATTTGGGATGTGACAGAACCTTTAGACATCAAAGCAGTGCAATCCCTCCGCCAAAGCGACAAAAACTTGTGGACGATGACAGGGCAAGGAAACCGTGAATACGTGGCATGGCGAACCGGCGCAACTCTCCCAGCCCCTCAATTTGACGGAACCGTAAAAAATCAAGATTTGCACTCCCACTCAAGTGTAACAATGGTAATAGTATCCCCCTCGGAATACTATACCCAGGCGCAGCGTTTAGCACAATTCCATACCGACAGACAGGATTCTATAAGTGTCCGTCTTGTTCTCGACACAGACATATACAATGAATTCGGTTCTGGTTCTGCCGATCCCGGTGCGCTCCGTAAATATTTCAAGATGCTATACGACAGAGGACAATCGGGCAATGGAGATCCCCTCCAGTATGCCATCCTCTTTGCGCGTATGACAATCGACAACCGACATCTCCTTGAGTCTTCCGGCACATATCCAACAATACCCGGCTGGACACCATGGACAGTGCGCTCGGCATTGTCCGACAACGAAGGTTATTTTACAGACGACGTTACAGCTATGCTCGCAGACAATAGCGGAAATCGCCTTGGCGCCGACAAACTTTCTATTGCAATAGGCCGAATACCCGCCTTAGACAACACAGAAGCCCGCCAACTCGTTGACAAGATCATACAATATGCCGAAAATTCAAAGAAAACAGCATGGAAACATCGCTTCATGTTCCTTGCCGACGACGAAGACAACGGCATACACCTCCAACAAACCGAAAAAATGATCAACGGTTTTGCCGGCAGAGACAACCAATACCAACTCGTCAGAAAAGTATATATGGATGCCTATGCCAGACAAGGAAACGTTTATCCCGAGGCACGTGCAACAATGTTCCGCTACCTTGACGAAGGTGTCGTATGGTGGAATTTCATAGGCCACGCCTCAACATCGGGTTGGACACACGACGGCCAGCTGTCCTATAGCGACGTCAACAATATGTACCTGACACATTGGCCATTTATATTCGCTGCCACATGCGATTTCCTACGCCTTGACGGACAAAAAGTGAGTGGCGCAGAAATCCTCTATAAAGAACGTTACGGCGGCGCAATAGGCATTGTAAGCGCTACCCGACCCGTGTATATTTCCGACAACGAAAAATTCTCCTCCGCAGTAGGACGCATGTTGGCACGACGCAACGACAAGGGCCACATCCTCACCCCAGGCGAGATATACCGTTTGGCAAAAAACGATATCCGCGACAACAGCGGTCAAGCCCTCAGCGATGAAAACCGCCTGCGCTACGTCTTTGTCGGAGATCCGGCTTTGCCTCTGGCAACACCTTCCAACGACGTGCGCCTCGACAGCATAAACGGCATACCCGTAGACGGCAACCAACAACCTGTAATGGCCGCTCTAAGCCGCTCTTCAATATCCGGAACAATCCTTGACTCCGACGGAGAACACATGGAAAATTTCAACGGTGTGGCAATGGTCGAGATATTCGACGCAGAGCGCACAGTCACAACCAACGGATACGGCCAAGGAAAAGTAGAAAATTTTGAAGACTACGGCGGCCGCGTATTTTATGGCTCCGCACCGGTTAAAAACGGCCGGTTCTCCATGGAAATAGCTATGCCCGAAGAGCTTTCCCAGAATTTTAGGGAAGCAACAATGTCGCTCTACGCATACTCTACAGAAACCAACGACGAGGCCGTTGGAATCAACCGCGATTTCTACGTATATGGATTCGACGAAAATGCTGTTGAAGACACCGAAGCCCCTGTTATAGAAAGCTTGATTCTCAACCACGAAAATTTTAAAAACGGTGCTACAATCAACGCCGATCCCATGTTAATTGCCACCATATCAGACAATGTGGGTCTCAACCTATCGTCGGCTGGTGTAGGACATCAAATGACCGTTATTCTTGACGGGACCCAATCTTATAACGACGTAAATTATTATTTCACACCCAATCCCGACGGCAGCCCTTCGGGCGTAATAAACTATCCTTTAGAGAATTTATTGGCAGGCAACCACACTCTAAAACTACGCATATGGGATACTTCGGGGAATTCGGCAAGCAGTGAAATAGACTTTTTCGTCGTGCCTGGCCTTGCTCCCACAATCTTCGATGTCTACTCCGACGCCAACCCGGCATCTACAGAAGCCAATTTCTACCTTAAACATAATCAACCCGAAGGTATGGCAACAGTCACCATAACCGTTTACACACTCATGGGTAAACCCGTGTGGAGCAGTACTGTCAAGGGTAAAAGCGACATGTTCCTAACTGTACCTGTAAACTGGGATTTATGCGATTATTCAGGACGAAGGATAGAACGCGGCATATATCTCTACCGAGCCTCGGTGACTACCGACGAGCAAACCTACGAAACTGCAACACGCCGCATAGCTGTTACAGCTCAATAACATAACAAGAAATAATCGGATAAAAATCATATACAAAAGGCCTGCCTCACAATATGAGTGAGGCAGGCCTTTTGTATACATTCGATATATATCTTCTACGATTCCGCGCCTTCGGGCACTTCTTCACGTAAGTCGTAGTTGTTGCGGAGACTCTCAAAGGCCTCCGGATTACGCTTGAGCGCATTGCTGTCCAATGTAGGATCGTAACTCTGCTCTACTCCGGCCATGCTGACCGCACGCGCACAAGCACGTGGTAGCGGCCCGGGGATACTCACACGAGGAGTCATGAAAAACGTCGTCATAGCGTCTACGACCTGTTGGGATGCCCTCACCTTTCCTTCTCGGCTATAACCTGCAATATGAGGAGTAGCTATAGCTGCCAACTGCAACAAATCGCGGTTTATTTCAGGTTCACCCTCCCAACAATCAATCACCAACGGGCCAACAAGACCTCCTTTTTTAGCTTCTATGAGAGCTTGAGTGTCCACAACCTCTCCACGAGCCGAATTTATAATGATTGGAGCACGACGAAGTTTCCCTAAGAAATCGGCATTCACCATATGGTATGTGGCATGTTCACCATCGTGGGTCAACGGAGTGTGGAAAGTTATTATGTCTGCTTCTCGGGCTATAGTATCAAGATCGCACCATTGGTCGCCTCCCTCTTCAGCCTGCCTCAGAGGGTCGCACAGCAAAACTCGCATATCAAGCGACCGCGCCCATCGCTCCACTATCTTTCCAACATGACCTACCCCGACAATACCTATCGTATAGGCCGACAAACGCCTGTTTATTGTCTGCATGATAGACCCAAAAACATATTGAGCCACAGCAGGTGCATTACATCCCGGCGCATTGACCACCGTTATACCACGGCTACGACAATAATCAAGATCTATATGATCTGTACCTATTGTAGCAGTAGCAATGATTTTGCACTCCGATTTTTTTAGCAACTCTTCGTTACACTTTGTACGGGTGCGGATAATCATCCCGTCTATTTCCCTCACGGCCTTAGGGGTAATCTCTTCGGCCGACAGATAACGAACATCGGCATAAGCATCCAACAACCCCTTTACAAAGGGCACATTCTTTTCTACTATTATTCTTATATTACTGTTTGGCATATGAAGAAACCTATATAAACGGCTAAAATAGATAATATGGCCACTCCCGATTTACTGGCTCTATGAATCGAGAAAAAATGCGACACCTGCAAAGCCGACAGAAAATTAAGTGTCGGAATATAGCATACCATGTTTCTGTAGTCAAGGCTCATGGCCAAAAGGGTGACAATAGCTGCCAAGTTCAGCGCACCATTATAGGCTCGCGACTTCGCGTTGTAGGCTATAGTCTTAAATACATTCAAGACAATACTCGTCACAGTCAGCAATGCCGTAAAACCCACACACGACAGCAACATGATTCTTCCCCTTGTATCCATAAGCCCGAAAACGCTCTCAAAACGCGGCATTTCTATATCCCACAGGTCAACAATGCCAAAGCCTATAAGCAGCCACCATGGCGTTATCAAACCCAAAAGCGCAGCCACAAGCGACCTGCCGTTGAACACTCGCATCTGAGCCAGACCGACAAGGAAAACCGGCAGATAAACCGCATAGCAATATTGGGTGCTGGCAAGAGCAGAAAAACCGAAAAACACAAGGAATACCCGACGTGTCCCATCAAGATTCCGATAGCAGCTAAAAAGCAATAGCAACGCTACGGCAAGAGCTGCTCCGAGCACAGTACCGGTATAAAATTGTGTAGCAAGGTCGGGAATACCAAGTTGCATAACAGCAAACAAACTGATATACAAACCTGTAATAGAACGCAACACATTGAAGAGTTTGTTCATCAAAAGCATCAGAACCGCAATGGCAATATTGCCCGAAACGGCCACAAGAAAATCTAATGTTCCTGGTCGCAGCCACTCGTTGGCAGAAGGAAAACAGAAGCCGTTATCGCTATCCAATGGAACACTATAGCCCATGCCATAATAAAAAGTAGCGCATATTATGGCAACGACCCCAAACACCACGCCGAAAACGCGGGAATGCAACAATCGGGTTATCTGTGCTATATTCAATTTATCAATCCTTTAAGCAAAGATCCTTGGTAATGTCTCGGCGATAATACATGCCGTCAAAACTTATATTACCCAAACTTTCATATGACTGTGATACTGCTTGGTAAATATCGTCGCCAAACGAAGTGACAGCAAGTACACGCCCCCCTGAAGTCACCGGACAATCGACTCCTTCGGATGTGCCAGCATGGAAAACTATAGATTTCTCAGGGCTGAGATTTCCTTTTATCTCCTTACCCTTTTCGTAGCTCCCAGGATAACCACCCGACACGGCAACAACAGTAACGGCTGCACGGGGATCTATTGCAAGTTCTTTGCCAGAAATATCGCCTTGGGCAATACCCGCAAAAAGGTCAAGCAAATCCGATTGAACTCGCGGCAAAACGGCTTCCGTCTCCGGGTCGCCCAATCTCACGTTATACTCGATAACCATAGGTTCGTCTTTAACCTTGATGAGACCCAAGAAAATAATCCCACGATAATCAATACCCTCAGCCATCAAACCGGAAAGAGTAGGTTTCACGATCCGTTCTTCTACTTTGGCCATAAATTCGGGAGTGCAGAATGGCGGCGGACACACTGCGCCCATACCTCCGGTATTAAGGCCTTTATCGCCCTCGCCTATTCGCTTATAATCCTTGGCAGGAGGAAGAAGACGATAATTTCCAGTGCCATCTGTGAGGACAAAAACAGAACATTCTATCCCATCTAAGAACTCCTCTATCACAACCTTGGCAGACGCTTCGCCAAACATTCCCTCCAACATCTGGCGCAATGAGGATTTAGCCTCTGCCAAATCGTTGATAATCAAGACTCCCTTACCTGCAGCAAGACCATCTGCCTTTAGTACATAAGGAGCATCAAGACTCTCTAAGAAAGCCTCGCCCTCGGCTATCGTGGAAGCATCTACAGTGAGATGCCGCGCCGTGGGTATGCCATGACGCATCATAAAATCTTTTGCAAAATCTTTAGACCCTTCCAAGGCTGCACCGGCGCTTCCCGGCCCTACAATACCTACTTGGCGTCCTGTTGCTTTACAATGAGCTTCAATATATTCGCGCACACCCCCTACAAGAGGATCTTCGTTGCCACATACAAGCAAATCTATACCGTAGCGGTCTACTGCATCGGCAACTGCTGCAAAATCAGTAGGATTCAACGGCAAATTTATGCCGTATGCTTTAGTGCCGGCATTTCCTGGAGCTATATACAACTCCTTCAGGAGCGGGCTGTGGCTAAGTTTATAAGCTATAGCCGATTCGCGGCCACCGCTTCCTAAAAGAAGCACACGGTATTGGGTGGGAGGTACCATAATATTTGCTTTTTACGTTCTTGCTATTATTATCTTGTAGTAATCTTATTGTTGGTCGTCGGCTTTCTTACGGCTACGCCATGCAGGGCGTAGCACTATTTCGTTTTCGGCAGAAAGCCTTGGCCCCCTGCCAAGACGATTCAAGTCTATCGGGCGACGCTCACGCTTTTCCACATCGGTTCTTTCTGTACTTTTAGGCGCATCGCCGTCCTTTATCCTTCTCTCTTTAAAGCCCTTTTCTTTATAGGCCCTGTCACGGTCGCCCTTAAAGCCTTTCTTATCTCTATCGCCACGGAAAGGAGAATTTTCACGACCTTTTCTGTCAGGCCTGTCGTCGCGTTTGCTACCACGGTCTCTTTCTGGACGCCGTGGTTTCTCCTTTCTAACGGCTTGTTCGTCTTTCAAACGGCCACCCGATTGGCGGAACTCACGTTTTGTACCCTCAAAGATTATATATTCGCGGAGTTCGCAATCAAGGCCTCCATTATTCACGGCAATCTTTTGCGAAGGAGCAAGCCCTATCTCGTGGAAATATTCATCTTCGTAACCTATAATCCATGCATGATAACCTTTGAACACATGCTTGAGAACAGATCCTATAGTGCTATATAGCGCGTTCATGTCGTCGGCACCGATACGTTTGCCATAAGGAGGATTTGTAACTAAAACACCTGCAGGCTCTGGCGCAGACTCCCACTTGGCAATAGGTTTCGCTTCCAAAGTCAGATACCGGGCAACTCCAGCGCTTTTAGCATTCTCAAGAGTCACCGCTATAGCACGTGGGCTGATATCGCAACCGACAATAGACACCGTTATCTCACGCTCACCGGAATCATCGTTATAAATTTCCTCAAATAACTCGCGGTTGAAATCAGGCCAGTTTTCAAACGAGAAATGCTTTCTGAAAATACCCGGATTAATATTGGCAGCTATCAAAGCCGCCTCTATCAAGAATGTACCCGAACCACACATAGGATCAACAAAAGGAACATCGCCGCGCCAGCCGCTCTTCAAGATTATACCGGCAGCAAGGACCTCGCTTATAGGAGCCTCGGTCTGAGCCTGACGATAACCACGCTTATGGAGCGACTCTCCCGAAGAATCAAGCGACAAGGTGACATCGTGCCCGGAAATGTGTACATTTATCATTATATCAGCTCCGTCAAGACGCACTTTCGGACGACGTTCGTCCTCACTATGATCGCGAAACCAATCCACTATACCATCCTTTACGCGATAAGTCACAAACTGAGAATGCTTGAACTCCTCGCCAAACGAAACAGTATCTATAGAAAATGTCTTATTCACATCCATCAACTCAGACCAATCATATTCCTTGACACGGTCATAAAGCTGATCGGCATCACGAGCAGTAAATTTAAAAAATGGCTTTAAAATTCTCAACGCTGTCCGGCAACATAAATTTGCCTTATACATCATAGCCAAATCACCCTCGAAACCCACCATTCGGTTTCCGGGTTCCACATTACTTGCGCCTAATGCGCGCAATTCTTCTGCCAACACATCTTCAAGTCCCTGGAAGGTCTTGGCTACCATCGAGAATTTTTCCATCTTTTCCTTTTTGTCAATTTTTTTGCAAAGTTACTCATTATTTCCGAACTGACCGAAAGACAACACAATTTTCACCTCCATTTTTCAAGCACCATATGAGTGCTTTATGAGCAACGAGGCTTGTGGGATAACGGAAATTTTGTAACTTTGTAGGCTGTAACGGCATCATTGCCACACCCTCTCTTTCAGCAACGCAATTTCATGGCACGGTATTCACTTAGCCATAAAGCAATTAACCAATCGGATTCTTGAGATTTCTCGTTATATATATACTCTCATTCTTGCTTGCCTTGAGCATGTTTGCCCGGGCAGAAGGTAACCAAGACACACTCGACAGGCTCCAGAATGAACCTGCAGTTATCTCGGCAGATACATTGTATAACGACTCAACCGACTCGCCGACAGATTCGCTTCTTATAATCCCGGCAACCCGGCAACTGCCCGATTCCAAGCAAAGCAGGATACGTAGCATCAAAACCGACCTTGAAGCACCTGTACAATTTTCCAGTTCCGACTCGATGCTGATCATAAGACGCGACTCAGCATACATGTTCGGGAACAGTTCTGTTGCATACAGCGATATAAAACTTGATGCCGCAGAAATACGTATGGATATGGCCGACAACACCGTCTTTGCCGTAGGCCGAGAAGACTCGGTAGGCCAAATACAAGGCAAACCCATCTTCAACCAAGGAGGAACAGACTACGAAGCCGCCACAATGAGATATAATTTCAAAACCGAAAAGGGATTTATCACAAACGTTGTCACACAGCAAGGCGAAGGATATCTCACCGGCGGAACGACCAAGAAAGACGTAGAAGGTGAATTCTACATTAAAGACGGAAGATATACAACCTGCGACGACCACGACCACCCGCATTTCTATTTCAATATAACAAAAGGCAAAATGCGCCCCGGCAAAAACGTCGTAGTCGGTCCGACATACATGGTATTGGCCGGACTGCCACTGCCTTTAGCTGTTCCTTTCGGTTATTTCCCCTTCACAGACAGTTACGCATCAGGAGTCATAGTCCCGACTTTTGGCGACGACTATAACCGTGGCTTCTACCTCAGCGACGGAGGATACTATTTTGCAATAAACGACAACATAGACCTTGCTCTCACAGGAGAAATTTACACAAAAGGGTCTTGGGGGCTTGAGGCACGGAGCACCTACGCAAAGCGCTATAAATACCAAGGCAATTTCAACATAAGCTACCTCAAAACTATCACCGGCGAAAAAGGAAGCCCCGACCACTCCTCCCAAACAAACTTCCAAGTGCTCTGGAGCCACTCACAAGACTCTAAAGCAAACCCGAACATGTCGCTTTCGGCAAGCGTGAATTTCACAACGTCAGGATATTCACGAAACGACCTCGGCTCATACTATTCCCCGTCATTCACAGAAAACACAAAAAGCTCCACCATAAACATGACATACCGTTTCCCCGGCACAAAATGGAGCTTGTCTACAACCTTCAATCTTGCTCAACGCACACAAGACTCAACTCTCACGGTATCTTTCCCAAACATAACAGCATCGCTTTCGCAGATCTACCCATTTAAACGAAAAGTGAAAGTAGGTGCCGACAAATGGTATGAAAAAATAAAACTATCCTACACCGGTATCCTCCAAAACTCACTCACAGCCAAGCAAAACGAATTTTTCAAAAAAAGCCTTGTAAAAGACTGGAGAAACGGAATGAAACACAACGTGCCTATTTCCGCTACTTTCAATGTGTTCCAATACATTAATATCACCCCAAGCCTCAATCTCACAGACCGAATGTATACATCAAAGGTAAACCGCAGTTGGGATGCCGACCGAAATATCGAATTGATGGATACGACATATAGCTTCTACAACGTCTGGGATTTTCAAGCATCAGTGAGTCTCGACACTAAAGTATACGGGTTCTTCCAGCCATTGGGATTTCTCGGTAAAAAAATCAAAATGATAAGGCACGTAATGACCCCGTCTATAAGCTTCAACGCAACTCCCGATTTCAGTTCATCTTTCTTCGGGTATTACGGCCAATACAGCTATGTAGACTCGCGCGGCGCCGAGCAAGTGAGGAAATACTCTAAATTCCCAAATGCCCTGTTTGGAGTGCCAAGCCAAGGTAAAACAGGCTCTATGTCGTTCTCGCTATCAAACAATCTTGAAATGAAAGTGAAAAGCGACAACGACTCTATCGGCGAGAAGAAAATTTCTCTCATAGAAAACCTAAACATTACCGAAAGCTATAATTTTGCCGCAGACTCGCTGCGATGGAGCGACCTCACAACATCAATACTCCTTCGTCTTACCAAAGGTTTCAACCTCAACCTATCAGCCACCTGGGATCTCTACACCTATGGACTGACACCGTCGGGAGCACCGGTAAAACTCGACAAACTGCGTATATCCTCGGGCAAAGGATTAGGAAGGCTTATGAGAACAGGAACATCTTTCTCATACACATTCAACAACGACACGTTCAAACGCAAAAACAACAATAAAAACAACAGTAACGACAACACCAACCAAAGCGGTGCCGAACACGACCAAGCCCTCCGCGACGAGGAAGACGACAGAAACAACGGCAGTGCAACCGAAATTAACCCTGACGGATACGCAAAATGGAGCGTACCATGGAGCTTAACCCTTAACTACTCTGTAAACTACGGCTATGGAGCATTCAACAAAGAAAAGATGGAATTTGACGGTAAGATAACACAAAATCTGTCTTTCTCCGGCAACATAAGACCAACACCGGGTTGGAGCTTCTCATTCTCCGCATCATATAATTTCGATACACACAAGCTCGCATACATGAACTGCAATATCTCAAGAGACCTGCACTGCTTTGCCATGAGTGCAAGCTTCGTACCCGTAGGTCCCTACAAGAGCTATAATTTCCATATCGCCGTAAAATCCGCTCTTCTTTCCGACCTCAAATACGACAAACGCTCTTCCCTCTCCAACGGCGTAACTTGGTACTAAGTCGGAAAAGACACGACAGACACATTAGAGCGTACAATTTTATCTCCATTCATTTTTGAGGACTTTAACACAGAAGAGGATGTCTGATAATTAAAACAGTTAAGGGTGTAGGATAAGCAATCCTACACCCTTTTATATCTGCAGGCTTTACCACTTGAAAAGTGGTAAAGCCTGGTTGTGGTAATGAATTTAGAGCTGAATCAAAGCATGTATTTACACCCTGCGATGATATAGATGCCTCGTGGCATGACGAAGACATTCTCTCCGGCGTTGACCTTCAACATCGACATTGCCGGTGCCCCTATGCGATAGACGGGGACAGTGGTCTCTGCCTCAGCAATTATGGTAATTGTCGCTGCCGCACTCTTGAGCTTCAACGCTACAGAAGCACCTGCGGCCTCCACGTTCTGTACTCCCGTGGTAACACCATAATCAACCTCAACCTCCAAACCTGGAGTCTCTCCCTCCCAAGAAGAACCGCCCTCAGCGCCCCCCACTTCAACAGTGGGTTCGTCGTCATATTTGAAATCGTCGGCAATCGCAGCCACAGGGCATGCAAATGCTATGAGAGCCAAAGATATTATGTTGATATATTTCATAATCGAATTTGTTTCTTTTTTAATAAATAATGTCCACTTAGCGGTTATATGGCAGGTTAGTAACATCTGTACTGTTGGAGACGGGCAGTTTACCTTCCCTGCCGAGCTGCACGAATATCTTAGCACAGAGCACCGTCCACTTGTCTCCGTAGGTCATATTTGAGTTATGGTTGTATCCTAAACAGTGACCGAATTCATGAAACATGGCCTGACGGGCATAGTTGTGTGGATTGGAGTTTGCTGCTGTCTTATCGTGATATACACCTTTGTAGCAATAGTCGGCCAGACCATAGGTGCCACCTGTTCCACCGAGGCCACCCACACTAACCACTTTACCGAAGCGAAGCTTATTGAAATTGCGCAACTTTGTGCGCAGAGCATCGAGGGCAATAACATTCCCATTATTATCTTTGAGTATCCCTTCATAGGTATCAAGCTCAGCACTGAATTCAGGAGAAGAGAACATGAAACCCATGTTATAAGCTAAAGCCACGGCATGACGGCAAAGATCCGGTGTCATGTGTCTCCAACTTTTGTGTCCGTCGTCGGCACCGTATTTCCAAAATGAAATATAATAATTGGAGTTGATTTGAGCAATTTTATCAAGGAATTCAGATTCTGCCTCAAACTTAAACTCAATATCGGCGGCCTTCAAGGATTTTTGAGCCGGCACACGGATTACACGCCCGCTTGTGGTTGTAAATGTGCACTCGCGCTCAACAAGCGGCATTTTGAAGAGACCTTCCAGGAAAGCTGGTATGGTCTCAAAGTAAGCGATTTCGAACCACTCATCATCGGTATACTCGCTGCCGATACTGCGCAAGCGAGCGAGGACGCGCACGTCTGTGAGGCCGATTGGAGAAAAGTATTTCACGCTCAGCGCCCCGCCTGTTCCGATGGTGAGCTGCAGAGGATTTTTTGTATAGAATGAGCGTCGCGACGTATTGTAGAAAACCTCGCGTGGCTCATCGGACATAAACATGGTGTCGGTGTCAAAGCGCGAGAGCTCTTTCTCAAGCACGTATAAGCGGCCCGACGAAGCTTCGGGGTGGCGGTAAGGCACCTCTATGCGCGAAATCTTACCCTGCTGCAAGGTGAGGTCGGCAAACTTATAGGTACTTGTGAACTCCGTGCCGTCGGCCACGGCCGAGACTATTTCAACGGTGCCGCTCACGGGTTCTTCAGAGGGGAATGTGGTGAAAGACAGCAGGCTGTTGCTGCAGTCGAATGAGAAAGTATCAAAGCTTGCCGCACCGCCATAGGAGCCATCAACCTTGAGATGTGTGTGCACCTCGTCATCGACTGTCAAAGTCACGCTTTTCACATTACGCCAGAGCGACAAGTTGGGCATATCGAGCACCACGTCGATCCTTGCCACAGCAAGTCCGAGTTCCACCTGCTCGCGAACCGGCGCCTGGTCAAAGCCTACGGCAAAATCCACTTTCTTATAGTAGTGCAGGGAGTTTACAGGCTCGTGCTCATTTCCATTCACAATCCAAGGCTCGGCAGGCGATGTGGGGTCGGCTTTGGATGCATTGCCTTCCTTGGTGCCTGTAGCGAGGAACATTATTGAATATTGGCCGCAGGCGAGACCTTCAAGAGTAAGGCGGCTGTAGTCGTCTTCAAGGCGCGCGTAGTGGTGGTTAATCACACGCCCATCGCCGTCGGTAAGAATATACTCAAGATGGTTCATGCCAGCAGGAGCTGCGTAAGCCTCGATAGAGTCGGACAGTTCCACAACTCCTTCACCAGAGCGGGAGGTAACCTCAATACCAAAAGCGGGCTGAGTGCTTATTTCAAAGGTAGCCGAACCGACATGATCAGTGTCGGGCGCGTTGAAATTGTAATCGTCGCAGGCCGCGAACATAAGCGCAGGCAGCAACAGGATTGCATGTTTCTTCTTCATATCATTACAATCTATACTCGACACCTTATCACTGCGCATTCTTTATACCACGCACCGGGCAGAAACCGTCGTAGTTGAAACCATCATTTGCCATTGTGGCTGTTATGGGATTTGCTGTCACATTACTGTTTATGAACCATACACGACGGTCGTCCGACATCCAATACGGCGCTGCAGTTCCGAAAGTCCAGCTACCGACACCCGGGAACTGGTTCGTGTTATTTGCCTTAGCCCCCACAAGAGGAATAAAAAGCTTGTTGCCTGTATCAAGCGACTCAAAGAGTACATAGCGCATTTTGTAGTTCTTACTGTTGACTTGCTCCACAGAGGTGACAAGCGTACCAGGCAGTGTAACCACCGACACTCTTATGCGTTCGCCTGTGCCGCAGGTATACTCCGACGGAACAGTTGTACCGGCAGGGAAAAGTTTCTGCCATTCGGCAACAGAAGCAACATGATATCCCCCAGGAAATGGGAAATTAGCCGAATTAGTCCAGGCTCCCGAGGGTCTGGTGACGGCGGTGGGGTCGTTGCTTGTCCAAGGAGAATAGGGGTTGGGGCGATTATACTGGAAATAGTTACCGATACAGTCGGAAAAATGGTTGTTGTACATATCCTCCACGCTTTCAACACCGTCGAGGATGAAAATTTGCTCTTCAATATTAGCCGAAGTTGCATTGAAGCACATCCACTCGCTACCGCCGATTTCTACGGTCTGAACCTGATAAGGAGACGACTCAACTCTCACTTCCACAAAATCATAGCTGTAGGTCATGAGAGTATTGCTCAGGTGCATGGTGAAATTGTAGCCGAGGCTTCCCTTGTTCACAGCCTCCACATCGATGTTGAACGAAGACACATAGCCCTGGTCAAGGGTCTCGACAGGATTTTCGGTGAGCGATACCGTGGGCATGAGGTTGTCGGTTGACCTGAGGTCAATCTTTGTCTGGCCCTTGAAAGCGAGTTTGAGGCCATTGACACCTGTCGAGGGCACAGTCACGATGTTCTTTTCAAAGTCAACGACAACGCCTTCGGGAATCTCCGAGTAATCGGGGTCTATATGTATGCCATTGCCTGCCTCTGGAGTAGCGCTCACCGAGTCGCCGTCTTTCCAGTCGGTGACATTAAATGTAGTCTCCACCTTTGTGCCGGCATTTACCACATTGAGGGTATAAACCTTGTTGCGCTGCACCGAGGGTATTGTCGCTGTCATGTCGACCTCGGCGTTTCCATAGTAGCCACGGATGCGGATGTTGACGCTGTGTTCGGTCTCAAAAAGAGTAGTGACACCACGGCAAGTGCCTTTGAAAGGCTCGTCAAATACGTGGGCAAGTCTCACGGTGCTGCAGTCGAGAACAGATTCTCCTTTGAACACGTAGCTTGCCGAAGGTGCATTCTCTGCCACCACCTCAGTGACTACAAGGTCTGCGAGTTCGGTATTCACAAGGTCTATGCGGGCAACCGAGCGCTCAAGATCCAGCGACAGTTTACCGGTTTCATATACATCATCGTTGAGGTCGGCGCATCCCGAATAGAATAGAGGCGCACTACCATCAAGCTCAGAACAGCTTGTGGTGAGCTGTGCCATATCGGCTACCACAGTTACATCTTCCTCAACATCGAGAGGCAGCCCCGAAGTAACGTATACCATGCCGTCGCCAACATCCTTGATTTTGATAGGCGAAGCCTCAACATCGTCTGTATGAAGCCATTTGACAAGAGATTCGCCTCTAAAAACATAAACGTCAGTTCCAAATGGCTCGCCGTTGTCAGCAATGTCGCCGCCACGCGAGAAATTCATCAACACTTTATCTTCTTCTAA
>CAJTUG010000004.1:0-32356 GCA_910579605.1 uncultured Muribaculaceae bacterium | reverse complement strand
TTTCTGGGCCGGCAGGCTGTTCGGAGCACGATGTGGCGCACATCATTCCCATTGCCATTACTAAGCCGGCAAATGAATGCTGGTAAAGTTTGGTCATAAAAACAAATTGAAAGAATCGTCCCTGCAAAGCGGGAACAAATTTAAAATGATTGATTTTTAATGTATACAACTTTGAGAAGAGAACGAGAATAATAGAATCAAATGGAATACCAAGACTTTGCACATTTCTGTGCAGTACAAACCTATAAAAACCGCCGCGAAATTATAAAATAAATACGAATATTCCAAAAATTTAACCTCATTTTGAATTTTGTAAATATGAGAAATAGTGCCCTATTTTATATAAACTCTTTCTGTCATGCCTTTGATAAAAAATTTAGGCTATAAACAACAAACGCCTCAGACCGTGCTTTTAAGGCTCGGCCTGAGGCGTTTGCTGTTGCGTCTGCTATGAATTACGCTTCAAAGGGGTTGGGGATGCCACCGGCGTTTTTAGCACCTCCCTTAGGCTGTTTACGCTCAATTTCGCCAAAGGTCTGTTCGTATTTGGCAATATTATCACGAAGAGCAAACAGAAGGTTCTTGGCATTTTCCGGAGTCATGATAATACGGCTCTGTACTTTTGCCTGGGGCATATTGGGAGCTACATTGATGTAGTCGATGAAAAATTCATTGCCGCTATGTGAAATTACGGCAAGATTTGAATAGTGGCCGGCTGCCACTTCGGGGGTAAGCTCGATTTTGAGCTCTTGTTTAGGTTGCTTGTTATCCATTTTTTATTGGGTTATATAGATTATTAAAATCATTCCATCGGAGTTAGAACAGTTTTCTTTATTACGACAGGGCCTTGGTTGACAAGATCGGCGAAATAAACATTGACACCCTTCAAGTTAGGACGTGCCCACAAATCCTTGATGCTCCACGACGCATAATAGGCATAAGTGCTGGTAGACTGCATATGGTCGTTTTTATCCTCGTAGACAAGGTGGAGATGAGGATATTCATCGTCGAGGGTTTCCTCGTCAACATAAAGCTTGCATTCTTTCACATTCACAGTCCCGTAGTGGGTAAACTGGAAATTGAGGTAATCGCCGGTGCGGCCTACCATATACATGGTTATTTGATCTGATGCCCACTTGTTGGTTTTTTCAGATGTAGACACTTCCACTGGTGCACCTTCGCCAAGAGTAGTTGTGATACGGAGCAACTGGATAGGGCCTCCTGTATACTGCATACCCGATTCCGAGTAATACATTATCACAACACGCATACCAACTTTAAAAGTATTCGGAGCGGCTTTATCGATATTTTCTTTTGAAGTAAGAATCACAGCATCGGAATTCGCGTCTTTCTGTACTTGGAAAGTACAGCCTTCGCTGTTCATTGTCAGCAAGGTGGCAAAATCAGTGTAAACATCAGGTTGGTTGGGATCATCGCTGTTACTGTTGCATGAAGTGAATGCAACGGCAATAAGAGCCAGGGCGATAGTCAGAAAATTTTTCATTACGAAATTAATTGTGTGATAAAAATATAGTTTATAAATGCAGAAATTTCTGTGTACCGAAACATCACGGTCGTTTATTACCCGACACAGAGTCTATACGGCCATCGGCCATATGCACTATAGTCTCGGAGTCGGCGGCGAGGCGTTCGTCGTGAGTCACTATGACAAAAGTGGCTCCCATCTCATCACGCAAACGGAAAAACAATTCGTGTAGCCGAGCACGGTTTTCGGAATCAAGACTGCCCGAGGGTTCATCGGCCAACACCACTTTAGGATTGCAAACCAATGCCCTTGCCACAGCAGCTCGTTGACATTCTCCGCCAGAAAGCTCTGCCGGGCGATGTCTGAGCCTATCCTCCAACCCTAAGCGGCACAACAATCCACGCGCTTTTTCCATTGCGGCAGTATTATTCTCGCCACCTATCAACGCCGGCATTGCCACATTCTCTTGGATTGTAAACTCTGGCAACAATTGGTGGAACTGGAAAACAAAACCTATATTCCTGTTGCGGAATTGCGACAAGCGGCTATCCGACAACCGTGTGACATCCAATCCGTCGTATTCTAAGCTACCGCCGCTATCGGGCTGCGACAGAGTACCAAGAATCTGGAGCAGAGTGGTTTTTCCGGCACCGCTCGGCCCGACGATACTCGTAATCTGACGGGGAGCAATGTCGATATCTATATCCTTGAGTACTTGAAGGCTACCGAAGGTTTTTGAAATGTGCCGTGCCTTTATCATTAGCATGAACCACAAGAGCCACAGCCACACGAACCACTCTCGGAATCGCAAGAGCAGTCGTCACCACAGCCACACGAACCGCAGCCGCAAGTCGGATGGAGCTCTTCTTGGGTCGGTTCACGAACCAAAAGAACCTTTCCCACATAGTGAACAGGATCTTTGGCAAGAGGATGATTGAAATCAAGGACAACATCGTTGTCTCTCAGTTCCTTCACAAGACCGTCAATACGGTATCCGTCTGATGTCATTAAAGGAATTAGAGAGCCGGGAGCAAACATCTCTTCATCAAATTTCCCGTCAATGAGGAAACGATCGCGAGGCAAAGCCATAATTTCTTCTTCGTCGTAAGGGCCGAAAGCCTCTTCGGGCTTGGCTGTGAAATCAAATTCATAACCCTGTTCTTTACCGTCTATTTCCTTCTCCAAAGCTTCTACAAAACCTGGTGTAAGGCCAAAGATAGCACGATCGGGTTCGGCAGCCTCAACCTCGTGTACGAGAGTTTCTGTTCCGTCGGGATTTACCCGGTATAATTTGTAAGCAAGTTCAAAATACTTGCCAGGAGCAATTTTTTCCATATTATTTTCTTATTTTAATATTTTCATGTCGCTTTGAGCATTGCATGAATTATCTTTACGGCAATTCATGACAATAGCCATGCGACTAATCTAATGCAAATAACGTGCCAAAAGCTATTATTGTTGCGGCTCAACCACTTTTAGACGCTCGCCGGCGTCTTCAACGATAGAGCGGAAATAGCGTTCGTTGTAACCGCCAAAAACCGGTTGAACAGGCATTCCCTCTTCGGATCGCTCAAATTTACCGTCGCGTTCTTTCTTGATATTACCGTCAAGATATTTAACCAACAGATAATCGCCCAGAGCCTTATAGTCGGAGGTAGTCGTTGCCGCAGCATCGGCTGTCAAAGGAGAAAGGACAGAAGCTGCCGAAGCATAATCTTTACCGGCAACAGCCTTTTCGGCATCTGAAACTGCTGTTTCCCAGCGCGTTTCCAAACCATTCTGCACACGGCGTATATCCGGAATCATCTGTGAATATCTGTTATAGGCTTGGTTGGCCACCCAATTATTTACCCAGAACATAGAATCCCAGTTCAAGGTCAGCAAATCGGCAGTTTCCTCCGACAACGAGGGCGGAACAGTCGTCGTAGAATTAAACACCGGCACATACACACATGTGTTGGCATCGTCCACCCCAAACCACAATACACCCTTCATGGCATCATGGCGGTCTTTGTTCATATCGGCAACAAACGAAAATCCGGTCTGTTGAGTGGCAATGGCTCGTTCATGTACATATTCCTGTCCATCTACAGTATAATTCATCGGACGCCAACGATAAGGACTGTCAAACGGGCCGGCTCCTATATCTTTTGTCATGTCAAATGGAGTCCCTTCAAAATGGTCGCGCATCATCCACTTAAGATCTTTAGCGGTCAGTGCCTCTGCCGGTTTCACCCATAATGGCATAGGTTCGCCTTTGCCCTCAAGTATCCATGGCAGATATTTATCCATTTCCCCTTGAGGTGCAAAACGGTTGAAATACGACCATACGCGAGCGTCGCAACCGCGCAAAGCCCCTGCATCGGTTATAGCATAAGCTCGTGAAAAATCAAAATCTTCATCTTTACCCGTAAAATATCCTTGGCTACGAGCAAAAGATATCACATCAGGCGAATAAAGAGTTTCGGGATCATCAAGAGGGAAAGTATGGATACGTGCATGGTTGGCATGACCCGAAATATAACCTTCGGGAACACGACGCGCAACCCACACAGCGCCCTTGTCGGCTTTACCTTTACCTATCATCTCCATGACCCACACCTCGTTAGGGTCGGCAATAGAGAAAGACTCTCCCTCGGAAGCATAACCGTAGTCTGCAACAAGCTTAGTCATCACGTCAATAGCCTCACGAGCCGTCTTCGCCCTTTGAAGAGTTATATAGATAAGAGAACCGTAATCTATCGTACCTGTCCCCTCAAGCTCATGGCGGCCGCCCCAGGTGCTTTCTGCAATAGTAAGACCATGCTCGTTCATATTACCAATGGTAGCATAAGTGTGGGCAATCTCCGGAATGTCTCCACGATACTTGCCCGTGTCCCAATCCACCACTCTACGCATGGCTCCGGCAGAATGGTCGGCTGCGGCCTGATGATACAAAGCACCATAGAGCGTATGGGAATCGGCTGCATATGTTATCATGGAACTACCGGAATCTGTTGCTCCGGGGGCTGCTATAAGGCTTGTACACGCCAATGCAGAAGGTCCGCAAACCATAGCTGCGGCTATCAGTAGGTCTCGTAATTCAATCATATTATGTTAACGCTAAATCTGTACTTTTATTATCTGTCCCAACAACGGATACCATAGGTAACCTTCCACATTTCTGCGCCCCAACCGGTTTAGCAGCCTTATATATCCTTCAACCTGCTCTTTATGCTCGGAATCTATTGCAGACGTGAATTTATAATCCACCACAATAGCCTTGCCGTCGGGACTTATAACTACACGGTCGGGACGGAAAGTACGATGTTCTCTCACATCCGACGATGAACGGTCGGTTATCGAGCG
This sequence comes from uncultured Muribaculaceae bacterium, assembly GCA_910579605.1. Lineage (GTDB taxonomy): Bacteria > Bacteroidota > Bacteroidia > Bacteroidales > Muribaculaceae > CAG-873. The sequence continues at coordinate 27,522 of CAJTUG010000004.1, read as the reverse complement.
CTCAGCATAAACGCGGCAAGTTGGATCAAACCAAGATTTAACTTGTTCTCCTCCTTGTTCTATCGCATGAGCCAGTTCGCCCCGGTATTCTTCGGTTTCTATTTCCGAAAGCCCCAAACGCAGGCATGTGCGCGTCACTGCAGCATCCAAATCATCCAAAACACGCATAGAGGCAAGAATATTGTGCAAATTATTGCCTCGCCGAGCCGCTATTTCCATATCTCTGTTCTGGAATCTGTCTTTAGGCCGGTCTACAATAAACTTGTCTTCCTCGTCTCCTATATCAAGAGAGAGAATATCGTCTATCGAGATCAATTCGCGAGTATCTTTACGAAGCACCACGTTGTAGGCTTCTGCCGTGATAGTCTCCGAAGACTCCACATGCTTTTTCTCTGGCTTTGTAGCACATCCTATTTCAAGAATCTTTTCTTCCGGCGAAAAATATAAACCCATATCAAGGAGCGAGCTGTCGCCACCGGTATCTGTGGCCGCAGCAGAAGCAAGAGCTTCTATAAGAGGCCTGCACATCCCTTTTCCAGAAGCCGAAGAAGCACCCCACACATGCAATTCACGCGAAGCTCGGGTAAATGCCACATAGAGAAGGTTCAAATTATCGGCAATTGCCGCATCATACGCTTGGCAGCAATCCTCGTACAAAGGGGAATATTTCTTATCGGCAAGCGGAGAATCCTCAACCAAGGTAATGTGAATCATTGGAGGCACTGTCTCTGCCTTGAATCCGTCAAGAGATTTCAACGGCATCCAAAGGTCTGTTTTGCCTACAAGATCCCAATCTGCCGCAGGGATATGTACGCAAGCCCGTTCAAGACCCTTTGATTTATGAATAGTCATTATTTCTACAGCATCAAGATTAGATGGCGCCTGTATTGCCCATTTCTTCGTATTACGGTCGTAAGCGGCGATAAATGCCGAGATAGAAGGATCCGGTCCTTCAACATGCTGTTGCGCAAGGTCTTGCAGAGCCGCTATATAGGCATGCTCACTATGTCTCTGCTTTTCAGATAATTTATGGTGGATTATAGCCTCTATCAAAGCAACAAGGTTTGCCGGATTTTCGGCCCTTATTTTAAAAATCTCACCATTGAGGTTGCTTTCTGGTTTTATAACATCTTCCAAAGCCATACGCAAGGCCTCAGGCTTATCCAATCCATCGTTACGGTAATAATCATAACGGCTTATCATAGCCACGACATCTGCTCGGGTAGAATATTTCTTCTCACCTCTATCGCGTTCCGTGGAATAAGACTTTTCAACAAGCTTGAGCATACTCATAACAGTGCGCACAGCCGGAGAACTATTCACAAGCAAAGCTTCGTTAGACAAAACCCGTATTTCAGGATGCTTAGAAACCATGAATTCAACTATCTTGCGTGCTTCTGCCTTCTTGCGCACCAATATAAGAATATCGTGCCAACGGTAACCTGATTCGTGTTGCTGCAATATTACCTGAGCCATTTCCTCCATGGTTTCCTCGTTCAACTCACGCCCCCATTGGAATTTTATATGTGCAGCCTGCTCGGAATACTTACGACAAGGAGTCTGAACAACATTACCATACCCCGAAACGCCCAAAATGGCCGACATATGCTTGAAAACCGTGTTGTTGAACCTCACTATATCGCCTGCGCTGCGATAGTTTGTGTTTTCTTCGGGCAAAAAACCTTTAGGGACAATCCGACCGGGGAAATCGTATTCTGCTATCTTATAGCCAAGCAACGAACTGTCGGAGTTGCGGAAACGATAAATCGACTGTTTTTCGTCGCCTATGATAAGATTCTCATGGTCAAAGCCCAAGCTATTGCCAACCAATGGCCGCAAATTCTCCCACTGCATACGGCTGGTATCCTGAAACTCGTCGATAAGGAAATTACTCAGGCTCATCCCAAGCCGCTCATATATAAACGGGGTATCTTCCTCGCTGATTATACGATTTAGCAAATCGCCTGTATCGCTTATGAGCACCAAATTGTTCTCCTTGAGATATTTCTCTAAAAAGTCCGATGCCAGACCTACAAAATCCAGTTCCAATGTCCCCTGCAAAATCACACGGTAAATCCCAAGCACCACACGCTCACGGTGTATCGCACATACCGCCCGGCGCATAGCCGCATATATCTCAGCAACCTCAGGGCTGTCGATTTTCATCTTCAGTTTACCCAGATTGGTAGTGTGGAAAGCCTTCTTGGAAACTTCATCCGAATTTAAAACCGCAAAAAAAGCTTTAGCTTCCTCCTTAGCCGAAATAAGTGCGCGTGGATTGTCGATTGCGCTATAAAGACGGTTCAATACCGTAGAATTAATTATGTTCTCGGGGCAACCGAGAGACGACAGGCAAGTAAAAAACTCTTTAGACGCCTTTTCAGAGTCCGCGCCCAAGCCCTTGATCTTTTCACGCAAATCACGTACAAAAGTAGAAATAGACGCGGGATCAGCCAAATAAGCCCTTATCTCATCTGAGTGTTGGTGATAGTCCTCGTTGAGGGCATCTTTCATCTTCCGGGTAAGAGAACCCAACAATTGACCTGAGCGGTCAAAAAAATTATAACCGCTTCCGCCACTCATCAGGTCAAACATATAATCTTTAATCCAAGCCTTTATACGGGCTGAATTCACCGGCGACGAATAATTCAGCTCATCAAGCATCAATGCTATAGATCGCGATATTGCATCCGACTGGTCCAACGTAAGCTCATAATCGCCCTGTTGGTCTATTTCCCTGGCAAACGTGCGGAGCACTGCCTGAAAAAAAGAGTCTATCGTGCTAACGTTAAAACCCGAATATTCCAGCAAAAGCTCGCCCAAGGCAATCCTGGCTGCCACACAAAGTTCCTCTCCGGTGCAACCGAATTCTTGCATAAGTTTTCCTGTATACTCTGCATCCTCCGAACCCGTAGACAGCAGATGAAGTTCTTTCACAATACGCGTCTTCATCTCCTCGGTAGCCGCATTTGTGAAAGTTATGGCAAGAATAGACCGATGACGGCAACTCCGACGCGTACCGATATATTTGGCAGAATTCAAGACATGACCACCATTGCCTTGCTTTATTCCAAGCAAAGTCCTTATATATTCATAGGTCAAAGTATAGGTTTTACCAGACCCTGCAGAAGCTTTATAAATTGTCAGCACTGTGTCAGAATGCGTTTTTTTCTCCTTGGATGGCATTAATCACCGTCCGGACTACTATCTTGAGGTCTAAAAGGAATGTCCAGTTTTCAATATACCACACATCATGCTCCACTCGGCGTTCCATCTTCCACAATTCGTCAGTAAGACCGCGGAAACCGTTAACCTGTGCCCAACCCGTAATGCCGGGTTTAACAGCATGACGAACCATATAGCGGTCTACCAACGCAGTATAGTCTTCGGTGTGCTTAAGCATATGGGGACGTGGACCCACTATCGACATATCTCCACGCCACACATTGATAAACTGAGGCAATTCATCAAGAGATGTCTTGCGCAAAAAATCCCCGAAGCGGGTCTTGCGCGGATCGTCTTTAGTTGCCTGAGTCTTGTCGCTGTTGGCATTAACCTTCATCGTGCGGAACTTAAGGCATTTGAACGATTTGCCCAAATACCCGGTGCGCTCTTGCTTGAAATAAACCGGGCCAGGCGACGTGAGCTTGATACAAATGGCAACCGGGATATAGATCAAAGGATAAAACAACAGGAAAACCGACGAAAAAACAATGTCGAAACTACGCTTCAAGAAACGGTTCAACGAATTCTTGAGAGGATTTCTCCGTATGCTCATAACCGGCATTGCACCTATGTTATGAAGCTCAAAACGACGCAAAAGAACCTTGGGAATCTGCGGCACATAGTAGAAATCCACAACATGATCGTCGGCCACTTTCGTTACTCGCGACAGCGATTCGCTCTGTCCGGAAATACAATAAAAAATCTGCCTTACGTTGTTAGACGCGATAAACTCTTCAAGCATATCTATACTCCCCAGATATTTGCCGGTAAAACCAGGCTTGGGGTCATCATCAAAAAAGCCCAATATGCTATAGCCAAAACCCGCATCGCGCTCCATTTCACGATATAGACGTCTCGCAACCTCTCCAGTCCCTATAATTACAACACGGGTAAAATTAAAGCCCTGCCGGCGATACGACTTGAGAATATAATTACCTAAAATCCTGAACAACAGCAGCAATACCAACAGCAATGCATAGAAGCTCAAAACGACCCTAAGAGCCATCATCGGCAAACGCAGAAACGACAGCAACGACAAAAATATCAAAGCATGGAGACCTACCGATGTGAACGTTACACGAGCCACATGTTCCATCAATATCGCTCGCCTCTCGTGTCGATTCCGGTAAGTTATTGCAATGGCCGGCAAGAAGCTCACATTTAGCAGCAACCAGATTTCGCGCATATAAGGCTTGGCTTGGCTAAACTCAGGGAATAGCCATACTATTATACCAAACGCGACATTCAATATCAGCAAATCTCCGATGTTGAACAACGTTGCTATGTAGCGTCCACGACCAATAGGGCGTCGGGAAGGTGAATTCATATATGATTAAAAATCTCCCAACAAGGAGAAATCTGTTGTTTTATCTGATTCCCCTATAATATTAAATGGGAAACGATTGATTAGAAATAACAAGGTTGGGAAGCGCCAGACTGCGGAAAATATCACCGCAGCCCGGCGCTTTAGTATTCTACACTCTTTACGACAATTTGGAGTCTATGAGTTTGATTTTTTCGAGAATTTCTTCGATATCGCCTTTCAAACGCTCAATACGGCGTTCCATATCGCGGACCAATGAGTCGCCCGATTTGGATTTAGACGATAGGAATCCAAGATTGTTTTCATAAGTACGAAGCTCTGCACGACGGCTTTCAAGAGCACGGGCAATACGTTCGCGTTCTCGGAAAAGCTTGTTATCGTCGCCCTCAAGCTCTGCCACAGAGGCTTCAAAGCGGTTGCGGCGAGCCGAGCGTTCAGCTATGGCAAAATGGTCGCGCACAGCATTTACCGCATTGCGGTAAGCTTCCTGCACCTTATCCTTCTCGCGGAAGGGAACATGACCTATCTCTTTCCAACGATCCTGAAGACTGCGGAGGCTATCTATAGCACTTTCTTTGGAGGCTTCATCCGATATAAGAGCAGAAATAAGCCCGATAACCTCACGTTTTGCCTTCAAATTGGCTACCTCAACCTGACGGGTGCTGTTACCCTCTTTCTTTTTACGCTCAAAGAAATAATCACATGCCGTGGTAAAACGCTTCCACAATGCGTCGCTCTGCTTTTTAGGAACTGTACCTATTGTTTTCCACTCCTTCTGCATTTCAACGAATTGCTCGGTAGCTATACGCCAATCTGTGCTATCTTTCAAAGATTCAGCTCGGTCGGCAAGAGCGGTCTTTTTCTCAAGGTTACGTGCAAGCTCCTCTCTGGTAGATTTGTAATATTCAGCTTTGGCAGTAAAGAAAGCATCGCAACTTTGGCGGAAACGGGCAAAAAGCTGGCGGTTCATCTTCTTAGACGCAAAACCGAGAGTTCGCCACTCTTCCTGTAGACCTATAATAGTCTTGGTCATTTCTTCCCAGGCCGCAAAAGAACGCAATGTGCTGTAGTCCAAGGATTCTATGCGTTCGCAAAGCACCTTCTTGGCCGATTCGTTTTCGGCCTCCCTTGCCTTGCGAGCCTCAAACAATGCCTGATAACGCTTGTTGACCTCAGCCGATGCATCACGGAAATTATTCCATATTTCATCTCGCAGTTCTTTTGCTACCGGACCTATCTGCCGCCACTTTGTATGAAGTTCTTGAAGGCGACGATAAGCCGAAATAACATCGTCTACTTCCGCCAAATGACGAGCCTCCTCAAGCAACACCTGCTTTTCGGCAAGATTCTTCTTGAAATCATAGTCGCGAAGCTCTTTATTTATCTTGAGATTGTCGGAATATCGCTCACGGGCTTCTTGGAAACGTTTCCATACTGCCGTATCTTCCTGCGGGTCAACATCTCCAACTGCGTTAAACTGATCCTGCAATTCCCGGTAAACAGGGAAAGTGCGGTTCACATTGTCGGTATCCTCGGCCAATGCGTTTATTTGTGCTATTATATCGTTTTTCTTCACAAGATTATCTGCCCTGATAGCCTCTTGCTCTGCAGCCCAAGCCGCACGTTTAGCTCGAGCCTGTTCTATCAAAGCAGCAAACTCCTGCTCGGTTGCTTCGGCAACTGTTTCTGCGGCCAAAGCGGCTGCTTCTGCGCCTTCTTCGCTGGATGTTGCCTCTGCCTGTTTATGGAGCATGCTGAAATGCTGGCGCAAACGGCGAATTTCGTCAGGCGCTATTTCACAGGCCTCGCGGGCCAAGAGGGCACGGGCAGCCTCCAATAGGCTTTCCGCTGTATGTTCACTGCGAATAGACTCTTCTTCGGCATCGCTCATTTCAAGCTCTACTGCCACCTCTGCGTCAGGGTCGATTCCTTCGGGTTCTTTTACCGCTTCTGTTTCCATTCCGGCTGCGGCTGCGGTTGCCGGAGCTTCGTTCAAAGTGTTAGCCTTGGGCTCTTCAGAAGCCGCAAGGGAGGGGTCGTGCATGTCCATAATGGTTTATTTATTATTATTGATACGGCTTAGCTGTAGCTTTGCTAATTACCGCCCCCAAAAATAATAAAAATTATTATATCTTGCTACCTTAACACACAAAAAAAATGTGATTTTTAGGCCTTTCACTCTCTTTTTAACTACAAAAAAATCGGCACATATTCAAGCTTGCGCTCAAACATGTGCCGATAAGGCTATATTTGTCTCGGATTATTTAACGAGAACCTTGCTCACATTGTTGCCCTGACGACGGATGTAGAGACCGTTTTCGGGGTTAGCAACGCGGATACCCTGAAGGTTGAAATATTCAACAGGTGCGTTTTCGTCTGCTTCAATTTCGGCTACGCCAGAAGCAATATCACCGGTAATTTCAAGATTTTTGATTTCCCATGTATCTGCGCCAACAGCAGCATCAGAACCATAAAGGAAAGCTACCTGGATTTTTTTGTCTTTGTATGCTTCAAGGCTCAATTCGCAGGTAGAGAACGACCAGTCACCACCGGCAGGCCAAGTTTCAACATCAAGATTTTCCCAAGAAGTAGTGTTTTCTACACGCACCTGAACATGGCAGAGATCTTTGAGTGTTGTCACAAATTTAGCAGCCTGATCAAAATACATAGCAATGTTGTGACGGTTAGTAAGATCAATTACAGGAGAAATAACGCGGCTTTCTGCTGTTTTAGCTGCCTGATTGTAAGCCGAAGCCTTGAGGTAGCCATAAGAATCCCATTTCCAAACGTAAGTGAGACCTTCGTCCATAGAGATGTTGTCTACAGTCCAACCTTCGGGAAGGTTAGTGGTTTCGTCTATAGTAGAATTCTTAGAAAGTGCAGAGAAGATTACATTAGAGCGAGACACAGTGATGAGGTAAGAAGCTGTTCCTGCACGGTATTCGTCGTTCTCGGCAGCAGTTGCTGTAATACGGGCGCTACCTGCAGCAAGAAGAGTAACTACACCTGTGTTGGCGTCTACTGTAGCAACTTTTTCGTTGTCAGACTCAAATTCAACATCAGCATTGGTTGCTTTAGTCAATGTAGGAGCTGTGAAAGTTTCGCCGAGAACGGCTTCAACTTTTTCTGCAGAGAAAACAAGGTCGGCGTCCTTGCGGGTGTCTGCAACACCGCCGCTATAGGTTACCTTGATAGAAGAAATAGCAACATTGCTCTTGGCGATATTGCAAGAGAAACCGATTTCTGCTGCAGAGCCTGTCCATGTACCGGTTGTTCCGGCTACTGTATAACCGCCTTTAGTTGCATCGTTGGCATCAAACCCCCCAGCTGCTGCTGCGTTCTTGTAAGTGATAACAACCTCGGTCATATTACCGCCTTCTACTGCGATAGTATAGCTTGAGTTTTTGTAGAAGCGGAGACCGTCGGCCCAAAGACGTGAGCTCTTTTCGCCGCTTACTGTGATTGTAACTGCACCTTCGCCAGTAATAACCTGAGGATTGGCGTTATAATCGTTTGTTGAACCGGATAGGCGGGTCATGCCGTAATCGTTTTCTACAAAATTGTAGGTAACTTCTTCGGCAGATGCTGCAAAGCCCATAGCGACCACTGCAGCGAGTGAGAGTAAAAGTTTTTTCATATTGTTAATATAATTGGTTAGTTAATATCGCAGTAATGGCATAGCACCGCCAATATTGGGGTGCTATGCCAATAAAATTATTTCTTGGGCGAAACGTAGCGGCGCAAGAAGATTTCGGTGGGGAAATGGTCGGAATAACCACCTATATAAGAGCCGGCAGAATACGAGCGTTTGGGCACACCCACAAAATTGCCCTCCGTACCCATAAGGAAATCAAAATTGAGGACTTTGGCAGTATAGAAATTCCACTTATCCTCGGGGGCGTTCACCAAGTTGCCAGAAATTATAATCTGGTCAAAAAGATTCCATGCACCCTTATAGGAAAGAGTCCCGGTTCCTTTTTCAAGCTTTTCCCACCAAGGATTAAAGAAATCATGGTCGCCTACTTTGTCCGACTTTTTAGCCGCGCCTAAAATCTTGGCACAAGATTTATCCATAGGATCGTCGTTGAGGTCTCCCATTATAATCACGCCAATATTGGGATCTACTCGCCAAAGGCTGTCGGCAATGCTTTTTGACAATTCTGCTGCGGCCACACGGTTGGGTTCAGATTGTTCCTGCCCTCCCAATCGAGAAGGCCAGTGATTGACAATCACAGCTATTTTCTGCCCCAAAAGGCTTCCCACAACACACATCTGGTCACGGGTACGGAATTTTATAGCCGTCAACCTGTGATTTGTCACATTTTCAACTCGGAAATAACGGGGATTATAAATCATACCCACATCCACACCGCGAGCATCGGGCGAATCATGGTGGACAATACCAAGATTAAGATTTTTAAGTTCAGGCTGGTTGATTACATCTTGAATAACCGAGCGGTTCTCAATCTCCGAAATACCTATTATTGCCGGACCATATGGAGTGGTTTTGGTCTTAAACTGGGATATGGCATAAGCCAGATTATGAACCTTGTCCCAATACTTTCTGCCGTCCCAACGACGAGAACCGCCGGGAGTAAACTCTTCGTCGCGGTTTTCAGGGTTGTTAGGGATGGTGTCAAACAGGTTTTCAAAGTTGTAAAACGCTATTCCTGCCACCTGGATCTTACGACCCTGGCCCTCAGCAAAAACGTTGGTACTGAATATGGCGCAAAACGTAACGGCAATTGCGCACAATAACAAAGATTTTTTCATGATTTGAGCTCTCGGTATATGATTGCGCAAAGTTAATGAAAAAAACTCATTTGCCAAAATATTAACCAATTATTCAGTCCTCAGAATTTTCCGCAGAAATTTCGCCGCCTTCAAGATTCTCATAGGTGTGATACAAAAGGTCGTTATATGGGAAACGAGACAAGTGAATTTCTCGCGCCATAGCATAAAGGCGAGCCTTCAGCTCGTCGATATTTATGCCTTTCTTTGCCGAAACAAACACACAATTATCGTTCATCTTAGCCATCCATGTTGCCTTAAGCTCATCAAGAGTCCGGTTACAAGCCTGCTTGGGCGTGAGGTCGTCCTCGTCTTTAGGAGTGCATGTAAATGCGTCTATCTTGTTAAAAACAAGAAGCATCGGTTTATCTGCACCGTTACAAACCTCGCGCAAAGTCTTGTCCACAACCTCTATCTGCTCCTCGAAATTAGGATGGGAAATATCCACAACATGCACCAAAATATCGGCCTCGCGAACCTCATCGAGAGTAGACTTGAAAGAATCCACCAAGTGGGTAGGCAACTTTCTTATAAAACCGACGGTATCTGTCAGCAAAAACGGAAGGTTATCTATCACCACTTTACGAACTGTTGTGTCTAATGTGGCAAAAAGTTTATTCTCTGCAAACACATCGCTCTTGCTCAAAAGATTCATAAGCGTGGATTTTCCAACATTGGTATAACCCACCAACGCCACACGGGTAAGTTTACCCCGGTTTTTACGTTGAACCGCTTTCTGGCGGTCTATAGCCCGCAACTCCTCTTTGAGAAGAGAAATCTTCGAAAGAATTATTCGACGGTCTGTCTCAATCTGTGTCTCTCCGGGACCTCGCATACCGATACCGCCTCGTTGGCGTTCCAAGTGAGTCCACATTCGCGTGAGGCGCGGCAACAGATACTGATATTGCGCAAGCTCAACCTGCGTTTTGGCGCTCGCCGTCTGGGCTCGTTTGGCAAAGATATCAAGAATAAGGTTTGTGCGGTCAAGTATCTTAACCCCAAGCTCTCGCTCTATATTGAGCACCTGCTTGGTAGAAAGGTCATCGTCGAATATAGCCATGGAGATATCTCCGTCGGCCTCTATATATGCTTTGATTTCTTCAAGTTTACCTTTCCCCACAAATGTTCTCGGATTGGGATAATCCAATTTCTGGGTAAAAGTCTTCACGGCTGTCGCTCCTGCCGTATCTGCCAGAAATGCCAACTCCGACAAATATTCCTTTGAACGCTCCTCGTCTTGGGTCGGCGTAACAAGGCCTACAAGAATAGCCCTTTCAGGTTCTGCTCCTCGCGAAATCAAACTCGAATCTTTCATAATCAACAATACATTGCTTCTATCTGAGAAGCATAGACAGAATTTATTACCGGGCGACGTATCTTAAGAGTATTCGTAAGCTCGCCGCTTTCTATTGTAAATTCCTTGGGCAGAAGAGTGAATTTCTTTATCTTCTCAAATCCGGCAAAACCCTTCTGCAAACGCTCTATACGCTCGGCTATAAGCTTGCGTATTTCCGAATTTTCAACAAGGTCTTCTATGCTTGTAAACTGAATGTGCTTTTTAACAGCATATTCTTTAATAGCCTCAAAGGCCGGTATGATTATTGCAGTCACATATTTGCGTTGATCTCCTATCACTGCAACCTGCTCTATATAGCGGTCTTCCCCAAGGCGGCTCTCTATGGCCTGAGGAGCTATATATTTCCCGTTAGAGGTCTTGAAAAGATCTTTCAGTCGCTCCGTAAGAACCAAAGCGCCGGTTTCGTCTATCCGGCCGGCGTCACCGGTGCGGAAATAACCGTCGGGGGTAAAAGCCGCCTTATTATCTTCTTCGCGTCCATAATATCCCCGCATAACCGTAGGACCTTTTACAAGTATCTCATTATTCTCGCCTATCTTAACAGAAATGTCGGGTAAAACAGTTCCAACCGAACCTATGGTATAACCTACCGACGGGAAACAACTCACCGTGGCCGTTGTCTCGCTTAGCCCGTAACCTATTACCATCGGGATACCGCAAGCAACAAGGAACTCCACTATATTTCCGCTCAAAGGCGCTCCTGCCGTAGGAAACAAAGTACCGTTCTCTATTCCTATCACATGGCGAAGCTTGGAAAACACATTCTTATCGTAGAACCTATATTTCTGTTCAAGCCACCAAGGTGCTTTTAGCCCCAACCTGCGGTATTCAAGATTATATTTCGCGCCAACTTTCAACGCTCGTTCTATCATTATCTTCTGGATACCCTTGGAATTGGCAATCTTCTCCTGAACTGCCGTATAAACCTTCTCCCAGAAACGCGGTACACTGCACATACACGACGGACGGACAAGACGAATAGCGTCCTGGATTTCCTTAGGATTCGTATTTATAGCAACCCTCATGCCCATACTCAGGCAAAAATAAGTCCAAGCCTTCTCAAAAATATGGCTCAACGGCAAGAAACATAGCGATGTATCTTCATCAGAAAGCATATCCAAGCGATCCTTATGGATATCTATAGCCGCATTAAAATTGCTATGCGTCAAAACAGCACCCTTGGGTTCTCCGGTCGTACCCGATGTATAGATAAGGGTTGCGATATCGTCGGGACGAGCCGAAGCCGAACGCAACTCAACCGCGTCGCGGCAGCTTCGGGAAGCCATGGCTCCGAGTTCTAATAAATCCTCAAAATAAATTGAGTCGCTATCGTCATTGTCGATTTCTACTGAGCGGTTATAGATCACCGTCTTGACAACATTGCCACAATCGGCCGCAACCTCGCGGTAAGTGCGGTATTGTATCTCATCGCCCAAAAAAACCATTCTCGCTCCAGAGTCTTTCACAATATATTTCACTTGCTCCGGACTGCTCGTCGCATAAAGACTCACCGGAACAACCCGGTTGCGGTAGCAGGCAAAATCTGTTATCAATATCTCAGGGCAATTGGCGGCAAAAACTGCAACCATATCTTTTTCTTGGAGATCAAGTATCTCCAATGCGCAGGCCAGGTCTTCTACTTTCCGGCCAAATTCGCCCCACGACACCGGGGCAAGATGTTTGTTCCCTTCTTCCAGAACAACATGGCTGAAAGCTTCGCGGTCTTTGCCATAGCGGGCTATAGCATTACCTATAAGATGTGTTAGTATATTTGGCATCTTTTATCTTTCTTCGGTTTTACGTGCAAAGTTACAATCTTTCGCTTTGATTAATAACAAAATCAACAGCCTTTTTGACGTAGCGTTAACAACTGTTACAAAGATTATACGTTTTGTTAACCATTGTTAACGAATAAAACCGGCATCAATTCAACCATCATTAACAACCACTTTTAAGACCATATTTGCTTTTTTCACAGAAATATTATAATTTTGCATCTATGAGCCTAAACAACGAAAACATAACGATTGCAAAAGCACAAGAAACTGTAGATTCATGGATAAACACCATAGGAGTGAGATATTTCTCGCCTCTCACAAACATGGCAATACTCACCGAAGAAGTAGGCGAAGTGGCTCGTATAATCGCCCGTACCGACGGTGAACAATCCCCTAAACCGGGGGAGAAACTTGATTTAGCCGACGAACTCGCAGACCTCCTGTGGATTACTTGCGCTATTGCAAACCAACATGGCATAAACCTTGAAGAAGCATTCCGAAACAATCTCAACAAAAAATCCGTTAGAGATAGCGAGAGACATAAGAAAAATGCCAAACTATTAAAAAACAACACTTAAAACTAACATAATATGAGCGACAAATACACTCAGGCTATCACCCAAAGCCAGGTTATCGAAGACGATGCCGCCGTGGCAGAAGCCGTTAAAAAAATCCTCGACGAGCACTTCGACGAAAACAACAACCAAGACGTCTATAAATTCTGCTTCAGCGCTATAGACCTCACTACCCTCAAAGCAACAGACTCGCAAACATCCGTTGCCAAATTCACAGAAAACGTAAACTCATTTGAGGAACTGTTCCCTTCTTTGCCAAATGTGGCTGCAATATGCGTATATCCAAATTTCGCACCCGTAGTAAAAAGCGTCCTTGAAGTTTCCGGAGTAAAACTCGCTTGCGTTTCGGGGTCATTCCCGTCAAGCCAGACTTTTGAAGAAGTAAAAATCGCCGAAACCTCTCTCGCTGTTGCTAACGGAGCCGACGAAATCGACATCGTTTTCAACCTCGGATATTATTTCGACAACGACTACGAATCTGTTGTAGACGAAATAACAGAGCAGAAAGAAGCAACTCGCGACGGACGGCTCAAAGTAATCCTTGAAACCGGAGCACTCAAAACCGCAAAGAATATCAAAAATGCATCTGTGCTTTCACTCTACTCCGGTGCAGATTTCCTCAAAACATCTACTGGAAAAGAATACCCCGGAGCATCGCTCGATGCTGCATACATTATGGCACTATGCATCAAAGAGTACTACGAAAAGACCGGAAACAAAGTTGGCTTCAAAGCTTCTGGCGGTGTTTCAACAACAGAAGACGCCGTCAAATACTACACGATTATTAAAGAAGTCCTTGGCGAAGAATGGCTAACTACCGAATATTTCCGCATCGGGGCAAGCCGTTTGGCAAACAACCTGCTAACAAGCATCGCCGGACACGAAGTTAAGCATTTCTAAGAAATTGTTTAAATTTATTTGTCGCAATATTTGAGAACAATTGCCATTATGATTTAGAATTCAGTAGCTATTGAACAACTGGATTAATACCATAATTTCATAGACAACGCTCTCAAAGACAAGATAAAATAAATTTCATACTATTTTTTAGTGCGGCTGCAACAAACAAACTACAATAAGAACACTCCCAAATGAAAATATGGATTTTCCTCGACGGCAAGCAGCAAGGGCCCTTTGAATTCGAAGAGCTGCGCAACATGCCCGTGACAAAAGAAACCAAAGTTTGGTTTGAAGGATTGCCTAAATGGTATCCGGCCGGAATGTTGCCTCAGATGCAAGAACTGTTCGTTTCGGATTCCGTGCAGCAAACCGAATATCCCGAGCAAGACACCACAGACCAGGCCTCAAGCCAACAAGAACAAAATCAAGAGGCAGACTCAACAGCCGATTATCAAGAGCAATATCCCCAACACGTCCAAGATACGGCTCCTCAAGAAGCTCCTGCTCAACCTTATTGGGAACCATACCCCAACCAAGGAAACTATCAGGCTGCAGCCCCGGTTGCTAAAGAACCTTGTCCGCCAACATACATCGGGTGGTCCATATTCCTCCTGATATGTTGCTGCTCTCCTGTGAGCGTAGCTGCCTTGGTGGCGTCTATATGCGTCACAAGCTTCTACAACAGCAACCGCATAGACCAAGCAAAAAAAGCCTCGCAAGTTGCTGCCTGGCTCATAATGATATCATTGGCTTTAGGACTATTCCCATGCATTCTTCTGGGAGCTTTGTTCTAAAATGAACACATACCCATCCCGAAAACTTTCCACAAAGACCATAGTGGCTATTGCTTTGGCTGCCACTACGGTCTTTGTGCTTTTTGCAATATATTTCTATAAAGTAAACCCAGAATCCGGGCCATCGCTTAAATGCGCTTTCAAAGCATTTACCGGATACGATTGTCCGGGATGCGGCAGCCAAAGAGCCTTCCATGCTATCATGCACCTTGAATTCGCTAAAGCATGGCATTTCAATCCATTCGTGTTTTTCGCTGTCCCGGCAACCATATTCTACTTTATAGTAGAGACCATCCTACCTCGGAAAGGAGCGGTCTACCGCCTCGCAACACACCCCATAACACTCTCGGCAATCCTTTTTGCAATAATAGCTTGGTGGATTATCCGAAACCTCTTTTAACCATATAATAACGATAAAAAAGAAACAAGGCGAACCTCGCGGTCCGCCTTGCTCGCTTAATCACAATATTAACCTTGCATGAAGAGAGGTTTTGAGATTATCATACTTACCTATTAAACTAAATCTTTCATTATAATTTCTACAAACCGGCCAAGTCATCGGCAGCCTTGATTTGAATTGCAAAACCGCCACCGGGGGCTACTTTTTGCTTGAGCTTGGTCTTGGAATTAACCTTAATTTTCCTTATATTGTAAGACTGTTGGTTGCTTCGGAAATCTGCATCTGCTCCATCCTCGTAAATAGTAGCCGTGTATTTTTTACCCGGTTCAAGGAACGAGAAATCAAGCATCGCAATACGGGCATTCTCATCAGTCACACCGCCAATATACCAATCGTTGCCGTTCTTCTCTCTACGGGCAACTGTGATATAATCGCCCGGTTCTGCCTCAAGCCAACGGCTGTCGGACCAATCCAAAGGCACATCGCGGATAAATTGGAACGCATCGGGGAAACGATTATAATTTTCGGGCAGGTCACAAGCCATCTGCAAAGGAGAAGCCATAGTAACATATAAAGCCAATTGACGCGCCAAGGTGGTTTTGCCGCCACCATTCTTCCCTTCGCCATAGTAGCTCAAATCGGCTTGGAAAAGACCCGGAGTATAGTCCATCGGCCCTCCTTTAAGACGAGTAAAAGGAAGAAGGCATGTATGTTCAGGCGGGTTGCCCCCCATAGACTCAAATTCGCCGCCGCGGGCAGATTCCTGTGCTATCCAGTTGGGCCATGTTCGGCACAAACCTGTCGGGCGCACTGCCTCGTGGCTGTCTACCATAATTTTGTAGTCGGCTGCTCGCTGGGCTACATGGAGATAATGGTCAACCATCCATTGACTCGAATGGTATTCAGAGCGAGGGATAATGTGCCCTACATAGCCGGTCTTGACGGCTGGATAGTTATTATCAACCATAAACTGGAAAGCACGGTCAAGCTGGCGCTCGTAGTCGGCTGCATTCGCGGCTGTCTCATGGTGCATAATCAACTTGACACCCTTCTCCGCTGCATAATCGCGAAGTGCCTCTACATCAAAATCGGGATAGGCCTTGTCAAATATAAACTGACGGTTTTTGCGCCAGCCGGCCCAATCTTCCCAACCTTCGTTCCAGCCTTCGACAAGAACTCCGTCTATACCGTTTTCAGCCGCGAAATCTATATATTTCTTCACATTTTCTGTGTTTGCCGGATGACGCCCGTTGCTTTCAAGCGAAGAATAATCCGTGATTCCGGGTTTGGCATTATATTTATTGGAATAAGCCCATGTACGACTGCGACCTACAAACATTTCCCACCAAACACCCACAAATTTCATGGGTTTGATCCAATCGGTATTCTCGATAGCACAAGGCTCATTCAAATTAAGGATAAGCTGAGATGCAAGAATATCACGAGCATCGTCCGAGATTATAAGCGTACGCCACGGTGTATGGAAAGGAGCTTGAAGATACCCGCGCACACCGTTCCTGTCGGGTGTAAGGTGTGCTTTGAATACTATATTGGCTGTATCCACCTCAAGAGCCATAGCAGGATAGCCCACCAAAGCCGCTTCATGGATATTCACATACAATTTATTTTTGGTACTCTTTGCCATCAAAGGAGTCTGCACAGACACTCCGGGAATTCCGGAACTTTCTGTGTGGCGGCGAACTCGCATCCTTTTTCCCAATTGGCTCACCGGAGACTCTACATATAGACGCTCGTCGGTATCATAGTCGCCGGGGATAGCAAAAACAGAAAGATCTTCGGCAAGAGGGAAAGTCGTGGCCTCGTCGCGAAGAGTAAGATAATTGACTTTCTGCTGCTCTGGAATCTCATAGCGGAAAGCGACACCGTCGTTGTATGCACGGAAGCGGACAGTAATCTTGCGCCCATCGGAGGTCGTATATTCAACGGGCATTTCTGTATAATTGTCACGAATAGTCTCGAATTCGCCCCAGACAGGCTTCCATGTATTATCTTCTGCGACAACAGCCCCTTCTTTTATTTCGGCAAAGCTTGTAAAATCGGCCTCGTCGGCTTTAAGGCCAAGAATACCCGACGATACCACAGGCAGCCCATTGAAACTTACACTGTAGGTAGGATGCCCGGCACTGTCAAGTCCCGGCTCAATGGCTAACTTTCCGTCAGGCGAAGCCAAAGGTGTAGCACTGGCAATAAACGCCGACAGCAAAAATGCCGGCAATACGGTATATTTCTTTGTCATTGTTCCTTATTTTTTATAGATGCAGTATTGATAAGGCTTGAGGGTAAGAGCAACCGGTGTGGTTTCACTTGTTCCTGCAAGCAAATCGGTAATTTTAATACCGGTAAGCGCCATAGGCATTTTAACAGAGACCTCATCTTTCGTGAGATTCACAACAACTATTAGCTTCTGTTCTCCGAATGTCCACTCATACATCAACGCATTGGCAACTGTATAATTCCTAAGTTGACCTTGACGAACATCTTTAGTTTGCTTGAAAGCTGCGTTAAGCTTCTTTATTGCGGCCATTTTGCTGCTGTTGAAATCGGCCTTGCTATAATTGAAGAAAGAAACTTTATTGGTAAAGTCGCAAAACTGAGAGGTGTAGAACATAGGTGTACTCCCTGCAAAAAGTGCCACGGCATATGCAGCCTCCATACCTTCTGGTGAACCAAACAAGTCGCGCACACTGTGTTCTGCCGCTATATCATGATTTATGCAATAGCGCATATAAGCTGTAGCTTTTCCTTCGGGAGCGCGGCTATTCTCTTTATCCATCACCTCTATAAGTTTAGCTGGCGAGGATTTACCGTTGAACAGCTTTGAAATCTCTGTCCCGAATGCCCAACCATAAATCATATCGGCACCATCCGAGAACGAAGAAGCCTGCGAAGTCTCAGACAAAAGTATTACATCGGATTTTGCCGCGCGAAGAGCTGCAAAAGCCTCTTTCCAATAATCACCGGGCACTCCGTCTACATTATCAAATCGGAAACCGTCGATTTTGGCGATCTCAAGCCAACGCAACATCGAAGCAGTCATTTCTGCCCGCATTTCGCGGCTATTATAATTCAGCTCGGCCACATCGCTCCATGAACCCGGAGCCTGGATATTCCCTTGACCGTCGCGAACATACCATTCGGGATGATCTTTTGTCCAAGGATGATCCCATGCAGTATGGTTAGCAACCCAATCGAGAATAACCTTCATGCCCAATCCATGTGCCGTTTCAACCAAAGATATCAAATCTTCCTTGGTGCCAAGTTTAGGATCTACTCCGTCGTAGTCTTTCACGCAATATGGCGAACCTATAGACTTTTCCTCTCCGGGAGTATTCAAAGGCATGATCCATACTATATCCGTGCCCATAGCCTTCAACTCCGGCAATTGGTCTTTGAGAGAATTCAACCCTCCGGTATTGCCATAGAGACGGGCATTAGCTTCATAAATTATCTGGTCGGTTGTAGCGTTTACAACTTTTGCCGCCGGAGTTTCGGGTGTCGGCTCTGCCGGCTCGTCAATACTGTTGCCGCCCTTATCGGCACAACAGGTAAACGACATAGCACACAAGGCAAAAGCCATTGAGAGAGTAGCAATATGCTTCATTGGAGATGAGTTTGTTGAAATGCTTCCGCAGGAGTAAGGTCCACGCCTGCGGAAGCAGAATCGGGATTATATTAGAGTTCTTCTATTTCAGCGCCTGTGGCTGTGATAGTCATGTAAACATCATGATCAAATGTCACATTAGGACCGTCAAACTGAACGCCACCGTTATTATTATTAAAGATAAGATTAACGTTTGCTCCTTCTGCTGTCACAGGGAAACGCCAGTAGAGTTTGCCGTTGACTTTCTTGGCTTCCTCTGCCACAGCTCCGGGCCAGCCGCCAAATACCTCGCTGTCGCCCCAGGCATAGACTGCCATTTCATCCCAACCGCTGTTGTCGGCAACATAGAGATAATATGTCACAGTAGGTTCGGGATTAGGAACGGGGTCGTCACCGCCGCCATCGGGAACATAAGTTGCAGGATCGATTTCCTTAACGGCTTTACCTACCTCAAGATAAACATCATGGTCGATAGTATAGCCGAAATCTGCCAACTGTGTGCCGTCGCCATTATTGAAGATAAGGTTCTGACCCAAACCGGCATTAGCCTCACCCATATCAAAATATTTATAGGTAACACCGTTGATAACCTGAGTACCGGTAGGTTCTGCGCCTGGCCATGAGCCGCCAAGGTCGTTAACCTCACCCCACTGGTAGAGATAAAGCTTATCCCAGCCCGTGATATCGGCTACATAAACCACATATCCGTCGTGCGTAACTGCATTGTCAGGATCTATTTCCTCGCAACCATCGGCTGTGATGCGTACATATAGATCGTGGTCGATAGTATAGCCGAAGTCTGCCAACTGTGTACCGTCGCCATTATTGAAGATAAGGTTCTGACCCAAGCCCTTATTGGCTTCGCCCATATCAAAATATTTATAGGTAACACCCTTGATATCCACAGTACCGGTAGGTGTTGCGCCTGGCCATGAGCCGCCAAGGTCGTTAACCTCACCCCATTGGTAGAGATAAAGGTTATCCCAGCCCGTCTGGTCATCTACAAACACTGCATATCCATCGTGTTCTATCTCGCCTGGATCTTCTTCTTTCTCAAAATAGCTTTGCCAACGTTGAACTGTGATATTCACACGTTGCCCCAAAGCGGCATAATCCGTATGAGTAACCTCAAGACCTTTGAGAGTACGTTCTGCACCGTTAACGGCGCTCACAAAGTGGAAACCGTCGGCTGGAGTCTTGCCCTCGGCAAAATCCGAAGGGAAAAGATAAATACCCCATTTGTAATCTACATTCTCAGCCGGTTCAAGACGCCAGCGGGGATCGCCAACAGCAAGCTCATCGCCACCGTTGAAGGCGCCCGAAATATACAGTTCTTCTTCGGCAAGTGTGCCCTGAGGCATAATCACTTCGTAGAGCACGGCATCGCTCCGGAGTTCAAACTGCGGCAATTGGCTCTCGAAAACTATTTCTTCCTTGTCGTCGCATGCGGTAAGCGCCATTACTGGCAGCAAAGCCGGAAGGAGGAATTTATATAATTTTTTCATATTGTCCTTGATATTTTATTTGAATGAAAGGAGATTAATAGTTGGGAACCTGACGCAAGTCGGGGTTAACCATCATTGCGGTTGCCGGAAGAGGGAACCATTCATATTTGCGGTCGCGCTTAGCTGGAAGGTCAAAACCGTCTTCGTGTGCTCGGCCAAAGAACCACCATTGTCCTTGTGTAAACTTGTCGAAACGACGCAAATCTGTGCGGCGGCGACGACCTTCGTTCAAGAATTCTTTACCCCATTCCGAAAGGAGCCAATCCATATCAAATGCCGTAAAGCCCTTGCCAGGGTCGTTGAGTGCCGATTTATCTTTGAAATAACGGCCACGCACCTCGTTTATAAGATTCTTGGCTTCGTCGGCCTGACCTTTACGCATCAAGCATTCTGCAAGAGTGTAGTATACCTCGGCAAAACGGAATTCAACCTCATCGATATCCACGAAATAAACACCGTAAGACTCGGGATAGATAGGATATTTGAGCAGACGGTAGCCGGAATTGGTCTCGCCCCAACGAGGAGACATAACCTCTTCGAGTGTGCGGCCAAGGTTCTTGAAGGTACCCAACTGGTCTACATATACAAGAGGCTCGCCGTCGCGGTCGGCATCTGCAAGGACTGGCTCACCGGTTGTATAGTTCTTCTGTGCGCCCATAAGGAAGATACCGTTCCAATTTCCGCTTGCATCGCAGTGGAAAGGTTGCTTACGAACGTCGCGGTCATCAAATCTTTCATAAACTGCACCGAGTTTATCGCCGTAATATGTCACGAACGAACGAGGATTGTCTGTGCCGCCATTAGGCTGAACATTACCATAGTTGTCAAACGAGGGAACCAAGCATGTGCAGTTCCAACCCGATTGAGCATATGTCCCGCCCACGAAATCAAAATAATTGTAGGGCAAGAACGGAGTGTTGCGGTTGTTGTTCGTCTGTTTGCCGTCTTCCTGAGCAAATGCAAATACGATTTCAGGGCAGTTCTCGTTGCCGATAGAGAAAATCTCGCGGTAGTCCGACACCAACTCATATTTACCGTATTTACCGTCCTTAAGTTCTCGGGCAAGAGCTTCGCATTCAGCGTATTTATCCTGGCCGATAAAGATATTGGCATTGAGAAGCAAACGCATCTTGAGCATACGGTTCATACCTTGGGTAAGACGGTTACGGTTCTTCCCGTCTTCCACAAGCATTGTAGGATAAGACTCATCAAGTTCTTTCGCTATAAAATCGTATACCTCTTGGCAACCGGTAGTCCAGTCGGTTCCGGCAGAACCTTGAACCTCGCCGCCCGCCTTGGTATTCACGGGAATACTGCCGCCCCAAAGTTCAAAGTTATTGTAATATGCCCATGCACGCATAGTACGAACCTCGCTGATATACATATCTACCTTTTCGCGGGTAAGACCTATGCTGCCCGGGTCTATGTTTTCAAGGTCTCCAAGAATGGTATTACACAAACCGATAGTGGTCCATGCCTTTTCCCATGCTTGGCGGATGATAAGCGATTCCGAGTTCCACGAATGAGCCGAAAGCACATACTTGTTGGCCTCGTCCCAGCCCCAGCCGCCGCCGTTCCATGTTCGCCATGCTATTTGGTCGGCCGAAAATTCGTTAAGATACCAGAAATATTCAAGGAAACCGGAGCATGCCGAAGAATAAATTGCGGAAACCGAGCCCTTTATACTGTTCTCATCCTGATAGTAGATGGAAGCGTCGATACGGTCGTACACTTTCTCGTCAAGGTCGGTGCAACCGCTCAAGGTCAAACCGGCAAGTGCAAGAACGCAGCTATATAATTTTATTTTTTTCATTGTTTTCAGATTTTTTGGTTCTTAGCTTATTTGAACTTAAGAGTTACGCCAAATGTGAGCTGAGTTGCAGACGGATAAGCGCCGGATTGGTCTACACCGGGGGTGATACCCGTAGAAGTTACCACAGAAGGATCATTGCCCTTGTAACCGGTAATGGTAAACAAATTCTTGGCCGTGCAGTAAACTCGCAAATTGTCTATAAACTTATTAGCTTTCAAAGGAACGGTATAACCCAATGTAACATTGTCAAGCTTGAAGAAATCGCCGTTTTCCAAGAAATAGTCGGAAATCACGCCAGAAGAAGCATATAGTTCCTTATCGCCAAGATAGGCCTCACGAAGAACGTTGTCTGTTCCGCAACCACGAAGACCCATACCATACTTACGGTTGTTGAAAATCTGATGACCGAAAGCTCCTCGCCACATCATGCTCAAATCAAAACCTTTCCAGCGCAATGTGTTGTTCCAGGTCAAGAAATGTTTGGGGGCGCCATTGCCTATATAGCTCTTGTCGGTATCCGGATTGGCCTGTGTTGCATAGATCTTTTCACCCTCCGAATTGTACACCAACATATTGCCGCCTTCATCCACTCCGGCATATCTGAAACCGTAGAACTGGCCAACTGCTCCGCCTTCCTCTACTCTGAAGAAATACTCGTTGGCGCCGGGGCCGCCTTTGGAATAGAGGTCAAGATAGGTTGCCTGATATACACCGTCGGAAAGCTTGGTAAGCTTCGTTGTGCCATATGAATAATTGATACCGGTTGTCCATGTAACGGGCTGATTTACCACAACATCGCCGGTCAAAGCCAATTCAACACCCGTATTCTTGATCGTACCGACATTAAACAAAATGCTGGAATATACATACGGAGGTTGAGGTGCGGTATAGTTGTAGAGAAGATCTTCCGAACGGCGATCGAAATATTCTACAGAACCATACAAACGGTTGAAGAACATGAAATCTACACCAACATTGCTTGCCTTGGATTTTTCCCAGCCCAAATTGGGGTTAGGGTTGCTCGACGGGCGGTAGCCGTTAACCCAAGTGCCGTCCATCAAATAATTGCCGTTGGTAGAATATGTAGAAATAGATTTATACGAATCAAAATCGCTGCGGCCTGTCACACCATAAGAAATACGGGGTTTCAAGCTCTGGATCTTATCGCCCAAATCGCTCATGAAAGGCATTCTCACAATTTCCCAGGCCAAAGACGCTGCAGGGAAATAACCCCACTTGTGGTCGTTACCGAATTTAGTAGAACCTTCATAGCGGAGAGATGCAGACGCTATAAGCATAGATTTCCAGCTATAGTTAACACGACCGAAGAAACCGATGAGGGTCGATTCGCTTGCGCCCGCGCTCATGTTGGCTTTACCCTCGCCAAGATATGAGCCCGAGCCGATATTATGCCAAAGAGTTTCGTCGAATGTGAAATCGCTGTTCTCGCTGAACTGACGCTCCCATTTCGAACGTTCCCAGCTATAACCCGCCATAAACTTAAAGTCGTGGTCATCTTTGTGGAAAATATAGTTGCCGATCCATTCAAGACGGTTGGTCCACCATTTCTGGTAAGTGATGGAAGCGCGGCCCTTATAACCGTTCCAGAAAGACTCGCCCGATGTAGAAGGAGTGTAATAATCGCTCTTCAAGTCATTGTAGGCATAAGAGTAGCTCAACTGTGTATTCACAGTATGAAGATCGTTGTGCCAGATATTGTATTTCACGTCGGTCGTTCCCAAAAGGTAAACACGGTTGCCCTGGCTCGTATTAACGGTGATTTCCTGAACAGGGTTGCGGGCACCGGTAGGAGATGTCGGCTGGAACCATGTGCCGTCGTCATTCTTGATAGGCATTGTAGGGTTGATATTCAACGCGTTGTCAAACACATTGTTGCCATAGTCTTCATGAACCTTGCGAGCTGTCAAAGACGCGCTTATCTGCAAGTGGTTTTCCAATACCGACTGTTGCATGTTGAAACGGCCGCCAAATTCGTCACGGGCCGTCTTGATATCAAGACCCGTAGCCTTCTTATAGCTCATAGAACCGCTGAAGAAACCCTTGCTGTTGGTAACATCAACAGAAAGATAGTGGTTGGTATCATAGGAGTGGTCGCGGAGGATTTCGCTATACCAGTCGGTGCTTGCGCCATAGTCCTGGCCGCGGCGCGACGCACGGAATTCGTCAGGAGAAAGAACGTCTGGGCGACCTTTTGCAAAATTGATGCCATAATAGCCGTCATAGGTCACAGAAACCTTACCTTCTGTTCCCGAACCTTTCTTGGTAGTAATCAAGATAACGCCGTTGGCTCCGCGAGTACCATAAATAGCTGCAGAAGCTGCGTCTTTAAGAACGGTCATAGACTCGATATCCTGTGGCGCGATTGTACGGATGTCGCCACCGGCAACACCGTCGATTACAACCAACGGGCTATTGGATGCCGAAAGCGATGTAGCTCCGCGAACCTGGAGCGACGACCCCGAGTTAGGGTCGGCGGCAGATGTGGTGGAAACGTTCAGACCGGCCACTTTACCGGCAAGCATCTCCATAGCATTGTTCATAGCTCCCTGCTGGAATTGGGATTTGTCTACCTGAACAATAGAACTCGAAAGCTCTTTCTTGCTCAACGAACCGTAACCGATAACAACAACCTCATCGAGAACCTGGTTGTTCTCCAAAAGAGTAACGTCGATTTTAGTCCTTCCGGCTACTTTAACCTTCTGGTCTACATAGCCGATGTAGCTGAAAATAAGTGTTGCATTAGGCTCAACATTCGATAAGGAGTAGTTACCGTCAATATCCGTAGCTGCTCCAAGTTGAGAACCTTCAATTTTCACGGAGGCGCCTATCAGAGGTTCTCCGGTTTCGTCAGTAACCGTTCCGCGAACAGTTACCAAAGCACTCGCACAAACTGCGGATAAGCTCACCAAGAGGACAGCCATCCACAATCGGCGCAATTGCTGCGTGATGAACATTGGTTTAATCATGATACTGATTTTAAGTTATTGAGATAGTTCTTTCACCGCAAAATTATGTATAAAAATTCTGCGATGTTTATTGCTCTAATCAAAATCAAAGTTTCATCAAACGCCAAATATCTGGCACTCAAAGCTATGCCATGCCCGATAGTAGACTAAAATCAAAGGCTCATAAAAGAGCTTTTCCTACAAAAAGAGCTTTCCGCAACCCATTAATTCAATCCGGAATAGTCGTTTCTCCTCCGCTTATAGAAGCTATAGCCATCACCTTATCCTCAAATGTATCAGGGTTGATCGCACGGGCTTTCATCTTGCTCCGGTAGGTGTAGATAGTAGATAGCGAGCAACGGAGGAAATCTGATATACGGTGGTTATCGCTGATACCCATTCGTATCAAAGCATAGATCCTGAGCTCGGTCGAAAAAGACTCACTGGGAGTGATATGTACTTTTTCGTCTTCTTTAAGTAGAGCGTTGAAACTCTCTACAAAGTCCGGGAAAATTGTGAGAAAAGCTTTGTCAAATGTCAGATAAAGCTCCTTCAAAGCCTCGTTTACCGTAGAACTGCTCTTCAGTGATTTCCTAAGCTCCTCTTGCTTGCCCGTTGCCTGCAGCAAAAGCATGGATTTTCGGAAACGCTCAAGTGAGTTTATGCTTCGCGAACTCATCTCCATAAACTGCATCAGATAGGCCTCCTTTATATTGTTGGCCTCACGTAGCTTGATATTAAGCTGATGGGTTTCTTCGGCTGCATATCGCTGTTGACGGTTAAGCTCCTTCACCTCTTCCGACGATTCTACCAACTGATCATTAGCCGACCGCAATCGGTGAGTCAAACGGACAATCAGAAAAAGGCAGATAGCCAAGCCTATTGCAACTCCAACCAAAACAACTATAGCCACACGTGTTCGCTCTTGCGACTCGTTCTGCAACCTTTCATATTGTCGGTCTATTATTGGCAACATCTGAGCCGACTGGGCCGAACGCATCCTCGCCGAAAAAAACGATGCGTCTTCCATGCTTTTCTTGGCAAACGCATTGGCATATTTCACGCGTCCCTGCTCATACAGACGCTCCGCCAAAGCGCGGCTCGCCGTGTTTTCTTTTATCGAACCCTTTATGTCGCTTATAGCGGCCTCCGCTATCCACAACAACGCCTCATCTTGCAGTGAATCAACCTTAGATGCGGCATATCCCTGGGTAGATCGCAAAATAGAATACTCTCGCTCGCCCGATTCATAACACTGCGAAGCACTGTCAAGCAAACTTATACATGCACCATACTCATGCCGTCCTAAATGCTGGGCCGCCCGAAGACGCGCATAGTCAAATGTCCCGGGTGTCGTATATGCAACAGCCGAATCGCAATACAATTGAGTCTTCCGCAAATAATCCACGGCATACTCCGTCCCAGTTGCGTTCTCATACATAAACTGCGCTATAGAATAAGCCGTTGAATAGTAATTCTGCTTCAGATCCCCATCAAGACTTTCAGGATCTATAGTATTTAAAAGATCCAATGCCTCCATAAAAAGCCCGGCTCGCCCCAATATGTCGCATTTAGTCAACAACACCCTGATTTCGCCAGGCTTATCTCCGCGAGTTCGGGCATTAACAATATTCTTGTTCACATAGTAAAGAGCCGAATCGCACAAATAGGCCTCATACTCCTCTATCAGACGGCTCGTCAAAAAATAACCCGTATCATAGCTCCGGCTATGATTCAGTTTAGACTTTAATGCATCTATTTCTTTGGTTTTGCCTCTATCGTAATCGTCTGACAGCCCTATGGTATACTGCAACTCCCTCAGTGCAGTTTCAACCTCTTCACTTCGGTTGCCCCACACGGGTAGCGAAAATAAAATATAAAACAATAATGTGATAATGAGCGCAACATTTTTCATGGTCAGTCTACTTGTTATCGCAAAGTTAATGCAATTATTCAATTCTCGCAAACTTTCCATAGAATTTTATAATAAATGTTAACTCCACTATGCACATACAAAAAAATGAGCGGCGCCTTTACTGCGCCGCTCATTATCCTGTCTATATTTACCGTCTTTTTGAAACCTTTTCTTAGAGATTAGCAACCTTGCCGGCTATGAGGGAAGTGCCCGTAGATTTCAAATTGATCATAAACACGAACGGACGGTCAAAAATCATCTCATCATTAGGAGTGAATGCTCCATCGGCATTTACGATAGTTACAGCCGAAGCTTCAGCGCCGTCTTCATTAAACTCTACCGTAGCCTTCTGCAATGTTTGCAATAAGCCTTCCACAGGTTCGTTGAAGAGTTTGAGATCGGAAAAACACATGCTCTTTATTCCCAAGGCCGCAAGAGGCTTATTCAATTCCATCTCTTCCTCGGGAGCCATTTTGAATTTGGGGAATGTAAGGTGCATACGCTTCGACTCAAACGACAAATCTTTGAGGCTCTTCAACGCATCCGATGATATAAAT
>CAJTUG010000003.1:40183-105609 GCA_910579605.1 uncultured Muribaculaceae bacterium | reverse complement strand
TATAAAATAATGAAAATGGAAAACAACATCATTAAATTCTCCGTCAAAAAAAACGAAAACAGAGTTTTTGTTGACAAGGACAAATTCAATGCCACTCTTATAAAAGAGGAACGTTCCGGCGATGAATTTACCCTCACTTTCGACGGACCGGTTACAACAATCGGAAATCAGGCCGTGTGTTGCGGCATATCCGGAGAAGACAGACTCGTAAGCCTTGAACTCCCCGACAGTGTGCAATCGTTAACCGGACACAGTTTCATCCTCCCTTCACCATTGAACACCTCGTTCAAGTTAATGGACGACGATGGACTTATAATCAGCGACGGTGTGCTCATGGCTGCTTACCTTGCCGATGAGGCTGTCAAAATCACCATCCCTGAAGGTGTTCACACTATCGGCCCATGGGCTTTCCCCAGAAAAGGCTCAAAGAAATGTGAAGTGATTTTCCCAAAATCCCTTCGCCGCATCGAAGAGTATGCTTTCTATAAATGCCATTTCAAAGTCAAGTTCAACAAAGGCTTGGAATATATAGGAGACCATGCTTTCTCATATCCGAAAGGACCTAATCTTATCCTTCCGGATTCATTGAAACATATCGGGGAGAGAGCTTTCTGGGACAGTGAAGATATCAAGAAAATCAAACTGAATGAAGGTATTGAATATATAGGGAGAGGTGCATTCGGCACAAACCACGGTTCTGTAATCTCTATTGAAGGCCCATACGCAACAGAGAATGGATTGGCATTGATTAAAGACAGTGTATTCCTCATGGCAGCTACCGACCGTTCGTCTCTTCTGAAAGCAAATTCTCTTGCCACCATAGTTCCGGAAGGTGTTGAAATCATCGATGAAGGGGCCATTCCGAATCCGATTGACGTTATTCTTCCAAAAACTCTGAAAGAGATTCGCAAAGAAGCTATTTCCCAATTTACATGCAGCGAATTTAGCATTCCACAGTCGGTTGAATCTATAGAGGATAACGCCTTCTGTTTCTGTAATATTAGCAGATTCAAGGGTAAATTCGCTTCTGAAGATGGAAACTATCTCATTGCCAATAATGTTCTGATTCTTGCATCGTGCGACCTGAATGACTCAATCGATATTCCGGAAGGTGTGGAGCGAATTGCCGCGGCCTCCATAAAACGAAAAGTCATAACCACACTTTCTATTCCGGCAAGCATCAGACATATCGATAAAGATGCATTTGGTTCTATCTACAATAAGACTTCAATCAACACAATAATCGTCAAAGCTGCAGCTCCTTTCGACTGGAATATGGAAGCTCTCGAAATGGATGCGACGATTGTTGTACCCGACTCTGCCTGTGAAGCTTTCAAGAATGCATATCCCGACCGGGCCGCCAATATCAAAAAAGCGTCAGAGGGCGTGGAGACTGTCACCATCAGCACAGAAGACGCGGATTTCTATATCCAAGGTAAGACCTTGATCCAGGCTACCAGCAAAAGTAGAAACTCTGAGTTGAAAATCCCCGACATGATTGAAGAGATTGCCGATGACATAATATGGGAAGGATATGCAGAATCAAGTTATGATTCTACCGTTGAATCCATCAAAAAGATTATTCTTCCGGCATCGTTGAAACGTATCGGTAAAAATGCTTTCAAACATTTCGTGAAAGTTCTCTCGATAACACTCCCGAAAAATCTTGAAGAAATAGGAGACGAAGCCTTCTATGGCTGCGGGTTCGGCACGGTAACAATCCCGGATAAAGTAAAAAGAATTGGCCAGGGTGCATTCAAGAATAATGAACGCCTGAAGAAAGTCAAGATTGGCAAATCGGTTGAATTCATTGGAGACGAAGCTTTCTCTGAATGCGCCAAACTTGAAACGTTCGAAGGAAAGCACACCACTCCCGACAAGAAGATGCTTATTGTTGACGGCACACTTATCTGTGTCGCCAAAGGGGTCGGGCCAGATTTAGTGATTCCAGAAGGGGTCACTCGGCTTGCTCGCGAGTGCATGAAAGAGTATGAGTCAATATCTACTCTCTCAATACCTGAGGGTATCACTGAAATCTTACCGGATACTATAGCCGGATATCGGATTGATGTTCTTTCGCTACCTGATAGCCTTGAGCATATTACAAAAGAAGCAATCAAATGGATAAAGGTAGGGGCTTTCAAAGGGAAATTCGCACAGGATGATATTTTCCTCATCAACGGGGATTGCCTTATAGCTGTTGCCAATAAAAACCATATAGACACAATCGTCATACCGGAAACTATCACTGTCATTGGCGCAGAATGCTTTGACAATTTGTCTGCACCATCATTCAATAAACTTATCCTTCCCCCAAATTTGAAAAGGATTGAAGATAATGCATTAAGTAGCAGTCAGGGCGAAATAACACCTCTTCCGGAAACTCTTGAATATATCGGAGAAAAGGCTTTCGCATCAATAAGAGAAAGTTTATTCCCTGATAATAAGGTTGTATTCCCATCAAATATCAAGGAAGTTGGAAATAATGCAATCAGCGTGTATGGATGGGGAAAGACAATGGAAGTATGGATGAATGCCGTCACTCCACCTGTTTTCGGAGAAAAGCCGTTGTCTGACATAAGCAAACTTCATGTTCCAAAAGAGAGCATCGAAGCTTACCGGGCAGCACTACCTGATTTCAAAGGTGAAATTGTGGAATAATATTGCTCCGACAACATACAAACATTTCAATGCGGGAGGTCTTTGCATCTCCCGCATTTTTTTGTATGCCAAATTGCATAACAAAGGCATGCAAGCGTAATGCAAGCATGCCCTTGGTTAATTATTCAATTATTCTACAAGTCTGATTCGCTGGAATCAATATTGTTCTTGTGCGTTGGGGAAATCTCCGGTTTTCACGTCGTCGATATAATGACTCACCGCACTGTTTATAATTGTAGAAATATCGGCATATCGGCGTAGGAATTTAGGCGAAAAACCTTTGTTTATACCCAACATATCGTGCATAACGAGGACTTGGCCGTCTACACCGCCACCTGCACCGATACCGATAACTGGTATGGTTAATTCCTGAGCCACTCTACGGGCAAGGTCGGCAGGGATTTTTTCAAGTACAAGCGCAAAGCAGCCTATTTCTTCCAGCATGTGGGCGTCTTCAATAAGCTTTGCGGCTTCTGCTTCGCCTTTTGCACGAACTGCATATGTGCCGAATTTATTAATAGACTGCGGGGTAAGACCCAAGTGACCCATAACGGGGATTCCTGCACAAAGGATTCTTTCGATACTCTCGCGTATTTCGGAGCCACCTTCCATTTTCACAGCTTCGGCATGGCTTTCTTTCATTATCCTAATAGCCGAAGCAAGGGCTTCTTTAGAATTTCCTTGATAGGTGCCAAAAGGCATATCGCATACCACGAGAGCGCGGTTAACGCCTTTAACAACGCTTTTAGCATGATAAATCATCTGGTCAAGTGTCATTGGGAGGGTTGTGATATTACCTGCCATGACATTTGAAGCTGAGTCGCCTACGAGAATAACATCCATACCGGCCTCATCAATGAGTTTTGCCATCGAGAAATCGTAGGCCGTCAGCATGGCAATTTTTTCACCACGCTGCTTCATTTCTATGAGGCGCTGTGTGGTGACTTTACGTTGGTTGTCTACTGTGTTTGTTGACATGATTATATTCTTGTAATTGGATGGGGCGTGGAGAACCGTCCCCGAAATTCGCGGCAAAGATACAACATATTTTCCATATAGGCAACAAAGCGCCCCGACCCGCAATGGGCCGAGGCGCTGTATGTCAAAAACCTAAGCAGGATTAGTCGATAGGTTCGTCGGCTTTGTAACCGCCCATTTCGCGAAGCGCGTTTTTGAGCATGGTATACTGCTGGTAGAGGTTGTTAACGGGAACTTCGTTTTGTGTGTAGTCGTGCATCGGGCTCTTGAGGAAGAAGCTGAGGAAGCGCTGGATGCCGAAACGGCCTGCACGGGCAGCCAAGTCGCTCAAAAGAACGAGGTCAAGGCACAAAGGAGCAGCCAAGATAGAGTCGCGGCAGAGGAAATTGATCTTGATCTGCATGGGATATCCCATCCAACCGAAGATATCGATGTTGTCCCAACCTTCGTTGCGCGGAGGATAGTAGTTGATGCGCACCTTGTGGTAGTAGTTGGTATAGAGATCGGGCTGCTCTTCGGGTACGAGGATAGACTCGAGAGTAGAGAGCTTGCTCACTTCTTTTGTACGGAAATTTGCAGGTTCGTCGAGTACGAGGCCGTCACGGTTACCGAGGATGTTGGTAGAGAACCAACCGGCAAGACCGAGGCAACGTACACCGATAATAGGAGCGAAACCTGATTTCACGAGTGTCTGGCCTGTCTTGAAATCCTTACCTGCAATAGGCATCTGGGTCTTTTCGGCCAATTCCCACATTGCGGGAATATCTACAGTGGTATTGGGAGCACCCATGATGAAAGGTGCACCTTCTGTCAATGCAGCGTAAGCATAGCACATGGAGGGAGCGATGTGTTCTTTGTCATCGGCCTTCATTGCTGCTTCAAGAGCTTCAAGGGTATAGTGGCACTTTTCGTCTACCGGAACGTATACTTCTGTAGAAGCTGCCCAAAGAACAACGATACGTGTGCAGTTATTTTCGGCTTTGAACTTGCGGATATCTTCGCGGAGCTGTTCAACGAGTTCCCAACGAGTACCTTTCTTCACGTTGTCGCCGTCAAGACGTTTAGCATAGTTGTGGTCGAAAGCGGCAGGAAGAGGCTTGATAGCTTCAAGTTCGTCGCGAACGGGTTCGATGTCTTTTTCTTTGAGTACTTCGGCGTTCATTGCAGATTCGTAAGCATTTGCGGGATAAACGTCCCATGCTGCGAATACAATGTCGTCGAGACCGGCCATAGACACGATTTCGTTATATTTGAGATATTGCTTTTCTTCGCCTTCGCCCACACGGATGCGGTCGTATTGTGTAACAGAACCGATGGGTTTGGCGAGGCCTTTACGGGCCATCAAAACGCCGGTCATGAAAGTAGTGGATACAGCACCGAGGCCAACCACCATCACGCCGAGTTTACCCTCGGCCGGCTTAACGTTACTTTTGATCATTTTAGTAAATGGTTTAAAAGTTGGTTTATTTAATTTATTATTATATTCAAAATAAGCGCTCTTAATTAAGGTTGCAAAAAGACAGCAAAAATGCGCTTCAAGCCTTTGAGCCCGTAAAATTACACATACTTTTGCAATTGCAAAAATTTTTATAGTATAATCTTAGTAAATAAATGTGAAGAATAGCTAATTCTAAGCAGTTTTTCTTAATTATACATAAAAGCAGCCTTTTTATGCACCTCAAAAGCTAATAAAATTTAATATAGCTTTTGCAGCTCATCAAGATTTCTTATGACATCAGGACGCTTAGGGGCAGGCGCATCGCCATACCATTGCCGTCCTTTTAGCCAAGCCGTTTTGAAACCGGCTTTTTCAGCAGGAAGAATATCTTTCGTGAGACTATCGCCTACCACAAGGAGATTTTCGGGTTCTATACCAAGGATCTCAGCTCCGCGAAGAAAAATTGCCGGATCCGGCTTATAAAGCCCTACAACAGAACTTTCAACGACATCAAGGAAATAGGCATCAAGGTCAAATTCCCTTAAAACAGTGTTTAAATTGCCATAGAAATTAGACACAAGCACCATTGGATAGCGCCATGTGAGATAATCAAGCGTAGGGCGGGCTATTTCAATGCATCGGCTCGCAAAATCCCTACAATACCTTGATATCTCTGCTGCTTTCTCTAAAGGTATATCTTCGGCTTCGGAATCCAATTCGGCCAAACGGGCAAATTGCAACTCGATTTTAAGTTTCATCGTTTGCTCAAAGGTAAAATCATTTCCGACGAGTTTATCCCTATTTAACGTTTTTTCAGCATATGCATATGCATCTGTAAAATCGAGCAAACCCAAATTATACGATGGTATACATATCTCGTATGCCTTGCGCAAAACGGTGGCCCAATGATCGCCACAGCTATCTATTGTCCCTCCATAATCGAATATTATACCTTGAATATTACTCATTGATATTTTCCTTCTTTAAGTTGGGCGGTTAAACTTCGGCAAATAGATTCGTGCTTCATAACCATATATATGAGCAGGATATTGAGCACTACCAATTCAAAAGCAAAATACAACCATGGCTGTCCGGCCAAAATCGAAATAAACAGAGCTATACTTCTCCAGTTGAACGAAAGTATATTTGTATATTTCATAAGTGGCAGACTGAGACGGCGGAATTCGGCACGGAAATCGTGAGGTGGCATTTTCTTTCCGTAACGAGATTGCAGCTCTTTACGGAGCCGCTTCATTGCCGGGGTAGTAATTTCCTGATTTGCTGTATAATTTGCGTAAAACCACAAAGTTATTTTTGCAGCAAAATTATTTCTCCATGGCATTGATCTCCAACGGCTACGGAGTTCGTCGCAGGTGTCAAGCTCCGAGCCGTCTTCTCCCTTGAGGAAATAGAGATGAAACTGCCGGTAATAGTCGGCCATAGCTGCCTGTTTTGCATGGCATATACCGGTCACTATTGCAAGAACCCATATAGACCACGGATGTTCCATGAAAAAGCCAGGTGTGTGTACTTGGCGCAGGCATATGGCTATATATATGGAAACAAACCAGATATCGCCGCAAAGGCCGTCAAGGATACGACCCAAGCGAGAGAAACTTTTAGTCATACGCGCCAATTGCCCATCGGCGCTATCAAACGAATTAGCCCAAACGAGCAAAACGATACCAGCTATATTAATCCATATGTTCTGGTAATAAAAAGCCACAGCTGCACCTATCCCTAAAAAGATAGAGGCTATAGTAATAGCATTCGGCCCGATACCAAGACGTTTGGCCAAACAAGCCCACATATATCCCACAGGCCTGTAAAAAGCCAAATCGATACCTTCCTCGGTATCAAGGCTTTTCAAAGATTCGGCATAACCCCGCGTTTTCTTCATATTGAAGATACGGATTTACTTATACTTTTTTAGTTCGTAGGTCTTCCTGCGGAGATAAGCACCTATTTCTT
Organism: uncultured Muribaculaceae bacterium; assembly: GCA_910579605.1. GTDB lineage: Bacteria > Bacteroidota > Bacteroidia > Bacteroidales > Muribaculaceae > CAG-873. The sequence continues at coordinate 98,561 of CAJTUG010000003.1, read as the reverse complement.
CTGGCGTAGAGCCATGAGCTGCTTGTTCTTCTGGGGAAATGGGTTGTCCGATGCTTATATGCATTGTCTTCCCAATCTTGCGGAATACCTCATGCGGCAACATGAGCGACCGCGCCGGCCAACAGATATGGCCGAGAAGATTGCAAAACCAGCTGTTGGAATCATGGAAATAAATAGGTATGACAGGCACTTTAGCACGAGCTATAATCTGGAGTATCGACGGTTGCCACGGGCGATCTTGAAGGCCATTGCCAAAGGTTGTCTTGCTCATAGCTCCGGCAGGGAAGAAGCCAACCGGCTTGCCGTCGCGGAGTTGCTTCAGCGCCTGTCGGATTCCGTTTACAGACACGGCTCGTTTTTCAGGATCGTCGCTCGCCCAGGCATCTACAGCAATAAAATTAGGGCGCATTGCCGAAATTTTATTCAAAATCATGTTTACCATGACTTTATACTCGGGCCTTTTGCGTGTTATAAGATAGATGAGAGCTATACCATCGAGTGCTCCAAGCGGATGATTGCTAACAGTAATAAATGCACCATCGGGCAAATGGTCAAGTATCTCGCTGTTGTCTACCCTCAGAGTGATATTAAATTCCTCAAAAAGCAGACGCTTGACAAATTCCGGGCCAGGGGTATCACAGCAGCGGCCATGAACTCCGTTCACCTTATCAACCTCAAGAAAATGAAGAAGACCATTTACTAATTTTTCGTGACCGTTGAGCTTTGGCACCATCTTGCAGATGTCTTCATAGTTTAGCACATCGGGCCTTATGCAATTATTATCGGATTTATCTGGCATAATATTCGGCATTAAAATTACTTGGAAATATAGGCGGCATACTTACCTATAAAACGGGAAAATGCCGGTATTTTCATCAAGCCATATTCAAAGATAAGGAAACCGGCCAGCGCACACGCTATTCCGCCAAGTACATCCAAGATGTAATGATGGGAAGTATATACGGCCGTAAACCAAATTCCCACTGTTATTATCGCAAGAGCTGTCACCCACACTTTACCGCTGCGAAAACGCACGGCATAGAGGAAAGCCACCAACGTATATGCGGAATGCAACGATGGCATGGCAGCAAAAACATTGGAATTGCGAGCATAAAGAGCATTGAAAATGCCAAGACCTGTCATTTGGTCAAATTTTCCAAGACCGGCAACATCTCCCGGGGTATTCAACACAGGTTCCATGCCATGGAGAGCCACATACCACGGCGGCGCTGCCGGATGTATGTAGTAGAATGCGAAACCTATGAAATTTACAAACAAGAAAACAAGCGAAAAATGCACATATGCATCGCTCTTGCCTTTAAAATAAAGCCACAGCCCATAGAATATCGGCACCGGCACCCAGCACAAATAGAAAACACCGGCCATAAAATCCATAATCGAACAGGTATGGATTGCAAAAAATTCGTTTGGGGTGAGTAATCCCGATACCGAGGAAATACCGAAAAGAGATTTTTCCGCACTATAGAGACCTGCCACGTCTATTGGATTAACCTCATAGTTTGGCACAATCTTCATCCAGTCGTAGGATATACCGAAAATTGCAAAAGGCAACAAAGCTACGACAAGACGACGGGTTGAATCGGTGAGCAGAAAGAGGCAAAAAAGGAGCAATGCCATTACCGGATGCTCCGGACGCAAACCTATGCAAGTCGCCGTAACACCAAGCCAAACCAACAGAACGGCAAGGCAGACTGCACCTTCTTTAAAAGTAGGTAATTTTAGAAATTTCATTTCTTCAAAGCTTTGCGGCAGTGGTTAATACGCGCAAATGCCGTCATGTTGGCAAACACGGCGATTACGCCCATGGCCACCAAAAGAATGATATTGGGATCAAACGACGACTCCGGAGCAAGACTCTGCCCAACTATACCTGTAGCCAAGGCTGCAACAGCCGTTACAACCACGCGTTCAGGACGCTGCATGAAACCGATCTTACACTCTATGTCCAAACCCTCGGCACGAGCACGGACATAGCTCACCATAATACTTCCCACAAGAGCAAGGAAAGTTATAAGCGAGCCTATCAGAGAACCTGTGCACAAGAAATAATAAGCAATACCGCCCAATGTAAAAAGCTCGCAATAGCGATCCAACACAGAATCATACATGGCACCGAAAGTAGAGGCCATGTTTCCCAGACGAGCCACTTGCCCGTCAAGCATATCAAAGAGTGAGAAACCTATAATCAAAGCTCCTGCAATTGTAAGGAGCGAATAATCCACAGGTCCTTTACCAGCTTTGAAACCGGCCCAAACCAACACGGCTGCGGCGGCAACATTGCCAAGGAAACCAATGGTAGTTACCATATTAGGGGTAAAACCACACTTAATTAAAAACCTCACAAATGGATTGATAACCACATAAATGCCCTGTTGGAGCGAATCGCGTGAGTTTTTGGCTGTTTGTTTTATATCCATAACTGGCATAGAAATTAGTCTTTTGAGTTTGAACCGGTGAAAATATCGGCAAATCCTATTGCGTATTTGTCGAAGCCGGTATTACGGTAAACGAAATATCTTTGCAGGAGAAAGTTCCAGGCCCACGATACTATAAGACTCGTTGTCAGACGTGCTGCCGCAAAAAAGCCGTCGGTACGGAAACCTATATCTTCAAGCCAAGTCCAAGAACTGAGCAACTTGTAGAGCGCATCGGTGCCAAGAGCATTTAATGCCACCGACCCGAGCCACACCATCGCATATTTCACTATCACAGCTTTCCAGCTGCAGCCTTGGGCATGAAAAGTGAAACGATAATTTATAACACAATTAATTGTCCCGCCAACAACAGCCCCTATTGCCGTCGATAACCATGGAGCAAGGTTAACCCATGCAAAAAGCACAAAGCTCGTTATCATGTCGGCCCAAGACGCGGCCTGACTGGACACTATAGAACGCAAGAAAGTCCACACGAGGGAATCGTTGTGGAGCGCCTTTTCCCCTATTTTTTTCAAGCCATCTTTCATTTCAAACAATGAAATAGTTTAGAACCAAAAGGATAGCAACACTGTAGGCGCCGGCCAACAAATCATCGGCCATCATGCCCCAGCCTCCAGGGAATTTCTCCATGCTTCTTATTCCTAAAGGCTTGTATATATCAAAAAAACGGAAAAGGGCGAGCGACAAAAGAATCTCCCACCAATAATCATGAGGTATTACGCACACCGGCAACAACGACAGCCACTGCCCTACTGTTTCGTCCACGCAGGCTATCACAGGATCCTTTCCCCAATATTTCTCGCTTTCCGTACTTGCCCAGGTTCCCAATACGGTAAAAACAAATGTAGCCACTGCAGTTGCTATAAAAGCCACCATAGGTGTGCAGCATAAATATACCGGCAACCATACAAGAATGGCAAATATGGCGCCCCAAGTACCAGGAGCTACCGGCAAAAAACCGAAACCGAAAGAAGTTGCGACAAGACGTGGGAAAAGAGGAAATTTCTTATCGGTTATAGGTACTACCTTTTTACGTTTCATGGCTCTAATCTTTGCTTATATGTTGTTTCACGGCTGCCATGACATACTTGGCTATGTATGGGGCGGCTTCATTCCTGCAAGGCGCAAAGCTTGGCCAGTCGTTGAAATCTATAATACTCAAAGAGCCGTCGGCTCCAAGGATGCAATCGCCGCCATAAACTTTTATATCCAATACATCGGCTGCTTTGCGACATATGTCCATGAGATACTGCTTGTCTATCTGATGTTCGCGCTCTTTACCTCCCCCATGTTCAAAAGGAAAAAAGTAATAGAAAAACGGAGTTCCTACGACACCGTAGAATTTCACGAGATCACCCTCAAGATGACGGTTTATCACAGCCCTTTTGATTCCGCGAAGAAAATATTCTTGTAATATTTCCTGTGCCTCTTCGGGATGACGGGCATAGCTCACGTCTTCTTTGTGCATGGCATGGAAATCGCCACGTTTTATCCAGCAACGGTTAATTTTAGCTCTCGTCAAGGTATCCCGTATTGCCTCATCAGTATTAACCATAAGGCTTTCTGGATAAGGGATATTGCTTCCCAAAAGAATACGGGTCATCCGCTCTCGCGTACAATTTTCTATCCCGTATCCGGAATTTATGACCAAGGCTCCTTGGTTTTCTTTTTCCTGAAGCAATGCTATAGAACGCTGCTCGCGGCACATGTTGAGGATAATCCGTTCCTCCACAGCGCCGGAAATAAATTGTTCCTCGCTATAGATGTTGACCTCACAACCGCGTTTGCGCAGCTGCTCGGCAACAAGATTTAAAATCGCGGCATCATTGCCTATATGATTAGGAGAAAATACGCCTGCACGCATTATTCCCGCTATTTTTATCTCAGCCATAGAAATGGATTGGTTTTGAATTGCAAAGTTAAAACAAATTCCGCCAAATTCCAAAATTTTAAAGCTTTGCGACGTCCCTTATGGGCACAGACTCATTCCTTTTGCAGAATAAACCTTCAGCAAATACCGGAAAATCCCATAAATGCCATTGCCAAAATACCTGCAGTAATCAACGCAATGGGAACACCACGCATAGAACGCGGTAATTCGGCAAGCGCCAATTGCTCTCTTATACCGGCAAAAAGGCTAAGCGCAAGCCCGAAACCAAGAGCTGTAGATACGGCATAGACTATAGAGTAGAGAAAGCCGAAATCTTTTTGAGCCACTATTATAGCAACTCCGAGAACAGCACAATTAGTAGTGATGAGCGGAAGAAATACTCCAAGTGCAGAATACAAGCCTGGCGATGTTTTCTTCATTATTATCTCCAACATTTGCACAAGCACGGCTATAACAAGAATAAAAGCGATAGTCTGAACATACACAAGTCCCAAGGGCAGGAGAACATAGTGCTGCAACAGCCATGTAACTGCCGTGGCTACGGCCATTACAAACGCAACATCCATGCTCATGCCAAAAGCAGATTCCAGGTTTTTACTCACCCCTATAAAAGGACAAATGCCTAAGAATTGCGAAAAAACAATATTATTGGCAAGTATTGCCGAAAAAATTATAGCAAGATACGCAAGCATGGTCAGCGATTGGTATAAAGACGGTTAAACAAAGCTATCATGAGACCGAGAACAATAAACGCTCCCGGCGCTAAAACAAAGAGCAAAGCACCGAAATCGGAGCTATAAATCTGAAGGCCGAAAACTGTGCCCGTGCCTAAAATCTCGCGTACCGCCCCCAGAAGAGTAAGAGCAGCAGCAAAGCCGAGACCGGTGCCCAAACCATCAGCAGCCGAAAGACCGACACTATTTTTCGACGCAAAAGCTTCCGCCCTGCCCAATAAAATGCAATTTACCACAATCAAAGGGATAAAAATACCCAGAGATGCATAAAGTGCCGGGACATAAGCCTGCATAAGCATCTGCACAATGGTGACAAAAGAAGCTATCACCACTATGAACGCCGGAATACGAACTTTACCGGGAATAAGATTCTTGAGCATGGATATAGCAACATTTGAACATATCAGCACAAACATCGTGGCCAAGCCCATAGAAAGTCCTGTCAATGCCGACGATGTCGTTCCCAATGTAGGACACATGCCGAGAATGAGCACAAATGTGGGATTACGACGTATAAACCCGTCATAAATTACGTTTAAGGCTTTCATTTCAATCCATTTTTATATGTTTCAAGAGCTTTGCGCGCACGATTCACTGCTCCTAAAAAAGCACGCGAACTTATCGTAGCACCTGTAATGGCATCGATTTCTCCGCCATCGGCTTTTACTGCAAGGGGGATACTTGTACCTTTTATATCGTGTGGCATAGTTGCAAACCATGTATCCATTTTAGCCCCCAACCCGGGAGTTTCTGCATGGGAAAGGACACGATAGCCATAAACGGCATCCTTAGCATCAAAACCTACGACTATTTCAAACCTCCCGCCAAAACCATCGTCGGAATAGCTCTCCACAGCAAAACCGGCAGCTTCGCCCGACATGGTGGCGCTATACAGCTTTAGCCCATCGGCTCGGGTAGCTGTTTCTGCAGGATTGTTATCAAATGGCGGAAGAACTTGAGATAAAGCGTCGGCAAGAGCCTGCGCTTTCGCTTGCGCTATAGGCTCTGCGGTGAGGTTATTGACCCATGCTAAGGCTGCGCCGACTATAACCGTCAACACAGTCAAAGACAACACCATATTCGCAAGATTGGATTTCATGCCCCCACCTCCTTCCTTTTAGGAGAAAATCGCCGTGGCCGCATATAGCGATTGATAAGAGGAGTAGCTCCGTTCATGAGCAAGATTGCAAAAGAGACACCCTCGGGATATGCGCCCCATCGCCGTATGACAGCTGTTATAATGCCAATAAGTATGCCATAGACCCACATTCCACGAGCCGTCATTGGAGAAGACACATAATCTGTTGCCATAAAGAATGCTCCAAGCAGGAATCCTCCACTTATTATATCGAGTCCAATAGGGAAACCGGCAAAAACATCAACAACAGCCAAGCCGAGAATCATGGCCAAAGGAATATGGATTTTCACTATCCGCATAACCCACAGATATAGAAAACCTGCAAGCAGACCCAGAGAAAAAACCTCTCCCATCGAGCCTCCCATATAGCCTACCAACATTTCTCCACGCAAGAACGACTCGCTGTCGGCTCCATGTTTAAGCAGTTCAAGAACAGTAGGGCCTGTTACGCCATCTGCATCTCCAAATCCCGGATCGGGCAAAGGCCATGATGTCATAGCCACCGGAAAAGATATCAGCAAAAACACTCGTCCAACCAAAGCCGGATTAAAAATATTGCAACCTAAGCCTCCAAAAGCCATTTTAGCGATTCCAATTGAAACCATGCCTCCGGCAACCGTAGCCCACCATGGCAACGACGACGGCAAACATAGTGCAAGAAGGACGCCTGTTACAATAGCAGAAAAATCGCCGATAGTATTTGGCCGGCCAAGCATATATTTAGTCACGAACCACTCCGTAAACACACAAGTGCCTACAGACAGCAACAGAACCTCAAGAGCAGGAAGTCCAAAATACCACAGCGCACATGCCGTTGCAGGCAACAAAGCTAATAAAACATTGAGCATCACGCCACGGGTCGTGCGCGGAGTGTGGACATGAGGCGACGGAGAAAATACCAATTGTGTCATTTCCGTATACGTTGTTTAGCAAGTCTTATATAATCAAGAAGAGGCCGTGAAGAAGGACAAGAATAGCTGCATGCCCCACACTCAAGGCAATCGGCAACCATAGCAGAACGAGCTTCGGCCCACATTTGCATCCTGCCGTAGGTGCTTAAAAGATATGGCTCAAGCCCCATGGGACATGCATCCATGCAAGCGCCGCAACGGATACATGCCTGAACAGGCCTGCGGCGTGTTTGCCCCAAAACGGTTATCCCCGAAGTGCCTTTCGTCACAGGCGCATCCAAACGTGTTGCCGTTTTACCCATCATAGGGCCACCAACTACAACACGCGCTTCATCGGGAAGAGTAAACGGAAACTCGCTCAAAGGAGTTCCTATGGCAGCAATATAATTGCGTCGCTGTTCTGTCGCGATATCGCCCGTCACAGTAACCACCCGCTCTATAAGCGGCATAGAGGTAGCCACCGCTTGCCATACAGCAAAAGCAGTAGCAACATTGTGTACAACCACTCCCACAGAAATCGGCAATTCACCCGAGCCCACGCGACGGCCTGTCACAGCCTCTATGAGCTGTTTCTCTCCACCTTGCGGATATTTGGTTTTGAGTATTTCAACCTTGATATCGTACGCCGTATCCAATGCATCTACAAGAGCTTTGGCGGCCTCGGGTTTATTATCTTCCACCGCTATAACTGCACGGTCTATACCGGCAGCTTTCATCATCAGTTCTACCCCCTCTACCACACGCCCCGGGTAAGTACACATGAGGGAGTCGTCGCACATCAGGTAAGGCTCGCACTCGCAGCCATTTATAATCAAAATTTCGGGATGCTGCTCGGGCTTCAAAGATAGTTTAACTCTTGTCGGGAACGCTGCACCGCCCAACCCCACGATACCGGCAGCGGCAATTGCGCTTCTTATTTCGTCTTGAGAAGTCTTTTCGCTCAAAGTACGATCCGACTCCCCTGGAACCAACTTTGCCCAGTACTCACAGCGGGCAATCTCGTCTGCTTCATGCTGCTCATGGCTTGCCGTTATGACAATTGCCATTCCGGGTTTGCCCTGCGGATTCACCATAGGCTCTATTGCTGTTACCGTACCTGTTATTGGCGAATGGATTCCAGACGAAACAAACGACGCATTCTCAGCTACGACCTGACCTCGCACAACCGCCTGCCCCTTCGCCACTACAGCCTTGGCCGGCGTCCCTATATGCTGAGAAAGAGGCAATATAGCTTTCATCGGCAACGGAAGCAACTCTATAATTCTTGAAGCATTCTTATTTGAAACCGGATGAATGCCGCCTTTCCTAAATGTTTTGTGATTGCTCATTGGTTTCTGCTTTAGGGAGTTTAACTTCAAAAGACGCGAGAATAGCTCCCGTAGGACATACAGGCAAGCATTTACCACACGCTCTACACATTTCCGGGTTTACATAGGCAAGATTATCCGAAACCGATATTGCACCGAAAGGACATGTGCGCATACATTTGCCACAACCTATACATGCCGCTGAACATTCCTTTCGTGCAACAGCACCTTTATCGCGATTAGAACAACCCACCCAAACTCTACGCTCTCGGCGACCGAGAGGACGCAATTCCACTATATTGCGAGGACATTCTTTAACACAGGCCCCACAACCTGTACACAAATCGGTATCTACCACCGGCAGTCCCGTAGCTTTATCTATAATTATAGCATCAAAAATACAAACTTGTACACAATCGCCACAACCCAGGCATCCAAAAGAACAACCGGTAGTCCCCACGCCCGCACCATCCATAATGGCACACGTCTGCGCCCCATCATAGACATATTTCCGAGGACGGGAGGCACAGCTACCATTACAGCGGACAACCGCAACATTACGCATCTTCTCCTCGGGCGCTTCCACTCCTAATATAGAAGCAATACGGGCCAAAGCATCCGAGCCCGACGATGGGCAACTCAAGCCATCCAAAGAACCTTGCTCAACACATTTCACCGCAAATGCACGGCAACCGGCCAATCCGCAGCCACCACAATTTGCCCCGGCAAGACAAGCCTCTACCAAATCAATACGTGGGTCTTCTTCTACCTTGAATTTCTCAGCAGTGAGCCACAGCACCAAAGCCCCCACAAGCCCTAAGATGCCAAGAATACACACCGTGAACAGAAACAACTCCATATAAGAACAAATTAATCATATTTCTCTTTCTCAATCATTCTTTGGTTATGAGGACCCACTGGGTACCTCCACGTCGGTTAGGGAGCAAAAAATACACTCCTGCGGCAGATCCCAATGCCGCAAAACCACTCACTAAATCGGACCACGACAGAACGGTGCCTAATACAGCAACCGAGATAAAAACTACAAGCGGAAGGACAAGCAAAAGAAGAGTCGACTTGAGCGAAGCACCATGAAGAAGGCCAACCTTAACCTCTGAACCCAATGCCGCATCACCTTTGACAACAACAGTCACTCTGCCGGATTCTTCGCCATCAGAACCTTTGCCGCACATAGACGATAGAGCACAAGAACCACACTCTCCGTCAAGGTCCGACAACTCAACAATAAGCAAAGATTTTTCAACCGATATTACTCGGCCTCGCTTCTCCAAAAGAAAGTTTTCCATCGTTTCGTATTCCTCGTGCAAAATTAAGGAAAAAATTCCGTAATAGCCAATCTTTACAAAATTTTTTCAGCATATTTTTCACAACAAACACCAAACTAATCAAAATTCCACGGCACCAGACTTTGCCGCTTTGATTTTTTTGACGTACTTTTGCATTGAAATACATTCTGGAACTAAAAATGACTTTTTCTCCAAATATCCCACCGTTATCGCTGTGGCTCCTCGCCGGAAGCTTCACCTGCCTATTGCTCTTAGCCGCAATATATTTCTTCCGCTTCCGCACAGTACATACATACCGCCGCCGAGCCGACCGTGAACGTCCGGACAAACCTGAGGCCGACTATATGCCTGCTTCAGTAATAGTGTGCTCACAAGGAGATGCAGAAAATCTTGAACAACTCCTCAATACACTCCTAAACCAAGACTATCCTTGTGCCTACGAAGTAATCGTTGTAAACGAAGGTGAATCGGCCGACGTCAAAGATGTTGTGGCAATGCTCCGACCCAAACACCAGAACCTATATCTCACCTTCACTCCAGAAGGCGTAGTAAACCTGAGCCGCAAAAAACTCGCACTCACATTAGGCGTTAAAGCCGCAAGATACGACATTGCAGTTCTCACAACGACAGCTGCAGAAATAATGTCGGATAAATGGCTGAGACGAATAATGTTCCGATTCAACCGAGGAAACGACGTAGACATAGTATTAGGCTACGCATACATAGACCCGACAGAAGACTCTAAACGAGGAAAACGCCGAAGAGCATTCGACTATGTGGCAGAAAGCATGCGTTGGCTCGGAGTTGCTGTTGCAAAAAAACCTTTCAGAGGGACAGAATACAATCTTGCATACCGCAAAAGCGTATTTCTAAAAAACAAAGGATTTGCAAGAAGCCTAAACCTAAGATATGGAGACGACGACATTTTCATTTCAGAAATTTCTAATGGGAAAAACACCCAAATAGAACTGTCCGACGAATCCATGGTCCGTATACGCTACGGCAATCATCCGCGCCTTTCCAAAGAACGGACATTCAGGCGCTTTACCACCGAAAGCCATATCCGTCGCCGCCCACGTTTTCTCATGGGCCTTACTGGCTGGTTGCAGATTGCTGCAATAGCCTCGGGAACTGCTGCCGCAGTGGAATCGTATCCAAACATGCAAGCAGCCGCCATAGCTCTTGCAATCATTGTGCTGATGCTGGCTTTAGACATAAGCACATGGCGCAAATCAATGGCCGCGCTAAAATCGCGCAAGTTGCTGCTCACAATACCCTATTTTTCTATCACATACCCTCTCCACCGGGCATGCCAGAGAATCCGCGCCAGGTTGTCTAAGGGCAAAAAATATACATACGAATAATTTTGAGCCTATCAGTAAATATCTATTAAATAGGGAATCTTATGTCACCGAATGTGTGCGGCGATATGTTTCGCGGAATTCTTTGGGCGAACAATTCTTCTTGTTTTTGAAAATACGGTTGAAATTAGACACGTTATTAAAACCGCAACCAAAACAAATCTCCGCAACTGTCTTGTGGGAGTCTATAAGCATACGCGCCGCATGCGACAAACGCACCTCTATTATATACTCCGACAGGCTCTGACCTGTACGCATTTTGAAAAAGCGGCTGAACGACGTCGGTGTCATCCCGGCCATGCTCGAGATTTTTTCCAAACGCAATACACTCCGGTAGTTGGCGGCTATATAATCTTGAACTAAAGCTACCCGACCGTTTTCGCTCGTATGATTTTCTGAATTATGGGTGGTAGAAACCTCATGGGCATGTCCCTGAGCAATAGCTTCTCCCAAGGTATTCAGCACATCCATCAGCATAAGTATGCGATCAAAGCCAACGGCCTTACGGGCCAAGGCTTCTACCTTACCAAAAACCGCCAACATGGCATCCATGTCGAAAGCCAAGCCGAAAGTACAAGACTCAAACAATCGCCTGATATTTGAAAACTGAGTTTTTGCAAGCAAATCTTCGCTGAAAAGCCCCGATGAAAACTGCAAACAAATCTCACGTATTTTCATATTGCGGCAATTGTGCTGGATCCACTGATGCTCCACCTGAGGGGCTATCAGGACCATGTCGTAATTAGGCGTTTCTTCAAGAGAATCGCCAACCAATCTGCGGGAGCCCTTGCAACCCGTAACCAAGTTTAGCTCATACTCAGCGTGGCAATGGAGGTGGTGGGAAAAACCATCACGCAACCGGTCGATAAGATAGAAGCAATCCTTGTCAGATAATGGAGTTGGTTCTGTTATAATTTTCCTCATAGACTTAAATTGTGTTTCCGCAAATATATGAATATTTTTTAATAATCTAAAATATTTTTTGCCGATTATTTTATTTTTAGGCATATTTTTAGGACATTTTGCCAATTTTTATACACTAAGCACCCTCATCTTCTTTTTAAACATAAATTCTTTATTAAATAGCATTTTCATAATACTTTGCTGCATTTACCTACTTTATTCAATAAACCAAGGTAATTTCATATCATCAATTTCACATATTGCCGTTTATTACCATTGATAAGGAAAATCAGACATCATGAGAAACAGACATCATGAAAAATTACGTAGGATACATAGTTTTTCAATCGGCTTGGCAGCTTTTTGCCCTTTGATTGAGTTTTTATTTTCAATTTCAGCTATAAATGAGTATCTTTGTGCAACTATAATGCTTCAAGTGGCATGCGATTTTTCCACCGACAGCAATATAGACAGAATCAACACTACAAAAACTGAATTTTATCATGAAATTTGCCGAAAAAAGTTATAGCATCTTTGAGCAGTCGGTTGCCGACTATCATATAGACGACGATGTTGACGCGCCTTCACGCCGCGAATACCCCGACGGATCCATTGAAGCAGTGCTTTACGACAAAAATCGTATAGATGCCGTTCAGTGGCATTTGGAAGACATTATTCGCGATCCCGAGATTGACCCCGTTGCAGCCCTTGCACTCAAACGCAGGATAGACAAATCCAACCAGGACCGCACCGACATGGTAGAAGAACTCGACTCATATTTCCGCACAATTTATGCCGATGTGAAGATTTCGCCCGACGCTACTATAAACACCGAAAGTCCGGCATGGGCATTAGATCGACTTTCCATCTTAGCCCTCAAAATATATCACATGCAAGCCGAGGCTCTGCGGTCAGATGCCGACGAGCAACACCGTAATCGTTGCGCCGCAAAGCTCCAAGTGCTTCTTGAACAGCGCAAGGATCTCATTGAGGCAATAGATTGCCTCCTTGACGACATTGCTGCCGGGAAAAAATACATGAAGGTGTACCGGCAGATGAAAATGTATAACGACGAAGACACCAACCCCGTTCTCTATGCCTCGAAAAAATGAAAACACCGCCGGAAATCCCGGCGGTTTCAAAAACGTGCTCATAACACGTTTCTCGGCATTCGGAGACGTGGCAATGACAATACCTGTAGTCTACAGCGTATGCCGCGCATACCCAAAAGTTAATTTCATATTGGCGACACGCCCATCTATGACTGCAATGTTTGTGAACCCTCCTGCAAACCTCAACGTAGTGGGCATAGACCTGAAAGAAAAATACAAAGGTATTGCAGGATTGTCGCGCCTGTCTCGCGACCTATGCTCTCTATATTCCGTCGACGCTTTTGCGGATTTACACAATGTGCTGCGCACAAAAGTGCTCTCTGTTTTTATGCGCATGCGCAAAATCGCAACAGCCTCGCTTGTCAAACCAAGGGCAAAACGAAAAGAACTTACCCGCAAGCACAATAAGATACTGCTCCCATTAGTGCCCCAATCGGCAAGATATCTTGAGGTATTTGCACGTTTAGGACTGCCGGCAGCACTATCTTTTACAAGTTTGTATGCAGGAAAAGCCTCAGCAGCAACATCAGATTTTGCAAAAATAACAAAACCCAAGCCCAAAGGAATAAAATGGATAGGTATAGCGCCTTTTGCAGCACACAAAGGCAAGATATATCCCATCCACCTCATGCGACAAGTGGTAGAAAAGTTACCGGAAACATTAGGCCCCGACATAAAAGTTTATCTCCTTGGAGGTGGGGGTAAAGAGCAGGAAATACTTGAGCAATGGGAAGCTCAAATACCTTTTGTTCAAAGCCTTGCCGGAAAACGATATGGTTTTGCCGCAGAATTGGCGCTTTTCAACCATTTAGATGCTATGATTGCAATGGACTCAGCAAATATGCATTTGGCCGCCATAGCCGGCACTCCCACTATAAGCATCTGGGGCGCCACGCACCCATACTGCGGCTTCAAAGCCTGGAAACAAAACGAAGAATCCACAATACAATTGCCACTAAGCTGCCGTCCATGTTCTGTATATGGAGAAAAACCTTGTTTCAGAGGCGACTACCTATGCCTCTCTGCCATAAGACCCGATACAATAATTGCAAAAATCACCCAAACCTTAGCCAAATAATCTCTCCAAAAAGCCAAGTATGGACGAATTTGATATCAGAAACGCCGGTGCCGCGTCGGAAGCTGAATTTGAAAAAGCTCTCCGTCCAGGACGCTTCAACAGCTTCAATGGCCAGGATAAAATAATTGAAAACCTCAAGGTTTTTGTCGCCGCAGCAAAAATGCGAGGCGAAGCCTTAGACCATATCCTTCTATTCGGTCCTCCGGGATTAGGCAAAACCACTCTTTCGGGAATTGTAGCAAACGAATTGGGCGTAGGCATGAAAATAACATCCGGACCCGTTTTAGACAAACCCGGAGACCTTGCCGGAATACTCACCAGCCTGGAGGAAAACGATGTCTTATTCATCGATGAGATACACCGCTTAAGCCCTGTGGTAGAAGAATACCTCTACTCTGCCATGGAAGACTACCGAATCGACATAATGATAGACAAAGGCCCGGGAGCTCGGTCGGTACAACTCACCCTCAACCCATTTACCCTTGTCGGGGCCACAACCCGAAGCGGCCTTCTCACCTCGCCGCTCCGTGCACGATTTGGAATTAAATGCCACTTGGAATACTATGACCATCCGGTTCTTCAACGCATCGTAGAGAGATCTGCATCGCTTTTGAGTGTACCAATACTTGCTGATGCAGCCTATGAAATAGCACTACGAAGCCGCGGGACTCCTCGTATAGCAAATTCATTACTGCGCCGTGTCCGCGATTTCGCCCAAGTTAAAGGCAATGGTTCTATCGACATAGATATTGCGCGTTATGCATTGGAAGCCTTGAACATAGACCGCTATGGACTCGACGAAATCGACAACAAAATCCTCAACACCATTATACGGAAATTCCACGGAGGCCCCGTGGGCCTAACTACCATTGCCACAGCTTTAGGCGAAGACCCCGGCACAATAGAGGAAGTCTACGAGCCATACCTAATAAAAGAAGGGTTCATAAAACGCACTCCCAGAGGACGAGAAGTAACAGAACTCGCCTATAAGCATTTGGGCATATCTATCAACGACGAATTAGGACTATTCGGCCAATAAGCGCCTTATAAACGGGACACTACCTGCAGGTACACTATCAAGCAACCTGCGTGCTGAGGCCAATTCTTGCGCTCTCTGCACGGGTTTGCCGTGTCTGCCGCAATAATTGGCTTTGGCTATATGGAACCATGCCGAAAATGATTTCACGTCATCGGGAGTCTCTGCCTCGGCCGCAGTACTGTCCATGCGAGCCCAAAGCCGTTCTGCCGATTGATCATTGTCCACATCGTAGTAGTATACACACCTGAGCAAATCGTTAAACCAACGGTCTACCTCGTCAAAAAGATTTTCAAACCGCTCAAGCACCATTTCAAAATGCCCGTACCTCCGCAACAAGACCATTAACGACAAATAAACAAATACATCTGTCGAGACTATAGGCTCAAACTCAAAGTCTGCATTATCGGCCGACTCGTAAAGCTCAAGCGCGTTGTCAAAAGCCTTCAAGCCTTCTTCATATCTGAACAAAGACCTTAACGACCTTCCTTTGATAATGAGCAAAACGATAGTATAAAATTCATTTGTTTCCATTGCCAACAGGCGATCGGTAACGGCTAAGGACTCTTCAAACATTTTCCTCCGGTGAAGCTCCCCGGCAAAAACAAAGTCATTTTCAAAGTTTCCGGCAGCTTCCACCTCATCTATATAGAAAGGCACCAATTCGTCGTCGTTCATAACCACGATACCCAACGACAGCAAGACTTTATTGTATTCCAACCCAAAAAAATCCATAATCACCGTCGCCTCATCCCAATGGGAACGATCGTACAGGTCGCGCTCATATAGCCCATGCAAAGCAAATACAAGTATATTTGCCATATTTTCTTTAAGCCCGTCAAGCATAGGCACATATTGCGGCCAGCATTCCATCAATGACCGTAAAAATTGCAACAGCAACTCGGCTCTGTCTGCTTCATATTTAGCGGCCATTACATTGACGGCGTAAGCAAGATCCTCGCCTTCCGGGCCACTCCACGCCAAAGCCAACTCAGCATATCTGGCAGCCCTGTCGCTATTTAGCAATATATCGCCCCTTATATCGTCTAACTCGATCTTAATCCGGTCTGCTTCATCAAACATAGACAGCAGGCGGCTGCCACACTCCTCTATCTCTTCTTCCGTCGGGTCTTGCAATTGTTCCATGAAAGACACCTTATATGAATACTCTTCCAAACTCCGGCCCTGCAATAAAACTTCTCGCAGATAGTGCAAGAAATCACATATAATATCATCGCGGCCTGCAAAGTATCCTGCTGCATAAATCCACAAGCGCTGCGACATATCATTCAAATCTCCATGCAAAATTTCCTGAACAAGAAGCTCCATATTACCACTTGCCACAACCTCGCGAATATGTTCTGCCACACCTCCTTCAGGCAAAAGCGACAGACCAGACTCTTGTGGCAACCAACGCGCAAGCATATGCACCCCGGCTTTTTTCACCTGAGAATTTTCGCTTTTAAGTATTTCCAATATCAGCGGAAACACATAATTGTCCAAAGTGTCCATATCTTTCAGTTTCTCAAGATATGGTTCTATATAGCCGTTGATTATCATCTCTTTATAGCCAAATGACAAAACGGCTTGAATAGTATTATCTTCTATGATTTCAGAGTTATTCTCTACACTCTCCAATAATTCTGCCAGCTCAGGAAGGACCATTCTATCTATTTTTGACAGTTCCAATAACATCGCCACCAAACTCCGCCAATATTCCGGATTGCTACTATCACGGAATTCCTCACTAAGAATTATGCTTTCTCTAAGCATTGACGCTCTTTCCGCCAAATCAGACACATTCATAGCTACATTACCGAGAGACCATGACAATACACGAGCCAGGTTTTCTTTGTAACTTGCATATTGCCCTTGTGCTTGCTCGTACAACGGCCTCGAAACAGATACGGCTTCTTGCGATTTCCCGCACTTAAACAGCAATATGGCATGAGTAAACTTAGTATGGAATAAACGGTCGGCGTCCATAGGTTGAGATTCAGCAACTTTAAGCATAACGGCTTCAAGATAATCCAAAGCTTCAATAAACATATCCTTCTTTATATAAGCCTTGATTACTTGTTGGATTTGGCTATACCGCAAATTGCCCGACAAATCAACATCCTCGTCGTATTTGGCAAAAATCGCTACAGCCTCGTCGGAGTAACCATATCGAGCAAAGAAAAAGCCTAAATGCCACATAACAAATCTGTCGTTATAGCTCAAACATTCTTCCCACGATTCTTCTATTACCGCCTTGAATTTTCCCATATCTCCTAAATTCTCAAGAAGATTGGCCACCAAGCGCAAGCCCAACGCTACCGTTGCCACCTTGCCGGATATCAAGGCCTGAAGCCGTTCAAGATAAGTATCAAACGGGCGTCCACTCTCAAACTCAGCAAGGGTCTTGTAAAACAACATATACTCTGGCATAATTGACAAACATTCCAGATCGTCATCTAACGCTTGCGGCTCGTCCAACCCCAAAGCACAAGCATAATCTATGAGCTTATAGAACGAATAGAAGGTATCGTCGGCAGAATTTCCAACAGCCATATTCTCCAAAGTGCGCTTAATCTTACCGCGCAATTCTTGGCGCACGTCATCGGGGACAACAAATATTAAACGGAAAATCTGCTGTATTAGCTTGTTCAAGTTACCTGTCACAGAATCCGGATCGTTCTCATCCCACAAATCCAATAAAGATATTTCTCTTGTATCCAACGATGCAAGCATTTTATCCTTATATTTTCTGGGAATCCACATAGATTTAACCTTCTTTGCAAAAGCTGCACGATCTATTACTCCTGAGCTATAAAATGCAGTCCATATTTCAATCAAAAAATCAAATTTCAGAAATTTAGCAACCCAAAAGTCTCGCGAAGATAACAAATCCGCCATAGAAGCTTTGTTTTTCGACAAGTATTCCATTATCTGCTGCATCAGTTCCCTATCGGTCATCCACGACAAACAATTGAAATGCGAAATCATTCCGAGCAGATTACCCGTATCTCCAAGTTCCATATATTGAAGCGCAGCTTCATTAAAGCAATCTTCATAGCGAGTCTGGTCTTCAATAGCAAACATAGGAACAAGAGGCGCTCTCATCAAGGTGGTGTGATACAGATAAGTCCACGATTTCCTGACATAGCGTCTATGAATACGTGTCATTTCATCCTTTGCATTGGCTATAGCTTCACGACGGAATTCCTGTTCTTCCTCAGGGGTGAAATCATAATTGGCATGTATAAAATCTTTTATAACCATATTGACTCTCATTCTGCCGTTTGCTTTTTCGCACAATGGAAGAATGCCGTTGAGCAACGCCATGCGTTCAAGAGTGCTGGAAGCCAAGCCTTCTACTAATTGTGCCTCTGTCTGCCCGTTAAAAGAAAAAACAAGGCGGCCAACTATTTTACTTGCCTTTTCCGGAGACGTATCGTTTTCAATTACCTCAAGTATTTTGCCCACAAAATCTTCCAACCCGTCTACAGTGATGAGAGAATGTATATATTCATCCAGCTTCTCATAACAGCCAAAAGCTATTATCGAGTCCAGAAAAATCATAAGTGTCTTTGGCGAAGATATGACATCTGATGCCACTATGGCCGTAAGTTGTTTCTCGGTGAGGCGTTTGCGGAAACGCGCCAAATATGCATCGGCAACCTTTCGCTTCATAGAGCCGGTAAACAACGGAAATGCGCATGTCTCGAAATTATCTATAATAGCCCCTTCAGACATCCATGGATCGCATGTAACCAATACTTTTCCTATAGAAGTGGTCCCGGCTATTTTATCATAGAGTAAATTTTGGTAGTCTATCCTCTCTAACCCGTCTATAACCCAAAGACGGTTATCTTGCGGAAAACGCTCCAACAAGGCTTCTAAATCAATTTCATCGTCCTCATCATTTAACAATTCCGGCACATCAACATTATAATGCCTGCCCATATCATGAAGAAGCATACGAACGACTTGTTCCACTCTCGAAACATCACCTCCCAACCAGGTGGTAAACACGGTATACGTCTGGCCATCCAACTCAATTTCTCGGCCTATTTCGTTGGCTACAAATGCAGAAAAGCCCGGACTCTTATTCCCGATAAGAATCACATTATCACTTTCCAGCAATTTGTCTTTCCAAACATCAAAATGCCACGGGATATAAGTTGTCCTTAGTTCTGCATAGAAACGTTCCTGCTCAAAAGCATAAGCATCATATAAATTGGCAAACTCCGGCCTGGGAAAACATGCATCTACAAGCTCCATCAGTTGCTTATATACTTGCTTACCCAACTGTTTGACAGTACCGTATTCCGTAGCTCGGCACTTGTCTTGGTCTGCGGCACGCCAAATATTAGCTTTGAGAGACTCCAATTTCTTTATATTAGCGGCATCCTTTTCGCGAAATTCATCAGATATTTTAGATTCTTTCTTTATAAAGAAATTAGCATTTACACGCTCGTCGTAGGCCAATACGCCATAGAGCATCTCTATTTCGGTTATGCTGCGTTGTTCCTCGAAATATTCACGTAATTCGGGAAAACGCTCATAAATATGGTCTTTCTCGAAAACGAAATCCTTGTCGGGGATAGAACCATAGCGACCGCCAACCAAACCGATAAAGAACGGCCGCGAGCGCCGTATCTCGTCCAGACAGATTTCCACCACCTTGCCGCTGGTAGATTCTTCTTCGGTAATGCCCCAACGCAAATCGAGTGCCGTGAAGCGCACATTGCGTTCACGGCACTCTTGTTCTATTGCCGGGAAAATTTGCTTTACGAGATAATCACGTTCTTCCTGCATATCGGAGAACGTGGAGGAGATAAAGACGCGGAGTTCGCGTTTGTATTGGTCGGGGATGATATACATAATTTGCAAATATAGCAATTATTTATATTCCCGCAACCATAAATATTGTGATTATTAGTCCATTGGCCAAAGTTATCTACACGATGTAGATAACTTTGGCTGGTTTATCAACAATTATTGAAGCTCTATGAGCATAACCTCACGCGGCTCCATAGCGAGGCTCTCGCCAAAAGTCACGTTGCGTCCACTTGTAACCTCGTGGCCGGCACTACGGCCCTTAAGAGATTCGGCATAGCGAGCCATGGGCAGTTCTACAGCTTGGGTAGAACCGTTTATAAATACCATGACGGTCTTATCCCCGAGGCTGCGTTCATAGACGTATACACCACGGTTGGGCAGGTAGTGCTTCATCGTGCCCTCCGACACAACTTTATTTCCCTGACGCCACTTGAGCAAACGGCTCAGATAATCACGAGCCTCGTTCTGCATGGGCGAACGTCCTTCGCGTGTAAAACAATTCACAGAGTCACCTTCCCAACCGCCGGGGAAATCAAGGCGCACATTACCGTCGCCGCCTGGAGCCTTCTTGCTGCCATGCATAAGCAACTCGTGGCCATAATACAACTGAGGTGTACCAGGAACTGTGAGAAGGAACACTGCACCCTGCTTGAAACCACTCAAATCTTGAGGTTCGCTCCTGAGGAAACGGTCGGTATCATGATTGTCCAAAAAGCGCAAAACATTGTTTATGTCGGCATATACATAATCAAAAGTCATATGTTGGTAAAGCTGGTTGAGCTTACCGCCCTTTTCGTCATTATTGTTGAAAACATCAGAGGCGAGCGACATGAGTTTGAAATCCATCACCGATTTAAGTTCAGGGTCATTACCCGTATTCAAACGGTTTCCTTTCTGCCACCATGCAGAACCCAACGGATTCTCAATCCATACCTCTCCCACGATATTAAACTGAGGATATTCCTTCATAACCGCAATATTCCACTGGCGCATCATTTCATAGTCGCAATAAGGATAAGTATCTTGACGGATAGCATCTATACGGCTATTTTCTATCCACCATATTGAGTTTTGAATCAAATATTTAGCCACATGAGGATTACTTTGGTTAACATCGATGCCGAAACCCGATTTATCCATCACCTCGCGGTCATAGTCCGAAGAATAATTATCGTGGAACACAAAGAGGTCGTGGTTGCCTCTACGCTCGGGACTCTTGTTAAACCAGTCTTTAGACGGGTTATCCAATGCCCAAGGATGATTTGGACCAATATGGTTAAATATCATATCCATAACCACTTTCAAACCTTTTCCGTGAGCCTTGTCTATAAGGCGGAGGTAATCTTCGTTTGTACCCAGACGGCGGTCTACATTGTACATGTCAGAAGAGAAATAACCATGATAGGACCCGCCACGGGCATCATTCTCAAGAACGGGATTCAGCCATATGGCTGTCACACCCAAATCGGTAAAATAATCTAAATGATCCTCGATTCCCTTGAGGTCACCGCCATGACGAGCCATGTGACGGCCGCGGTCCACAACATAACGTTCTTTCATAGCCACGCTATCATTGTCGGGGTTCCCATTGGCAAAACGGTCGGGCATAATCAAGTAAAGGACATCCGCAGAACTATACCCTTGGATATCATCGGTAGAGGCGCGACGTTCTTTCAATTCATATGTTTCGGTGATAGTCTTGGCTCCCTTGCGTTCAAACTTAATGTCAAATTTCCCGGGACGGGCATTTTCAACATCAAGATACAAAACAAGATAATTGGGGCTTTCAAAAGCGCTATAGCTTTTGAGCACAACGGTGCTGTCGGAAATCGTCGGGCGGTAATCGCCGATTCCTTGACCATAGACCATTAACTGTAATTCCGGTTCAACCATACCCGACCACCAGAATGGCGGTTCTATTCGGTCTACCGTCGGATTCACACGTGCGTTAACGCAGAAGGTGAGCATCAGGAACAATGCCGCAATGTACTTTTTCATGAGATGAGTTATAAAGTTAATAAAAAAAGGCAAGTACAACAAACTCTATCTCTTTCTAAATGCAATGTTCACCTTGGCAGCAAAATTAAGCATTTTCCCACCTACACCCAAATCAATATTTATAAAAAAACATAAAAAAATCGGAAAGCCATAGCCAACTACGATCCTCCGAATTTGGTTTTTCAAACCTGCCAGATAATATAGTTTAGGCGGATATTTCATCCAAGTGCGCAATGGCATTGCGCACTTAACTACACGCTTTCACAACATATTATAATTGAACCCATGCGCAAACAGGACAAACGGCACCAAGCCATTTCAGATGCAAGCGGACACTATTCCAAAACTGCAAAAGCGTAATCTTAGCAATATAAAAACTTTTGATTTATCCGTCTGCGCCCATCAAAGCAGACAAATACAATAATTATTGAGCCAATTCGCCCAATGCTTTTTCCAAAGCCTGCGCAAGCTGATCGGGGCATGACGTCCCTCTGCCCCTGCAATCAAGGCCTTTCAAGCGCCCTATAAGCCACCTTGCATCTTGCCCTTGCGCAAGAGCAGAAATACCTTGAGTATTGCCATGGCAGCCGCCTTCAAATTCAACATCAGCAACTGTGCCGTCGTTATTCAACTTGAATTTTATAGATTTGGAACACGTACCTTTTGTAGTATAGGTGCAATTCATAATCATCAACGGTAAAAATGGGGGATAATCACAAATACAGCTGCAAACAGGCCTTCAAACAGCAGAATTGAAATTGCTAATTATCAAATTATAAATATAAAATTACCAATTTCATATTAGTAGTGCCCGGAGCGGGACTCGAACCCGCACAGCCGCGATGGCCAAGGGATTTTAAGTCCCTCGTGTCTACCATTCCACCATCCGGGCAGCCTTTGGTTTTGCAAAATTAATGCTTTTTTCTAAATTATGCAAATTTATCGCTACTCACTGTGACTGAATTTGCACACTTTCGCGAAATTTGTTAATTTTGAACTCAGTTTTGAACCATAGCAACAAGGTATATGCCAACAAACTCAACAAATAACCGACAGAGCAACACACCTCCCAGACCTAAACAGACAAAAAAATGGGTGAAATATACTATACGCACCCTCTGGATAGCTTTTGTGGCAGCTATCGTATTTTTAGGGGTGTTCTTCGTGTTGGTATACAACGGCGCAATAGGCTACATGCCACCGATAGAAGACCTCAAAAATCCTCAAGATAAATTTGCTTCAATAATCTACAGCTCCGACGGACAGGAATTGGGACGTTATTTCCGCAACACCGGAAACCGCGTATACGCCGATTTCGACGAAATTTCCCCGGCTGTCGTAGATGCTCTTATAGCAACAGAAGACGCCCGTTTTGAAGATCACTCAGGAATAGATGTCAAAGCCTTGGCTCGAGCAATTCTCAAAACCGTGATACTCCGCCAAAAAAATGCCGGCGGCGGATCTACAATTACTCAGCAATTGGCAAAACAACTCTACACGCCCCCCAGCAACGGTTTCCTTAGCCGAGCTATGCAAAAACCGATAGAATGGATGATAGCAATAAAGCTTGAGCGATTCTATTCCAAAGAGGAAATATTGAAAATGTACCTCAACCAATTCGATTTCCTCTATAACGCCGTCGGCATAAAAAGCGCCGCAAAAGTTTATTTCAATAAAGATGCCGCAGACCTCAACACCCTTGAAGCAGCCACTCTTGTGGGAATGGTGAAAAACCCAAGTTATTTCAATCCCGTGCGCCATCCAGAACGCACACGCGATCGCCGAAACGTTGTCCTCGAACAAATGCGCAAAGCCGGAATGCTCTCAAAAGAGCAGACTGCAGAGCTACAAGCACAACCGCTCGTACTCGATTTCCACCGCGTGGACCACAAAGAAGGACCCGCGCCATATTTCCGCGAAGAACTAAGAAGGATTCTGACCGCAAAAAAACCGAAACGCGACAACTACCCCTCGTGGGACCGTCAGAAATATGTAGACGACTCTATAGCATGGGCTACAAACCCGCTGTTTGGTTGGATTGAAAAGAACAGAAAACCAGACGGAACAAAATACGACATATACAACGACGGACTCAAAATCTATACCACCATAGACTCGCGAATGCAGCAATACGCCGAAGAAGCCGTTGGCGAGCACATGGAATCGTTGCAAAAACAATTCTTCCGCGAAAAGAAAAACTGGAGCGGCAGGCCATATACGTCTAACAGAGCAGAATTATCCGACAATATGCGCCAGAAACTCATCCAGACCGCAATAAGACAAAGCGAGCGCCACAGGGTGGGAAAAGTGGCAAATCTGTCGGAAGAACAGATAATGGAACAATTCAACGAGCCTGTAGAAATGACAGTTTTCTCATACGACGGCCCGATAGACACCGTCATGACTCCCCGCGATTCCATTTTATACACCAAATCATTCCTCCGAGCCGGTTTCATGAGCATGGACCCGTCTACAGGATTCGTCAAGGCATATGTAGGCGGACCAGATTTCCGCTTCTTCCAATACGATATGGTTTCTACCGGACGCCGGCAGATCGGCTCTACAATAAAGCCATTCCTTTACACCTATGCACTTGAGACCGACGAGTTTACCCCTTGTACACAACTTCTCAACGATCAGCCAACCCTTTACGACGAAAACGGCAAGATATGGCAACCCAGAAACGCAGGGAAAGCACGCATAGGCGAAATGGTAGATCTGAGATGGGCTCTCACCAACTCCAACAACTGGATATCTGCACGCATAATGGACAGGCTCAGTCCTGCCGAACTTGTCAAACGCATGCACAGCTACGGAATTACAAACCAGCTTCCGGCAGTAAAATCACTCTGTCTGGGACCTTGCGAGGTTTCTGTCAAAGAAATGGTTACGGCCTACAGCGCGTTTGCAAACGGCGGTATGCGCTCCGACCCGGTATTTGTAACTGCTATAGCCGACGCAAACGGAAACATAATTTCCAATTTCTCCCCGATACAAACAGAAGTGATGACTCGCCAAGGATATTACCGCATACTGTCGATTCTACTCAACGTTGTAGACAGCGGCACCGGCAACCGCCTGCGCAGGCCTCCTTATAGCCTCACTGCCCAGATGGGAGGAAAAACAGGTACTACCAACGACAATGCCGACGGTTGGTTCATGGGCTTCACTCCCGAGCTGGTGAGCGGCACATGGGTGGGTGGAGACGACCGCTATATCCATTTCAACAATATGGCTCAAGGCCAAGGCGCGTCAATGGCACTCCCGATATATGGCAAATATATTTCCAAAGTCTATGCCGACCCCACTCTGCCCTACTCGCAAGAGACCAGATTTGAATTCCCCTCCGACATAGACTTGTGCTCAAGCCAATTTGCGCCCATCGAGGAGGAACAAACCATAGAAGAGGCCATTTCAGGAGCGTTTGACTAACGCAGGGAAACACAAGCCTCAAACAAAGAAAAGAAGGTAGAAAAGATTAATGAAAAACAACAATAATGAAATAGACATGCTCAGGGGACCTCTCCTGAGCAAAATGCTCTTATTTGCCGTTCCTCTCATTGCAAGCGGACTGCTGCAGCAATCGTTCAACGCTGTCGATGTTGCCGTGGTAGGACGTTTTGCCGGTAGCCACGCCCTGGCTGCAGTAGGTGCCAACGGCCCGGTACTCGGATTGATAGTAAACCTCTTTTTAGGCATATCCGTAGGCATAAACGTAGTTATAGCAAACTATATAGGCAACAAGAACGCAAAAGGCGTGAGAGCTTCTGTAGCCGCATCGGCTGTCCTCTCAATAATATGCAGTATCATTCTCCTAGTTGCAGGACAATTGGTTGCCCGCCCCCTACTTGAGCTGCTGGCTACACCTCAGGAAATAATGGACGAAGCACTGGAATACCTCCGCATTCTTGTAGGCGGAATGCCATTCCTGATAATCTTCAATTTCGGAGCAGCTATACTCCGAAGCATAGGCGACACCAAACGCCCGTTCTTTGCCCTTATAGCTGCAGGGATAGTAAACGTGGCCCTCAACCTTTTCTTCGTTATAATATTAGGCATGGGAGTGGCCGGAGTTGCATGGGGAACCGTGATTTCAACAGCCGTAAACGCCGCTATAATAGTGGCTATACTCGTAAGAGAAAAAAGCGATATCAAACTTGATTTCAGCAACCTGCGCACCGGTTTTTCAGAAATAGGCAAAATCTGCCGCGTGGGCTTGCCTGCAGGGCTACAAAGCACTATTTTTGCGTTTTCAAACGTTTTCGTACTCTCGGCAATAAATACCTTCGGAAGCTTTGCCGTAGCAGGCTCGGCAACAGCTATAAACTACGAATTCTATTGCTATTTCGTTATCAACGCCATAGGGCAGACAGCCGTTGCTTTCGCTTCCCAAAACTACGGTGCCGGGCAATACGACCGTGTCAAACGCATATTCCGCTTGAGCATACTTTTAAGCGTCGGGCTGTCGGCGTTCCTCAATATACTCATAGCTTGGCAAGGCGAATTTTTCCTGTCGGCTTTCACTCAAGATCCCCAAGTTTTGGTATACGCCCTCCAACGTATTCACTACGTGCTGCTCTTCCAGTGGATTGCTTGCTATTACGAAATGGCAGGTCAGATAATGCGAGCTCTCGGACGGTCCATGACACCTGCTTTGATTACTATCTTCGGCACATGTGTGGTACGTTTGATCTGGGTGGCATATTTCCCTGCAAACGCCCCGTTTTATAGACTCATGACAGTCTACCCGGTAACATGGACATTGACCTCAATACTGATGGCTGTGGCTTTTTCGGCTCTTTCGCGGCGTATGTTGAACGAAAAATCGGTGGAAAACACCACGAAAATTGGCTATATTGAGGAAAATGCTTAAATTTGCATATTGATTCTCAAAGACAAATCAAAAAAACACAATACTCATTACCATTTTTTATGGCAACAACTGCTGATTTCAAAAACGGAATGTGCCTCGACATTGATGGCACATACTATTTCATCAAAGAATTCCTCCATGTAAAACCAGGTAAAGGCCCGGCTTTCGTACGCACGAAGCTCCGCAACGTACAAACCGGCCGCATACTCGACAAAACATGGAACTCCGGTGTTAAAGTAGAAGAAGTTCGCATCGAACGTCGCCCCTACCAGTTCCTCTACAAAGACGACATGGGCTACAACTTTATGCACACCGAAACTTTTGAACAGGTTACCATTCCCGGCGAAAGCATTGAAGGAGTACAGTTCCTCAAAGAAGGCGATATCTGCGAAGCTATGGTTCACGCTGCTTCCGAAACTATCCTCACTTGCGAAATGCCAATGAGCGTGGTTCTTGAAATCACCTACACAGAACCAGGCATCAAAGGCGATACCGCCACAAACACCCTCAAGCCCGCTACCGTAGAAACAGGCGCAGAAATCCGTGTGCCCCTTTTCTGCAACATCGGCGACAAGGTAAGAATCGACACACGCGACGGTTCCTACGTTGAACGTATCAAAGCTTAAATAAAACCATATAAAAACTGCGGCCTCGTGAAAACACAAGGCCGCAGTTTTTTATATAGTTTTATTTCAAAAGCAATTCCGCCGGATTTGCCGGATTAGAAGCCCAATCAAGAGTATACGTTTCATCGGCCTCTTCGGGTTTTGCCGCCAACTGCTGCCCCAAAGCATCGGCACGAAGACGCAGCAGCTCGCCAATTTTCATTTTAGACTCCAAGCGCCGGAGGAGCAGATTTATAGAATCGGCGTCGGCATCGTTTATATTTTGCCCGGGGAACGGATATTCAAGCCAGGTAACCTGGCGTTTTTCAACATCAAGAGCCGCAAAAACCAACCCACGCGAAAGATTTGAAGAATCAACAGCCGCCAACATCTGAACCGTAGAAGGGTCATAAGCCACTCCTGTATTCTCATCTACCACCATAGTGTATTTAGAACTCATCCAACCCAATTTTAAATTTGGATTTATAGTCCCTACAGAGTAAGCATTACTCATGAAGAACACTTGTTTAGCACCAGATTTCTCAAGTGCCGGAATATCTAGTTCTATGTATTCGGCAGTTCCGACATTATCGGGTATGCTACGTATATCGCCTGAATGCACAGCTCCTTCACAAGAAAGATTGAAATACGCCACCGGACGGCAAGCTCCGTCTTCATAAATTATAAGACCCGACAAATCCATATCGAGAGTCATACGAGGCAAGCCTTCCCCCCACTGCAAGAACACTCTCAATTTATCACCTTCCACAGGAATCTGCTGTCCTTGCAAAAGCGTAGAGGTCTGCTGCACAGCTTGTCCTCGGTCGCCTATTCCGACGGGTATATGATATAGCTGAGGATCTATGTAGACCTTCTTACCGAAAGTATCCCCCACACTTGCCATATAATGCCTCCGCAGAGCCTCCTGCATGGTGTTCCTGACAAGGCTGGTCATATAATCCCTACGGCTTTGGCTCAGCCTTAGCACTTTAGGATTGGCAGTAATATCCTTGCGTGTAGTAGGGTTTGGCTGCACTACCCGGCTATTGGAATTAAAATAATTATAGGCATACATAGACAATGTCACCAACAAGCGAGGTGGCACAGCCTCACCGATTTCCACAAAAGCTCCGGCAACACGCTCTGCATCAAATGTCAACATGGTGGAAAACAAAAGTCGTGCAAATATACCAGGTCTCATTTTAAGCAACTTGAGCACTTGCTCTTCGTTCTTTTGGTTTGCAGCCTTAGCCACCTCACCGGCCCACACTTTATAATCTTTGCGATAGAACAAGTCCAACATGCTGCGCAGACGGGGATATTGCTTGCGACGAGCAAATTCGGTGAGACGCAACGCGCGGATAAAACGCACCCACATCTGACGTCGAGGATGCATATCGGCACACATCTGCTCGGGTGTCATATCGCAATTCTCAAGCAAATCTGCAACAAGACGGCAACTATGACGGTCATATTTAAGTTTAAGCTCATCCTTGCGTTTTTCCAAAGCTTGCTCTGCACCCCGGGTAACCATCCCATGAGAGGTATAGGAATATATAATTTGTCGGTAAATCGTAGATGGTTTATAGAATCTGAGTATATCGGTGTTTAGATACCACAAATAACTGAAAATCAGCGAAGGGGTCGTCAGATATTCCCTAAGCCTGTCTGCTCCCGCAAAATAATGACAATAGAGCAACATCATTTCCTTTGTAGCAGGCAATACCTGTGGCATAGAAATTGGCAAAGAAGATATTTCCTTGATTGTTTCCACTGCCGATTCCTGAGGTGCAACCGGCGATTCCATGATGCTACGGAAAAGCTCATACACATCTTTATCTCGCCATAAATTCAAAAGTTTACGAGGATTGGACTGACCTTCCAACACGAAATCGGCAAGCTCAAAGGGCGTTCCGCATATGGGGCAACCATTATACTTTTCAAGAGGGAAAAATCCTTTTGGCAACACATGTCCACAAGGCAGTTCAATTGCTTGGGATTCGGGTAAATAGGGATATAACTCATTAAACAACCAGCCTAATTTCACGTCCTCCCACGTGTTTTCCGGCGGTGTGAGCCAATTCTTGCGTAGGGACGCCCAATTCAGGCCAATCCCCAATATGCTCTCTACTGCCTTAACATAGTCTTGTATTTGGTCGTCGTCCATACCGCTAACCGCCAAAAGCAATTCTGGCGACAGCATAAAGCCGTAATCTGCCATTTTAACGGCAAAAGACAATGCCCGATTGTTGACAGTTTCCGCAGAAACCACATTATCGGGAATATACAGCGCGTTGTATCGGAGAGAAAACGAAACGACAGATTTTTCCATAGCGTTAACAGTAATGTATATATAGACAAAAAACGGGAGGCAATCGAGTAGCTAAAAAATTATCTGATGACATTAGAAGTAAGCTACTCTTGGCCTCCCTTATACTATTTACTGCAAAAATAATTTTTTTCTCAATACAAACAAAAAAATTTGCAAAGTTTATATTGCTATTGGAAATAATACAGCAACAATCAATGAATCAAAAAAGAATAAGGGCAAAAATCTACCGCAGACTAATTAATCTTTCAACTTACTCACCGGCACTACATTGCCTTCAAGGGAGAGGGTAACCTTTTCCGATTTCCCCTTGCCCGAGCGCAAGCGTACTGTTATATCTTTTTTCACAAAGCCTTTTTGCCCTGCAGGCAAAAACGACACCTTAATCTTGGTGGATTTTCCAGGTTTCAAAGGCTTGGGATCAAATTGCGGACGGGTGCAGCCACAACTTGCTGTAGCTTTGAGTATAGCCACAGCATCTTGACCTGTATTAGTTACAATAAATTCATGAACGACTGGTTGGGAATCGGCACTAATATTGCCGAAATCATATGAGATTTCGTCGAAAGTGACACCTACCTTCTCTCCCGGCACTGTTCTGGCAGCAGCTGCAAGGAGGCTCAATGCTGCCACTAAGCATATTACTAATCTCTTCATATCTTGATTTTATTATAAATTATTCTCCAAAATAAGTTTTAAGCACCTGAGCAGCTGCTGCAAAACTTGAGCGACGGTTTGCAAGGACTTCGGCTTCGTTTTGCTCCAACAGCATACGGATCTGCGGATTATCGTAGAAATGCTTTCGCAATTGCTCGTCTATGCTCTCATACATCCACCAACGAGCCTGCTCGCGACGTTTAGTCTCAAAATAGCCGTTGGATTTAACGAAATCGAAATAACGGTCTATCATATCCCAGACTTCAGCTATGCCGAGTTCAAAATATCCCGAATACGTGAGCACTTCCGGTTTCCAACCAGAGGCCGTTGGCGGGAAAAGATGCAAAGCAGAGCGATATTGCGCTTGGGCCAACTGCGCCGGGCCGATATTGTCGCCGTCGGCTTTATTTATAACTATACCATCGGCCATTTCCATGATACCACGTTTTATACCCTGCAATTCATCGCCTGCCCCGGCAATCTGGATAAGGAGGAAGAAATCTACCATCGAATGCACAGCGGTTTCGCTCTGCCCTACACCAACAGTTTCCACAAAAATGTTGTCGTAGCCGGCAGCCTCACAAAGCACGATAGTTTCTCTTGTTTTCCTTGCCACACCACCCAAACTACCGGCAGAAGGGGAAGGGCGAATAAAAGCGTCGGGATGCACGGCAAGCTTCTCCATGCGGGTCTTGTCGCCCAAAATAGAGCCTTTGGTCCGCTCGCTTGATGGATCTATGGCCAAAACGGCAAGCTTCCCACCATTACGTAGCACATGGAGACCGAAAACATCTATAGATGTGCTTTTACCGGCTCCTGGAACACCCGTTATACCTACTCTGCGCGAATTGCCGCTATAAGGCAAACATTTTTCAATAACCTCCTGAGCAATGCTGTAGTGATCCGGAGCAAGGCTTTCCACTAATGTCACCGCACGGCTAAGAGCCGTGATGTCGCCCTTGAGAATACCTTCTACAAGTTCCGAAGGTGCTGGCAGGGGTTTACGACGCGGTCGTTTATTTAAATATGGGTTTACTACCGGAGGTTGGGCCACACCGGAATTGACGGTGAGACCGGTATATTGTTTGTCGTTCTCGGGATGTTCCATTTTGGGTATGATTTAAAAAGATTTAATCGTCGAAGAGAGGGTCGTCGCCTTCCGAGCCTGGCTCTATAACAACCGGAACCGGTTTTGG
The DNA here is from genome assembly GCA_910579605.1 of uncultured Muribaculaceae bacterium. GTDB lineage: Bacteria > Bacteroidota > Bacteroidia > Bacteroidales > Muribaculaceae > CAG-873. Next base: position 66,842 of record CAJTUG010000003.1, on the reverse strand, counting down.
CTTAGCTTGCTGCTTAGGCTTGTTGATAGGACTCTGTTGTGCAGGCTTAGCCGCTGGTTTTGGTTCTGCTTGAGCCGGAGCCGATGGCCTAACGGGTTTCTCTACTACAGACGGAGCTTCGCCACTTGTCTGGGTATGAGACCCGGTTTCTATGGGTTTAGAAATCTCCTCTGCCGGCATTGGCTCTTGCGGAATATCTGCCGGAGTTTCCGTGCTGATTTCTTCGCTTTGCCCGGGCATTATTTCTGTTTCCTCCATTTCTTCTTCCGTCGGTGGCAATTCTTCAATTTCTTCCGGAGCCAACACATCGGCTTGGGCGTCGATATAGTTTTGTTCCTCGCGGAAACGGAAATATTCTTCAAAAGAACGGTTCTGCGACATGAGCGTCTGGAAATCGGCCTCGCTTATGACGATAGGCCTTACCCCTGCCGGCAATTTGAAATCTTCGGAATTGGCCATTACTTTCCTGTAGTGGTTTATTTCTTCCATATTGTCGAAACCACGGACTATAATCATTCCCAAGCGTCCGAAATTCATTGGTTCAAGATCAAAGTCTTTCACGACGAAAGCACGGAAATTATGACGTGCAATATCAAAAAGCAATGCATTGGAACTTACACGGTCGGTCGGGAAGGAGAATATCAGCAACTGGCGAGAGTCGGGATTAAGCTCAAATTGAGCCGGCACATCTGCAGCATTAGCAGTGGAATCATTGCCAAGATGAATATCCCAAAGCATACCTCTGACATTACCACTAACTCCGGCTTGAAGTTTACGACCCTGAGCCATGCCTTTGAGCCAAGCCGAAGCCGTAGGGGTAATGTCGGTATCGGGATAACGCTCAAGAAGTTCGCGAAGAACGGCATTGAACTCTTCAGGCTTATTTTCTGTCACATAGGCCAAAGCATGAAGAAACATAAACTTGGGCAAAATTTTGCTTAGAGGGTAGCGTGTATTTACGGTCTCATATGTTTTGTGTACTTCTGCATTACGGTTATCAAGATATGCCTGATAGGTTTCCTCGTAGAGCTTGGCCTGAATTGAATCTGCACCACGGAGATTATCGATATAATTTGGGTCGCGCATTGCAACTCCATATTTGCTTTCCGGGAAATCCGACAGGATAAGGCGACGATATTTCTCGGCTTCTATGGTTTTACCTTGTCTCATAAACATGAGATAAAGGTTGTAGTAGGCATCCAGGCGGTATATATTGTCGGGATAATCACCGAGGAGTCTATTGAACTCAGCCAACGAGGCACCATAATCTTCAAGTTTATCTTTCAAAATCACACCCATGTTGTATAGCCCCTCTTGGATAACCTCGTGAGCCGTGGCTTTGTCGGCCTCAGTTTCAGGGATTTGAGCAAGATAATATTCAGGATAGTGGGGGTCCGACGATTTAGCCGCTGCAGCCGTATCAGCAACTTCTTTTTTAGCACCGTCGTTGCGTCCGCTTTCGTCGGAAACGTTATCGCTTTCATCGTCATCACCGTCGGCATCAAAATCGGCTGTGTTGAAAGTAGATTTATTGCGACGGCGCCAATCGTCTTCCAATTTCCTGCTTCCCCAACGTTTCTGGAATTCAGTTTTTCCGGCGTTCTTTGCGGCCGTATTATAGAAATACCACGAATTATCTGCGTTTATAACAAAATTGGGGGTATTGTTATCTTGCAGTCCGCCTCCTTGCGCAGCCTGGTTTGCAAGATATTCCTCGCGCGCGGCAGCTTCCGCCTCTTCTTTTTCTTTTTTCTTGAGGTCGGCTATTATTTTCTCTATCACTTTCATGCGCTCTTCGGGCGACATAGCGCTCAGACGCAAAAGCGAGTCTTGGAGGGTAACGTTTCCAGAGTATACAGCCAACTCGTCGAGAACATCGCTTCGGCGCTTGAGCATATCGTAGTCTTTAAACGTTTTTGGCAACAGGGGCACGGCCTCGGAATAGCAAGGCTGCGCTAATTCATATTTCCGCTGTTCAAAATACAGGTTTCCTAAACTTATTTGGTTCACGGCCTTGTCGACACCGCTTCGTGTAGATTTTTCATTTGCCAACACGTAGTTTTCTATAGCTTTTACAGTATCTCCACGAGATAGATATAGATTACCTATAGCATAATATACCTGATCTAAATATTCCTTGTTGCGGTCATAGCGTGTCATCCGCTTGAGAGCCTTCACCTCCGGTTCTATATCAGAACCGGTATAAACCTCCGATTGTTTTATACGTGAGTTGAACTTAGTGCGATAAGGAGCTGACGAAGAAGAACCTGCTGCCTTAAAAGCATCGTAGGCCAATTGTTTTTTGCCTTGCAGAGCATAAACTTGCCCCAAGAGAAAATTAAGACGTGTTTTCTGCGCTCCCTTCGCACCTTTCACAGACTCCACAAGGAAGGGAATGGCTTGATCGTAGTCGTCGGCATGGAGATAGAAATCGGCATATACGTAATTGTATAATTTCTTAAGCTTTCCTGTTGTAAGTTCGTCTGTCTTTATCCTTGTAAGAATCATCTCCGCCTCAAATTGCCAACCTAATGCCACATATGCCAACGCTTGCATGAGTTTACTTTCGGTTACTACATGAGGCAACCAAGTGAAATGCCGGCTTATGTAGAAAAACGTTGATGCTGCGCCAAGGAAATCTCCGTTAAAAAATTGGCTGCGGCCCATCATGAGCCAGGAATTATGAAGGAAAGGATTGTATTCTTCCCGTTTCATCCATTCCTTATATTTTGGATCTCGGCTTTTGCCAGATTTCTTTGCCGGCTTTTTCTTGATGGATCTCACCTGTATGGCTTTCTGCGCTTTTTCTATAGAGCGGTCGAAATTTCCGGCAGGCTGGGGAGCTGATTCGTCTTGTTTTGCCTCTATAGGATGCATATACAGACGGCGTGAATAGTCGTCTTCATATTTTGTTTCCATATCGGCAAGAGTCTCCCTGTAATGTTTGTCGCCGTTGTAGTGAATGTTATATCTGGTTATGAATTCCTGATATTTGCGCGTGGCAGCATTGTTCTTATTGGGGGAACAAGAACTTAGACCCACGGCGATGACAACAGCCAACACCAAAGCGGAAAAACGGCCTATAAGACGAGCGGAATTTACCATACACTATATAACGCACAAACAGGCGAGCTTATTGTAAAGGGGCAAGTTCTTGGTCAACGTTTATTTAGTTGGATGCTGGAGCCGGCGATTTAGGGTATGCAATGCGACTGTGATAAATAGTCATGAGGCGTTTAATAAAAGCCTCTTTAATTTTGGCCACGTCGCTAAATGTGAGGGTCGATTGATTGTGCAATCCATCGGCAATTTGGCCGTCGATTATTTTATTCACCAAATCTGTGATTGCTTCTCGGGTATGTTCCTGCAACGATCGGGATGCAGCCTCCACTGCATCGGCCATCATCAGAACCGAGGTTTCACGGCTTCTCGGATTAGGTCCCGGGTAGCTGAAAAGAGCTTTATCGGGTTCTTCGCCCGGATGATTGCGGCACCAGGTGATATAGAAATATTTGGCCATGCCTGCTCCATGATGTTCTTTAATGAAATCTTGGATAACAAGCGGAAGGCCTGCTTTCTGAGCCAGTTTTATACCATCGGGGACATGAGCAGTTACAATAGCGGCACTGCGTTCAGGCGGCAGCGCATCGTGAGGGTTCACGCCATGTTGGTTTTCGGTGAAAAACGCAGGATTTGTAAGTTTGCCTATATCGTGGTACAAAGCACCGGCTCTGACAAGCTGCACATTTGCATCTATACGTGAAGCTGCATCCGAGGCAAGATTACTCACAGCAATGGAGTGCTGGAAAGTACCGGGGCATTCGTTGCTGAGTCGCGAAAGAAGCGGGTTATTGATATCTGCCAATTCCACGAGGGTTACCACCGATATGAAACCGAAAGCACGTTCTACGGCCGACATTATGATGTAGGCCATAGATGTAAGCGCAGAGTTTACGGCCAACATCGCTACCATTCGCCACGACAGACTATCTACAGACCCGTTCATCATTGTTTCCACGGCCACATAAGCACACAGATATGCCGCAGCCACGAAGAAAGAAGTCCTAAGCAACTGTGCGCGCCGGCTCAACTCGCGTAGAGAATATACTGCGGCGCAAGTTGCACAGAACTGGAGATAAACATATTCCAAAGCCGAAGGTGTCACACCAGCGCAAACAAGGGAAAGCACAAAGCTCACAATCATAGCCGTAGTGCCGTCGAAGAACACAAGAAGGAGAATAGGCACAATCATCATCGGCGCGATGTATATGCCGCCGGTTTCCCAATAGTTTAGCCCCATAGCCACGATAAAGAAAGTGGCAAGCAATACGTATATGAAGAAAAAAGCCCTGAAATTATTGTATATCTCCGGAGCGAAGAAGAAAAGGTATAAGGTCACACACGACAGCAACAACGCCACATATAGGAATTGGCCTAAAATCTGGAGGATACGGCTTGCCCGGTCGCTTGTATCACGGTCTGCGAGCATTTCCTCATAGGTTTTGAGGTATGTGTATATTTCTGGAGTGACGCGCTGAGCCTTGTCTACTATGGCCTCTCCCTGCACAATCACCCCTCTTCCGGCGGTGAGGGTTATAAAATCATATTGGTAATTACGTGAATTCTCAATTTCATCTACCGTGAAATTTGGCAAGAGAAGATTTTGCAGGTTGGCGGCAGCAAAATACCGGTGCAAATCGGGATCTCTCATAATAGAGTCTACATACATGTAGGCATCTCTGGGTGAAGACAAGGCTGCTGTTGAGATTTCCGACAGCACATTACCTTCAAGAATCCTTACTTTTGGCAATATTCCGGAATCTATCTTTGCTTTTGTTCGCATGTCTACCACTCCTTTGCTGTATACTTTTCTCAGTGCCGCTGCAAGTTTGTCGCGGTGATTAGTTCCCGGGCTTTTCGGCAGGCGCGAGTTTATGGTATCTACCAAATTTTCATTCATGCTGTAGATAGGCACGAAATACCGGTCTAAGGAGTCGCGGAGGCGTTCTACAGTCACAGAGTCGGGACGCTTTGGAATATCGAAAGGTGCTATCAGTTTAGCATATGCCCACGGCTTCCCTTCTTCGTAGTTAAAGCGGTCGGATCTATGGTGTGGATAGAAATATACCATGAGAATGGCCGTAACCAACACCACCAATATTTTAGTTACAAGATTGCTTGTTTCGGGTAGTTTCATTTCCGATTAAAAATCAAATTGTAATTTTTGCGACAAAAAAGTGCTATATTCCATAATCAATTAACCCTAAGAGCAGATTGCACTCCGTCGATAGCTTTAGCGTTAAGACATAGTTCATTAACAATATCGACATCGCTCACACGAATCCAAAGGTCGCAGTGGAACACGGCGCCCGATGCTTCTATTTCAAGTTTCCGCATATCTATAGCCATATGCTTGGAAATGAGCAAGGTTATTTCCTGAAGTATTCCAAGACGGTCTATGCCCTCAATTCTTATATGAGCCAAGAATTTTTCTTCTACTGTGGCCCAATCGGTCGCAACTATTCTTGAGCCGAAACCGGCTTTCAACACTTGGGCACGGGGGCAGTCGAGGGAGTGTATCTCCACAATCCCGTCGTCGTCTACATATCCCATCACATCGTCGCCGGGTATAGGGCTGCAGCAAGGGGCAAGTTTAAAGTTAGCTCCGTCGGCTGTGACACTGAGATGGTATATTTCTTTTGTATTTACCTCTCTCCGTTCTTTGGGCTCAGGTTCTGTTTGAGGGGTTTCCGGTTTCATCCGCCCCAGACTCATTATTTTTGAAAGTATGCCTCTTTTCTGAGGTTTTGTATTGTCGAGCGCCCGTCGTAAAGTCTTTGCAAGATAGTCGGCCAGCACAATTTCTTGAGCGCCCAGTTGATAGCAGAGATCTTCGCGGTTTCCCACATGGAAAATACCTTGTATTTTTGTAATAACCAAATTTGTATCGGGCAGGCTGTTTTCATCAAGCCATCGGGTTAAAATCTCATTGCCTTGGCTGATGAGCGGCTGCCGCGATGCTCTCAGAGCCTTTCTCAGCCTGGTTTTTCCTTTTGCAGTGACCATGAAATTTTCCCATTCCGGCAACGGGACCTGGGTTTTAGACGTAAGCACTTCTGCCTGGTCGCCGCTTTTTAGCTCGTGCTGGAGAGGCACAAGCTTATGGTTTACTTTAGCGGCAATACAATGCATGCCAATTTCGCTGTGGAGAGCAAAGGCAAGGTCAAGGACAGTTGCACCGGCAGGGAGTGTCACTAATTCCCCTGCAGGGGTAAAGACAACTATTTCCGAAGAAAAAAGATTTAATTTCAATGTATTGAGGAAATCAATAGCCGATGGTGTAGGATTATCCAGAATATCTTTGATGGTCTTGAGCCATGCGTTAAGCTCGCTTTCTTCGTCGCCGTCTCCTATTTTATATTTCCAATGTGCGGCAAAACCTTTTTCGGCAATTTCATCCATTCTCCGGCTTCGTATCTGCACTTCCACCCAATTACCGTCTGGCCCCATTACGGTGAGGTGGAGCGCCTGATATCCGTTTGCCTTCGGGGTCACCACCCAATCTCTTGTTCGGGTGGGATGAAGTTGGTAAAGGTCGGTGATTGCCGAGTATATCCTCCAGCAATATTCTTTTTCTTTGCTCTGATCGGGGCAGTCGAAAACGATCCTCATTGCGTAGAGGTCATAAATTTCCTCAAATGGCAAATGTTTTGCTTCCATCTTCTTGTAGATGGAATATATTGATTTAAGCCTTGCTTTGGCCTCGTATTTTATCCCTAATTGATTCAGACGGTCTTTTATCGGGTCGGAAAAATCGGAATAAACGGCAGAACGTCTCGACTCAGTTTCTTTAATCTTAGCCGCTATCTCACGATATGTATCGGGATGTTCATGTTTGAAACTGAGGTCTTCCAACTCTGTTTTTATAGCAAACAGGCCGAGCCTATGTGCTAATGGGGCGTAGATATACAGAGTCTCACCTGCAATTTTATAGCGTTTATTAGGAGCCATCGAGCCGAGAGTGCGCATATTGTGGAGCCTGTCGGCCATTTTAATAAGCACTACCCTAATGTCTTCGCTCATTGTGAGGAGCAATTTACGGAAATTTTCGGCTTGCACCGAAGCTTTATCACCGAAAATCCCGCCTGAAATTTTGGTGAGGCCTTCTACGAGCTGAGCTATTTTCGGGCCGAAATGCTGCTCTATATCTTCTACCGTGTAATCGGTATCTTCTACCACATCATGGAGCAAAGCGGCGCATATGCTTGTTGAGCCGAGACCTATTTCTTGCGAAACTATTTTGGCCACGGCTATAGGATGCATTATGTATGGCTCGCCGGAACGACGCCTTATGCCTTTGTGGGCTTCTTTTGCGAAATGATAGGCACGTTCTATTATCTCGACCTTCTTGCGGTGCTTGCTGCTGAGATAGCCGTTGAGAAGGTCTTGGAACGCGGATTCTATCATCTGCTCGTCCCTATCGGATGTCGTTATATTTTCCATAAGCATAATACGTGCTAAAGGCTGCTTAAAGCCCAATTTACCACAAAATTACAAATTATCTCCAAACCTGCAAAAAAATCTGCACCAGCCCCTGCCATTTCTCCAACAGAAATGAAAAATTGCCGCCACGGCAATAATTACCGTGGCGGCAAAACCACAAGACAATGCAGTGCAATGTCAATCAGATAAAATCGCGAGAATCACAGAAGCAGACCCGCCGTTTCCGAAAGGTTTCAAATCGGTCACCTACCGATAGAGAAGGTAAACTGTGCACCTACCTCAAAGAGATGCAAGCGATCCTCAATATCCGGATTCTTATAATAATTGCTTATCGGCAATGAGTAATCGAAAAACAACTTATACTTGCGCAAGCCTACGGCTATACGGAACTGCCAGTAAGCCACTACGGTATGCAACGCATGATGCTTCCCTAAATAAGCGCCGTCGAAACATGTGCGGCGTTCAAATGATTTCTGGGCAACGGCGATATCCATGCGTGGGCCGGTAGAAATTTCGATAATACTTGTAGGTATCCTGTAGCCGGCCAAAGCCCTTAACGAGAAGCCCGTGTGCCACAAATCATCGCCATGCTCCTTGAGGTAGTAATAGCCCAACTCCGGAGCAAATTCCAGGCCTTTAAATATCGGAAGATGGAACTGGCCGGCAACAATGAAACCACGGTTTTCATCGCCTTTCTGCGACCACTGATAGCCAGCCGAGATAGAGAAATCGTATTTTTTTGCTTCGGCGTTGAAAGAGGGGATAATGCAAGACACCGCCACGATCAAAACGGTCCAAAACGCCCTAAGTCTTAACAGTTTTTCCATGAGCAAAGACATTAATATTTTATTTGATATAACATTTTCTTCCTTTCTGTAAAAGCCTTATCTCCTGGTCTAAATTTATCATAGGAGAAATAGCCGTCAAAACAATTTTAAGTTTCATAATAGGATGATTTAAAAGGTTATCGGTTGCAAAGATAGAGAAATATTTTAAAATTCCAAAAATAATGCAAAAAAATGATAAATCGTGATGATTTTTATAAAATAACATGTTTCAACAAAAGCAATACACCAATTACCAATAAAAAATTGCAATTTCACGACACCATTTCCAGAGCGCGGCAAAGTTTTAAAAGAAATGATTCCGACGGCGCGGCCGACAGTTAATTAAAGTTATAAACAATTAATCATTTATAAAAGTTTTGTAATATAATAGAGTATTGAGGCATTTACTTGCATTTGCGGGCAAAATTCACTACCTTTGCACTACAATCTTCAAGAGAGGAGGGGGCAAGAAGCTTCCTCCTCGTTTTTTGGAGTAATCCCCGAATTATGATAGACAAAGAATTGCTGAGGGACACGGTAGCAAAAGCTATTGAAGGAACAGACATGTTCCTGGTAGACATCACGGTAACTCCCTCCAACGAAATCACTATAGAGATAGACAGCCCTTCTGGCGTAGACATAGACAGCTGCGTTGCCATAACCCGTGCTATAGAAGCTGCTTTTGACCGCGAGCAAGAAGACTATGAACTTGAGGTAGGCTCAGCCGGGCTCACGTCGCCATTCAAAGTAATAGGGCAATATGAGAAGAATTTAGGCAACGAACTTGAAATTTTGACACGCGACGGGCGCAAGCTCCGCGGCGTTTTGTCGAAATGCGAGCGAGGTGCCGACGATTGCGACGTAGTTTTCGCCATAGAGACGAAAGTGAAAGTTAAAGAACCTGGCTGCAAACGTCCAGTAGAAAAAACAGAAAGCATAGATTTGCGCTCCGGCGATTGCAAATACGTGCGCTACGATTTGAAATTTTAACACTACAAAAACATACAAAACTAAGATAAATGGCAAAGAAAGAGGAAACTCCAAATATGGTCGAGCAGTTCGCCGAGTTCAAAGAACTGAAGAACATCGACAAAACCACCATGATCAGTGTGCTTGAAGAATCTTTCCGCAATGTATTGGCCAAGATGTTCGGCACAGACGAGAATCTCGACGTGATCTTGAATCCCGACAAAGGCGACGTTCAGATTTTCCAGAATCTTGAGGTAGTTCCCGACGGCGAGGTTGAAAACCCCAACTTGCAGATTTCCCTCTCCGACGCCCGAGCCGACGACGACCCCGAAGCAGAAGTGGGCGAAGAGCATTCACGAGAAATTATTTTCGAGAAATTCGGACGCCGCGCCATCCTCAATCTCCGCCAGACGCTCCAAAGCCGCATCCTTGACTTGCAGAAAGAAGCTATCTACGCCAAATTCAAAGAACTTGAAGGCGAGCTTGTGACGGGCGAAGTTTATCAGACATGGAGCCGCGAGACCCTCCTTTTGGATGACGACAAAAACGAGTTGCTCTTGCCTAAAAGCGAGTCTATCCCCGGCGATTTCTTCCGCAAAGGCGAAACTGTACGCGCTGTCATTGCCAATGTAGACAACAAGAACAACAATCCCAAGATTACGGTATCGCGTACGAACGAGGCGTTCCTCCGCCGCCTTTTCGAGCTTGAGGTTCCGGAAATCCACGATGGGCTCATAAGCATTCGTGCCGTTGCCCGCATACCGGGAGAACGTGCAAAGATAGCCGTAGAGAGCTACGACGACCGTATAGATCCGGTTGGAGCATGCGTTGGCGTAAAAGGTTCGCGTATCCATGGCATAGTGCGCGAATTGCGCAACGAAAACATCGACGTGATCCATTTCACCACCAATCCGGCACTCTTTATCCAGCGCGCTCTGTCGCCTGCACGTATTTCCACCATACGTCTTGACGAAGAAAACAAAAAAGCGGAAGTATTCCTCCGCCCCGAGGAGGTATCTTTAGCCATAGGCAAAAACGGCCATAACATTAAATTGGCCACTATGCTCACTGGCTACGAAATAGACGTGTACCGCGACACAGAAATAATTTACGAAGACGACATTTTCCTTGATGAATTCCGCGACGAAATCGACGCATGGGTTATCGACGCACTGAAAGAATGCGGCTGTGTGACTGCTAAGAGCGTACTCAACACACCGCGCGAGGCGCTCGTCCAAAAATCGGATCTTGAGGAATCTACAATCGACGAAGTTATAGAAATCCTCAAGAAAGAATACGAGGACGACGACGCCGAGGATGCAGCCTCAGAGACAGGCTCAGACCAACAGGAAGAAGCCTGAAGCCCGTCGGCCCGAGGGCGGGAACGGCCGGTACATCGGCCGCTAAGCGAGTCGGAACTTGATAAACGAAAAAAGACCAAGCACTAATATATGGCGAAAACGAAAATAAGCAAAGTAGCAAAAGACCTGAACGTCGCTCTCCCGACGGTCATAGAATTTTTGCGCAAAAAAAACATCACTATCGACGAAAGCCCCAACACCCGAGTTGAAGACGATATCGTTGATATGCTGATGGCCGCATTCAAGGGCGATAAAGACTTGAAAAACAAATCAACCCAAATCAGCACCGAACGCAAGGAAAACCGTGCAGCCCGCAGCGCAGCAGCCAAAAGCGAAGAAACGCCCTCGACGCCGCAAGCAAACAAACCCCATATCGTTGGCAAACTTGAATTGGACGCCAAAGGTATGCCGGTGGTAAAACGTGTGGAGCAACCCAAAGCAGAAACAGCAACCGAAACCCCAAAACAGGACGTCCCCAAAGCGACCGTTTCTGCACCTGAGCCAAAGCAAAGTCCCAAGGAGGCCGCCAAACCGAGCGAGCCCCAGCCCAAAGCAGAAGCCCCGAAAGTTGAAATACCCAAGGGCGAAACGCCTCGCCAAGTGCCTGAAACCAAAGCCGCTCAGCCAAAGACCTCGGATTCTCAGGCAGTTGCCAAAGTAGAGAAGCAGAAGCCAGCAGAAGCCGAGACCAAGAAACAAGCTCAGGCTGTTCAAACCGGAGCGTCCAAACAGAACAACCAGGCTCCAAAACCTCAGCAAAACAAAGACAAACAACAATACGTGCAAGAACCTAAAGCAGATGCCCCCAAAACGGAGGCAAAGGCCGAAAATGCTCAGGCCGAACCCGAAATTTTCACGATCCAACGCGAAAGCACTGGTCCTACTCTCAACATCGTTGGTAAAATAGACCTTGACGCAATCAACCAGACCACCCGTCCAAAGAAAAAGACCAAAGAAGACCGCAGAAACGAGCGCAACCGAGGCAATCAAAACGGGCAAGGTTCTCAAGGAGAGGGCGACCGCAAGAAAAGACGCCGCATAACCGGAAAAGAGAAGGTAGACATCGAAAAGGTAGGAAGCCAGACCACCGGCAACGAGAACAAGAACCGTGGTGGCGAAAACCGTCGCAACAACAACGGGCAAGGCAACCAAAACGGCAACAACCGCAACCAAAACGGAGGTAATAACCGCCGCAATGAACGCAACCGCAAACCCGCACCCCAACCCGAGGTTAACGAAGAAGACGTTCAAAAACAGGTAAAAGAAACTCTTGCACGCCTCACAGCCAAAGACAAAGGCCTTAAACGCGGTGCAAAATGGAGGAAAGAGAAACGCGAGGCGATAGCTTCACGTGAACGCGAAGCCCACGAGGCAGAAGAAGCAGAAAGCCGCGTACTCAAGATAACCGAATTCGTGACAGCCAACGATCTGGCAGTCATGATGGACGTTCCTGTAAACAACGTCATTGCCACATGTATGAACTTGGGCGTCATGGTATCTATAAACCAGCGTCTTGACGCGGAAACCATAAACATTGTGGCCGAAGAATTCGGATACTCCACCGAATATGTTTCGGCTGAGGTTGCCGATGCTATACATCAGGAAGAAGATTCCGAGGAGGATTTGGTGAGCCGTCCGCCGGTTGTAACCGTGATGGGTCACGTAGACCACGGCAAAACCTCACTTCTCGACTACATAAGAAACGCCAATGTAATTGCAGGCGAAGCTGGCGGTATTACCCAGCACATAGGCTCCTATAGTGTAAAACTTGCCGACGGACGCAACATCACGTTCCTGGACACTCCCGGCCACGAAGCATTTACGGCTATGCGTGCCCGCGGTGCAAAGGTAACCGACTTAGTAATCATTATAGTAGCCGCCGACGATTCCGTGATGCCACAGACTGTTGAGGCCATCAACCACGCAGCTGCAGCAGGTGTGCCTATTGTCTTTGCCATCAACAAAATAGACAAGCCGCATGCCAACCCCGACAAGATCAAGGAAGAGCTTGCTGCCATGAACTATCTTGTAGAGGAATGGGGCGGAAAATACCAGAGCCAAGACATTTCGGCCAAGAAAGGCATAGGCGTGGAAGAACTCATGGAGAAAGTGCTCCTTGAAGCAGAAATGCTTGATCTCAAGGCTAACCCCTCCCGTCGTGCGGTTGGTACAATTATAGAATCCACGTTGGACAAAGGCCGCGGCTATGTAGCAAACGTTCTTGTGCAAAACGGCACATTGCGAATAGGCGACATAGTGCTTGCCGGCAATACTTACGGGCGCATCAAAGCGATGTTCAACGAGCGTAACCAACGCATCAAAGAAGCCGGGCCTGCAACGCCGGCACTCATCCTCGGCCTCAACGGCGCTCCTACTGCCGGCGACACTTTCAATGTACTTGAAACTGAGCAGGAAGCACGAGACATTGCCAACAAACGCGAACAATTGGCACGCGAACAGGGTCTGCGCACACACAAGATGCTTACCCTTGAAGATATTGGCCGTCGTCGCGCAATAGGCAATTTCCAAGAGCTCAACATCATTGTGAAAGGCGACGTGGACGGTTCTATCGAAGCTCTTTCGGATTCTCTCATCAAATTGTCGACCGAAGAAATCCAGATCAACGTCCTCCACAAGGCCGTGGGCGAGATTTCGGAAAGCGACGTAACTTTGGCAGCGGCTTCCGACGCCATTATCATAGGCTTCCAAGTGCGCCCCAGTGTTGCGGCTCGTCGAGCAGCTGAACGCGACGGTGTCCAAATACGTCTCTACTCTGTAATCTATCAGGCCATAGAAGACGTGAAAGACGCTATGGCCGGCATGCTTGCACCAGAAATCAAAGAAGAGGTTACCGGCACAGCCGAGGTATTGGAAACATTCCACGTTTCAAAAGTTGGTACTATTGCCGGAGCCATCATACGCGAAGGCAAGATCAAACGTGGCAGCAAGGTTCGCCTCATCCGCGACGGCATTGTGCGCTACACGGGCGAACTCGGCTCGCTCAAGCGCTTCAAAGACGATGTGAAAGAGGTTCTTTCGGGTTACGAATGCGGTCTTTCTATCTCAGGTTACAATGACCTTAAGATCGGTGACCTCATAGAAGGCTACGAAGAGAAAGAAGTTGCCCGTACAAGCATAGACTAATTGCACTATCCGGTGGAACGCACCGTTTATCTCAACATAGGCTCTAATATCGGCGACCGCCATGCCCACATCAGGGCGGCGGTCGCCGCTTTAGAAAGCAGTTTCAAAGGATTTGCCAAGGGATACAGGCTTTCTAAGCCTATAGAAAGCGAAGCATGGGGCTACAGCAGCCAAAACCGGTTCATCAACATTGGCATGGCTATCTACGGCCTTGACCTTGACGATATAGGTGGCCCTGAAGGTTTGTTGCACCTCACCCAAAAGGCGGAACTAAGCGTCTGCCCCGACTCTCACCGCAATGCCGACGGCAGCTATCGCGACCGCAAAGTGGATATAGACATTATCTGCATAGACAATCTTGAGTATCATTCGCCTCGGCTCTCTATCCCGCATCCTCACATGACCGAAAGGCCTTTTGTAATGATTCCTCTCACAGAACTCAAAAACACGAAGTATGGAAACTAAAAACACCCCCGTTCTGCTGCTCACCGGCTATCTTGGAAGCGGCAAAACAACACTTCTCAACAATATTCTCACCAACGAACGCGGTATCCGCTTTGCCGTGATTGTAAACGATATAGGCGAGGTAAACATCGATGCAGCCCTTATCCAGAAAGGCGGTATCGTCGGCGGCAAAGATTCCGGCGACCTTGTCGCCTTGCAAAACGGCTGCATCTGCTGTACTCTGAAAATGGACTTGGTAGAGCAACTCACACAGCTTGTGGAAACCAAGGCGTTTGACTATATCGTCATAGAGGCCAGCGGAATCTGCGAGCCAGAGCCTATTGCGCAAACTATATGCTCAATACCGGCTATGGGAGGCCAATACGTGCGCCACGGCGTTCCGGAATTAGACTGCATAGTTACCGTAGTCGACGCCCTGCGCCTCAAAAGCGAATTTGCCTGCGGCGACCAATTGGAGCGCAAAGACCTCGAAGAAGAGGATATAGAGAATCTCATTATCCAGCAAATAGAGTTCTGCAATATAATATTGCTCAATAAAATATCTGAGGTAAGCCCCGAAGAAGCCGCACGGATAAAAACCATTATCCGTGCACTTCAGCCAAAAGCCCAAATCATAGAATGCGACTACTGCCGAGTAGATTTAAGTGCGCTCCTCAATACCGGTATGTTTGATTTTGAAGAAGTCGCAACGTCCGCCACATGGATTCAGCAGCTTGAACGACCCGTGACCGAAGAGGAGGAACATGAAGCCCACCATCACCACGAACATGAACACCTTCATGACGATGAACATCACAAAGAAGAAGGGCATTGCCACCATCACCACCACCATCACGAGGAGGGTGAGGCGGAAGAATATGGCATACAGACTTTTGTTTACTATCGCCGTGACCCTTTCGATTTGAACCGCTTCGACTACTTGGCAGGGAAATGGCCCTCGAATATCATCCGCTCCAAAGGCGAGGTTTATTTCTCCAACAACAAGGACATGTGCTATCTCTTTGAACAATCGGGTGTTCAGAAAAAGCTCTCTGAGGCAGGTCGTTGGTTGGCTACGGCACCAAAAGAAGACCTCCGGGCAATGCTTGAATCTGATCCGACATTGATGCGCGATTGGGATCCGAAATACGGCGACAGAATGATAAAAATAGTCATCATAGGGCAAAATCTCGACAAAGCGGCCATAACAAGCCTTTTAGACTCCTGCCTGGCAAAGTAAAAATATATAAAGAAAAGCTTCTACACAACAACCATAAAAAGGGGAACATGCCGATGCAGATTCCCCTTTTTATGGTTACAGCTAAGATTTATTTGATGTAGACCTTACGGGTTTTTGAGCCTTTACGTTCAATATAGACTCCTGGTTGAGATGGCACCTCTATGTGAATACCTTGGAGATTGAAATATTGAGGTTTGGCAACGTCGACAGCCACTTCTTCTACGCCCACAGGTTCTTGCCAAATCTTAGGGCCGCCGACACCTTCAAACACGATATTATTGTCTTTATCTGTCACATATTTCAGATAGGGAATAGATTCCAAAGAACATATCGAAGCCATAGGATTAAATAATCCAGGCATATCCCAACCTATACCCTCGATATAATGGTTTATTTCCCCATCAAATGGATTGCAATCGTTGAGAGCCTTTGTCGTAAAGACTTTCCGGGAAACTCCCATATTCTCAATTTCTTCTACATCTGTGATAAGAATATTGAGATAATCCTGAGATTCATCTCCAATTGGATAGACATCGCCTACCACCCCCGGACGCCCACGACGTTCTACAATGATGCTATCTCCAAATGGAGAGTCGGCGTACGGTTTAGTTATTAGGCCACGATAGACGTTCCATAACCAATAGCCCACAGTTGCAAAATTATATGCATCCGATGGATTCCATCTAAAATAGATAGAGCCATTATCATCCTCTCTAATATGCCCTATAAAAGCATTATCTTCAATCCGTTTCCAACCGGTCTGGTAATTGTAATAATCGCGCATTGGATATGTGAGTTTATGCCAAAGGATTCCATCTATTTCCTCTATCTCACCAATTCTCATACCCCATTCAGTGCGTATATGGCCGGCATATGACTGACTGCCATACCACCATGTTTTACCGTCTTCTACAACAGGCAAGAATTTTTGAGTTGAGGATTGAGTTACAGCCACTGTAGCATCGTCTGAAATAGATTCGGAGTGGTTTATTATGGCCTCACTGGAAAAGATGGCACACAATAATAGCGTTAGTAAAATAAACAACCTATTCATATGAGTTAAGTTTAAGGTTCAACGCAAATTAAAGTAAATTTCTATAAAATTCCAAATTATTCTAATATTTAATATTTGTTAACTTTTTATAGTTCAAAATACAATATCTCCAATTGTATCAATGATTTATAAGTTTATTTTCGGACGCTGACAATTCCTGCCAAAAATCGTTATAAAATATGCGATTTCGGCGTTAACATATATTATGGCGGCAGGCTATTATAAAAGGAAAATAGGAGTTATGAACATAAAATTTGTTTAATATTTTGCACGGAGTAAAAAAAGGCTTATATTTGCAATGCGTACTTCTCTTAAGGGCGAAGACGCTAAGACTAACCCACAAACATAAAAAGATATGGCCAAAGTATATGGCGCTGTCACAATAGACAGCAAACGTTGCAAAGGTTGCGAGCTGTGTGTCGTAGCCTGCCCGGCCGATGTGCTACAACTTGAGCCGCAGGAAGTCAACGACCGCGGCTATCACTATGCCTATACAGCACAGCCGTCGTCGTGCATAGGCTGTGCAGCATGTGCCACAGTATGCCCAGATGCCTGCATAGAGGTTTACCGCTTTGTAGACCGCGGCGAAAAGTAAAAAACAAAACACCTTATTCTCTGATATGGAAGAAGTAAGACTCATGAAAGGCAACGAGGCGATAGCGCACGCTGCCATCCGCTATGGGTGCGACGGATATTTCGGTTACCCAATCACCCCCCAATCGGAAGTGCTGGAGACATTGTCGGAACTGCGTCCATGGGAAAGTACGGGCATGGTAGTTCTCCAGGCCGAAAGCGAAGTGGCAGCCATCAACATGGTTTATGGGGGTGCAGCCACCGGCAAGGCCGTGATGACATCGTCGTCGTCGCCCGGAGTAAGCCTCAAGCAAGAAGGTATCTCCTACCTTGCGGCCTCGGAGTTGCCTGCGTTGATTCTCAACGTTATGCGCGGAGGACCCGGTCTGGGCACCATACAGCCCTCGCAGGCCGACTATTTCCAAGCGACAAAAGGAGGCGGACACGGCGACTACCACATGATAGTCCTTGCACCAGCCACGGTTCAAGAGATGACAGATTTTGTGGCTTTAGGTTTTGACTTGTCGTTCAAATACCGCACTCCGGCCATGATTCTTGCCGACGGAGTAGTGGGCCAGATGATGGAGAAGGTAGTTTTGCCACCTTTCCGTCCTCGTCGCAGCGAAGAAGAAATCCGCCGCCAATGCCCATGGGCTGCATGTGGGAAAATGGGACGTGATCACCGCAATGTTGTGACGTCGCTTGAGCTTGACTCCGCCAAGATGGAGAAGAACAACGAACGTTTTCAGGCCACATACCGCGCCATCGAAGCCGCAGAGGTGAGGTATCAAGAATATTTTACCGAAGATGCCGATTATCTTATAGTAGCTTTCGGCTCAATTGCCCGAATTTGCCTGAAGGCCATCGAAGACGCTCGCGAAGCCGGGCTAAAGATAGGCATGCTCCGCCCGATAACCTTGTGGCCATTCCCGTCGGAAGCCATAGCCAAAGCAGCAGCAAGGACACACGGCATACTCACGGTAGAGCTCAATGCAGGGCAGATGGTAGAAGACGTACGCCTGGCTGTAGGCGGCAGCAAACCCGTGTACCATTTCGGGCGCATGGGAGGTATAGTCCCCAACCCCAACGAAGTCCTTGCAGCACTCAAAAGCCATTTTCCGGAAATTGAGAGTTCTAATAAATGATAATGAGCCATGACAAAAGAAGAATTAATACGTCCCGAAAATAAGGTTTACTCCCGTCCGCGCCTGCTCACGGAGGTGAACACCCACTATTGCCCGGGTTGCTCCCATGGCGTGGTTCACAGAATCATAGCCGAACTCCTTGACGAGATGGGGCTTGAAGACATAGCTATAGGTATAGCACCGGTGGGTTGTGCTGTATTTGCATATAACTATATAGACATCGACTGGATAGAGGCTGCACATGGCCGAGCACCGGCACTGGCCACTGCGGCAAGCCGTCTTAACCCCGACCGCCTCGTGTTTACCTATCAAGGCGACGGCGACCTTGCGGCCATAGGCACGGCAGAAACCATCCATGCAGCAAACCGCGGCGAGAACATTGCCATAATTTTCATCAACAACGCTATTTATGGTATGACCGGCGGCCAAATGGCACCTACTACCCTCTTGGGCATGAAGACAGCCACCACCCCTTATGGACGACGCGCCGACCTTAACGGCTACCCGCTGCCCATTTCCAATTTGTTGGCACAGTTGGATGGCACATGCTACGTGACGCGCCAGGCCGTGCATACACCGGCCGCAGTGCGCAAGGCTAAAACAGCCATCAAGAAGGCTTTTGAGAACTCCCTTGCCAAACGCGGCACAAGCATAGTAGAAATAGTATCTACCTGCAACTCCGGTTGGAAACTAAGCCCTGCCCAAAGCAACGATTGGATGGTAGAACACATGTTTGAGAAATATCCTTTGGGGGATTTGAAGAATGTCGAACCCGAAAAGAAATAAGCTATGAAAGAAGAAATTGTAATAGCCGGATTCGGTGGCCAGGGCGTACTATCTATGGGTAAAATCCTTGCTTACGCCGGTCTTATGGACGACAAAGAAGTGACATGGATGCCGTCTTACGGCCCTGAGCAACGCGGGGGAACAGCCAACGTCACAGTTATAATTTCCGACAAGTCTATCAGCTCGCCGGTCTTGGATACATTTGACACAGCCGTTGTTCTCAACCAACAGAGCCTTGACAAATTCGAGAGCAAAGTCAAACCCGGCGGTACGCTCATTTACGATCCATCGGGTATACATCGGCTGCCCGAGCGCACCGACATCAAGATAGTGGCCGTAGATGCAATGACGGCCTCTATAGAGCTTAAAAACTCCAAGACCTACAACATGATACTCCTTGGCGCCCTATTGAAACTCAGGCCGGTTGTAGACACAGATGCCGTTATCCGCGGCCTACGCAAAACTTTGCCTGAACGCCATCACCACCTCATACCCTTGAACGAAACGGCACTCCAAAAAGGAATGTCGTTGGTATAATGAAAAACCGCTCGGCCCGAAGCATTGCTCTTGGCATAATAATATTTGCCGGGTTGGCCATAGGTGTTTTGTGTGCCTACCGGGTGATGCACCGGGGAAAACTACATGTCGATGTCGACCGCACGGATTACCCTGTGGTCGGCATTGATGTTTCTTCACACAACGGAGTGCCGGATTTTGATTCTATTTATGCTTCCGGAATAGATTTCGTATATATAAAGGCGTCGGAAGGACGGACTTTCAAGGACCAGATTTTTGCGAGGAATTATTCTGCGGCGACACGTGCCGGAGTTATCACCGGAGCTTATCACTTTTTCCGTTTTGATTGCGACGGTACTTTGCAAGCCCAAAATTTTTTAAGTTGCATAAAAGATCTGAATCTGGATTTACCTCTTGCAATAGATATAGAAGAATCCGGCAACCCCATAGAACAACCGACGGAGCTTATAATAGAGCGATTGCGCACTATGATAAGCATTCTTGAGGCATCGGGGTATAAGGTGTTGGTATATACCAACAAGAACGGTCACGCGCGTTTTATACACCGTGTTTTCCCGAGCAGTGGCCACGATTTGTGGATTTGTTCCTTTACGACCCCTCCCATATCTTACGAAAGATGGACCCTATGGCAACATTCGCACATAAGCCGTGTTCCTGGAATCGTAGGCAAAGTGGATATGAACACTTTTAATGGTTCACGAGAGGAGTTTTACGATCATTTCAACATTCCATATACCAAAAGAAAGAGCGACCTCTGAGGCCGCTCTTTCTTTTGGTATGGATGTGTTTAAAATTCTGCATTGTTTGGAGTACGCGGGAAGGGAATGACGTCGCGTATATTTGTCATACCCGTAACAAAGAGTACAAGACGCTCGAAACCGAGACCGAAGCCACTGTGGGGAACAGTACCAAAACGACGTGTATCCAAATACCACCACATGTCTTTCATCGGGATACCAAGTTCTTGTATACGGGAAAGGAGCTTGTCGTAGTCTGCTTCTCGCTCGCTACCGCCTATAATCTCACCGATTTTAGGGAAGAGTACGTCCATTGCGCGGACAGTCTTGCCGTCGTCGTTCTGCTTCATATAGAAAGCCTTGATTTCGCGAGGGTAGTCTGTGAGGATTACCGGTTTTTTGAAATGTTCTTCCACGAGATATCTTTCGTGTTCGCTCTGGAGATCAGTACCCCAATCAACAGGGAACTCGAATTTTTTGCCAGAGGCTTTTAGTATTTCTACGCCTTCGGTATAAGAAAGGCGAACGAAATCGTTATTTACCACGAATTTGAGTCGTTCGGGCAATTCTTTGTCAAAATGTTCAGCAAGGAATTCAATATCGTCGGCGCAGTTTTCAAGAGCATAGGAGATACAATATTTCACGAAATCTTCTGCCAACTGCATGTTGTCTGCAATATCGTAGAATGCAATTTCGGGTTCTATCATCCAAAATTCCGACAAGTGACGGGGCGTGTTTGAGTTTTCGGCACGGAAAGTAGGCCCGAAAGTATATATGGCACCAAGAGCAGTAGCACCGAGTTCGCCTTCGAGCTGGCCGCTCACGGTCAAAGCTGTAGGTTTGCCAAAGAAATCTTTTGTGTAGTCTACAGCGCCGTCTTCGGTTTTAGGGAGTTTATCGAGCGGGAGTGTCGTTACCTGGAACATAGCTCCGGCACCTTCGCAGTCGCTTGCGGTGATAAGTGGAGTATTGAGATAGAAGAAGCCTCTTTCGTTGAAAAATTTATGGATGGCAAAAGCCAAGGCAGAACGAATACGCAAGATAGCACCAAATGTAGCCGTGCGAGGACGGAGGTGGGCTTTTTCGCGTAAAAACTCTAAAGTGTGGCCTTTTTTCTGCAATGGATAAGTTTCGGGGTCTGCAGAGCCGTAAATTTCAAGAGTATCTGCCTGTACCTCGCAAGACTGTCCTTTGCCCATGGATTCTACGAGCTTACCTGTAACATGTATGCTCGACCCTGTAGTAACTGCTTTCAAGTCGTCTTCGGAAAATTTGGATAGATCAAATACAATCTGGAGATTTTTCACCGAAGATCCGTCATTGAGAGCTACGAACTGAACGTTTTTGTTACCTCTGCGGGTGCGTACCCATCCTTTTACATCAACCTCGGTTCCGATGAGATCCGGGTCAAAAATCCGGGCTATTTTGGTGCGTTTCATTGTCGTGATATGAGAACTTTAATGTCTTTATTTACTAAATTGCAAAAATAAGCATTTTTTTTGAATCATCAAAATACGTCAATTTGCAGAAACTTGCTGCATTTCAACAAGACGTCGGTAGAAACCTTTTGCGCCAGCCTCTAAAAGCTGGTCGTGAGTCCCGGTTTCTACAATGCGCCCTTCGTGGAGAACGCAAATAAGATCGGCGTTTCGGATTGTGCTTAGTCTATGGGCAATGACCAATGTGGTACGGTTTGCCATGAGTCGATCAAGTGCTTGTTGCACCAGATGCTCGCTTTCGCTGTCGAGAGCCGATGTAGCTTCGTCGAGAATGAGTATGGCCGGATTTTTAAGTATTGCACGAGCTATAGACAGGCGCTGTCTTTGCCCACCGGAAAGGCGGCAACCTCTGTCGCCTATACAAGTCTGGTATTGTTGTTCTGTGGCCATAATGAAATCGTCGGCATTAGCAATTTTAGCGGCGACCCTCACTTCTTCCATTGTAGCGCTTTCAACTCCGAAAGCTATATTGTTGAAAATAGTATCGTTGAACAGAATGGCTTCTTGATTAACGTTTCCCATTAGCGAGCGTAAATCGGCTACGGCAAGTTCTCTGATGTCGACCCCGTCGATTGTCACCTTTCCTTTTGTGGGATCATAGAATCTTGGTATAAGGTCGGCCAATGTAGACTTTCCGCTGCCCGATTGGCCTACAAGCGCGATAGTGGCACCAGCCGGGATGTCGAGATTTATATCGCTCAGCACCTGTGTCGTGCCATCGTAGGAGAATGAAACATTTTCAAGTTTTATAGCTGCTTCTCGTGGCAGATTCTTAGGGTTGTCCGGGCTTTTGATAGGGTTATCTGCACTGAGAATTTTGTCGACCCTTTCCATACTTGCAAGGCCTTTCTGAATGGAATACATTGCTTTTGAAAGGTCTTTGGCCGGATTTATCATGGAGTAGAAGATGACCATGTAATAAATGAAAGAGGCTGCATTCATGGATGAGTGTCCCGATAAGATAAGACTACCGCCGAACCACAAGATTATAGCAATTGCGGCCGTTCCGAGGAACTCGCTCATTGGGTGGGCAAGAGCCTGACGACGTGCCACACGGTTTGAAAGCCTGTAGAACACTTCGTTTTCGGCATGGAAACGATTTTTGACTTTATCTTCGGCATTGAAAGCCTTGATAATCCTCAGCCCGCCAAGTGTTTCCTCAATGTTTGCCATGAGTACTCCCCATTGCGTCTGGCCTTCGAAAGATGTTCTTTTAAGCCTTTTGCCAACGCGCCCCATAACCACGCCTACAATGGGCAGAAGGATGAACACGAAGATGGTGAGCTGCCAAGAGATGAAAAGCATCATACTGAGGCATACTATTATCATAACGGGATTTTTGAACATCATGTCGAGCGACGACATGATGGAATTCTCTATTTCTGCCACGTCGCCGCTCATACGTGCCATTACATCGCCTTTACGTTCTGAGGTGAAAAATCCCATTGGCAGTGTTGTGATCTTATCGTACACGAAATTTCGCAGGTCGCGGACTATCCCGTTTCTTAGCGGAGTGATAAAATATGAAGCGGCATATGTGGCTCCGGTTTTGAAAGCGGTCATGACCACAAGTGCGGCAGCCAGGAGCGCAAGCGTGGCTGTTGCCCCGTAGTTTTCCATGGTCATCTGGGTATAATAATAAAAATTATTCACCACTACGTCTTTCAACGAAGCATCGCCAGAAGCCATATAGCTGTAGCTTGCCTCTTTGATTTTAAACAGCATTTCCAAAATAGGCACTATCAATGCAAACGAAAAGAGCGTGAGAAATGCCGCTAAAATGTTAAAAAAGATATTAAGGGCGAGATAGCGCTTATATGGTGGGACAAAACGTCTCAATATGGCAAAAAAATCTTTCATAATTCTTGGGAAATAATGGGCACAGGGGCCGAAGATGGAACAGATTGCGGCGACATCTTGAGCCGTAAAGCATCGGGATATAAGTTATTGGCTCTCCGGCCAATATTCTTTGCGAAACCGAGAGGTTGGTTGGCGTATGTGGTTAAATAGAATCCTTGGGGAATCTCCTGCGGCACGTCGGAAAGCGCCTCGCCTCTGAGATAAGCCATGGCAGCCGCATAGTCTAATTCATGAGCAGGAAAACTGTCGCGACGCAAAGCTGTGCTCATGGCCAGCAGATGCGACGGCACAGCTGTCTTGCCTTTCAATTCTACTACAGGCAAGCCTTGCCTAATAAGGGGTGAAACACCTCCGACAGATTCTATCAAAGCCTCGTGTCCTTTTGGCACAATACAATAGCACCCTGGAGTATATTCTTTGATTATATAGCTTTGATGGTCAATGACATGTTTTTCGACAAAGTCTGACACATCCGATGGTATCTTGCAAGCTTTTGAATTACTTTTCTTTTTCTTGCTTTGCAATGCCGAAAAATGTCCCGGTTTATGGAGCAACGCAACAAACTGTCCTTCGCCTCTCACCATACCGGGCAAGAACCTTGCCACACCAGGCACAAAACCGGCCACAGCTCCAGGAAAAAGCGACAAGGGCAATTCTATAATTTCCGCCCCATATTGCGATACCATGTATTCAAGGCGGTCTTCGTTTTCACGACGGTTGAATGTGCATGTACTATAGATGAGAAAGCCTCCAGGCTTAAGCGCACCCCACAGGGCATCTAATATATCAGTCTGGACGGCAGCGCACGATTCTACGAGATTAAGAGACCACTGCCCCACCGCTTCAAGGTCTTTTCTCATCATGCCTTCGCCAGAACAGGGCACGTCGGCAGCTATTATATGGAATGTATCGCGAAGTTTTGCAAAGCGGCAGGCATCGCCCAAAGTTATGGCGACATTCGGACAACCGTGTTTGGCAACATTCTCTGCCAAGATATTTGCCCTGCGCTTATCTGCTTCGTTTGCAACCACAAATGCATCAGGTGGCAAAATATCGAGCGCGGCAATGGTTTTCCCACCGGGCGCGGCACAAGCATCAAGATAGCACAATCCGCTATTGTTTTCAATATAATTTTGCAAAATGAACGACAACACTGTTGCCGTAGCCATTGAAGATGCGTCTTGAACATAAAAAAGACCTTGATGCCATTGTGGATGTAGAGGAAAAACCGGGCGGGTATCTAAATAAAAACCACGGTCGTCCCATTCTACTTTTTGAGCCCCGCAAGGCACTGCAGCACCTTTGGCTGTATTTACGCGTACTGCTAACGATGGATTGCCCTCAGACAAGGCTTCTAAAAGATTACGCGAATATTCCCACGGATATGATTCCATGAGTTGCACGAATGCTTGGGGCAGAGAAATGCTCATATCATCATAGATTGCAATATACTCTGAGCCTCGTTCCTATAGTATGGCACGTCTTTTACAACAGGCTCATTATAATCGGGGTGAAAAATCCCTAAGTGCCCTTGTGAGACACAGATACCATATTCTTCTTCCAAAATATAGCGGTATAAACTAAGCTGCAGGGCGTAGTGGTGATATGTTGTATCGGGAATATGAGAAAGGAAACCTCGTCCTGTCTTGCCGAAACTATTTGAACATATCAGCCCATGGTTGGGATCAAGCAACTTTGAGGACCTTTTCCAATCGTATATTTCATATACTCCTTGAGGCGAACAAACAAGGAAATCAAGTGTTCCTGCCACCCGGTATTTCTCGCTGAAGATACGCCACTCCGACCTATACGGATGTAACTCTGTATTCTTGGCAAAAGCAAGGAAATTGGAAAATGCCTTGTCGGCCAAGGCCTCGGGCTGTGGCGTCTCTCCAAGATAGAAACGTTCTATCCAATCGTGGAGCTGCGTTCCGAGATCGCGTGCAATCTGACCTTTACGCTCCCATTCTGCCTTAATCATCTCTGCCGTGCGAAAAGGAGTAGCCTTGCGGTTGGCCCAGTAATCTGCATCGAATTTTTCAAAAAAATCGCCTACTACAGTGGTTACCGACTTGCATTCCACCAAAGATCCGTCGGCACAAGTTGCCGTATAAACATGAGATATAGGCTCAAAACTGATACGGCAATCGCGTGGGTGGGCGTTTATATCGTTGAAATTTTTACACATGGCAAACTAAGAGGGCAAAATAAAAAAAATCCAAGCGCCTCGCAAGAGGGGCTTGGATTTAACTTAGAGTAGTCTTACCAGGATTCGAACCTGGAAACTCAGCTCCAAAAACTGATGTGTTACCATTACACCATAAGACTATCCTGCGCCCAACCCCCTTAGGGGCTAAAGCGATGCAAAGTTACTAACTTTTTTTTATTCTTCCAAATTTCAGAGGAGTTTTTTAACGAAATACGTGTTTTTTGTATCTCAGATAGTATATCCTATGTAGTTTGAAGGCGAAAGGGCATGGAGTTCTCGGCGTACATCGTCGGAAATTCCGTTGAGCGAGTCTATGAAATCTAATATTGCTTTTTCGTCAACAATTGAATTTGTACGAGTCAACGCCTTGAGTGCCTCATAGGGTTTGGGGAAACCTTCACGGCGCAAAATTGTCTGTATCCCTTCTGCCACTACACTCCAACAAGCCTGCAAATCGTCGTCGATTGCTTGGCGGTTAAGTATAAGCTTCCCAAGTCCTTTGAGTGTAGATTCTATGGCGATAAGCGAGTGAGCCAAGGGAACACCTATATTTCGCAGCACAGTAGAATCTGTGAGGTCTCTTTGCAGACGTGAAACAGGTAATTTAGAGGCAAGGTGACTTAAAATTGCGTTTGCAACACCCATGTTGCCTTCGGAGTTCTCAAAATCAATAGGGTTCACTTTATGCGGCATTGCCGAAGAACCTACCTCTCCGGCTTTTATGCGCTGTTTGAAATAGTTCATGGAAATATAGCTCCACATGTCGCGATC
>CAJTUG010000003.1:9996-40167 GCA_910579605.1 uncultured Muribaculaceae bacterium | reverse complement strand
TCCAAATCTAAAACTATGGTATTCAAACGCTCCAGGGCATGGAACTGCTCGGCCAAGAAATCGTAATTAGAGATTTGTGTAGTATATTCCTCCCTCTCGAGCCCTAAGGAATTGCAGAGAAACCTTTTGCCAAATTCACGCCAATCCACATGAGGGAAAGCCGTGCGGTGGGCATTGAAATTGCCTGTAGCGCCGCCAAATTTCCCGGTATTTGGAATACGTTCCAATTCTGCAATCTGTCTTTCAAGTCGATATACAAATACTTTGAGTTCCTTTCCCAAGGTTGTAGGCGAGGCCGGTTGCCCGTGTGTTTTAGCCAACATAGGCACTTGTTCAAATTCTTTGGCCAGACCATCAAGCGTTTCGGCCAATCGCCTATATGCCGGCACCATTACTTGAGCCAACGCATCTGCCATTGCCATTGGGAAAGATGTGTTGTTTATATCTTGCGACGTAAGGCCAAAATGAACGAATTCCTTGGCATTTTCCAATCCGATTTTGTCAAAGCAATCCTTGATGTAATATTCCACGGCTTTTACATCGTGGTTTGTAGTACGCTCTATGAATTTTATTTTGCCGGCTTCCTGAGGCGTAAAATTATCGGGATTATATATATTGCGCAATTTCTCTATCGTAACCTCGTCCAAAGGCGGGAGTTGGGGCAAACCAACGCCCGACAAAGCAATGAAATATTCTATCTCCACTTTGAGGCGATAGCGGATAATGGCGTATTCGGAGAAATATGCGGCCAAAGGCTCGCATTTACTGCGATATCGGCCATCCACAGGAGAGATGGCGGTCAATGGGCTGAGTTCCATAGGAGCTTAAGGATGAAATGAATTTATATGACGTTCTTTTTTTTCTTCAAAAATATCGGCTATCGTCAAGAAAATACCGCTTTCCTCCACATCGCCAAACTCATCGTTTATTGCCGTACCAAACATTCTCATTGTAGGGCTAAGGCTCATATATGCATTAACGAGGGGCGGAATGGACAGGCCATGTTTATGGACTTCTTTGTTGAGAATACGATAGTCGGATTTAAAATCGTTGCCAGAGAATAGTGTCGCCAAGTATTTAGGGTCGGCTTTAGTGGCAAGCGGTTTTATGGGAACGACCAGTTTATCGGGGTCGGGGAAATGTTTGTTGAGGAAAAATAGAATCATGTCGCGGCACTCTTCGGTATAGCTTGGGTACATAGTAACCTTACCGAACAAATATTTTACGTCAGGATGGAGGACTGTGAGAGATCCTAATCCGTCCCACAGATTATCAAGCGCATAAATAGCCTTGGCGCCGGCTCGCGAGCTTTGATATTCCGGTCTTACAAACGAACGACCCAACTCTATTGTATACGGCAGATAGTCACGAATAAATACGTCGGAAAAATCAAACATATGACTTGTTGCAATTCTTGGCCGTCCTTGGTCGTCCAGACGGATATCTTCTCCGCAAATAAATCGGTAGCCGCCCAAAATAAGCTTGCTATCAGGATCCCATACAATCAACTGCTTGCATGGAGGCTCCATGGTATCAAAAAGGTCTATATCGCAATCTTTGCCTGTTCCGCCACCTGCTGTCCTGAACGCAATTTCGCGCAGGCGCCCTATTTCGCGCATGGTGTTGGGCGCTTCGTGGCTTGAAACCACATAAATATGATTGCCTCCTTTGTTTGTATTTCGGAGGAAACGTTGCGGAGTCAGTTCTTGCTCAATCAGTGCAGTGTCGATTGGATCGATGATTTTTTGGTTCATTTCTGTGATAATTGATAGACAAGATTTCGGACAAAAGCGGCTGATGCCGACGCGTCTTTTCCGCCTTTGAGCCTTGAGGGATCAATAGCCCGCCCCACGGAAACGACAAACCTTGAGTTTACATTTCTGAAAATTTCGCGAGGCAAGAGTATCATCTCGTAGTTAAATTTGAGCCCGAGTTTCACACGGCGACGTGCAGCACTATAGAACCCAGGGCTATTTTTTCCGTTGAAGAAAACAGGGACTACAGGCCTACCTGTTTCTATGGCTTTTGACACAAACATTTTATTCCACTGCAAATCTGCCACTTTGCCGTCGGTTCCAAGCCGAGACACCAAGCCTGCAGGAAATACTACAACAGGGCCGTCTGCAGCAAATGCCTCATCAAGAGCCTTTACTGCCTTTCGGTTTTGAGAGCCATGTTTATTTATGGGTATGAAGCAATCCGACAATGGTTCAACAGCAGAAAGCAAGTCATTGACCACGCATTTCACCGGTTGACCATAATGCTTGCTAAGCACCGATAGCAAGCATATCCCGTCTAATCCCCCCAATGGATGATTAGAAACTATTATAACTCTGGGCGACGGAGGGAGCAAGTCTGCATTATCTACGTCTACAGTCACTCCCAGATAGTCCAAAACCGCATCGCAAAAATCTGCCCCTCGTTTGGGATAGGTCTTTTGCAAAATATCGTTCATCTGCTCCTGGCAAATGAGCCTCTCCAACTTTCTTACCGCAAAAGATGGGATCAACCAGCTCTTTGCGCCTAACCGTTGCTTGAGAACTGCAGATAAATCTATTTTTATAGGGCCCTGAGATTCCATGTTTGATTTTCAAACTACAAAATTATTAAATTTTGGGTGAACTATGGCTTTTGTTGGCGAGTTTTTTGTAATTTTGTGTATGGAAAAACCCATATTATTTCTTTTTACCCCTACTAAGACATTTGTGAGGCCTTATTTCAAAAAGTTTTTTGAAAATTGGGAAATAAGTGCCGACATTGCCAACGGCAGCCCAGCGGCAGCTGTTATGGTATCGTCAACAGACATCTACGAAGCAACCGAAGGTTTTGGCTACGACGAAGATTCTCGTCTATCAACCGGTTGCATTCTTGCAGAATACGAAAAGGAATTCATAAACTTGTGCGCCCAGGTCGGTATAGGAGGCATAATCTTGCGCTGTGCCAATATAATAGGCACCGGCATGAATGGCTTCCCTATGGATTTGGCGGAAGAGATTTATCGTGGCCGTTTTTTCCATTTTCCAGACAACGAAGCAAGAGTAAGTGCCGTTCATGCATCCGACATTCCCCGTGCTGCCATGGCTGTTATTGCAAAGAGAAATACGCATTTGCAAATTTTCAACCTCACAGACGGACAAGATCCCACAATACACGATTTAGCCGAAGCTATTGCTTTCCGCATGGGCAACAAACGAATTTCCAACCTAAGCACAGGGCCTCAACGATGGCTCGGCCGGCTACTATACGGCAAAAAATACAGGTTATACACCAGCTCCCTAACTTTCGACAGCAGGTCAATCCAATCGGCAACAGATTTCCGTCCGACTCCTGTTGTCGAATATATGCGCACTCATATCTACGACCACGAAAGCCTCTGAATTATGGGATTTTCCGACGACCTTTTCAACACCATAAAATCGTGTGCAAAAATAGCGCTCGGCTGGAGGCCTGGAGAATTGCGCAGGCACAACTGCAACAAACCTTTGTTGATACTTGCCAATGGTCCTTCACTCAACAAAATATTCGAGCAGCACGGCCAAAGTTTGACTAAGTTTTCAACAATGGCGGTAAATTTCGCTGCCAACTCGCCACAATTCAAAGAAATAAAGCCATATTTCTATATCTTGGTTGACCCGCATTTTTTCATAGACAAAGGACAAGACGAAAACGTAGACAGACTTTGGGAAAACCTCAACGCTGCTAAATGGAATTTAACTGTTCTTGTGCCCCGTAAATTTCTCGGTTGCAAAAGGGTAAAATCTCTAAAACAGCGAGTCGAGAGCATCAACGCCATTGGAGCGGAGGGTTTCGGATGGTTTACAAAAATCGTATATTCCGCAAAAATGGCAATGCCTCGCCCTCGCAACGTATTAATCCCTGCCATAATGTCGGGGATATGGTTAGGTTTCCACCAGATAGTGATTGTAGGCGCAGACCACTCATGGATGAAAACCATCTCTGTCAACGATAACAACGAAGTTATCTCTATCCAACCTCATTTCTACAAAGAATCCAAGCAGGAAGAAATCCGTGTACGGCATGAATACCAAGGTTACCGCCTACACGAAATTGTAGGAAGTTTCGCTGTCGCATTCAAGAGTTACCACGATATTGCGTCATTTGCAGCCGCAAAAGGGATAAGTATAATAAACTCCACTCCAGAAAGTTTTATTGACGCGTTCCCCCGTAAACCTCTCAGCCAACTTATTTAGAGCTATCAGATAAAATATCTATCAGCCAATAGCATGGTATATAAAAGAAAAACCGTTCCTCGCGGAGCGGTTATTTCTTTGTGTTTCTAACACTAAATACCTAAAACCATTAAAAAATCCTTAATATGATTGCTTTGTTTCTTTTTCTTAAGTCTTAATCTTAGACCGAATTAATTATTTACACTGCAAAATTATGATAAAAGCCATCCTCTTTTAGCTCAATATAATGCAAATATAAATAAAACTCGGTATTTTTAATATGTATTTATCTATATATCAATTACTTATTATTTTAAAGTTCTCAAACAAATATAAACTATTATAAGGCTATTTAAATCAAATTTCTTTGATTTTTAACTCAATTTGCGTCCTGTCCTGTGCACGACTACGTAAACGATTGCGGTAAGTGTAGATTGTATTTATGCTCAAACCGAGCATCTTAGAAATTTTTTCACTATCTAACTGCCCTAATTTAATAAGGGCGGCAATCCTTAATTCAGGGGTCAGGATTTCAATGTTATCTTCCTCAAATCTCTTATCTGGCAATAGAAAAGAATTTAATTTAGACACAAAATCCGGATAAACGGAGAGAAACGCCTCGTCAAAAAGGCCAAAGAATTTAGAACGTTGTTCTTGAAGGTATCTGCCAGATTTGATTTTTTCAAACAAGTCTTTAGACTGGCCAGCCGTGAGCTTTCGTTCTACATAAACATTCATTTCGGCTTCTTGCTCCATTGAATTTGCCAATAATGAAATGAGAATAGATCCTGCCTGCTGTTCACGAGCAATTTTAGCCATGTATACAGCAGCGGCTTTTTCAGCAGCAATATCTGCGTTCCTCTTCTGCCTATATTTCACAATGTAAAGTGCAAGAGTTGCAGTCAATAATATCGAGAGCGCTACAACAGCTATTATCAGCCATTTGCATTCCCTTTCCTGTTCAAAAGATACATAATGTGTATTACCGACTTGTTTGAACGGAAAATTACTTTGCACATCCATCTCAAGCGCTTTTTTTATATATTTGGAGCCTAATGATTTTTGTCCGTTATCAGATAGAATTTTACCGTATTCAGCAAGAATATCAGGAGGAATATACCCATGGTTCAAACCATTCAAAAGGGCCTGCCTATAATAATTCTTTGCTCTCCCACGGTTATTTGGCACCGATTTATAATATTCAGCCACTATTCTGTTGGCCTCCAAATATCTTGGAGGGTCATGCTCAAGTTCCGGAATAATATCTGAAAGTGTCGCCGCCGCCACGTTAAGCTGGCCATGGTAATAATGCGATATGCCCCGATAGTAAATTGCATCAAGCGAATTATAAGGCAAATAAGCCAACAACGAATCCAGGTTTTCCACAATCTTCTCACGAAAAAAATTCCCGTCAAGATTACGTGGATAGTGTTTTTTTATCCTTCTGAACAAATTGGCCGCCGCAAGGAAATAATACTTTGTAAGAACCGAGTCTGTCTGAGGTATATCCATCTGCTCAAACTCATAAATTGCCGGAGTTTCTGCACCGGCAAGCGGCATTACGGAAAGCCGTTCAAGCTTCAACAAACTGGCATCATGATCATTACCAGCAGATAATGCTTCTGAAATACCAAGATCATAAAACATCAATGCAGAATCTATATTTCTGTCTATATATCCTCTTGCCAATTTATGTGTATATGCGAATCGTTCGACCGGGGCGTCAATCGTAGTTCTCAACATCCGCAGACTGTCTAACCGATGCATTCTATTGCTATATTTAGCATTGTAGGATACATATGCATTTTCAAATTCTGTATCAGGCCCTGGTGTTGAAGCCATACCAACTACAAAAAGGAGTAATGCGACTATTACTGCGAAAGATCTTTTCATGGCCAAACGGATTATATTTTACCACACAAAGATAACCATTTTTATTAAATATAACAATTTTATATTTATATTTATCACAATATTTGATACACCATATACTGCTATAACATAATGATATAGCAAAATAAAGAGCTTATATTTTATTTAAACATGTCATAATACTTGCCTCAAGCATTATTTTAGCAGTAACTTTGCTGCTGTAAAAAGGTTCAATTATAAGGTAAATCAGATAATTTAGGCTTCATGGTTTTTACAACCTATATAAAGCGCCACACCGGGAGGTATGGCGCTTTATCATTTATTGTCATTTATCAGAATACAAACCGATGAATCTTGCCAAACCATAAAGTTTTCGTTTAAAGCCCGACATAGCCAATAATTTCTCGAACCATCTCAAATGAGGAGATACTGTTTTTACTACAAAACCCACGTACACCATGGCAAACAAAGTTCCCAAACCAACGATATTCCACATCCATTTCCCGAAAAATATATATGATGACACAATCGCAACAAATACCAATGCTATATCCACAAATATTTTGACTTTAGGGAAAGGCGTTCCGGTAATGCGGCTTATCGCAACAGGCAAGCCCTCTCCCGGCATAGTTATTGAACCGCAGCGCACCTCCAGCGCAATGCCTATGCCCAAAACAGTACAGCCAAGAATTTGGGTTAAAAGCTGCATAGGCAAACTACTGCAATCTAAATAAGATGTTATTGCCATATTAATATCAATGAGCACCCCAAATACAAAACCGATTAAAAGCTGAAGAAGCTGCACGGCTTCAAAACGGCGTCTGAGCACTATCATCTGCGCACCCACAAGACAACAATTGAGAATATTGGTGTAGATGCCAAGCGAGAATTGGGGCACCAGACCTTTTTCACCCGCTAAAGTAAATGCGAGAGGCGCCGAAGATATAACACTACTGCCAAGATTGGAACGAACGGCCAACGCCACCCCCAAAGTCATGATAAACAAAGAACACAGCAATAACAAATTCTGCCATACAAAAGCCACTAAAACACTGCGGCCAAATCGTAGAGTACCTGTTTTTTCCATAAATTAAATTTACAAACCATCCTGCACACCTCGTGCAAGATAAACAATATGATGAACGTATCAGAATTTTACACAAAAATCCTGATGCGGCAGATGCTTATAATTAGCAATGACGAGTTGCTTGCCATTGCAGAAAGTCATGCGACAAAAGGGCAACTCGCTTGGAGTTTCCATGAAAAAAGCATGACATCCAAATTGCTCTACGGCCTTAGCCGCACACGAATTGAATTCTGCCTTTGCAGACACTACAAAATCGGGACAATCATCCAATTCAACTTTCTCTGCAGCCGGACATGCCAAATGAATTGCCAACCATAAATCATCGCTTTCTCCGACGATAGCTACACGATGCGGCGCAAATGCCAAGACAACGCGAAAGAGCAGCCTCAAACGCTTATCGCGCCCTATTTCTGCATATGCATAGTAGGGCAATGATTGGTTAAGTGTTTCTGTTATAAATCTGAAAGCAAAGGGCGAATGGATACCGAAGCCTCGCCCATGCCTCCAGAATCTATACTTTCGGGCTACAATTTTCAGAAGATGCGCGATTGACGGCATGCTGCAAAAATTGCGGTTACAACAAGAAGATATATCAATGTTATACAGGCATAAGCTCCCGCAGAGGTAGCTTTTATAGAAGACGGTTCAAATGTCATAACTATTTCATGCTTTCCTGCCGGTATTTCAAGCGCTCTCAAAATATAATTGGCACGAGCCATAGGGACATCTTTCCCATCTATTTGCGCATTCCAACCCCATGGGAACCACACCTCAGAGAAAACGCCCACACAAGGAGACGTCGTCACAGAGCGATATGTCAATTTATTAGGAGTATACTCTTCAAGATAAACCGTATCTCCCGAAGAAACCGAATGGTTCGAACCAAACGCGTCCTTAAATTTCCTGTCTACAATAGCCTGACGCTTCAAATCAGTGGATCTGACATCAAGAGCAGCCATTTCCTCGTCGGCATTGTCTACCCACTTTATTTCTTCTGCAAGCCATGCATTGCCAAAGGCATTAGGATTGTAAGTCACAGGGCTTTCCGGGTTACCTGTTATAATATACCTCGAGTTAAGCATATCGGCGACAAGAGCACCGTTAACGACTGTAGCACCCTCCTCTCCATAGAGGTTTATAAGCGAAGAATCGCGCATATAGCCATACTGTCTCACAGCATTGAGACGGCGCTGAATTATATCCTCGTATCTATTGAGTTTGGCCGCATGGTAACCGCCAACCATATTGTGGAAATAAGAACGACGTGCCTGATCAAATCCAGGAATATCAAAAACCCTATAGTGTCCGGTTGTATCCGCCATAATGGCAAGGTCTATCTCATCGGCCTCTATGCCCTGATTGGAATGAGCCACTGGTGACCCAAAAGAAGCATGTGAAACATAGCGCTTGTCTACCGAATATAAATCCGACATTATCAGCACGCCAACAACAGCCAAAGCCAAACCTTTCTTCATTTTCCCGGCCAAGAAAAGCCATATGAAAACAGCAGCTAAGGCAAGGAGGCCAAACGAACGCAAGGCATCGTCTTTAACCATGCCGTAGCGTAGACTCTCTATACTTTCTTTAACCGCAGGATTGCTGAGAGAAAACTCGTAGAGTGCAGAAGCAATCTGTTGGTCATTATAGCCATTTTGTTGATACATGGCCGCTGCCTGCTGCTGAATCATCGAAGCATAGTAGCGGTCTGTATCGGTTATCGCAGAACCGGTTAGCGAGGGGAATAGCAAAAAAAGCACACACACAAACGCCGGTACTCCAAAAGAAAAAGCTATGTATTTCTTATATTTCACCCACGACGCTTTACCATCTTCAAACAGCTGCGCCAAAGCAAGAATTCCGAGCAAAGGTATTGAAAATTCAGCCACGACAAGTATGCTTTCTACCGCACGGAATTTATTATACATGGGGAAATTATAAATCATAAAATCCGTAAGAGCCTCGAAATTAGCTCCCAAAGCGAGCAGAACCGATATAACAGTAGCAGCTACCAAGCCCCATTTAAGAGGGCCTCTCACTATAAAGCACCCCAAGAGAAAAAGAGCAAGTACTATCGCACCCACATAAACCGGGCCGTTAGTACCTTCGGAGTCATTGAAATATTGCGTCATGTAGTGCAATAGTGGCGATGCATTATCAGCATCCTCGGTCAATTCTGCAAGTGATGTCGGCACCATCTGCCCACCTGCCGGACGGGCAGAAGCCCCGCCTTTTATATTGGGAATGAGGAGAGAGAGCATTTCGCCACGCCCGTAGCTCCAGCCCACAATTTGGCTCTTGGGTAAGCCGCCGGTAGGCCGTTCGGCTTGCATATTCTCTTGAACATCATCCACAAGAGGCGTGAGTTCCGATTGCGCCCGTTTTGTCGCTTTTGAATACTCATAGGTATTATAGAGCGACGGAGCGTTTGCGCCTATAGCCAATGCACCGCATAGAAGAATCACAGCAGTTGCCACGCACCATTGCTTCAATTTTTTGGTTTTTATAGCCGACACCAGGAACGCCAAAGCCAGAATAGCCATTGTAAGGCCAAAATAATAGGTCATCTGGGGATGATTGGCGTTTAGTTGGAGCATTGCAAAAAGAGCAATGAGTGCAGCGCCAACCCATCGCCTGCCGCGATATACAAGTATTAGCCCGGCAATTGTGGGTGGCACATATGCCAAAGCCACGAATTTCCATATATGACCGGCGCCTATGATTATCACAAAATACGATGAGAATCCCCACGCCACCGCGCCTATAAGCGAATAATACCATTCTTTCTTCAAGGCATACATTAGAATAAAAAAGCCCATCATCATCATAAACAGCAAGTTAGATGGCGAGGGCAAGCCAAGGCCATATACTGTGTTTATCCAGTTGAACAAGCTGTTAGACGGATACGACGGAGAAATCTGGAAAGTGGGCATACCTCCGAAAAGCGAATTTGTCCACAGTGCTTTCTCGCCTGTTTCCTCCTCCCACATTTGCGCCTCATGACCGTTTGCGGCGCCTTGCTGCATATCGGGTTGGCGGAGGCTGTTACCCTCGAAATTATCGGGGTAAAAAAACGCAAGTGAGATAATTGCCATCAGGGCAATAGAAACGAAAAAGCCCCAAACCTGAGGCCGGGCTAAAAATTTTTTAATTTTTTCCATAGTTGTCAAGACTGTGTTTTAGCTTTAAAAGCCGCCGCATAGGCTCTCATTTGTTTTACCATTGCCACCAAGCCGTTGCTTCGCGTAGGCGACAGATGCTCAGACAAACCGATATCTTTTATAAAATGTAAATCGGCGTCAAGGATCTCCTGCGGAGTATGCCCCGAAAGCACTTCTACAAGCATTG
This sequence comes from uncultured Muribaculaceae bacterium, assembly GCA_910579605.1. GTDB lineage: Bacteria > Bacteroidota > Bacteroidia > Bacteroidales > Muribaculaceae > CAG-873. Next base: position 29,673 of record CAJTUG010000003.1, on the reverse strand, counting down.
ATATAATACCTTTAACTATTATAGCATCGGAATCTGCGCGAAAATCCACTTTTCCGTCTTTCAATCTGGCATCAAGCCAAACTCGGCTCTGGCAGCCCTCTATAAGCCGGTCGGGGGTCTTGAGCTCCTCGGGCAGTGGAGGAAGCTCATTGCCAAGGTCTATTATATATGCATAGCGATCCATCCAGTCGTCGATATCAGAAAACTGGCTTATTATATCTTGTTGTCTATCCTCTATTGTCATTATCAGAATGTCTTCTCTTTATATATAACGTTCAACACCGTTTTTCCTACAGCTTCCAATGTGTTTTTATCTATATAAGCCATATTGTCGGCGTGAGTGTGCCATGTCGGAGGGAACGACGATGTTTCGACGTTCACAGATTCTATGATATCAGTTGTCGGGATACCTGCGCGAGTCATAATTACGTGGTCGTCGGTAACGGCTCCGCCTATTTCTCTAATGAATACATTGTTGAAACCCAATTTTTCCGCTTCTGCCCAAACTTTGATTGTCGGGGTCAGAGCTTCAGACTGCGAGAACAATTCGTAGTGGAAACGTGCATCGCGGCCACCTACCATATCCAAAAGGATACCATAAACAGGCAAATTGAATTTATTGTATGGAATCATATTGTTGTCGGCCCAATAACGAGAGCCCAAACACCATGTTTCGGAATTATCGCTGAACCCATCGTTGTTGCCATAGTCTTCTGCATCAAAAAGAATCAGATCCACTCCTACTGACGGATGATTTTTATGGAGATTCCTTGCAATTTCCAAAAGCACCGCCGTGCCACTGCCGCCGTCGTTAGCCCCAAGGATTGGCAAATGGCGAGTTTCCGAATTCCTCTCGTTGTCGGCCCATGGGCGAGTATCGTAGTGAGCCGCAAGGACTATGCGCTTTGTGGCATTCGTATTAAAACCGGCTATAATATTGGTTATAGGCAAAACTGTGCCATTATAAGCAGTAACTTCCCCTTCCTGGAGAATTACGGAGTCTGCATATTGCTTGAATTTGTCTGTGAGGTATTCCACACAGGCCTTGTGTTCGGGAGTTCCGGGCACACGCGGGCCAAAATTCACTTGGTCTGCAATAAAACTATATGCGCTGTCGGCGTTGAACTCTCCAAGTATTATGGTAGAGTTGTCGGCTGTATTGTCTGTCTTGGATGTAGTTTTTGAACCACATCCCATAAGTGCACACGCCAAAAGAGCGGCACTGACATAGAGGCCTGCTTTAATAATCATTTTCATCTATTGCATTTTTGTAGCGGCAAAGTTACAAAAAAGCTACAAGACCGCCAAACAAATACCCAATTATTTCTTTTTCAGAACAAAAATGCATTACAAAGCACCTATAACAACGCTTTTCAAACCGTCTAAAATAGAAATTCCCTTGCGGTAATAAGCAGCAACTTTATCCGAAGGACGCAATATCTCGCCATTCCACTCCACTATATCTATGTCTATAGCCACTATTTTAGGCCCGTCAACTTCGCAGTATCTACGAAAACACCCCTGCGAAGACTCCGCAGTGGCAACCTCAATCCGCTTTTGCGTTTCGTAGCTTTTGGTAATTGCAGACAGCGAAACTAAATTAAGCTCCGTCTCCAACACCAATATCCTGTTGAGATAACGAGGCGAACGCGGATCATATTCCGGCTCAGTAGGATACTTTCCCGTATCTGCAACTATACTGCCATTTTCGGCAACAAAAAGAACTGCAGCATCTATTGCCGCTGCACCTAAGGGAGCATTTGAGCCCAAACAGATATATGCCTTATTCATAAATCTTTAATAGAAAGGCTTATCCGACGGCGCGACTCGTCTATGCCTATTACCTTGACTTGTAGAATCTGGCCGACTTTAAGAACTGAGCCAACAGAATCCACTCTCTTATGCGACAACTCCGAAATATGGAGCAAACCCGATTCATGTATGCCCAAATCCACAAAAGCACCAAAAGCCGTTATATTGTTCACTTGCCCATGTATCACCATCCCGTTTTTTAAATCATTGAAACTGTCAATATCGGGGGCAAAAGCATCTTCGGCACTATCTGTTCGCGGATCTCGCCCTGGCTTGCGCAACTCTGCAATAATATCGGCTACAGTAGCACTCCCTGCACCATCCGCCACCAAATCTGCAAGGTCTATCTTCCCCAAAAACTTTTCGTTGCCAGGGAGGTCCGATACCTTTACGCCAAGACCCCGAGCCATTGCCGACACAATGGCATAACTTTCGGGATGTATGCCTGTATTGTCAAGCGGATTATCTCCTTGTGGGACTCGCAGAAAACCGGCCGACTGCTCAAATGCTTTCTCTCCCATCCGAGGCACCCTCTTGAGCTGCGCCCGAGAAGTAAAATCACCATTGTCGCGCCTATAAGCAACAATATTCGCCGCCAGCGAAGGCCCTATACCAGAAATATAGCTCAAAAGCTTTTCCGAAGCTGTATTGACATTTACACCCACAGCGTTGACGCAACTCATCACCGTGAAATCCAATGAATCACGCAAAGCCGATTGATCCACATCGTGCTGGTACTGCCCTACCCCTATTGACTTGGGGTCTATTTTCACCAACTCGGCAAGAGGGTCTATGAGCCGCCTACCTATAGAAACAGCTCCTCGCACAGTAACGTCTTTATCAGGGAATTCGCTTCTGGCAATGTCCGATGCCGAATAGACCGACGCTCCACTTTCGTTGACAACAAAAATCTTGTCGGCAGGAAGGATTTTTTCTTTTTTGAGAAATGCTTCCGTTTCCCTTGAAGCAGTGCCATTCCCCAAGGCCACAACATCAAGCTTATATTCAGCAATCAAAGCCTTAAGAATCCTTGCTGCTCCTACTGTATCGCAGCGCGGCTCGGTAGGATAGATCACAGATTCATCTAAAAGAGTTCCTTGCGCGTCTAAAGCCACCACCTTGCAACCGGTCCTGAAACCTGGGTCCAGAGCCAATACACGTTTACCCTGCAACGGCGCGGCAAGAAGCAGCTGTCTCAAATTAGATGCAAAGACCTCTATTGCCACAGCATCCGATTTCTCTTTCATCTCGGCCTCAACCTCATTTTCTATCGACGGGCGCAACAATCGCTTATAGCCGTCGGCAAGAGCTTCAAACGCCGCATCAGAGCAAGCCTTGGTAGCATTTCGGGGCAAGAAAACATCACACAGGCTATCCTCAAGATCTTCTTCTTTCTCAATCGTATATTTAAGTTTGAGCAATCCAAGACGCTCTGCTCGTTTCAGAGCCAAATATTGATGAGACGAACACAAACGCAGCGGCTTGGAAAAATCACGATACGACACAAAAGGAGAAGCCTCAAGTTCAGCCTCTTTACCCTTGACGACAGACGCAGAAACAATCCCTCTGCGCCCAAAAGCACGACGAGTCATATTCCTCAACGCAACCGACTCCGACGCCCACTCTGCAATAATATCTTTCGCACCGGCTACAGCCTCGGCATCGTCGGGCAATTGCTGCCGTTTCCCGGCCATAATAATTTTGGCCAATGGTTCATATCCTTTTTCTCTGGCTATCTGTGCACGAGTACGGCGTTTCGGTTTAAAAGGGGCATAGATATCTTCCAGAGCCGTAAGTGTTTCCACCTCGTCTATGGCCTTGCGCAAAGCGTCGGTCATAGCACCGGCTTCTTCTATAGCGGCTACCACAAACTCCTTGCGCTTTTCCAATTCACGCACCTGCGCCAATGTAGTTTCTATATTTCTCACAGCCACCTCATCGAGCGAACCTGTCCGTTCTTTTCTGTATCTGCTTATAAAAGGCACGGTGGCACCTTCGTCCAAGAGCGTTATCGTAGCTTCCACTTGCGCTACAGACAAGCCCAGACGTTTCGCAACCGCTATAGCTGTCTTATTCATCGTTGTTTAAAAGTAAAAAGCGTAAGTTCCGGTGTCGCGCCTATACGCGTCGGTATACCCACTTCGCCGGCCCCTATATTCACATAAAGCCGGTGACCGTCATTATCTTCATACATACCGCCCCAATGCGGATAGCGCCACACGGCAGGAGAAACGCCGAAAAGCTCCATCTGCATGGCATGTGTATGACCCGACAGAGTCAAAGCTATGTTCTTATCTGGTGCAGAAGCAATATCTTCGTCCCAATGAGCCGGATTATGACTCAACAAAACCTTAAAAACATCATCGGACAAATCTCCAGGATACGCCACATCAAGGTCTCCATAAACCGTAAACGGAGGATCACCAACATTTTCAACGCCCACCAAGGCTATAGAATCGCCACCGGCATATAACCACGCAGTGCTGTTATTAAGCATTTTCCAGCCCATATCAGCCTGCAGTCCTTTGAGCTGCTGCAAACTATATTCTTTCTCTTCTTCAGTTGGCCAGCGGTAATAGTCGCCATAGTCATGGTTACCCAAAACAGAATAAACCCCCATCGGAGCCTCAATGCGCGATAATACAGACACAAAAGGCAACAACTCGTCGGTACGGCGGTTTACGATATCTCCGGTAAATACCACTACATCGGGCTTGAGACCGTTTATTTGCGACACAAGTTTGTCTACAAAAGCTGTATCAGCCCCGAAAGTACCGACATGAAGGTCGGAAATCTGCACCAATCTTAGTCCTTCAAACGCCTCAGGGAGATCATTGAAGGCCACCGGCACATCCACAACATCTACTCGGTAGCGATTGATCAACGCGCCCCACCACATAAGCCCAAACAACAAAACGCCAAAAACTGCGCCAAGCCACGTCAAGGTCTTGATTCTCGCCCGTTTAAACAATTGCGGTAGCTTGCCCAAGAGGTCGCAGGCCACAAAAATAGCCTTTGGAACATATATGCTCGAATAAGCATACAAAATCCACATAAGGGTACGCAAACCTTCGTCGGACGACGATTTTTTCGGCCAACAAATTACCAACAGCAATACGATTTGGAAAAACACTGCCGATATAGCTTGCAACCGCGGTAAAAAACGCCCACGGCAACGACGCCGGGCAACCCTATAGATATACAAATCTAAAAGGCAGCCCACAATAAGCACAGGCAACACAAGTAGCAGCGGCAATCGCATATATTATTGTTTTACAAGCTGTCGCAACCTCTGGCCGAACGTTGGTTCCTCAAGGGATTTGCATACATGCCAAGCATTGTCTGCCGCATAAACACTCGTTCGTCGTCGGTAATATCTGGCACATCAACCTTGGCCAATTGTTCGTCTATATATTTATCAAATGAAGCAACATCTGCCGCAGTATATTCCGTAGAATATTCCTTAGTGCCGTTAATCTCATCGTAAGCTATATAGTTACAAGGAAACAAACGGTAGCCGCAATGGATATTACGATCCAAAATATCACAAGTATGACGCACGATATCCGTACGGTTATCGCTCGGATCGGCAGCAAGTTCTTCGTTTATACAACGACCCAAGCGGAAATGCACTCTGCCTTTCTTCTTAAGCAAGCCTATTTCCATGCTGAAAAGATCGTCGCGCTGACTCTTCTTGAAATCCGGATCGCGGCGTTTGAGCAAGAACTCCCTTACTTTGAGAAAATCGTTTGGATCGTATTCATAAGATATAGCGACTGGCATTAAATTAAGCTGCAACAGATTATCTTTACTGTCGCCGCCACCGGCAAGCGAAAGCATCTTTATCACGCTTTCCTGAGTGCGGTCGTTAGAGTCTTTGGCACGGCCTTCTCGCTGCGCTATCCACACCGATTCACCCTTGTGGCAAACAGTGCGGTGAATATATCCCGACAGATGTTTTGCGGCTTCAAGCGCCTCGCGTATACCGGTGTCGCGCTTCACAATAAAACTACGGTTGAGTTTCACCAAGTCGGTTATCCACTCATAGATAAGCAAATTATTGCCTATAGCCACCTGGGTGAGCGGCAGGCTATTGCGGATAAAGCACAAATTGAGGAACGAAGCGTCCAAAACTATATCGCGGTGGTTCGTTATAAAAGTATATGCCCTGGAAGGATCGTAATTCTCAAGACCGTCACACGACAAGCCGTCGGTGGTCTTTGCAACGAGCAGTTCCAAAAACGGGCCCATCACTTTTACCTGAAAATCGTCTTGAGTCTGGACTGTGAGCAAGTTCTTGACAAATTCGGGATAGTCAACATCAGGCATAACATAGCGCACGGCATGTTCAAAGCCCGGCTCGGCCACTATTTTCTCTATCATCTCGCGAAACTGATGGTCATCGTAAGGCTCGATGTCGGAAAAATCTTCTGTCAATATGTCGTTATGATTATGTTCTGTCATCTCTAAATGGATTTTTACGGCTACAAAGTTAAGGACTTGTAGGCAAAAAGACAAACAAAACACCATGCAAATTGTTTCATCTGCTTGCAATAACAATCGTTAACTATTGAGGCGCCGTTTCGTTACGCGCCTAAGTAAAACGCCTGCCCGGAGTTTTTCCGTGCAGGCGTTTACCATCGAAGATTGGTTATGGAGGGAGGTGTGCTGTTTAAACTCTATCAACGGCGAAATACCACATTGCCGGGAATATCGCCTGTGGTAGCATTCCAGATGCGGCGCCCTTGACGATAGCAATAAACCGCGCCCGACGATGTATAGTTCTTTGCATCGGTAATCACAACATCGCCATTGCCCGGATTAACTTCTATAGCATAAGGAGCAACGATGTTGCCTTCAGTGCCGTCGGTTATAAAAGATTCAGGTTCTATTTTTGCTGTCTTGGTGTCTACAACGCCATAGCTGATAGTAAAGGCATATGTTTCGTTGCTCCACTCCGATGCATAATAATATAGTTTGTCTTTATAGATTGCCATATTAGAGCAAGCTGTCGGAACTGTAGCGGCAACAGAATAGTTGCCCTTCTCGTCGGCACTAAGCTTGTAAAGGCGGCTCGGAATATCATAGTAATTGCCGCGCGAAGAAACCCAAAGGTTCTTTTCGCTGTCTATTTTGAGGTGGTGCATGTTGATATCTACCGCGATGCTGCCCTCAAGCTTGAATGAACCCAAATCCACAACAGAGATAGTATTGTCGTAGTTGGGTGTCATGGAAATGCAAGAATTGGCAACATAGAGTTTACCGTCGGTAATCACAATTTCTTCGGGCTGCAAACCAACGGTAACGCTGCCGGTCACCTGAAGTTTGTCTGTATCGAAACGCACAACAGTGCCATGGTCGTCTGCGCCGCCCACATAGCTGCTCACATAAGCATTCTTGCCGTCAAAGGCAATATAACGGGGATTATCGATATCTACCTTACCTATGCGCTTGGCCGTGGCAGCATCGAGCACCTCTACTTTATGGCTTCCGTTAACAACAATGTAGAGGCGGCCGTTGTAGATCGCTATATCGTTGCCCGTATCACCCAACTCAAGAGCCACATCGGGATTCTGCTGCGCATAAAGATTACGCCCGTAAACCCCGTTATTAAAATTCAAATAATCCAATGTACACTTATTAGAACCCATATTGCCCTCGTTCAAGAGATACATCCCGGCGTAACCGCCTCCCTGGCCTTGCGCTTCGGCTATTTCTGTATACTCTGCAGGTACTATTTCCTCCGGTTCATCCGAACAAGATGCCATAGCGGCTACAGCCACCATCATAATGGCAAGTTTTGTCAATTTCATAAAGTATTCTGTAATTTTATGCCTTTGTTAGTTTTAGAATGCAAAGTTATAAAAATTCTCCCTAACAGCAAACCGGAAACAACAAAACAAAGCCGGAAATGCTTCACAGCAGCTCCGGCTCGCGAGAAGGTCTATGCCTCCTCAATCATTTCAATGTTGTATCATTTTTGAAATTGAAAATTAAAACCTGCAATCCATCAATTGCCTTAACCTCCAATTTCAGTTTTAATTTATTTTTCCTGCAAATTAAAACTATGCAAAGTTTTTATTTGACGAGTACTTTTTCTGCTTTCAAACCCGATACGCGGATATAGAGACCCGACACGGGGTTAGAAACCTTACGGCCTGTCATATCATAGTATTCTGCGTTGTCTTCATCGGCTACCACAACATCTTCTACACCGGTAGTAATGCTGCTGAGAGAGAAGCTTGTAACATCGCTCTTCTTGCCGTTGCGTGTGCTGTAGTATTCAAGTGTTCCGGCTTTGTCAAGTTGGATAGGCTCGGTATATTCGGTAAAGCCGTCGTTGTCTTCTTCGGCAAGTGCCTGTATTTGAGCAACTCCGCCGTCGGGAGTGAACTTATGGAAGAATTTATGGCCGGCAACCTCGGGGAATTTGAGAGTCACAACAGTTCCGGGTTCAATGTTAAAGTCATCGCCAATTTCTATTTCATTGCCTTCATTGTCTACAAAAACAGGATTGTGGACTTCCGGCGATTTGAAATCATAAACTACCTTTATAGATTGGATACGGGTATGACCCGATGTTCCACCGTTTTGGAAAACGATATTGTCGCATTCGTCGTTTGCACCGGCTGTCCATGTATTTGTCTCCGCATCATATAATCCAACAGAGTCGTCTCCGACTTTGAAACTATAGCCTGGGATAAGAGTACCGTTAGAGCTGTGGGTGGTGAAGATAATTTGTTTAATATACATTTCTGTATCGTTCAAAGAGAATGTGATGGTATTTCCACCATATACGCGTATCGCGGTGCCCGTTGCATAATATTTGGGAGAGTTAGAATTACCACCTGCCGCGAATTCCAAAGTCAACAAACCTTCATTCACAGATGTCACCTCCTGTTGATTATCATAACCTTTATTTGAGAAATCAACGGTAGCATCTTTGGCATTTGGATCGACTACAGAAAGTGTATAAGAAGCAGTAGCTTTTTTATAGTCGTCGTTTCCTTCAAACGATGCGGTAATTGTGGTTGAGCCTGCAGCCTTAACAGCCACTTTACCTTCTGCATCAACGGTTGCCACAGATTCGTCGGAAGAAGAATATACAATTTTAAGGCTTGCGTCTGCAGGGGTAACAGTAAGAACATTTGCCGGCACTTCTTCGCCAAGGTTTACACTTACTATGTCTGAAGCAAAAGTAAGAGTCACATCTTGCTTAACAGTGCCATCTGTAGATTTAAGAGTTATAGTTATAGCATCAAAGCAAAACTGACCAGCTTTACCAGACTCAGAGCCATAATCCGAGTTATTTCCAACTGTGAATGTAACCGCTGCTTCCTCTCCGCTCCAAGTCACGGTTTCGTCTCCGTTAGTTTGCGCTGCGACCTCACCTACAGAAGCTGTAATAGGAGCAAGACGTTTTTTACCCTGAGTTGATATGGAAAATACCATATCTGTAACAACACTACCTTCAGGAGCACTTACTGTAAGGCTACCTTTTGCATAGATACGAACGTCACCAGCCCTATTATATGCAGGAGCGGTTGAGCCATTAGCTTTTGAGGGTGTAAAGGTGATATCATCTTTTACCCATTCATTTAAAGTACTTATGGAGTTGGCCCCATGAGTATCTTTCATATTATGGGTGTAGGTCTGAGCCGACAATCCTACAATGCAGAGGAATACGGCAAGAAATGTGAGTAAAATCTTTTTCATAAAGAATATATTAAAATGGTTGATTTTTAATCAAATGTAAGAATACAACGACAGCAGAGGCGGCAATAATACCGCTTCTTGAATAGTGTGTTCAAATAGGAGTGATGTTTTCCATTGCGTTGCTTACGAAATGCAACGCAAAATTAAATATTATTTCACAAATACCCCCCCCCCGACTGTTAAATCATGTTAACAGTTCAATTTTTAACATCCTGACCTGATTTTAAATAAATAAACACGAATAATCCAGACAGCACAAAGCAGATTTTCAATTCCACCCGTTTAGTTTCCGCCTTGCAAAGCGGCGCAAAGAACTTTCGTTTTTGCTGGGCCTATCAATGCTGCAATATCTTCTCGGCTTGCCTCTTTTATGCGCTTCACGCTCTTGAAATGCTGCAAAAGCAACTCCGCCGTCTTCGGCCCTATACCCTTTATGCCGTCTAATTCTCCCACGAGCGCCCCTTTGCTTCGACGGTTGCGGTGGTGGGTTATACCAAAGCGGTGAGCCTCATCGCGCAAATGCTGCACAACACGCAGTGTTTCCGAGTTTTTGTCTATATACAACGGCACACTATCGCCCGGGAAATAAATCTCCTCTAAACGCTTGGCAATACCAACAACCGCAATAGTGCCTCGCAAACCCATATCGTCCAAAGCCTCTACAGCCGCACTCAACTGCCCTTTGCCCCCGTCTACCACTATGAGTTGAGGCAATTCCTGCCCCTCTTCCACAAGTCGGGTATATCGGCGGGTGAGCACCTCTTTCATGCTCGCGAAATCGTCGGGTCCCTCAACGGTCTTTATATTAAAATGGCGATAGTCGCGTTTAGAGGGCTTTCCGTCGCGGAACACAACGCACGATGCCACCGGATTCGTCCCTTGTATATTCGAGTTATCAAAACACTCTATATGCCTCGGCAGCTCCGAAAGACGGAAATCGGCCTTCATGCGCTCCATAAGCTTGGTCACGCGCTGCTCGGGGTCATGACGCTCCATATGCTTGAGATCGTCTATACGGTTTTGCCGGGCATTGCGGCAACTCACCTCAAGAAGCTTGGCTTTGTCGCCTCGCTGAGGGATAGTGAAAGTAACTCCCGTCATCTCCACCTCCGGTGCTTCGGCCACCACAACCTCCGTAAATGCCACACCGAAGCTGCTCTTTATCTCCTCCATGGCATAGCTCAGGAGCTGTGCCCGGTCTTCGTCAAGAGATCGCTTGTACCTCAACGTCACCGAGCGCACCACCGCTCCTCGGCGCACATGCATATAATTGATGTATACATCGTTAGAACCATCGTCGTCTACGCCGAAAACGTCTATGTCATTTATGGTTTGGCTCACTATAACACTCTTGCTGCGGTAATTCTCCAAAAGCTTGAATTTCTCCTTAAGCTCCTGAGCTTCCTCAAATCGCATTTCCATGGCAAGAGCCTCCATTTCATCGCGGAGATAGTTCATAAGCTCCTGGGTTTCGCCTCGCAGAATCTGGCGTATACGGTCTATATAAGCCCCGTAGGTATGCCTGTCGATATCCCCTGTGCAACAGCCTCGGCATTTCTTTATATGGTATTGCAGGCACAGTCGCCCTTTCTTTTTAGCCAGATAATCCGGTGTAATGGGAATGCGGCACGAACGCACAGGATACAATTTGCCAATAAGATCCAAAACCGTCTTTGCCACAGCCACGCTCGTATATGGACCATAATAACGAGAACCGTCGCGCACATGTTGCCGTGTGAGGAAAACCCGCGGAAAAAGCTCATTGGTCACCACAATCCATGGATAAGTCTTGTCGTCCTTGAGCAAAACGTTATACTTGGGCTGATATTCCTTTATCATGGAGCTTTCCAAGTTCAAAGCATCTTGCTCGGTAGGCACTACTATATATTTCATGTCTGCAATATTGCGGACAAGCATATTGGTGCGGAGACAATCGTGAGTGCGGTTGAAATAGCTCGAAACACGCCTTTTCAGATTCTTGGCCTTGCCTACATAGATAACAGTACCCTCGTCGTTGAAATACATATACACGCCGGGGGTATCGGGAAGGATTGCTATTTTTTCTTGGAGTTCAGGAGTTTTATCTTTAAAGTGTTTGGCCATCGGTTTTCTGTTTTAGCACCCAAAATCGTACAAAGATAACACCTTTAAGCCGATAAAGGTGCATAGTATGGATATTTTTTGCTAATTTTGCGTGAATATAGAACCAGCATAAATAAAACATGAGCACCCCTCCCCCTCCGTCTATCGCTGCCAAATCGGCAACACAAGGGCTGTATATAGGTATATACCTCATAGTCCTTGCAACGCTCAGCGGCATGTCTATGGCATTTCCCGTAGCATCGGTCATTGTTTTGGCTGCAAGCGTTTTTCTGCCATTCTTCACATATCGTCTACTCCGCGAAAGCGCCGCCTCCACAGGCTTCAAGGTTTCATTTGCAGAGCTGTGGGCAGAGGGGATAGGTTCATATTTCCTCGCTGCAGTGATACTTGCCGCATATGTATACATAATGTTGCGCTTTGTATTCCCCGATTTCATGCAGCAGCAATTGGATTTCGTGCTCGATGCCCTCAACAACGGGGCCGGCACGCAAAACCCGGAGTTAGCAAGGCTGCTTGAAGCCACACCGGTGCCTACGGCCGTGCAAACCGCCGCTCAAGCCATTACTGCCAACATAACCTTAGGTGCGCTCATAAGCCTCATTGCCGCAGCTTGTGTGTCTGTGCGCTACTCCAACGAAAGCCGCCGGCAAGCATTCCTAAACCGTCGAAACGGCAAATAGCACTTGCCCCAAACCCTTAGACTAAAATGGACATTTCTGTTATCATACCTCTATTCAACGAAGAAGAATCCCTGCCTGAGCTTTACCGGTGGATTGCCAGGGTAATGGATGAGCATAATTTCTCATACGAAGTGATTTTTATCGACGACGGCTCAACCGACAATTCGTGGAATGTAGTCAAAGAACTCCGCCAGGCAGACCCAGCGCACGTAAAAGGGGCTTCTTTCCGCCGAAACTACGGCAAATCACCGGCTCTGAACACCGGTTTCGGATTAGCAAAGGGCAATGTGGTAATCACTATGGATGCAGACCTCCAAGACAGCCCCGACGAGATTCCCGAGCTATACCGTATGATTACTCAAGACGGCCTTGACCTCGTCTCAGGATTCAAGAAAAAAAGATACGACCCTCTGTCGAAAACCATACCGACAAAGCTTTTCAACGCAACAGCGCGGAAAGTGAGCGGAATAAAAAACCTACACGACTTTAACTGCGGGCTCAAAGCATACCGGGCAGAAGTGGTGAAACACATTGAAGTATACGGCGATATGCACCGGTATATACCCTACTTGGCCAAATTAGCAGGATTCAACAAGATAGGAGAAAAAGTAGTTCATCACCGCGCCAGAAAATACGGGAAAACGAAATTCGGGCTCGACCGCTTTGTAAACGGCTACCTCGATTTGCTCACATTATGGTTCACAGGACGTTTCGGGAAAAAGCCCATGCATTTTTTCGGCCTCTTGGGAAGCCTCATGTTCATTTTAGGCCTCGTGGCTGTGATACTCGTGGGTGCCATGAAGCTATACCACATGCATTCTGGACATCCTTATATTCTGGTAACAGATTCTCCATATTTCTATATATCTTTGGTGCTCATGCTGCTTGGCTCTCAACTTTTCCTTGCAGGATTCGTGGGCGAACTGGTGGTGAGGAACTCGCCAAAAAGAAACGAATACGAAATTAAAGAGGAATTGTAATATCGTGAAACAAAAACCGATTCTCATATCCATGGCAATCGCGTCCTTGCTTTTGGGCGCATGCAATTCCTCGGGCTGCTTAGACAACCAAAGCTCTATCCCGTTGGCGCAATTCCGTTCATCTGGAAATGGAGCCGACATCTCTGTGCCTGGGCTACAAATCCATGGGATAGGCGCTCCAAACGACTCCGTAATACCAATTTCCGGATCTCAGGTTTACCTGCCAATGCGAGCATCTGACAGCAACACAAGCTGGTGCTTCCATTATGCCCAAGAAGGTCTCGACGACCCCGAACTGAACGACACAATAAGCTTCACCTACGAATCTACACCTTTCTTCGCTTCGGAAGAGTGCGGGGCAATGTACCGATTCAGAATCTTGGAAATGGAAAACACATTCCACCTCGTAGACTCCGTAGTTATAGAAGACTCTCTCATCACAAACGTGGACCTGGCACGGATATTCATCTATTTCCGAACCGCAGACCCCGATGAACCCGAAACTCCGGAGGAGGGAGACCAGCAATGAAACGCCTTGCAATCGCTTTCATAATCGCTGCCATAATATCGATGACAGGACTGCCCGACGCATGGGGGCGCAATCGCCGACGAATGACTCCGGTAGACAATCCTGCCACCACCACACAAGCCGTGAACGAAACCCGCGACGACACCTCTCGCATCAACGCGAAAAGACGGGCAAACTCTGTGTCATATGTCAACGAATCTGGAGTTACTGTTTTTGTGGACACAACCACAAACACCGAATGGATAGACTCGTCCATCATAAAACGTGTTCCTAAAATGAAATACCCCCTCCTCAACTCAGTATCTGCAGGTATCGACGTATGGGACCCAATAATGCGCGTATTCGGACAGCAACACGGGATTGCAGGAATATGGGGACAAGTGGATTTGCACAACAGATATTTCCCCACTTTTGAAATGGGACTCGGATACACAAACCATAAAGGGCCGAACGAAAATTTCGTCTACAACTCCCCGCTGAGCGTATATTTCAAAATAGGCGCAGACTATAATTTCCTTTTCAACTCAAATCCCGACTACAAATTTTTTGCAGGATTCCGATACGGTTTCTCGCCTTTTTCATACTCGATCAAAAACGTGAAACTATCCGACAATTATTGGGACGAAACCGTAAATTTCAATATACCATCGCAAAATGCCACTGCCGGTTGGATTGAATTCGGGCTCGGGCTCAGAGTCAAAATAGCCGGGCCGGTAAGCGTGGGATGGATGCTGAAATACCACTCCGTAGTACACCAGTCCAAAACCACATACGGCGACCCTTGGTATATCCCCGGATTCGGTTCGAAAAACAGCCATTTCTCAGGATCTGTATCAGTATCATACACTTTCGACATTTCGCACTTGAACAAGTTGCCTCTCCCGGAGGTTATAGAATCAGAGACTCCGGCTCTGCCCGACTCTACTCTTAGTCAAACTGATTCTATAGCATTATGAAGAAAATTATAATAATAGGCGCAAGTTCCGGAATGGGAATGCGTATCGCCACAGATTTTGCACGACTCGGTTGGCGTGTGGGAATAGCCGCACGACGAGAAGACAGATTGCGCCAGATAAAAGACCTGTATCCCGACAGGATTGAATACATGGCTATCGACGTCACAGCTCAAGACGCCGTAGATAAATTCTATAAACTCATAGAACTGATCGACGGCATGGACTACCTCCTCTACACTGCAGGTTGCGGATGGTACGACCCCGAGCTCGACGACGCAAAAACAGAACACACACTTGCCGTAAACTGCATTGGCTTCGGCAGGATCATGAATGCCGC
The DNA here is from genome assembly GCA_910579605.1 of uncultured Muribaculaceae bacterium. Classification (GTDB taxonomy): domain Bacteria; phylum Bacteroidota; class Bacteroidia; order Bacteroidales; family Muribaculaceae; genus CAG-873. Next base: position 14,560 of record CAJTUG010000003.1, on the reverse strand, counting down.
TTACAAATACTATAAAGACACCGCAAACCTTCACACCGGACACATCGCTGCCATAACCTCTGTGGCAGGAGTGAAAGGGTTGGGATGCTCGGCGGCATACTCCGCCTCAAAGAGATTCCAATGGAACTACCTCCAAGCCTTAGACCAATTGGCTCATATCCAACATGTAAACGTCTCCATTACCGACATTCGCCCGGGGTTCGTAGACACTCCTCTCCTCGACAAAAACCAAAAGTACCCCATGGAAATGAGCATAGACTACGTAGCTCCCAAGATAGAAGCCGCAGTCCTTTCGGCAAGGAGGGTTTCATATATCGACTCCCGTTGGTGCGTGGTATCAAAACTATGGAACCTAATACCAAACGCGCTCTGGAGGCATCTCCAGATATCACTTAGCTAAAACAGATATGAAAGTCCGGAAATTCCTCGTGCTCGCAACATTGGCTTGCTTAGCACCGGCAGCAAAAGCTCAATACATTGCCGCCGCAAATCAGATTTCAAGCCTGCTCGGCCCCGCCTTGTCGGGTTCTTTCAACTACAAAGGATTTGTAGAGCTGTCGGGAGTGGCCGGATTAGGCGAAAACCGAGCCAATTTCGCCGAAATAAGCACATCCCAAGGATTCACATATTCTTCGTGGTTCTTCATGGGTGCAGGAATGGGGGTCGCTGTAGCACACTCTACGGCCGATTTCGGCAAAGACTACCAACCCGGGAACTATTCCCAGACAAAAGCGATGATCCCGATTTTCACCGATTTCCGTTTCTTTCTCGGAAACACGTCTTCTATTGGAGGATACATCGACATTAAACTCGGTGCGGCTTGGATGATAGGACGATCATACCTATGCACATCTCACGGATACCTCACAAACGCAGCCCAATTCTACTGCAAACCCTCGGTCGGTATCAGAATCCCCACAGGCAAAGGAGGTCGGCAAGCTTTCGACATTGGCCTGACATATCAGCTCATCACATCCGACAACTACTACAGCTGGAACAACAGCTCAATCTCTCTCAGCAACTTGGGTCTCACCCTCGGCTACGAGTGGTAACACCTATCAAAAGTCCTGCTTAGACACCTTTTTCCCTTATTTTTTTCATAAAAAGTTTTAAACTGTGGAAAGATAAGGAAAAAAGGCGTAACTTTGTATCCTTACAAGGACTATTCATATGAAAACTAAACCCATACTTGCCGCCTTGGCTCTTGCTGTAGCCGGGGTCGTGATGGCAGCAACTCCGTCCAACGTCATTGAAGAAGTGGCCTGGATGATCGGAGACGAACCAATCTACAAATCCGAAATCGAACAGGCATACCAAGATATGCAGAACGATCGTATACCCATCGTAGGCGATCCCTACTGCGTTATACCCGAGCAATTGGCAATCGAACGTCTATTTCTGCACCAGGCCGACTTAGACACCATCGAAGTGCAGGAATCAATGGTGCAGATGCAAACCGACGCTCAAATGAATTTCCTCATCTCAAACCTCGGCTCAAAAGAAAAGGTAGAACAATATTTCCGTAAAGCTTTTCCCGACATCAGAGAATACTACGCCACAAGCATGCGAAACCGCACAAGGGTGCAACAAGTGAGAAGCAACCTCACTAAAAACCTAAAAGTAACGCCATCAGATGTGAGGCGATATTTCAACGACCTGCCCAAAGACAGCATTCCTTTCGTACCACTACAAGTGGAAGTACAGATTCTCACTATAAACCCATCTATCCCTCGCCAAGAAATCGACGACGTTAAAGCACGCCTCAGAGACTACGCCGATAGAATAACAAGCGGAGAAAGCGATTTCTCAACTTTGGCAATCCTATACTCCGAAGCGCCCGAAGGAATTCGCGGCGGAGAAACAGGATTCATGGGACGAGGACAACTCGTGCCGGAATACGCCGCCGTGGCATTCAACCTCAACGACCCTAAAAAAGTATCCAAAATCGTAGAAACCGAATATGGGTTCCACATCATCCAGCTAATAGAGAAACGAGGCGACCGAATTAACACTCGCCATATACTCCTTCGCCCAAAAGTGGCCGACAAAGACATCGCAGACGCAACCGTGCGCCTCGATTCAATAAGAACCGACATTGTAGACAACAAGAAATTCACCTTCGACGAAGCCACATCGCATTTCTCGCAAGACAAAGACACCCGCTACAGCCGTGGCGTTATGGTAAACCAACAGACCGGCACCACGCGCTTTGAAATGTCGCAGCTGCCACAAGAAGTGGCACGTGCTGTCGCTCAACTTGAACCAGGCGAAATTTCCAAGCCTTTCATTATGCGCGACCCAAAACGCGACCGCCAGATTGTTGCCCTGGTAAAACTCACATCTCGCCTCGACGCCCATCAGGCAAATCTCGGCGACGACTACCAGACCATTAAAGACATGTATGAAAACGCTAAAAAACAAGAAATCGTAAAAGATTGGCTCGAGAAAAAAATCCGCGACACATACGTCAGAATTGAAGATGGATGGCGCGGTTGCGAATTTGAACACGACGGTTGGATTCGTGAAAAATAAAACATAAATCCAACGCCGCTAAATGAAGCGCAGAAGTTTCTTTGCAATCCTCCTTTTGGCCGCATTACCAATGTTGGTGGCTTGGGCTATTTCTCCAAACCCGAATCGCCCATCTACCCGTCCGCTCATACCTTTGGCTAACAGAAGCACAGACCAACGTGTTTTCCTCGACCGGGCCGACATACTCACCAAGAACCCAAACGACTCATTTATGATGTTGATTGGAAACGTAGTATTCACCAAAGGAGGGATGATCATGAAATGCGACAGTTGCCACTACTACTCCGAAACCGAAAGCATGAACGCTTTCGGAAACGTGAGCATGGAGCAAGGCGACACCCTATTCGTATACGCCGACGAATTAGACTACGACGGAATAGCCGAAATTGCAACTTTATACGCTAATCCAGGCCGCAAAGTTGAGCTCATAAACCGCGACGTGAAACTTGAAACCGACATCTTTGTCTACGACATGGCCATAGAATTAGGCTACTACGAAGTCGGAGGAAAGCTAACAGACCCAAACAACACTCTCACATCCCTCAAAGGCGAATACGCTCCAAACACGAAAGAAGCTAATTTCTACATCGACGTACACCTAAACTCCAGAGATTCAAAAGACACTCTCGACATATACACCGACACGCTCCTCTACAATACAAACACAAAAATAGCAAGGCTATACTCGCCGAGCAAAGTCATAAACGACAGAGGCACAATATTCACCTCCCTCGGCATATACGACACAGATTCATCGGCAACAACACTATTCGATCGCTCCACAATAGTCACTAAGCAAGGGCAGACACTCACTGCCGACACAATTTTCTACGACCGTCTCGCCGGCTTCGGAGAAGCTTTCGGAAACATGATTCTCACAGACTCCGCACACAACGCCGAGATAAGAGGGCAATTCGGATTCTACGACGAGATCAACGACAGCTCATTCGTCACAGGAAACGCCCAACTCAGAGAATACTCTCAAGGAGACACACTATACCTCCACGGAAAATATATACAAAGCTTCCGACGGATAGACTCTACATTAATAGACGCCGACACAATACTCGGAACCCCTGAAACAATACGCCTCGACACCACTCACGTGGCAGTTGTTTACCCACGGGTCAGGTTCTTCCGCTCAGACATGCAAGGCATTTGCGACTCAATGCGCTTTGAACAAAAAGACACCATGCTACACATGCTTATCAATCCAGTAGTATGGAGCGAGAACCGACAGATTTTCGGCAACATAATAGACCTGAAACTTAACGACTCCACAATCGAACGAGCCATCCTTCCAGATTGGGGATTCTCTGCAGAGCATATCGAAGGCCCTCACTACAACCAGATAAGCGGGAAAAAAATGACTGCTTATTTCAAAAACGGCGAAATGAGACAACTCGACATCGACGGCAACGTCGAAATAATAATGTATCCCGAAGAAAACGATTCCACTATCAACAAAATAGTAAATGCCGAAAGCAGTTTCCTTCAAGCACTTTTCAAAGGCCGCACCACAGAAAAAATTAAAATGTGGCCCGAAAGCAAAGGAACAGTCACTCCGCTTTTCATTTCTAAAAAATCGCAATATCTACTGCCAAAATTCAAATGGTTCGACGGCGTACGCCCCGACAGCCCGGAAAGTATATTCACAGTCCCTCAAGAAATGGAAGACATGATGTCTGAAAACGGCCGAAAACCACCCTACATCAAGATAAAACCAAAGAGCCGACTCCACCAAATGTTCTGAGCCACATGCACTGCAAACCCGTTTTCGCCGCTCCGCTACAAGGGTACACCACAGCAATATGGCGTCATTTCCACAGCCAAGTTTTCGGAAACGTATCCAGATATTTCTCGCCTTTCCTAAGGATAGAAAACGGACAAATTCGCAAACGTGACTTAAACGACATAAGCTCACACCTCTCCGACCGGCAAAAAATAACTCCTCAGGCAATTTTCAAAGACTCCGACGAATTAAAAGCAATTATAGCAACAATAGCCCAAGCAGGATATAAAACAGCCGACC
>CAJTUG010000003.1:0-9986 GCA_910579605.1 uncultured Muribaculaceae bacterium | reverse complement strand
TTAGGATGCCCATTCCCGCCGCAAGTAAAAAAAGGACGTGGAGCTGGACTCCTCGCCAGACCCGACATCCTCGAACAAACGGCACTCGTCATAAAGCAATTTCCCCAAATATCATTCTCTGTCAAGATGCGCACAGGCATCACCGACAACCGACAATGGGAAAACATCCTCCCCATAATAAACGACATACCCCTGGACCACGTAACAATACACCCAAGAACTGCAGCCATGCAATACGGCGGAGTACCCGACATAGAAACAGCTGCAGAAATGGCACAGAAAATCAAACATCCAACAGTATACAACGGCGACATCAACACTCCCGTTCAATACCGGCAAATAATAGAAAAAATACCATCTATCGCAGCTGTCATGATAGGCCGAGGACTCCTGTCGCAACCATGGCTTGCAGCAGAGATAGCAACAGGAACAGAATACACACAATCAATAAGACTGGAAAAACTTAGATTATTCCACTCGTTAATCTTCGCCCAAACAGAAAAACAATACATCAATCCGGCCAACATCCTCGACAAGATAAAACCATTTTGGGACTACATCACCCCACAAACCGTAGACCGCAAAAAACTAAAAGCAATCAAAAAAGCAGCCACTTTAGAAAAATACCTGCAGATAATCCAAACCATTTAAACACGGTTTTACAAGCAATAAAATATCAACTACTCAGAAACCCGCATATAAAAAGAACGGATTGCCGAAATGCAATCCGTTCTTTTTATATGCTGTTCTAATTTTTTAGAGCTGAGGACCTGCAGCAACAAGAGCCTTGCCGGCTTCGTTGTTGGTATACTTGTTAAAGTTCTTGATGAAGCGTGCAGCCAAATCTTTAGCCTTAACTTCCCATTCTTCAGCCTTTGCGTAAGTATCGCGAGGATCAAGGATCTTAGGATCTACGCCGGGGAGTTCGGTAGGAATTTCAAAATCAAAGATGGGGAGTTTCTTAGTAGGAGCTTCCAAGATAGCGCCGTCCAAGATAGCGTCGATGATACCACGGGTATCTTTGATAGAGATACGTTTGCCCGTACCGTTCCAGCCGGTATTAACCAAGTATGCCTTAGCACCGCTCTGTTCCATACGTTTTACCAATTCTTCTGCATATTTGGTGGGGTGCAATTCAAGGAATGCCTGGCCGAAGCATGCAGAGAATGTAGGAGTAGGTTCGGTAATACCACGTTCTGTACCTGCCAATTTAGCGGTAAAGCCAGAGAGGAAATAGTACTTGGTCTGTTCGCTGCTGAGGATAGATACAGGAGGAAGAACTCCGAAAGCGTCGGCCGAAAGGAAAATCACGTTCTTAGCGGCAGGGCCATGAGAGATGGGCTTAACGATTTGAACGATGTGATCGATAGGATAGCTTACACGGGTGTTTTCTGTCACGCTCTTGTCTGCGAAATTGATTTTGCCACCTTCTTCAACAGTAACGTTTTCCAAAAGTGCATCGCGACGGATAGCGTTATAGATATCAGGTTCGCTTTCTTTGTCAAGATTGATAACCTTTGCATAGCAACCGCCTTCGAAATTGAACACACCGTTGTCGTCCCAACCATGTTCGTCGTCACCGATAAGCAAACGTTTCGGGTCGGTAGAAAGTGTGGTTTTACCTGTACCGGAAAGACCGAAGAAGATAGCTGTGTTTTTACCCTCCAAGTCGGTGTTGGCAGAGCAGTGCATGGAAGCGATACCCTTCAAGGGAAGGAAATAGTTCATCATCGAGAACATACCCTTCTTCATTTCACCGCCATACCATGTGTTGATAATTACCTGTTCGCGGCTAGTAATGTTGAAAACAACAGCGGTTTCGCTGTTCAAACCGAGTTCTTTGTAGTTGGTGAGTTTTGCCTTTGATGCATTGTATACAATGAAATCGGGCGTGAAATCTTCAAGTTCTTCTGCGGTTGGGCGGATGAACATGTTGGTCACGAAATGAGCCTGCCAGGCAACTTCCATAATGAAGCGAACTGCCATGCGGGTATCTTTGTTTGCGCCGCAGAAACCGTCTACTACATAAAGTTTCTTGCCGGAAAGCTCGTTAAGAGCCAACGTCTTGCAAGCGGCCCAAGCTTCTTCGCTCGCCTGCTTGTTATCGTTAGGATATTCAGGAGTGGTCCACCATACGGTATCTTTCGATTTTTCGTCCAATACAATGAATTTGTCTTTGGGCGAACGGCCGGTATATACACCGGTCATAACGTTTACGGCGCCCAATTCGGTTACTACGCCGCGTTCAAAGCCTTCGAGGCCGGGAACTGTTTCTTCTTTGAAAAGTTCTTCGTAAGAAGGGTTGTAAACCACTTCTGTGGTGTCCTCAATGCCGTATTGTTTCAAGGATGCCTTGATGTCGGCCAAGCGGGCTTTTTTGATTTCTTCAATCTTGCTCATAATGTTTGCTTGAAAAAATATTGTAAGTGTTTGTTTATGTTCGGTTATGTAGGCTCGGAGCCTTCTCTTTCACGCTGCAAAGATAGTCAATATTTTCCGTTTTATAAAGAATAAAGAAAAATTTCTTTATTAATAAAATTTAATTGGCCTTCATTCCATACACGCACCACAAGCCGCATGCGGTTCCGGGTCCCTCCTGCGGCTTATGAAACGTTTGCTCTCGCCTTTGGTTATGAAAGTAGAAACATAGGGCCTTGTCTTTCTCCGGATAGCCCCGGCGGCAGTTTCAGCCGTCGCTGTGGAGATTTCAATCCCGGGTGATCCTTTCGCTTGCCCTTTATCTTATCAACAAATTTCACACCCTTTTGTTTTAGGCAAACATAACCATCGCTATTTCCCGACCTATTTTTATTATTTTTACAGTTACATTCTCGGTTTTTCAAAAGTTTATCCGTATCTTTGCACAAAATTGCTACACGCGGAATGGCAAAACTCCAACTATATATATCAAAATCGCTGCGCGGATACGAAAATCTGGTTAATTTTAACCCGACAGCCGAAATACGCCGCCACGTAGTTGATCTCCGCCCGGCTCTGCAGTCTGCCGTATTCCCTACAAACAGACAAGAAACCCTCTTCATTATAAGTTATATCGAAGGTGGCACTTTCCTCTCAATCGTAAGGACTCTACAAGCTGCCACGTCCGATTATATAGCCGCAACAATATACATCGCCGACGCTCTGGTAATAGATCCGGCAAAACTAATCACTGTCATAGACAGCACAAAAGAGATTTTAGAGAGACCATCGTTCAACACCGATTCAACTCTTGAACTGAGGGCAATATACTCCGAAAACTACCAATCCGACGAAAAATCGGCAATGCGCCTATACTCACACGGCAGAGAATTCGCCGCTTGCTTCTTCGGCGGAAAAGACCAACCTTCTTTCAAAGAGTTTGCCCTTAGACGTTTCTACCAACCCGATTTCGTACCATTTGCCGCAGTAATACTCATAAACTCAAACTCCGAAACAACATGGAACGGAATCACTCTAAAGCTCCACAAGCCACAAGATAGCATAACATTACCTCCTCCAGGCAACACTCCCGAAGGTTTTGCACCGCAAATATATCACCATCCTTTCGACCACCCATGCCTTGTTCCCGTCGGACAAGAAATAGAAATCGTATGGCGTAAATCAGGATTTGAATCCCTAAGGCAGAAAGTTCTTGTAGACTCACCTGATTTCAAATTCTGCCCTCCCGACACGCGCAATCAGCGAAAACTTGTCAGCAAAGCAACTTTCTACGTAACAACCCAAGGCACACACACCGTACTGGCCGAATACGACGTCAAAGTAAACGGAATAGACATCGACGCAGTGCACCCGTTCACCCACAGCGACCTCGTAAACGCTAAAGTAGAAATATTCGCTCAAGGCCACACCCCATTCATAGGGCACATAGACCTGTCTTCAAGCGTACAAGCCGTTGTCCAACTAAAGGAAACATGCCGCTCCTACCGGTTCTCAATCCCGGTAAAAGGACCGGAAGCCACAAACGCAATAGTATTCCATATCCAGTCAAAAAAACGGCTCACGGCATCACCGGTAGAAGGATACGACATTGCCGCCGACAACATACAAGAAGGATCATACACAAACAACCTCGTGTACGGTTCTAAAAATAAATACATCCGTCTGGCAATCGCTGCCGCAATTGCCGGAATAATCATCGGCATAGCTATAGGTTGGGCAATTTTCAAACCCGAACAAAACCGCCACAAAGCACCTGTCATAATTGTTAAAGAAGCCCCGGCTCCTCTGCAACAAACAATCACAGAGCAAATACAAGACACTCTAAAAACAGAAAACAGACAGGAACCAAAACCCGCCGAACAATCATTCAACCAGCAAGCGGCGACAGAATACCTCGACTCACACAAAAACTGGAATCTCGACGAAATGGAAAACTTAGGCATGGCTCAATTGTTCCATGCCCTCAACAACTACGATTTCCATACCGTAAACACACAGTGGGCCGACAAACTGCAAAACTCAAAAGCATTTGCCCAAATTTCAAAAGCAATTGCAAACAGCCACTCAAAACGAGACCCTCGCACCGGCAACCACGCTCCCAAATACCTTGCCGATGGCGACAAACAAATACACTGGAGGTCTTATACATATTGGATAGACCCCTGAATAAATCTCTTTCCTCAAAGAGCATAAAACACATCAGGTATATCATACTCACGCCACTTTTTTCCCCATGAAAACGTTCTTCCAAAGCTCATTGGCTGCTTTCTTTGCACTTTTCGCATTTCAATCTCTTGCTCAAACAGTTACTTTTGAAACACAAGGCCGAACAACAACCGCATCGGCCGTCACAGACCATATTATAAAAGTAACAAACATAGCTGTTTCAGAACAAATACCTCCGCAACAAGTAGTTATTCCAATAAGCCAAAAAGCCAAAACCACAGGCGACAACAATACAACTTTCACTACAGCCGCAGGCATAACCGTAACATCTGGAACAAACGGAATAACAATTTCCGACCCCGCCGCCAGCACAACCCTTTCAGACAACGGCGAAAGAAAGTCGAAAAACGGTAATTTCTCTATTTCCTTAGGTTTAAAAACCCCGGGATCTTTCTACGGTGCAGGAGAAAGAGGCCACAAATTAAACCTCCGAGGAGATACTCTCACTGTCTACAACCGCCAAAACTATGGATACACAGGGAAAGACCGAAGAATAAACCAGATGAACATCACAATGCCGCTATTCCTCACCGACGGCGGCGCCGCAATTGTCTTCGACGATTTTGCCGCTGCGAAACTAATACTACAAGACACAATACAATACATAACAGAATCTCCTCTACCCGTCACATATTACTATGTAGGTGGTACACAAAATCTCGCACAACTCACACAAGAACTATCCCAACTCATAGGGAAACAACCACTGCCACCTTTTTGGTCTCTCGGATACATAACATCTAAATACGGTTATAAAACACAACAAGAAACAATAGCCACAGTAGACTCCCTCAAAAAATTAGGATACCCCCTCGACGGGATCGTCCTCGACCTATATTGGTACGGAAAAGAACAAGACATGGGGCGCCTCCAATGGGAACCCGACCAATGGCCCGACCCTAAAGGCATGCTCAAAACCCTAAAAGACAAAGGTGTAAACCTCGTGGCAATATCACAACCCTACGTCCTCAGAAACGGAAAAGCAATCGACAACTACCGTCAACTCGACTCTAATGGCATGTTTGTCAAAGACTCCATAGGGAAATCTCACGAAGTCAAAATATGGGTAGGAGAAGGAGGAATGTTCGACGTATCAAACCCCGACACCCGAAAATGGCTCGCTGATAAATACAGCCAACTCACAGACATGGGAATAGCCGGTTGGTGGGGAGACCTCGGAGAACCCGAAGTTCACCCCGAAACTGGAATACACAACAACGGCCTATCTGCCCGCCAGTACCATAATAAATACGGAAACGACTGGAGCAGCATTATTTCAGATCTTTTCGCCGAAAAATACCCCGACCGCCGACTCATGACTCTCATGAGAGGCGGAACAATCGGCCTCCAAAGACAAAGCGTTTTCCCGTGGTCAACCGACGTTTCCCGTTCTTGGGGAGGACTTGAACCTCAAGTCAGAATTATGCTAAACTCCGGACTCAGCGGACTCGGATACATGTCAAGCGACCTCGGAGGTTTTGCCGTCGGGAAAAATCCATTCATACCCGACCTATACCTGCGTTGGGTAGAAATGGGGCTGTTCAACCCCATATTCAGGACACACGCCCAAGAATTCGCCGAACCGTTCAACTACCCCATGCACGCCGAAAAACTCCTCCAAATTGCAAAAGACAGATACCGTTGGCTGCCATACAACTACTCCCTCGCCTACGAAAACGCCTCGAAAGGATGGCCATTAGCCCGTCCGCTAAATTTCTACGGTGGAAAAAACTACGACAACATATCCGACGAATTCCTTTGGGGCAAAGACATCCTTGTCGCTCCTGTTATGACAGAAAACACAACAAGTAGAAACGTTGAATTCCCAATGCCTGGAACTTTCTGGATAGACATGGAAAACCCGGCTAAACATTTCGCAGGAGGAACTGCCCAAACAGTAAATGCCGACCTAAACACAATCCCGGTATTCGTAAAAGCCGGCGCTTTCATACCGATGGCAGACTATCCTATGCAAAACACCGGCCAATACCGCCCCGACGATTACACAATATACTACTACCCCTTCCCAGGGCAAGAAGGTTCTTTTGAGCTCTTCGACGACAACCGCACAAGCCCAAAATCTTTAGAAAACAATCAATACCGAATCATCAATTTCAAAGGGGCTACCGATAGAAACGGAACATCTCGAATCTCAATAAATTCAAACGGGACATATCCCGGGGCTCCCGAGAAAATAAAAATGACTTTCAAAGTCTTCTGCCCCGAAAATGCTCAAATAACCGTCAACGGGCAAGAAACAGAATCTGTTTTCAACAAAGAAAACAACTCCATAACATTCTCTGTCTCTTTCCTCCCAGGTAAAACAACATCAATCAACATTAAATAAGAAACATGTTCTCTGGTATAGTTGAAGAAGCCGCTAAAATCGTGGCTATTGAAAAAAACGGATCAAATATAAATATTACCGTTAACGCATCATTCACAGACCAACTCAAGATTGACCAATCCGTCGCTCACAACGGCGTTTGCCTCACTGTTGTCAAAATAGAACCAGACAACAATTATACCGTAACTGCAATACAAGAAACCCTCGACAGATCGAACCTTGGCCTCCTAAAACCCGGAGACCTCGTAAATCTCGAGAGATCAATGCAAATGAACGGAAGACTCGACGGACACATCGTACAAGGACACGTAGACACAACCGCTGTCTGCACCGCAATAGAAGAACTCGACGGAAGCACTTATTTCCAATTCAAATACAACATAGACCCCGAAATGGCTAAAAAAGGGTATATGACAGTAGAAAAAGGATCTGTAACCGTCAACGGTGTTAGCCTCACAGTATGCAACAGCAATGTAGACTCATTCCGTGTCGCAATTATACCATACACACTTGAACACACAAATTTCAAAAAAATAAAAGTTGGCTCCATAGTTAATATTGAATTTGACATCATAGGCAAATATCTCGCCAGAATGGTAGAACTATCATCAATGTAGAAGACATGTAGCAGAATAATCTCTATATGGAGAAACTAATGCAATACGTTTGGCAGTACCGTCTGTGGCCAAATAAGGCCACAGCAACTGTCAACGGCGACCCTATAGAGATAATGGATCCTGGACTAATAAACCACAACGCAGGCCCCGATTTCTTCAACGCAAAAATCAGAATAGGCGATAAACTTTGGGCTGGAAATATAGAAATACACGTCAAAGCTTCCGACTGGTATAGGCACCACCACGACTCAGACCCCGCATACGACTCGGTAATACTCCACATAGTTGCTATAAACGACACATCAATTAAGCGCTCCGACGGAAACACAATCCCACAGACCGTTATGGAATGCGCACCGGATTTCGCTAAAAAATACGCAGACCTTGTCGACAAAAACCCCGACAGGTTAAAATGCGCCGATAACATCAAAGATTTCCTACCTATACACATCTCCGATTGGTTAACAGCACTCGCTTTCGAAAGGCTTCAATACAAAGCAGATAGAGTAACCGCTTTAGCAAAAAAATTCCACGGCGACTGGGGGGCCGCAATATACGTAACCCTTGCAAGAGCATTAGGATTCAGCACCAATACACAACCTTTTGAGCAACTCGCGCTAAGCACCCCCCTAAGGATGCTCATGAAACACGCCGACTCCCAGACAACAATCGAAGGAATACTTTTCGGGCAAGCAGGATTCCTCAGCAACATACCGCCACAAATCTCCTCCGACCCATACGTCGCCCGAATGATAAAGGAATACTCATTCATGGCAGAAAAATTCAATCTTGCCCCGCCTCAAAACATAACATGGAAAATGGCCAGGATGAGACCTCAGAATTTCCCTCTGCGTAGGCTCGCCATCCTATCTGCAATGATCTCACAAGGCTTCAAAATCGGTTATCAACTACTATACGTCAACACAATCGACGACGCACGCAATCTCTTCGATATAAATCTCTACGGATACTGGAGCAGACGATATAATTTCGGTCAAGAACAAAGTGCATCACCAAAAGCATTCAGCCAAAACACCGTAAGTTCTCTCATCATAAACGTCGTGGCTCCGGTTCTATATGCCTACGGAACAGAATATCTCGACGACCGGAAAAGAGAATCTGCAATAGATTTCCTCCAGAAACTACCGCCCGAAAACAACACTTTAGTCCGAATTTTCACTCAAGAAGGCATTCAATGCCCCGATGCATTCGCATCACAAGCCCTAATAGAATTAAAAACTAAATATTGCGACCAAAAAAAATGCCTGTTCTGCCGACTCGGACACCGAATACTCGCCAAAAGAGCCATTCCTTAAAACTCATACCACATCACGCAGAACATTCGTCACGATAACACCCAACCAATCATTTTAATAGCCTATTACAAATCTCAGATTAATACATACAAAAATAAAAAAAGGGAAATTTCACAACTTCCCTTTTCCGTTTAAACCTTTATCTTAATCTAATACTATGAAAAACACATCGCAAAGTTATGACAAATATTCAACACCGCAATGCTTTTATCTCTTTTTTTTCGTAGCATTAAACAAATTTAACAACCAAAAATTCCACTAAGGCGTCCTTTCAACTCATATCAGGGGAACACCATTAAACACTCTTTAGAGCCTTATCATTACGTTTCGACATAAAATCACCAAAAGTCTTGAAAATATCCGACAAAGATATTGTAGCATTACGCACTTGTGATTCAAGCATTTCTGCTCCTCGCGCTCCCGTCACTTGCCCGGCCAACGCATCACTCACTCCGGAAACCTCCCGAAATAATTTCAACTGCACATCAAGCAGACGATGGGCATCTGTATTCCCCGAATTGGATATTACCTGTTGAGGCATCTGTGGACTTCGTCCAGTTATTGGGATAACTCCGTCGGCTTGAGCCCAATTCTCCGTAACCTTATCCCATCCAACCCCTGGCGGCAGCTGCTCCACCGGAAAGAGAAGAACCCCTTTTGCAGAGCAATTCATTATATGGTCTATTGTCACTATCAACCGGTTGATATATTTCTGTTGGTCTATAACATCTTCTACAAAAGAATGTACCTCCCCGTCAATCAGCGGATAAAACTTAACCATATAAGGATGACTATGGTGGCTATATGGAGAATCAAATTCCGACAAAACTGTCCCGTCTGGCGCAAAAAAGCGGCAACGCCACATAAAATCATGCAACCCGTTTTCTCCGCTCCGGAAACTGTCAAAACTCCAAACCTCTATAACGCGGCAACTATCGATATCATCCGATTGAAAAAAATTAACACCCGAAGCACTTTGGTTTAATCTATGGGGCACAGAACGAAGCGTTTGATGTTGAGGTCGGTTGATTTTGATGAAAG
>CAJTUG010000002.1:135022-137840 GCA_910579605.1 uncultured Muribaculaceae bacterium | reverse complement strand
AATCAATGGCCTCGATATCACGAAAAAATACGTGGACAATGGCCTATGCTGGTTTCAACCGACAGTATTCCTAACATCGAGGTAACGGTGGGTATCCCCAATAGCAATATGGCACCAATAAACAGATGTTTAGCTATTATACAAGAACGTGGAATAAAAAGCCAAACTACATTCCCTGTAAGGACAACACCTTTTAAAATAATTCTACCCGACGGTTCTTCTGCTTATCGATTGTTTATAGACGAAATACCTCTTCCAATGCAAAGACGCGATATTATTTCTATAAAACCAAGCAACGATTAACAAAGTACTATATAACTATATTTCCACTATATAATGTTTTAAATTTTACCTTTTCACCGGATACAATACCAATTTATCAAATATATTCTGTATCTTTGTATTTCTTAAACTTAAACTCACTTACTAAAATGGCAAAAGGCACAGTTCTTGTATCAGGAGGTGCCGGCTATATCGGCACGCACACTACAGTTGCTCTTGTTGAAGCCGGCTACGACGTTGTAGTTATTGATAATTTCTCCAATTCGGAACCTTCCGCAATCAAAGGAGTCGAGAATATTCTCGGCAAAAAAATCAATTTCGTTGAAATTGACACCTGCAATATAGTTGACCTCCGTAAAGTTTTTGAAAATTATAAGTTTGAATCTGTCATCCATTTTGCGGCATACAAAGCAGTTGGAGAATCAATGACAGAGCCACTCAAATATTATCAAAACAACTTGGTGAGCTATATGAATATCTTGCAACTGATGAAAGAATATGGTCGTCCAAACGTCCTTTTTTCATCTTCAGCCACAGTTTATGGCGACGCAGATATTCTCCCGGTCACAGAGGAGACGCCAAGAAAACCAGCCACCTCTCCATATGGAAATACCAAACAAATGGCAGAAGATATTCTCCACGATTGCTGCCGGGCATACGATGGCTTTTATGGAATAGCACTCCGCTATTTCAACCCTATTGGTGCTCATACTTCAGCTCAAATAGGCGAATTACCCAGAGGTGTTCCAAACAATCTTTTACCATACATCACACAGACAGCAGCTGGAATTCGCGAATGCCTTAGCGTATTTGGCGATGACTATGATACTCCCGACGGCTCTTGTTTGCGCGACTATATCGATGTTTTAGATCTTGCTAAAGCTCATGTTGCTGCCGTTGACCGTATGACAGAAGGGCGTATGAAAGAAAAATATGAAATTTTCAACGTGGGCACCGGTCGTCCGGTATCTGTTCTGGAACTAATCACACGTTTTGAAAAAGCAAACGATTTAAAACTTCCATACAAAATTGTAGGACGCCGCGACGGCGATGTACCCGCAGTTTGGGCAGACACAAGCCTTGCAAACGAAGAATTAGGATGGAAGGCAGAACGCGACCTTGATGATACTCTCCGCGCTTGTTGGGCTTGGGAAAAGCATCTCAGAAATATCAAATAAATTGCTAAATGCTTAAACGTCAAGTTTTCAAAACTGCCAATGGAGACATTGAGCAACTAACTATCTACAATAGTACAGGTGCAAATGTTGTCCTTTCGTCATTTGGTGCCGGTGTGGTATCGGTTAATGTACCAGATAAAAACGGTAATATAGCTGACGTGTGTCTTGGCTATGCAGATCCAGAATCGTATTTTGAAGACGGACCTTGCGCAGGTAAAATTCCTGGACGTTTTGCAAACCGTATTGCGGCTGGGACTTTCAAAATTGGAGAAGAAATATATCACACTCCAATCAACAATGGTCCAAACACTTGCCACAGCGGTAAAAACGGATTTCAAAACCGTAACTGGTCTTTGGTTGATACAGACGACAATTCTGTCACTTTCCAATACGTGGCAACCGACGGAGAAACAGGATTTCCAGGGAAGCTAACAGCAACAGCCAAGTATCGTTGGACAGAAAACAATGCCCTTGAACTTGAATTAAAAGCAACTACCGACGCTCCAACTATAGTAAACCTCACAAATCACGCATATTGGAATCTCGCAGGGCATAATTCCGGAACCGTATTGACACATTTTTTAAAACTCAATGCCGATTATTATTTACCTACAGATGCAACTCTTGTGCCTATCGGTATTCTTGCAACCGTAGAAGAAACCCCCATGGATTTCCGCCAAGCCAAACAAATAGGACGCGATATTTGTCAAGATTTTGCAGCCTTAAAATTTGGCAAAGGCTACGACAACTGTTGGGCCATAAATGGTTATGAAGCAGGCAAGATGAAAGTAGCCGCTATTTTATCGGACAACAGTTCCGGACGTGTGCTCACTGTCTCTACCGACCAACCAGGAGTACAAATCTATACAGGGAATTGGTTGAACGGGTCTCCCCTCAATAAGGCCAGCAGAGCCTATCAAGACTACGACGGCGTTGCTATTGAATGCCAAGATTTCCCTGATGCGCCAAACAAACCTGAATTCCCCCCGGTGCTCTTGCTCCCAGACCAAGAATATTGCAGACACATCGTTTTTAAATTCGACGCTGAATAAAACTATAGTCGTTATAAACCCGAGGCTTGCTACAGCAAATCTCGGGTTTATTGTTTCTGCATATATCTTTATCCCTAATTAAATGAAAGCTCCTTTACAACAGGTACTCCAAAACAACCTTTTTCTACGCTAACTGTGAGCGGTTTGCCCACACTTGCTTTAGAATATTTTTGAGCCGGAACCTCAAGCTTTTTTGTAAGACCGTCTGAAAAAGCAACTTCAACTTTATAGACATAATATTTTCTACCCCGCACCACTCTATTGCGGCCGACTCGCCGAGTATGATAATGCTCTTCACTATATTTA
>CAJTUG010000002.1:132462-135012 GCA_910579605.1 uncultured Muribaculaceae bacterium | reverse complement strand
CGTAAGAGTTCCGCACGGCATTCTGTCCTTGTAGAAGAATCTGTTTTATAATAATTAAGAGCATAAAATCCAACACTAAACAATGAGGCGCAGACCGCAATTGTTACCAACGTTTTGAGTAATGCAACCAAAAGTTTCTCTCGGACAAAAAAGATTGCATATATCACCATCGATACAATTGAAGCTAAACCCAATGACTTAATAGCCGGATTCCACCACTCTATAATTGTATATTGATGCAACGAAGCTGATATGACTATTGATATTACAAATAACAATATCAGAAATACCGGCAACAAATATCCCTTTATCTTCGAACTCATGGGAATTGCACAAACTTTCTTAGCGGTCCTCCACTTGTCTGGATGCTTTACGAAGCGCGTCGGAAGCTTTCCCGTCTTCAAAATCGGCTTTCCTAAGGTAATCTCTCATTCGATCAAATTCACGGTCGGCTTTTCGCCTATACTCACGTGCTTGCGAATGTTTGTTGTCCCTATGGTAGTTTTCCGCATATCGTGAATAACGCTCTGCATCTCGCCTGCACGATTCTGCATCACGACGATATTGCTGCGCACGCCGCATGGCATTTTCGGCTGTCCGTATCGACGATTGGACTTGCGTATATTTGTAGGTTGGAGAATAGGCTACGGCTACAGGAGAGGCTGTAAGCGACAATACGGCCAAAGCAGCTACTGCAAAAAAGCGGAGAGAATGTTTCATAGCACTTTTAGTATATTACTTAATAGTTTAATATTTGATTCAAATTAAAATTCGCTTGAGAAATGGAAGCGTATTTTCGGAAAATCGTTTTGAGCCATTGTAAGCACAAATGAAGAATCAGCCAAAAATACATCGCGGCCTTCACGATCAAGTGCCATAAATTGGTGTTTGCGCTTTTTGAACATCGCCAATGCATCAGGGTCATCACTTTCCACCCAACAAGCTTTATACATTGTCATAGGTTCCCAACGACATTGCGCTCCATATTCATGCAAAAGACGGTACTGGATAACCTCAAACTGAAGTTGGCCGACTGTCCCAATTACCTTACGTCCATTGAATTGATGAGTAAACAACTGAGCTACACCTTCATCCATGAGTTGCTGAATACCTTTTTCAAGCTGTTTAGATTTCATGGGATCGGTATTTTCAATATACATGAACAATTCCGGAGAAAACGACGGTAAACCTCTGAAATGAATTTCTTCTCCAGAAGTAAGCGTATCGCCAATCTTGAAATTGCCGGTATCGGGTATACCTACAATATCCCCTGGAAATGCCTCATCTACAATACTCTTCTTCTGTGCCATAAAAGCAGTTGGAGCTGCAAAACGAAGCGATTTTCCTGTTCTAATATGCTTATACGGGGCATTACGTTCAAATTTACCCGAACAAACCTTAACGAAAGCTATACAACTGCGGTGGTTTGGATCCATGTTTGCATGTATCTTGAACACAAAACCAGTAAACGCAGGCTCTTCCGGATCTATGCGTCGCTCCAACGCTTCAACAGGTTTGGGCGATGGTGCTATTTTCACAAAACAATCCAAAAGTTCCTTAACACCAAAAGTATTAAGGGCAGACCCAAAGAATACAGGAGCAACTTTTCCCTCAAGGTATTCTGATTCATCAAATTCGGGATATACGCCGTCTATCAACTCGATATCTTCACGTAGTTTTGATGCATCGGCCTCGCCAACAGCTGCATCAATTCGTGGATCGTCTATAGATTCTATTTCCACTCGTTCCGTTGCTTTCTGTTTATCTGGAGTAAACAAGTCCAAAGAGTGCTCATAAATATTGTAAACCCCTTTGAATTTGGCGCCTATATTTATTGGCCAAGATAGCGGGCGAACGGAAATTTTGAGTTCCGCCTCCAATTCATCAAGTATATCAAATGGGTCGCGGCCCTCCCTATCAAGCTTATTCACAAATATAATTACAGGCGTATTGCGCATACGGCAAACCTCCATAAGCTTACGCGTCTGAGTCTCTACGCCTTTCGCAACATCCACAACTATGATAACAGAGTCTACTGCTGTGAGCGTCCTGAATGTATCCTCTGCAAAGTCCTGGTGTCCCGGGGTGTCAAGTATGTTTATCTTGTAATCACCATAGTTGAAGCCCATAACCGAAGTAGCCACAGAAATACCGCGTTGTTTCTCAATCTCCATCCAGTCGGAAGTTGCGGTTTTCTTAATTTTATTGCTCTTGACAGCACCTGCTATATGGATTGCACCACCAAAAAGAAGCAATTTCTCTGTAAGTGTCGTTTTACCTGCGTCGGGATGGGATATAATGGCAAATGTTCGGCGGCGTTTTATTTCTTCATTCAGTGTGGCCATTGTGGAGTTGTATAAATAAAATGGTTATAGTTTCAAATGTAATATCTGATTAAATCTTTGAAGACTGCAATCGACTCACACATCTTCGTAAGGAGCTGTACCAATGAGGTATGTGGAGACCGAAGGTGGCTTTAATCTTAGTTTTTGACAATATGGCGTATGGAGGTCGCATGGCTGCTGTCGGGTAATCGGCGGTACTTATAGG
>CAJTUG010000002.1:120883-132452 GCA_910579605.1 uncultured Muribaculaceae bacterium | reverse complement strand
TCTACCAATTTTGCTTGCTCAGCCATTCCGGCAGCCTCTATCGCAGCTACGGCCAAATCGTACCACGACGCTGCACCCTCATTGGAATAGTGAAAAATGCCTGGCGTCCATGGCCCTTGGAGAACGATAGCGGCTATAGCTTCTGCAAGATCAGCTGCATAAGTAGGTGTGCCTATTTGGTCTACTACAACACGCAATTTTTTACCCTGAGAAGCCAAATCAACCATAGTTTTAACAAAATTTTTACCGAAAGGTGAATATAGCCATCCTGTTCGCACAACAATACTTTGAGGCGCAAGACCCAACAATGCAGTTTCTCCTTTTCTTTTAGTAGCACCGTATTGACTCATCGGGTTTGGCTTATCGCTTTCGACATAAGGGGTATGAGCCGTGCCATCAAACACATAGTCGGTGGAAATATGAACTATGCGCATGTCCAATTCATCGGCAAAGCGAGCAATATTTCCCACAGCATCAATATTCACTGCCGAGCATTGCAATTTCTCTTCCTCGGCAAGGTCAACGGCCGTATACGCAGCACAATTAATCACATGCGAAAATCCTCCTGCACGCAAAAATTGTTCTACCGCTATGACATCGGTCAAATCAAGTTCGTCCTTGTCTATATATGTCGTAATACCGGGAACACGTTGTTCAAGAACTATTCTCAATTCAGAACCAAGTTGTCCTCGGGAACCAGTTACAAGTATTTTCATTTTGTCTGATACTTTCACTCTGCAAAATTAGCAAAAATTTCTCAAAAACCCACAAATAAGGCGCGGCATCCAGATAGAGCCGCGCCTTAATTATGTTTTAGTTTTTATCAGCGTATTGCTACTTTTTTGTCACCTACAATGTAGATTCCAGTAGGTAGATTTTTTAAATCGGTAGCGTTAGCATTACGGAGTACTGGAAAACCTTGTAGATTGTAAACAACCGGTAAAGACTCTCTTGACAATGATACATTTTCTACTCCATCGAGATTCAGTTCAGTCACCTCATTATCGGTTATCTTGAAATAATAGTCTCGATTTCCTGCCACATTATAGTCTGGCAATTGTTTATTATTATTCCAATTATTGAAAATGAGATTATATGAACCTGGATTTTCTACATCAAGTCCAAAAACTTTAAAATTAATTCCGTTTATTTCTTTCTCATCAATAGGAGCTTGTCCTGGCCATGCTCCGAAAAGTTCGGAATCACCCCATGCGTAAAGACCCAACGCATTCCAACTTGTCTGGTCGTCTACATAAATTCTGTGGGCGGTTTGAGGAACAGGCGGACGCTGAGCTTCAAAAGCAATATTATCGATAGCCAAAGCCATTGCGCCTTGGGCTGCATCGCCGCTTGCTACAGAAATGTTCCATGCAAGGAACAAATCAAGACCCGAGCCGAAATTAACCGGCAAAGTACCCTCAACAACTATAGTTTCGCCTGGAACTTGCACATAACCTATCGTTTCGTTGTCTGGTGCAAAATATGTATAGAAATCAGTTCCTGCATTATTCCAGTTTCGTCCATCAAAAGAATAATATAATTGCACTGCAAAACCAGCAGGATTATTGCCTTTGCGATATTTCTCGACATTGTATGAAATATCAAGACGGTCAAACGCTTTTTTACCATCGTTATAAAGATGAGTATAAATGTTCACAGCACGTGTACCATTAGCAACCCCTGTAGTTATACCACCCAAGGATCTATCAGAAGAACCATCGGCCCCGAAATTCCAAATACCATTTTTCGCATTTGACGGTAATGATGTACCGCCACTATACGTTGTTGTTTCCGACGCCATAGCATATGTACCAACAACACGAGGGCCTACAGTTTGCTTATCTATTCTCCATGCTACCGGCAATTTAGCTTCTGCATCCGTACCCATCTGATCAAAATTCTGTGAATAAGACGGAGATTCTGAATTAATATTTATAGCATCATATTTTATCACCACAGTCTCAGCATCTGCCACCTTAATACGAGCCATTTTTGTAAACGCACCGATTTTTGCGGTAACATTATAAATCCCACGCGTACCATTAGATTTGAACACTCCATCAGATGAAATTACTCCACCGCCATCTACAGCATATTCAACTTTATCGGCATTCTCGACCTTGAGACCAAATGCATCATAGACCGTGGCACTGAAATCTATGCTTGCTTCGTGATGATCCACAACGTTCTTGTAGTTTTTGAGTGCTTCGGCCGCATAACGACGCATTTTGGCAGCATCTGCCTCTATCGCTTCGGGTGCATATGTAATTGTTTCAGGAGAAACACCATATATCAATCCATATTCCATGCAAGCAGCCATATAGGTACTCTTGAGTTCGGGATGACGATCGTCTTGAAACCAAGTAGAAATCTCTGTCGTTCCTTCTTCTGTGAAAGCATTATCGTAAGCTGCTGCAACAGGACATACCACCACGCCATATTCAGAAGCAACATCGGTATAATTTTCAAGGAAAGTCTTATTATAGGCACTAAAATTATCCCAGTCTCCGGCATATGCCCAATTAACAGGAAGAATGATAACCGCATTGGGATTTGGGCAATATTCTCGGATATATTCAACCCAGCGTCCCACATTAACACGGAAAGTTTCTAAAGAAGTACGAGGTAATGCACTCTGCTCTTGTAGTATGATGTGAGACCATGCATCAGAGCGCACCATCATTTTCGCGCCTGGTGTACCGTCGCCTGCCAGTCCGTCGCCTTCATCCCAATGAGTGGCAAGCGATTTACCCAAAAGAGTGTGTTTTGTCCATGACGCATTTTTTCCCATAGCAGAAGCTATATCGTTGAAAACCTTGTCCTGATCGTTATAATATATAAGACTATTGTTGAGCGATAGTACTTTAACAGCCTCAGGGACTGAAGGAACCAACACTGTGGAAACTGGAGAGAGAACCATTTCGACAGCTTCAGATTTAACCTTTGTCAAAGAATAAGCTCCATCTGTAAGAGAGAAAGTAACATCATATGTACCGGGAGATGTAGCTACGGTGTATGTATTTCCTTTCTTAAGATTACCTTCGTAAGACAGCTGATCGCTTTCTTCTAATGCGCCCCATGCACCACTGCGACCCAACCGTTGATATATTAACCAAGACGAAATACCTTTTTCCCCGGCTTTCAACGAGACTCTACCTTTAAAAAGATTATCGGCGGAGTCAAGTTTGAGTTCTCCAAGTGTGCTCATATAGTTCCACCCATTAAAATCGCCAACCATATAGACAGATTGCAAATCTGTTTCGCTATCGTTGCCTACAAGTAAAATGCTGGCGTTGTCGCCTGATATATTAAGAATTATCTTTTTACATGTAAATACATACGAACCACAAGAAATATTGTCGTCGGTGCCTTTAACCAATTCATACACCTCATCAACCATGATATTAGTACCGTTGGTACCATAGTTACATGAAGAGCTCCATGAAGAGTCGGCAACTTTGAAAGCGCCACTCAACACTTTGTCGTACAACACATAAGTTCCTTGCCCTTCGTCGGAAAATTCCCACGAGCTATCAGCCGCCCAACCGTTAACATCACCACGTAAAAAGATACCAGAACCTACAAATGGAGGGCGTGAAGGATCTACCCAGCCTGTATACGACATCGGATCTGCAATAGTAGCCACACCTGCAGGGGAAACACACAGATAAGTATCAACAGCAGTAGATACGATTACCGAACCAAAATTATTATCGCCTGAGCAAATTGATACTGTATAAGATCCGCTACCCTTTACCGGCCAAACCTTATAGTTCACTCCGTTGATAACTTTAGTCATTTCCGGAGAAACTCCGGGCATGGCACCATAAAAGTTATTATCGGGTGAATAAAGAGTGATCTCATTTCTACCAGTAGCATTTTCAACATATACATAGTGCTCCAAACCTGAATTGAAATTAGCCTTCACCGATATATTGTCTATAGCTAAACCTTGAGCTTTATCGGGAGTAGAACCTGTTGCCACCGAAACATTCCAAGCAAGATATACGTTGCCTTGCGAAGGAACATCTACCATTAATTTAGCAGATTTAGGTGTTGTGCTTATAGGAACGATTCCTGCACCGATGGTCTCATTATCGGCATCAAAATGTGTTTTAAAATCATCACCTGCAGAAAGCCATGTATTTCCGTCATACGAGAAATACAATTGCACGTCAAAACCTGCCGCATTTGCGCCTTTGCGATATTTTTCTATATCATAGCTAATATCCAGGCTGTTAAGTGGTAAATCAGAAGCATTGTTGATACCCGTCATCAAAGACCAGCACCGCGTACCCCCAGACACCGTAGTTGAAAGACCTCCAATAGCCCTGTCGTTCTCATCAGCTGACGAGCGGAAATTCCATGTGCCATTTTTCGCATTTGAAGCAAGCGACACCCCACCTTCATACATCACTTGAGCTGAAGCTTCGTCCCATGGACATAATTTACGTGGAGCAGAAAGATTTCTGTCTACACCCCATCCGTCGGGAAGATTTAGCGATGCAGCTCCATTACTCCACATCGAATCGAAATTTTGATTAATTTCCGGCATATTTTCGGTAACCTGAAGCGGCTCTATCGCCATGGAAGTTCCCGAAAAAAAACCACACGCCAGCAATGCCAGCATAGTGTTCTTTAAAATTTTCATGATACTATTGAATTTTGTTCTTGACAATTCTGAATTAAGGTTCTTTGCAAAAATATAATTTTATGAAAACACGCAAAAGACACTCAAAACAAAATCAAAAGTATCAAAAAAGCAAAACGCCTGTATACCAAAAATATACAGGCGATATTTATTATCTAAAATCTAAACACGTTCAACTTGGGGTCTTTTGCTCTTCAGCCAACATAAGCTGGTATATCTGCTTTGTGTCTTCTGGTGTAAGCTTGTAGTAGCCGCCAATGGTTTCGCCTTTGTTTGCATGTAATTTGGCCACCAAACTATCTATGTCGGGATTTTCGATACCAAGGTCTTTAAAAGTGAGAGGCATTCTAAGTACGGCTGAGAAAAATGCCCTAAGCGAAGCAACGGTTTCAATAGCTGCGATTCTGTCGTCTTTTTCGTCGACATTGAAAATACGACGTCCAAGCTGAGCTACTTTTGATGGTTTATGATGAGCCATAAACGCTAACCATGCCGGAAAAACCACTGCCAATCCAGCTCCATGAGGTACTTGCGGATAAGCTGCAGAAATCTCATGTTCCATAGCATGCGACGTCCAGTCTTCTCGTCGGCCACAACCAACCAATCCATTGTGAGCCATAGTGCCGGCCCATTCAATGTTTGCGCGAGCCTGATAATCGGTAGGATCAGACAACACCCTTGGAGCTTCGGCCATGAGACCCATCAGCAAACCTTCGGCAAGACGGTCTGTCATTTCAACGCGTGTGGTTGTGGTAAAATAACGTTCAAGTATATGACTCATCATATCCACTATTCCAACCGCAGTGTTGTATGCCGTGATAGTAAAAGTCATTTCCGGATTCATAATCGCAAAACGAGGACGGAGAATGCTGTCGGTACGTAGGCTTAATTTTACTTTATCTTCCTCTCTGGTAATTACACAATTTCCCGACCCTTCGCTCCCCGCACCGGGAATCGTAAGAATCACCCCAACAGGGAGTGCTTCTTCCACTTGTGCTTTTCCTATAAAAAAGTCCCAAAAATCGCCTTTATAGGGTACTCCGGCAGCAATTGCTTTTGCAGTATCTATAACAGAACCACCACCTATTGCAATAAGTCCGTCGATTTTCTTTGCTCTTGCAATCTTTATACCTTCCCTCACTAAAGTATCGGTTGGATTTGGCGATACACCTCCCAGTTCAACATAATCCACTCCTATATTCCGCAAAGAATTGGCGATGCGGTCTATCAAACCGCTCGTTTTCGCATATTTGCGTCCATAAACTATCATTACCTTGGTAGCGCCGGTGAGGAATGTGAGCATACCGACTTTTTCTTCGGTACCACGTCCGAACTCAAATAATGTCGGCGAATAGAAAGTGAAATTATCCATAATGTGAGAAAGCCTTTAATTTTTGCTTATAAAACCAACAGAAAGCACTAATGGTTCGGTGTGTCTGATCTGTTTCCAAGCACAAAAATACAAAAAATGTATCTTTGAATAAATTTTAAGCGACAAAAATTTGCATTTTTAAACAAAATGCTATTACTTTGCACACTGTTAAGGGTTTCGTTTAGCATTAGCGTTCGATTCCAATCATATTTCAAGTACTTTTCATACACATGAAGAAAATTTTACTTCTATCCAGTTTTGTTGCCTTAGCGTCTGTTGCAGCTACGGCAGAATTTATTGAGCCGTCTGTCTATGAAAACGGCGGTTTTTGCGGGTTCTCCCCAAATGGGCAATATACAGCAGCCCAATGCTATGGCACTGTTATTATAGTTGATGTAAAAAACGGTGTCCATTATTCTTATGAAATCAGCGATTTCAACGAATACTCTATTGGCAATGGTAACAGTTTCAGTAATACCGGCATTATTGTAGGGTCAACAACACCAATCGTCGATGCCGCATATTGGGAAAACGGCGAATGGCATCAGCTTCCCACAAGTCAATACGAAGGTCTCAACAATCTCACCAACGGTATTACCCCCGACGGTAGCCGTATTTGCGGAACAATAGGTCTTGAACCCGTAAGCCTTGATACTGACAACACAATGCAAATTCCCGTCGTATGGGAACGCAAGGAAGACGGGACTTATTCTGAACCTATCCGTTTACCTTATCCCGAAAAGGATTTCACAAATCGTGCACCTCAATATGCCACCGCTCTATGTATCAGCGACGATGGCAAAACAATTGTAGGCCAGGTTACAGACTGCTCAGGTTTCTTTCAATTCCCGATTGCATATATCGAAGATGCAGAAGGAAAATGGACTTATAAGTACCTTTGCTACAACAAAATCATACCCGAAGGCACTGTCGTTGAATATCCTGGAGACTACCCGGAAGGACCCGATGCTTCAGACTATATGACCGAAGCAGAACAAGCTGCATATCAAGCCGCATATCAAGAATGGGTCATGGGCGGATACCAAGGTGATATGCCCGAAGAATCTTCATTCATGACAGCTGAAGAAAAAGCAGCCTACGATCAAGCCAAAGCAGAACATGATGCAAAGGTAGACGAATGGACTCCTAAAAGCGAAGCATTCTACGATACTTTAGCCGGTCTGTTGGACAACGCTCCTGCTTTTGAATTCAACGACGTCCACATTACGCCAAACGGCAAAACATATATTTCTTCTGATGGCGTTAACATGAGTGAGCCAGGCTCCTGGTTTCCAGAAATGCACTACACACCATGGTTAATTGATATTGAAACAGAAGACGTTACAAAACTCAATTTTGATAAATCCATGTCTATCAACAGTGTTGCCAACGACAATGTATACTTTGCTTGCAACGGACAAGGGAATATTCCCATGACCGGCTACATCATTGAAAACGGCAAATACACAGACCTCTACGATTTTCTTTCTGCTAAATCTCCAGAAATGAAAGAATGGGTAGAACAGTTCCTTATAGAACTCGTTCCAGACTATGAAATGGACGAAAACGGTGATTTCATAGAAGTCAACAAAGAATACAAATATACCGGCATGACTTACGCATCAGCAGATTTGGGTCAAATGGCATTTTGGAATGACTGCCCCTCAGATTACAATTTGTATGCTAAAGGTTATCTTTGCGACTTATCACAATTTTCCGGTGTAAAAGATGTGATTTCCGCCGGCAAAAATACTATAAAATTTGACAAAGAAGGCAATCTCATTGTCGATGGCGATATAAAAAACATGAGCGTATACGACCTTTCAGGACGCGAAATACTCACAACAGCCAAGCCACAAGGTATTGTATCAAGCAAGCTGAGCTCAGGCATTTACATCGTTAAAGCCCACACAACCGACGGAGCTTCCTTCTCGGCAAAAATAGCAAAATAAATTTGAGTAAACACTAAATAAACATACCCTTACCTTTCACGGCAGGAGACCCGAATTCGGGTCGCCTGCCTGTGAATTTGATAAACCAAGCATTAATTAAAAGTTATGCGTAAACTCATTTTCACCCTCTTCATCGCCCTTTTGGGCATTGCAGCCGCGCCATTGGCATCGGCACAGCTTCCTTCTGTCAATTTAAAGGATACCAAAGGTCGCACGATCAATACTGCCAAGCTTTACAATGGCGGTAATCCTTTTGTAATCAGCTTCTTTGCAACTTGGTGCAAACCTTGTATGCGAGAGCTACGCGCCATTGCCGAAGTTTATCCCGACTGGCAAGACGAAACAGGGATGAAAATGTATATTGTTTCCATCGACGACGCCCAAAACACAAACAAAGTTAAACCACTTGTAGACGGCGAAGGCTGGGAGTATGAAGTTCTTCTGGATGCAAACAGTGATTTTTATCGCGCATTGGGTCTTCAATCCGTTCCCCATGTAATAGTTTGCGACGGAAACGGGAAAATAGTATACTCACACTCGGGTTATACCGACGGCTCTGAAACACAAATTATCAAAACAATACGTGATCTTAAAAAGAAGAAAAAATAAACCGTGAGGTATTATTTCAACTAAGCAGTCTAATCAAATGAGCTTTAACAAACTCAAAATATTTTTCTTGCTTTTGCTTGCCGGAAACGGTGTTGCACAGGCTTTCTCTATAGGTGGCGACAATGGCGCTGCGTTCCATGGCAGCATACAGGCCGACGTTCTTTTCCCGGAAGAGGACGAAGCCATTGAGACAGGGAAATACGACAAAAAAATATTATTCAACACCTATGCCGACCTCAATATGATATCAAAATATGTTGATGCCGGAGTAAGGGTTGAATTCATGAAATGGCCACTTCCAGGCTATGAGAATGATTTTGCAGGTTGGGGCGTCCCTCATATTTATGCCAAGGGGCGATATAAAGGTTTTGAACTTACTGCAGGCGATTTCTACGAGCAATTCGGCAGCGGTTTCATTTTAAGGACATATCAGGAACGTTCTTTGGGCATAGACAATTCTATACGCGGTGGACGTCTCAACGTCACTGCGGTAAAGGGACTTAAACTCACAGTATTGGGTGGTGTTCAGCGTCGCTATTGGGATTGGAAAAAATCATCACAAGTTTATGGTGGCGATGCTGAATTTTATTTCCAAGACTATTTTTCACGTTTACGCGACAAAGGTATAAATTGGAATTTCGGTGCTTCTTATGTGCTAAAGCACGAAGACGACCAAGATATTTTTATACCAGGGACAGACTACCGCCTCAACCTACCTACCAACGTGAGTGCTTTTGATTTACGCTCTCAGTTCCAAAAAGGCGATTTCAGCTTGTTAGGAGAATTTGCATGGAAAGGGCAAGACCCGTCGTTCGACAACGATTACACCTATGGCAAAGGAACTGCGGTGATGCTAAGTGCCACATATTCCAAGTCGGGGCTTTCGGCTCTACTGCAGGCAAAACGAAGCGAAAACATGTCGTTCCGTAGCCAACGGATGATGTCGGGAACGTCGGCATTTCTGAATAACATGCCGGCATTTGCGTATCTCCACACTTATGCCCTCCCTGCATTATATCCATATGCCACTCAAGCAGCCCCAGGTGAATGGGCTTTCCAAGGATCATTTGCTTATATGTTCAAACGCCGAACAGCTATCGGAGGAAAATACGGAACAAAAGTTAAAGTAAATTTCAGTTACATCCGAGGCCTTGACCATAAAGCACCTGTCAACATTATAGACGGTATTGTCGCAGGCACAAACGGCACTAAGACATCATTCTTTGGTATGGGTGAAGCTTATTACCATGATGTAAATATCCAAATCGACAAAAAATGGAGCAAGTCTGTGAGCCAGACATTCATGTATATGAACCAGATGTATAACAAGTCGGTAATTGAAGGAGAAGGAGGCAATATCCATACTAATATTTTCGTTTTAGATACCAAATGGAAGATAGACAAACGCTTTACCCTCCGCAACGAGTTGCAGTATCTCCACACCCGTCAAGACGAAAAAGATTGGGTATTCGGATTGTTAGAACTCTCCGTTGCTCCTTACCTAATGGTAACAGTGAGCGATATGTGGAATTGTGGCGACACAGGCACCCATTACTATAATTTTGGTGTAGCCGGCAACTATGGTTCTAACCGCTTGCAGCTAAGCTATGGCCGCACCCGTGCAGGCTTCAACTGTTCAGGAGGCGTTTGCCGCTACGTACCGGCGACAAGAGGTTTCCAGGTAGCCTATACTTATACTTTTTAATATACAATCAAATTAAAGCATATGAAAAAAATCCTCTTCTCTCTCCTTGCTTTTGCAGCCTTGACGATAAGTTCGTGCTCAGATGTGGCCGAAGACGATCGTTATCTCGCTGTTGAAAGCGTTGCTCCCCAGCGAGCTGTTCTTATTGAAGATTTTACCGGGCAGAACTGCGTAAATTGCCCCGATGCCCATAAAACTATAGATAAACTCGTAGAGCAATATGGCGATGCCGTAATTCCAGTAAGCATTCATGCCGGGAAATTCGGTATTGAAGCCACTAAAAAGATTTATACCGGCCTCATGCAGCCAGAAGGCAACACATACAACGATGCTTGGGGTATACTTGAATGGCCCAAAGGTGTTGTGAACCGTAGAGGCGGAGCAACAAACCACGATACATGGGCAGAAACCGTGCGCCAAGAGCTTGCCCAAGAATCCAAATTGGGTATGGTGCTAAGCGCCAAATGCTCAGAAAACAGCTCAGAAATAACGGTAGAATTGAATTTGACCCCAACCGCAGACATAAATGCGAAACTACAGTTATGGGTATTGGAAAGCGGCATAGTAGCACGTCAAAAATATACCAACCCTTCTCTCATACAAGACTATGTGCACAACCATGTGTATCGTGCAAGCATAAACGGCATAGGGGGAGAAGATATATCCTTGAGTTCCAATATTCACAAGACCATGGATTTCACCCAGACTCTCCGCTCAACAGACACCGAAAAATGGGTACCGGAGAACCTCACCATAGTGGCATTTGTCTATGATGCCACAGGCGTTCTACAGGCCACACAAGCCCATGTAGTAGTTGAATAAAATACATTCCTGCAAGATTAATCTTGCAGGAAAATTTACTAAAATTTAAATCTCATTATAAATATGAAGAAATTTTACATTTTTCTTTGCGCAGCAGCGCTCGGCCTTACTGCTACTGCCCGCGAACTCACATTTTATTATGGCGATAAAGTGATAGCCCCTGGCGAAACCGTGTATTTTAATGATCTAAAAGTAGAAGATTATGGAAATTTCAAGGAGGTTGCATACGAACCCCAACTTTTCATCACTACAGATATCTTCACAAACAAACTAATCGTAGTTGCCGAATGCACAACCGGCCAGCAAATCCAAATGTGTGCAGGCGGCTTATGCAGCATGGGAGAAAAAGTAGAGAAAAAAGATATTACCGTTTCACCCAACACTAAACTTCCTCTGCAATTTGACTGCTACCTTGAACTTGAGGCAGACGAAACCGCACCCACTATTTCCACTACTTT
>CAJTUG010000002.1:120616-120839 GCA_910579605.1 uncultured Muribaculaceae bacterium | reverse complement strand
GCTTTGTTTTGGTTATGGGCGAAAATGCTTCTGTAACTTTAATAGAAATAGACAACCAACTCAAATACACTGCAGCCGGACTTGAATATAATATTTCAGCCCCGACAGCTTTTGCACTCTACACTATCGACGGACGTAAAGTTCTCTCGGCTGAACTTCAAGGAACAGGTACTCTTTCCACCTCCGGTCTTCAAGCTGGAATATATGTATACTCCCTTGGAAA
>CAJTUG010000002.1:100316-120602 GCA_910579605.1 uncultured Muribaculaceae bacterium | reverse complement strand
GCTAAAATTTTCATTCAATAATTCCAGATTTTAACATGAAAAAATCATTACTCGCATTAGGTATGGCCCTTGCGGTTTTAGGCTCTTCAGCTCAAACCGCTGAATTAGCAAACCCTACCTACATCTCACGTCCATTGGATGCTCAATTCACATCAGTGAAAATCCAAAATGCATCACCCAAAGCTAATATTTTAGCCAAAGAAGGACAAGAGGAATTAAGTATTTCCTACACCCCGGCCGCCGAACCATATCAGGCTTTAGGCTTCAACAACCAAGTACCCGGCCTAAAGATTTCCTATGCTGTTGAATTGACCTCTGCTGTAGTCGATAATTTTGCCGGAAACAAAATTACCCACATCAATTTTTACAGCGGCGTCAACAACGCTACGGGCACCAACCTCATCACGTCTGCAGAAGTATTTGCAACCTATGATCTGCAATCTACTCCCATTGCCACCAAGACCACACAACTGACTTCAAGTCCTTTCTCATACTACTCCGTTGAACTTGACACCCCTGTTCTAATTGAAGCAGGCAAGCCCATTTATGTGGGAGTAAGTCAAGTTACAACAAATGCCAACGACCTCATTTTGGTTGTTGATGCAATAAGCCATGGCAGCGACATAAGTGGCGGATGGTATGGAATCAGCCAAAACGGAGGAGCAACGACATGGAACAATGGGGCATCACAAGTTGGTTTCGTATGTGTTGGAGTCAATATTGCAGGCGACAATCTACCCAAAAACCGTGTAGTCACAGATATAGCCCAAATCAGCCCACGAGTTGTTGCTAATTCACCTTTCACTGCCCGTTTATATGTCACTAACGAAGCTGCAAACAATGTAGACAACATTGATCTTACTTGCAAGATTAACGACATTGAATTAGGATCTTTTGGTATTAATTTCAATTCACCCCTATCTTTTGGTGAAACCGGAGTAATAAACTTGGGTGATTTGGTTTATCCAAATGCATCCGATGAACCAGTGACAATAACTTTCACTGTATCAAAAGTTAATGGAGAAGAAAATGAAAGCCCCGAAAAAGAAGCAAGCACAACCCTCCAAGTTCTACCGCAAGGTAAAGGCTACAAGCAGAATGTGGTAATAGAAGAATTCACCGGTACATGGTGTGGCTACTGCCCTGTTGGCATCTACACTATGGAATCGATCCGCGAGCTAACCGACTTGGATTATCAACTTATACCCGTTGCGATACATGTCCAATCCGATCCCATGGTAGCAGCAACGTATACAAGCGTAAACACCTATTTCAATGATGGATCTTATCCAGGATCGACTATCAACCGCCAAATAAATGTATATCCTTATCCTTTATCGTCGGTATTAGAGCAGACCGATTATCTTGCCTCTATCCCTGCTTTGGCTAAAATTTCCGCAACAGCAGAATTCAGCAGCACAAAAGCCAATACACTCGAGCTAACAGCCAAAACAGAATTCTTATATGCTGAAGAGAATGCCAACTATGCAATTTCTTTCGGCATAACAGAAGATGGTGTAGGGCCCTACAACCAAACCAATAATTATTCCGGTTCAAACCAAGATATCGGTGGATGGGAAAAGAAGCCGAGCACAGCACCGACCATCTATAACGATGTGGCTCGCCAACTCAACACGTTCCGTGGCATCTCTAACAGCGTACCCACAACAATCGAGTCAGAAACCGAATACTCTTATGATTTCTCGTTGACACTTAACAACAAGATAACCAATACCGAAAAAATCAACGTTATCGCTTATCTCATTGATAAATCCAACTACAAGGTTGTAAATGCCTATATGATAAAGAGCGAAGACATCAAGCAATCTGGTGTAGAGGAAATTGGGGTCAATACAGATAACAATGCACCTGTAGAATATTACAATCTTCAAGGTGTTCGTGTAGAAAATCCATCAAACGGTATTTATATCCGTCGCCAAGGTTCAAGCGTAACCAAGGTTGCCATCAACTGATATCCCCAAAACCATACCAAAACAGCCGATTCTTTGAATTGGCTGTTTTTTTGTATAAAAGGCAAAGAGCTATCTTTTTGTACACATTTTGGAAGATTCATTAAAACATTAGTCCTAAAAGTGGCATTTTGCCATTTTCAGTGTCTTCATCGATATAGGCTCTAAGGCAAAAAGCATGAAATATTTTTTGTAAAAAAACTTGCAATAACAAATATTGTTATTATCTTTGCCACAGCTAACCCAAAAACTATACCAGCATATAAATTAAAGCTAACATAAATTTCTCGTTATGGATATAAACAACATCATGGCTTCTTTGGAAGCTAAGCATCCGGGCGAAAAGGAATACCTCCAAGCAGTGAGGGAAGTCCTCATGTCGGTTCAAGACGTGTATAACCAACACCCTGAATTCGAACGCAACAAAATTATTGAACGCATGGTCGAGCCCGACCGTATTGTCACATTCCGTGTGACCTGGCTTGACGACAAGGGCGAAGTGCAGAACAACATCGGCTACCGAGTACAGTTCAACAATGCAATCGGCCCGTATAAAGGCGGTATCCGTTTCCACGCATCCGTCAACCTCTCTATTCTTAAATTCTTAGGTTTTGAGCAGACCTTCAAAAATGCTCTCACCACTTTACCCATGGGTGGAGCTAAGGGAGGCAGCGATTTCTCCCCTCGTGGCAAGAGCGACCGTGAAATAATGCGTTTTTGCCAAGCCTTTATGCTCGGTTTATGGAAAAATCTCGGTCCCGACCGTGATGTACCTGCCGGCGATATAGGTGTAGGCGGCCGCGAAGTAGGCTACATGTATGGCATGTACAAACGCCTTGTAAACCAACACGACGGAACTTTCACAGGCAAGGCCATGGAATTTGGCGGCAGCCGCATTCGTCCAGAAGCAACAGGTTTCGGTGCGCTCTATTTTGTGCAGAACATGCTTAAACAACGCAACGACAGCATAGCCGGAAAAACTGTAGCAATCTCAGGCTTCGGCAATGTTGCATGGGGTGCCGCATTGAAAGCAACCGAATTAGGGGCTAAAGTAGTTACTATTTCCGGTCCTGACGGATACGTTTATGATCCAGCCGGTCTCAACGACGAAAAGATAAACTACATGCTTGAACTCCGTGCATCGGGCAACGACGTTGTTGCACCATATGCAGAAAAATTCCCTGGCTCAACATTCTTTGCTGGCCGCAAACCTTGGGAACAAAAAGTTGATATCGCCCTTCCCTGCGCTACTCAGAACGAGCTAAATGGCGAGGACGCCAAGCAACTCATTGCAAACGGCGTAGGTATGGTAGCAGAAGTTTCCAATATGGGTTGTACACCCGAAGCAATTGACGCTTTTATTGAAAGCCGTACTAT
This sequence comes from uncultured Muribaculaceae bacterium, assembly GCA_910579605.1. Classification (GTDB taxonomy): domain Bacteria; phylum Bacteroidota; class Bacteroidia; order Bacteroidales; family Muribaculaceae; genus CAG-873. The sequence continues at coordinate 117,255 of CAJTUG010000002.1, read as the reverse complement.
TTATGCTCCCGGCAAGGCTGTTAATGCTGGCGGTGTAGCAACCTCCGGTCTTGAAATGAGTCAAAATGCAATGCACATGCAATGGACGGCAGAAGAGGTGGATCAGAAGCTACACCAAATCATGACTGATATCCACGAACAATGCTTGCGCTATGGTGTAGAAGCCGACGGTTACATAAACTACATGAAAGGTGCAAATATTGCAGGTTTCATGAAGGTTGCCAACGCAATGATGGGTCTGGGCGTTTGCTAAGATTCAAAGCATAATTAATTTATTATTTCATGCGCATGTCATTTATGGCTTGCGCATGTTTTTTATTCATCAATTAAATTCTAAAGTTAACTCAAAAAATTTGACTGAGTACACAAATAGATTTGGAAAAGACGCAGAGTTTAGCTAATTTTGCAATGTGAATACTACGGCCTTGCATATTACTCATCTGCTATTCGGACACGGCAATCTTGTTGTCCCCGGATTAGGTACATTCGTAACAGTATATAAAGCAGCTCATTACGACGCAACAAGGCAGAAATTTCTTCCACCCGTCGTATATAAGATTTTAGACCCCAGTCTCACTATAGACGACGACACTTTGGTACGCTCTCTCATGAGGAGGGAGAATATGACCGAATTTGCAGCCCGCCGCCGCATGGAGATAGATATATCTGAAATAAAACGGGAACTGGAGCAAACAGGGTGCTACAGTTTGGGGAATTGCGGCGAATTGTTGTTCAATTCAAACAATAGCAACATAAGCTACTCGGATTCAGCAAGAAGGACTACAAGTGATGCTTTCTCTTGGTTGCAAGAACTTTCGGCAGAAACTATCAGTCTTACAGAAGAGAAAACAGAAAGCACTGTAGAAGAGCAAAGGAACAATTCCATGCTTAGGACAGCGTCGCGAGCTGCCTCCTATGCGGCAACCTTTGCCCTTTTCACTCTTTTGGCATTCATTTTCTCAAATATAAGGCATACAGAGTCAAGATCTCAAATGGCTTCGATAGGCATCGAGCAACCGTCACTCCCTGTATTGGCTCTAACAGAAAATATCACAGACAGAAACTATGCTCCTGAATCGTCACTTGTTTTAATATTGAACACACCTGCCGACGGAATAAGCGATCCTGAACCCAAAACGCCGAAACGATTGCAACAAACCCACCGTTATTTCTATATAGTGGCCTCTCTTGCCAATCGTTCTGAAGCAGAAAAATTCATATCATCCAACAAATCCGGTTTACCTTTAGGGATACTTGAGAGCGACGGAAGATATCGCGTATATGCTGCATCTGGCGAAACAACAGGAGCAACATTAAACGCAGCCAAAGAAAACGGAGCGAAAGATAATTTCGGCGGAGGTTGGATCTGCCGCCATTGAGAACTAACAAAACCACCGGAAATACCGGTATATCATTTATGGATAATCTACACGATTTGTTTTTGAGCCGCCATAGTATACGCCGCTATACAGAACAAGAAATAAGTGCCGAAGACGTAAGGACAATCCTTGAGGCTGCACTATTGTCGCCATCGTCCAAAAGTGCGCGTCCATGGCAATTTGTAGTCGTTGAAGACAAGTCGATGCTTAACCGCTTGTCGGAATGCAAGCAGTTTGGAGCAAAACCTGTGGCAGGAGCAGCGTTTGCTGTTGTTGTAACCGTGTCTCCGGAAAAGAGCGATGTATATCTTGAAGACGCAAGTGTGGCAGCAATCATGATGCACCTTCAGGCTGCGTCACTTGGGATTGGCTCATGTTGGATTCAAGTTCGTGAGCGCTATGCAGCCGATGGCGAGGCGGCCGAAGATATAGTACGGGAACTCTTGGGTATACCTTCTGACATGGTGGTCGAATGCATAATGACTTTTGGATATTCTGCTGAAACACGCCGCCCGGTAGACCCGTCGAAATTGCTTTGGGAAAAAGTACATATCGGCACATGGAATCAACAACAGGCAGATTAACCCCGCATTACCGCGTGGCTATGGTCGGTAGCGGCAATGTAGCCACTCATTTGGTTCGTTCATTGGCAAATGACCCTGCAATAGACATCTGTGCCATAAGTAGCAGACATGCAGAGAATGCATTTTCTTTGGCTGATGAAATTTCAAAACCAGATTGCGCTACAGATTTTGAAAGTATAGCCCAAAGCAGGCCCGACATTATCATTGTTAGCGTAGCCGATGGAGCATTGAAATCGGTAGTAGATAAGATTGGTCCTATAAACTCAAATCCGTTGGTTCTCCTTACTTCCGGAACCATGGAAAAGGAGATTTTGGAATATATAAGCCCTCGCACAGGTGTGCTATACCCTCTCCAGACGTTCAGCAAAAACACTCCCGTAGACTTATCTAAAGTACCGTTTTTCACAGAAGCTGCCACACCCGACGATTTATTTATAGCAGATTGGCTCGCCTCACGAATGAGCTCACATGTATACCATGCAGATTCGGCAAAACGTGGAATACTGCATATCGCAGGGGTATTTTCAAGCAATTTTGTGGATATACTTTTAGAAAGTGTAGAAAAAATACTCCAAGAAGGAGGTTACGACTTAAGTACAGTAAAACCCCTTGTAGAGGCAACTGTTGCCAAAGCATTTGATGTTGGGCCTCATCAAGCATTGACAGGTCCGGCCAAAAGGGGCGATATGGAGGTTGTAGCACTTCAACATTCTCGCTGCCCCGAAGAGTTAAAAGACAGTTACCGGGTACTCACCCAACTGATAACCAAATTTCACAATCCACACATTAATTGCAATTTATGAGCCGGATAAACTATAATCTCAACCTAATACGAGGCATAGCATTTGATGTCGACGGGGTTTTATCGCCATCTACAATACCAATGGGTCCTGATGGAGTACCTTTGCGTATGGCAAATATAAAAGACGGATATGCCATACAATTAGCAATAAAAGCAGGTTTTAAGATTTGCATAATATCTGGCGCAAATGCAACGAATATAGCCGTACGTTTCAGCTCATTGGGAATCAATGATATTTTTCTCGGATGCTCCCACAAACTTCCAGTCTTGCAGAAATGGATGAAAGATAATAATTTGCAAGCCGAAGAAGTTGCTTTTGCTGGCGATGACATTCCTGATATCCCCCCCATGAGGAGCATAGGCCTTCCGGTAGCCCGACGCGACGCAGCCCAAGAGGTTAAAGCGATTGCTCGCTATATAACAGGCTGTAAAGGAGGCTATGGAGTAGCCAGGGAACTTATTGAAGAGATTTTACGCCTTAATGGCACATGGATGGCTGATGCTACAGCTTTCGGATGGTAAATAAAACAAATGAATATAAAATGACAAGTCCGTTGCCACCATTTCCAACCGAAAAGTTAAGAAATTGCCGTATCTTGTTGGCGTCGGCTTCTCCACGGCGACGTGAACTTTTGGCATTGATTTTACCTGAATTTTCCATTGCTACTACACGTGAAATAGACGAAAGTTATCCCGCTGAATTAGCAGCAGATAAAGTTCCGGAATATCTTGCTAAACTTAAATCTGAAGCTTATACAGATCTTTTGACCGAAGATGTGATTTTAATAACAGCCGACACTGTGGTGATTACCGACGGTGTAATTCTTGGCAAGCCACATGATCCTGAAGAGGCCAAATCAATGCTTAATAAATTACAAGGCAAAAACCATATTGTGGTGACGGGGGTATGTATAAGTGATATTCGTCGCAGCATATCGTTTTCGGAAAAGACAGAAGTTCATTTCGGAGAATTGAGTGATGACGAAATATCACGATACGTAGAAATATACCGGCCATTAGACAAAGCTGGCGCGTATGGTATACAAGAATGGATAGGAGCAGCAGGCATAAAAGGGATAGATGGGTGTTTCTACAACGTTATGGGACTTCCGCTCCACTCTCTTTACAGAGAACTAAAGAATTTCTAACTAAAATAATATAAAAGACCTGCGAGACATTTTTGTGAATACCTCAAAAGTCTCGCAGGTCTTTTATAACATAATCATTTTATAATTTTTCGATTTTTAGTTTTTGGCTTGCAAACATAATAGCAGCCAAAGCGATAAATAGTCCGATGCTACCTGTCAGTAAAGCAAACGTATTGAGGCATAGAAGAATATATATGAAAGTATATATCACAACGAGCAATGCTGCAATTGTATATCCTACTTTAGCAGATGATAGGACAGTCCTCATATAAGTAGAAATCAGCCCAATAGTCATTAAAGAAGCTATTAAGTAACTTAATGCGAATGCTATATGCTCGCTTAACGACAGTAATAATGAGTAGAACAAAATTAGAGCCAAACCAACCAGAAGATACTGGAAAATATTTATTGGCTTTTTGAGCATTATCTCGGCAAAGAGGATTGATATAAAAGTGAGCAAAATAACAATAACAGAATACTTTATTGCACGTTCAGATTTCTGGTATGTTTCTACCGGAATAAGCATATCTACAGCAACAGCCGAGGCTGAAATATCATCAGCACGATCTCCAACGAAAGCCTGAGGATAGCTTCTGTTTGTACTGTTGAGATACCATACCGCTTCAAAAGCATCTTTATCTACGTTTCTTTCGCTTGGCAGAAACATACCGGTAAATGAAGGCGATGCACAGTCTCCTCGCATCTCGATAACATTAGATTTACCTACCGGTGTAACCGCAAGCGACGAAGATCCTTTGAGTTTCATTGTTATTTCAAAAGGCATCTCTTGGTCTTGAGAAATGCCGAAATTAATTGCAGATTGCATACAACCAGATCCAGAATTATTTTTTCCAGTGTAAACCTGGATGTTATTGGATCCATCAAGCTCATATGATTCTCCGCCAATAAGGAAACGAGAAATAGACTCAACACCTCTGAGGTCACCGATACCTATGGTCACTGAAGCATTTTCAAATTGATAAGCCGACAAAGGCAATCCGAGTTTGTTGAGAGCAGCCATAGAGAATGAACCTGTCATTTTTATGTCGGTATTGTATACAACAGCTTCATAAATTGATCTATGCAATTTTTGCGACTTAATATCAGCATCAAAATTCAATGCATCGGGCAATAGACGCACCACTCCTCCATGGTTCTCGGGAGAGATACTGTCGAATGGAATAGAGATTATCGGACCGGAAATGAGCTGGCTACCGCTCCAAGAATCACAAATATTATTTACAGTTTGTGTCTCAGTTCTTTCACGTTCACCGATAAGAAATCCAATAATAAGGCCTGGAATCATGAGAATAAGGGTGATTAACGCAATAAGAACAATTTTTGTCCCCAACGAAAATCGCTTTCTTTCTTGCTCCGATTCTTGAGGCAAATTTAGCGGATCAGGGTTGTAGGGAGGTGGAATAATATGGTTTTCGTTTTCCATAATGTGGGGAATAAATAAGTTAATTTATATGTTTCTTTCTTATATGACGCTTTTTTTCCTTGCATATTACATTTCTTGTAAATAATTTTGCAAAATCATGAAAAAAATAATTATAGTAATCTTAACTGCCATGTTGACACTTAGTTTGTCGGGCATGACCTTGAGCGAAGAATTAGTTCAAAGTATCGGTGACGCCAACATAGGAGTTGCCATAATAGACAGCAACGGTGATACTATAGAGATAAACGGCGACAAACATTACCCGATGATGAGTGTATTTAAATTTCATCAAGCAATAGCCATTTCTCAACATTTAGGCTATCCGGGTATACTTACTAAGCGTTGTCCGATAGATGATGGTGATATGTGCAGCGATACGTGGAGTCCTATGTTGAGAGATTTTCCAGGAGGTCTCACTTCGGCAGATTTAACATTACTGCTTAAATACAGTCTTATTGAAAGCGATAATAATGCTTGTGATATCATATTTAAAAACTTACTGTCACCTTTTCAGACAGACAGCCTCATGCATTCTTTCTATCCCGGGGATTATGCTATCTGCCAGACCGAAAGAGAAATGAACAACAACATTAGTCTTTGCTACAATAACTACTCAACTCCAAAGGCTGCAGCCGGATTGGTTGATAAATTTTTTGTGCATCATGGCTCAGAAGCTGCCTTAGTAGTAAAAGCCCTTATGGGAGGTACTAAAACAGGATTGTCGCGCATTAAAGCCGGACTTGGAGCAGGAGCTACCTTATTCCATAAAACCGGCACAGGCCATTGCGAAGATGATTATATACAAGCTGTCAATGATATAGGAATAGTTTTATATACACGTCCCGACGGTACTACCGGTTATTATTCCATAGCTGTTTTTGTCAAAGATTTCAAAGGCAGCCTTGAAGAAGCAGAGAAACAGATAGCCGACATTTCAAATATTGCATGGCGACATTTAGCCGTCGATTTTCCTAAGACTTTAAGTAATTTAAGCAGTAAAGCCCCAACTGTAGGTATAAAGCCCAATGTACCAGAAGAAAATCCCCAAAATGGGCCAAACTTTTTAGGTCAACTTGCTGGAGCTATGCTTGAAGGAATTTTAGACGGCATGCTTATGAACGAATGACAGACTGACAAAGTGTCTTATATACCTGATTGGCGCGATTATTGCAAATATGAAGCCTTGTATAAACCAAAGCAAGGCAATGGTTGTTAAAATAATGAATAGTAAAGATAAAAATTCAACCATCTTCATATTATGAATTTCAATAATTTCACCATCAAATCTCAAGAAGCCATACAAAAGGCTGTGGAGATAACACGCGGTGCAGGAACACAAGCCGTTGAACCAGTGTGTCTGCTTAAAGGAGTGATGGAAGAAGGCGAGTCGATTGTGAAATTTATTTTTCAGAAAATCGGTGCCAGCCCGGCCTCTATCGCCGCTAAAGTAGATGCAGCCATTTCTACCCTGCCTAAAGTTTCGGGACAGGAACCTTATTTGAGCCGAGAATCTAACGACGTCCTTCAGAAAGCCCTTGATATAGCAAAGAAATTAGGCGACGAATATGTGACTCTGGAGGCTATTCTCATGGCAATCTTTGAGGTAAACTCGCCAGCTTCATCTATATTGAAAGATGCGGGATTGAGCCAAAAAGAACTCAAAGCAGCTATCGAAGAACTGCGTAAAGGGAAAAAAGCTACAGACCAAGGTGCTGAAGAAACTTATAACGCGCTATCAAAATATGCAATAAACCTCAACGAACGAGCACGCTCTGGCAAACTTGATCCAGTAATCGGTCGCGACGAGGAAATACGCCGAGTTCTGCAAATTCTTAGCCGACGTACTAAAAACAACCCCATGCTTATAGGCGAACCAGGGACGGGCAAGACAGCTATTGCCGAAGGTTTGGCCCACCGCATCGTGCGAGGTGACGTTCCTGAGAACCTCCGTACAAAGCAAATTTATTCGCTTGACATGGGTGCATTGGTAGCCGGGGCAAAATATAAAGGAGAATTTGAAGAGAGACTTAAAGCAATCGTAAATGAAGTAACGGGTGCCGATGGGGAAATAATACTCTTTATCGACGAGATCCACACTCTTGTGGGCGCCGGAAAAGGCGAAGGAGCCATGGATGCAGCAAATATCCTCAAGCCTGCGCTTGCCCGCGGCGAACTCCGGAGCATTGGAGCAACTACTCTTGACGAATATCAAAAATATTTTGAGAAAGACAAGGCTCTTGAACGCCGTTTCCAAAAAGTAATGGTCAACGAGCCCGACGAGCAGAGCGCTATAGCGATTCTCCGTGGACTTAAAGAACGCTATGAGAACCATCACAAGGTCCGCATCCGCGATGAGGCTATTATTGCAGCGGTACAACTTTCAGAACGATATATTACCGACCGTTTCCTTCCTGATAAAGCCATAGACCTTATAGACGAGGCAGCTTCTAAGCTAAAACTTGAGATAGACTCTGTGCCACAGGCATTAGACGACATCACACGCCGTATAGCCCAAAAAGAAATAGAACGAGAGGCCATCAAACGCGAAGGTCGCGACGAAGAAGTTAAGCGGATAGAACACGAAATTGCTTCATTGCGCGAAGAAGAAAACGAATATTCTGCAAAATGGAAAGCTGAGCGAGACCTTATCTCCAAAATACAGCAGAACAAAATTGATATTGAACAGCTCGGTTTTGAGGCCGAAAAGGCAGAACGAGAGGGCAACTACGCCCGCGTTGCGGAAATAAGATATTCTCTTATAAGCCAAAAAGAAAAAGAGAATGCCACCATCCAAGAACAACTCCGTATGATGCAAGGAGAAAAAGCTCTCATCAAAGAAGAGGTTGACTCCGAAGATATTGCCGATGTTGTATCGCGTTGGACCGGAATCCCTGTTAACAAGATGGTACAGAGCGAAAAAGATAAACTTCTGCACCTCGAAGAAGAGTTGCACTCTCGTGTAGTAGGTCAAGAGGAAGCAATCCGAGCTATTGCCGATGCAGTGCGTCGTAGCCGAGCAGGCCTCAACGACCCCAAACGCCCCATTGGATCGTTCATCTTCCTTGGTACGACAGGTGTAGGAAAAACCGAACTTGCCAAAGCATTGGCAGAGTACCTTTTTGATGACGAAAATATGATGACTCGTATAGATATGAGCGAGTATCAAGAGAAGCACTCAGTATCTCGTCTTGTGGGAGCGCCTCCTGGATATGTTGGCTACGACGAAGGTGGACAACTAACAGAAGCCGTACGACGCAAGCCATACTCCGTTGTATTGTTTGATGAAATTGAAAAAGCTCATCCCGATGTATTCAATATATTGTTACAGGTACTTGATGACGGACATCTTACCGACAACAAGGGACGTAACGTGAATTTCAAGAATACTATTATTATTATGACCTCCAACATGGGTTCGGCAACTATCCGTGATAATTTTGCAAAGATGACACCGGAAACAAAAGACGAGACCATAGAAAAAACCAAAGAGGAGGTTTTAGATATGCTTAAGCAAACCATTCGTCCTGAATTTTTAAACAGGATCGACGAGATAATCATGTTCACGCCATTAAATCGCGTCGAAATAGAAGAAATCGTAGGTTTGCAAATTAAGGGAATACAAAAAATGCTCCGTAATTCGTCGGGTATAGAGCTTGAAATCACTCCTGCGGCTTTAAGCTTCCTTGCCGACGAAGGATTTGATCCGGAATTCGGAGCCCGTCCAGTAAAACGCGCTATCCACCGTCTTGTTCTTAACCAACTATCGAAAGATATCCTTTCGCAAAAAGTAGACAGGAGCAAACCGATAGTAATCGACGTTGCAGACGGCGACTTAATATTCAAAAATTAATTATTTCAACTATTTACCAATAAGTACAATGAAAAAGTTTCTCTATCTTTTAGTGTTGGCCGTTCTTCCATTAGCATTGAGTTCGTGCCACGACGACAACGATTTACCTGATGTTGATTTTCATTTTGAATTCAGTGGAGCCAGTGTAGTAGATGGTACAATCTACGTAGTACAAGGCGAGACATTCAAAATAGAGTCTATAACCGTAACAAACAATGAACAAGGCAAAGGAGCCATGATTACCGGAGCTTCCTATTATTGGGACGGCTACTATCTTGGCGCAAGCATTGAGCCTCCATATGGCTTTGAAATTGAAGTGGACGACCAAGTACAGGCCGGTTTCCATAGTCTTGAAGTCACAGCACCTCTATATGCTGTGGACAAAGAGGTAGCAACTTCTTTGGTGGCATTCAAAGTAAAAGTAGTTGAAGGTGTTGACGAGATACCAGCTGAAGGCACTACAGGATACAACGTTACCCCATCTGTTTCAGATAAATAAGAACAATTCTCATTCCTATATTACAAAGCCCGGATTCTTTTCTGAATCCGGGCTTTGTAATATAATTAGCGACAAATCAACTCATTACTTTAATGATGAAAAAATAAAATGTACAAGACAATATTATTTAAGCCAATACCCAAAATAAATCATTAATTTTGCATAAAATTTTAATCATAAAAGGAACTAAGGTATTAACTAAACGTTAGACTCTAAAGTCCGAAAACAAAATGAGGTAAAATTTGGAATATTTACAACATGCAAACACTAAGGTATACTACGATGAAACGTTCAATATTATTAAGCGCAGCAACAATGCTTTTGTTGGCATCTTGTGGCAACAACATTAGCGAAACCGAATCAAATATGGATGATAATTCAATATCATTCAAGCGTATCGAAGCAGCTAAAGCTTATACATTAGAAAATTCAGCAGCAGATTATGATACAGATTCCGACCTCACGGTAGCGTGTAGAGTTAACGTTTTAATGCCTGAAAACATATTTGGCCAAGACTTGAGCCAACTAAAGGACGCAATAGAAATTTCCGCATTCGGAAACGACTCAAATCGCATTCTTGAAAATTTTTTCCACAGTGCAGCTGCTGAGTTCGGTTATGCACCGGTAGCCATAAATCTCAACAAAGAGCAAAGCGACAGTTTAAGCAAATATGCAGTGCGTCTTTCCGATTATGATGGATGCACCTCTATTGATGGAGATGTGACCACTCTCAATAATGCCATTCTTTCCTATGCCATAACCTCTACAAGTTATTCCCCACGTGCGGCTCATGGCATGTATTCGACTACTTATATCAACTACGACATTAGGAACGGAAAAGTAATAACCCTTGACGATTTATTTACACAAGATGGATTGAATGCTTTGCCGGAAATTATTGCCAACAAAGCTAAATACATGTCTCCTATAATAGGACGGACAAATATAGAAGCACTTCCATCCGACGGCAATTTTTATGTATCCGACAGTGGAGACATAGTATTTGCATATGGGCCATATGAAGTTGCAAGTTATGCGCAAGGTATCATACGCATACCACTTGCCCCATATTTGCTATCGGAATACCTTACCGAGACAGGTAAATCGGTTCTGCTCTGAAAATAATAAAAAACAATGATTTTCTTGGCGGTATGGTTTCATGCCGCCAATCTTTTTTACGGTATAACATTTTTTAGGAGCATACTTGTTGGCAAACGCAAATTTTTGTTTAATTTTGTAGGATGATAGTATCAGTGTCTTGCATTGAAGAAGACGTTTTTAACAAACTAAGCAAAGTACCGATGAAATTCTATACAAAAATAGTAATTATAATCACATTATTTTTTGCAGCAATCGGCGCAGAGCATGCCCATGCCGACGAATTATTTCCATATCCAGTTCCCCCGGATTCAATGATGGAATTACAGCCACGTTGCGACTATATAATAAGCCGTTTTTGGGATAGATGCAACTTTGGGACCGTATTTAATTACCGCCAGAAACTTCACAACACTATGGGCAGTTGGTTTGCTATAATGCAGCATGCGAGTGCAGATACGGTTCATTCATCCATAGACAAATTATTGCAAATAGTTGCCAAAGACGGTAAGAAAACCCTTGCCTTAGCCGAAATGGCCGAAGAATGGCTTTATTCCGATACCACAGAAATGCGTTCCGATGAAGTTTACTTACCATTTGTCCAAGCGGCGGCACACCATAAAAAAATAGATAAAGCTACCCGAGCCCGCTATCAAGCACAAGAAAAAATATTGCTCAGCAGTTCTATAGGAAGCACTTTACCTGAAATAGAGCTCATACAGCCAGATGGTAATACAACCACATTCGGGCAAATCAAAGGCAAATCTATCCTGCTGTTTTTCAATGATCCAGACTGCGACGATTGTAGCATGGCAAATGTCCGTCTAAAGACTAATATCCATGCCAACAGATTGATAGACAACGGAGATTTAGTAATAATAAGTCTATATCCAGGAGAGGTAAGCCAAGAATGGAAAGATGCAAATTCAGCACTACCCAACGGTTGGATAGCAGTGTCATGCGAAGATGCAGATCTTTATTTTGACTTACGTACTATGCCGTCTTTTTATTTCATTAATTCAAAACACCGAATATTGGCCAAAGACCTTGATTTAGATTATCTTTTCGGCGCATTCCAGGTGGCCGCAGAACAAACCCGTAGGAATTGAATCTATGAATATAGCAATGCTATTATCTGGTGGAGTAGATAGTGCGGTAGCACTACACCGCCTAATAGAAGAAGGACACGATCCTCATTTGTTCTACATCCGAATAGGAATGGATAATGATGAGGGCGATTGTTCTGCCGAAGAAGATATAGAAATGTGTAGCTTGATTGCACGTAGATACGGGCTACATTTAGATGTGGTATCCCTGCATCAGGAATATTGGGACAATGTCATGGAGTATGCTTTACGTACAGTAAAAGCAGGATTGACACCCAACCCCGATATGATGTGTAATTCAATAATAAAATTCGGATATTTTGAGGAACGTTGGGGCAAAGACTTTGACCTAACGGCTACAGGCCATTATGCTTCAACGATAATAGACCCACAAGGGCGTAAATGGCTCGCTACCGCTGTAGACCCGGTTAAAGACCAAACCGATTTCTTGGCTCGTATAAGCGGTAAACAATTACAACATCTCACATTTCCACTCGGTAATCTGCCCAAAAGCGAAGTCCGTCGCATAGCCGCAGAAGCAAAATTGCCTAATGCATATCGTAGGGACAGCCAAGGAATTTGCTTTTTAGGTAAGATAAACTACAACGATTTTATTCGCCGCCACTTGGGAGAAAAGCCAGGTGCTATAATAGAGATTGAAACCGGCAAAAAACTTGGCGAACACCGCGGTTATTGGTTTCATACCATAGGACAACGGAAAGGTTTGGGCTTGAGTGGCGGTCCATGGTTTGTTGTGCGGAAAAACGTTGCAGACAATGTAATATATGTTTCGCGCGGTTATGATACCGAAAAGCAATATGGCAGGACTCTTGGCTTGGCAGAAATGCAATTTATAACCGCTAATCCATGGGGCGAAAAAGCATTGGCTCCAGAAGGTGTAGCCATAAAATTCAAAAACCGCCATACGCCTGAGTTCTTGCCTGGACGCATCCGCCAAATACCCGAGGCTGAAGGAGAATATATAATAGAATCCGACGTAAAGGTTCAAGGTATTGCTCCCGGGCAGTTTGCCGTAGTATACAATCAAGAAGCAAGTATATGCTATGGTTCGGGGATAATTACGGGAGGGAACATATTACAATAGACCTATGAAATCTAAAATCCGCCTTCATGTCTTAGGACTCTCGTGCAGCCAATTGCAAAGTGGTGCATACGCTCTCGTTTTGGCAGAGGAACATGGACCACGCCGCATACCTGTAGTCATAGGGCCCGCAGAGGCCCAATCTATAGCAATAGTCATGGAGGGCATACGCACCCCAAGGCCCTTGACCCATGACTTGTTTGTGAGTTTCGCACATGCTTTTGGGGTAAAGCTCACAGAGGTTTTCATTTATCGGTTTGAAGACGGCATTTTTTCGTCGGAGCTTACTTTTACAGATGGTAACCGCACAGTTGTCATTGATGCCAGGACTTCCGATGCAATATCAATAGCATTGAGAACACGGACACCCATTTATACCACTCCTGAGATTGTGGAATCTGCCGGTTTTGTCCTTGAAGATGATGTGTTGACACGATCGGAAGAACATCTTGACGAAAACGAAGATTTTGAAGATGAATTTGAAAGTTATGCCGACGACATGAGCTATCATGCCAATCCTAAAATCGAGAATTATACAATAGAAGAACTTGAACGCACATTATCGCAACTCATAGAACAAGAAAACTATGAAGAAGCAGCCCATATAAGCGATATACTTAAACGCAAGAAAGGGCTTGGCGGAAGCGATGAGACTACTGAATAATCTAAAAAACAATACCATATGAATAAACTGCAACTAAAAGCTCGCCTTGCTACAATGAGCTTCCTTGAATTTGCCATCTGGGGCGCATACCTCATTTCCATGGGTATGTTCCTTGGCAGTAATGGACTCGGGAATTATGTATTTTGGTTTTATACCGTGCAAGGTTTGGTTTCAATTTTCATGCCGGCTCTGGTAGGCATAGTAGCCGACCGTTGGATACCGGCACAAAAGACTCTTGCTATATGCCAATTGTTGGCCGGTATTTTCATGATAGGCACAGGTATTGTAGCCAAAGAACAAATTGAAAGTCAAGGCACATTAAGTTTTGGTCTTGTTTTTGCGCTTTACACTGTTTCTGTGGCATTCTTTATGCCCACTATAGGATTGACCAACTCAGTATCTTTCAACGGACTTGAAAAAGGTGGATTAAGCACTGTAAACGATTTCCCGGCAATCAGGACAATGGGAACTGTTGGTTTTATCTGTGCAGAGTTGTTTGTAAATTTTGTCAGCATAGGAGGAGAAACAATTCAGCATAGCTACACACAATTCTATGTATCTGGTATTTTGAGTATTTGTTTGGCTGCTTATGCCTTGACACTACCTGCATGTCCAGTAAGATCGGATGGAGATAAGAAAAGCCTTGTGGATGCATTGGGGCTTAAGGCCTTCACACTTTTCCGCCGCCGCGACATGGCTGTTTTCTTCATCTTCTCTATGCTTTTGGGCGTATCACTTCAGATAACCAACAGCTATGGCTCATCATTTATCTACCATTTCAAAAGTATTCTTGAATATCAGGGTAGTTGGTGGACAGACAATGCTACTTTCCTCATTTCCATAAGCCAATGCTCAGAAGCATTATGTATACTTGCTATACCATTCTTCCTCAAACGTTTCAAGATAAAAGGGGTTATGCTTATGGCTATGTTTGCATGGGTTCTACGGTTTGGATTTTTTGGTATAGGCAACCCCGATGGCGGCGTTGTGTTCCTCATTTTGTCGTGTATCGTCTATGGTGTAGCTTTTGATTTCTTTAATGTATCCGGAGGATTGTATGTAGATTCCCGAACAGATGTTGCACAACGTTCTTCGGCTCAAGGTCTCTTTATGTTAATGACAAACGGCATAGGCGCATCTGTTGGCACATTCCTTGCAGGTACATGCGTGGTTAATCCACTTGTAAATGCACCTGGGCTTTCGCCGGAGCAACAGTTGGAAGGTTGGCGCGAATCGTGGTTCATTTTTGCCGCATATGCTCTAATCGTAACCATACTGTTCTTCTTCATATTCAAAGAAAACAACACTGCTACAAATAATGCCGAAATAAAAGAAACTGAGTCGACCGACGGCGGTGGTTTTGTAGAAACAAAATAATGATACGTTTTTTCGCCCCCGACATATCAACAAATCATGAATTGCCCGAAAGTGAAAGCGGGCATGCAGTGCGAGTACTTCGAAAACAGCCTGGCGATGAGATTGAGGTTGTAGACGGGAAAGGGACTCTTTACCGTTGCAGGCTTCTAACAGCTCATCCCAAACATGCTGCTTTGGAAATATTGGAAACCGAATATTTGCCTAAAGTATGGAGACCGGATCTCACTATTGCCATAGCTCCAACAAAAAACATGGACCGCATGGAATGGACAGTCGAAAAATTGGTAGAGATAGGTATTGACAAGATAGTTCCATTGAGATGTGAACGGTCGGAACGAAAAGATATTAAAATAGAAAGGCTGGAAAAAATTGCCGTTTCGGCTATGAAACAGTCGCTAAAAGCAATATTACCCCCGGTAAATGCCACTGAGCCATTTCGTAAATTCATAGACGAAAGCAGATCTGCGCAATGTCTCAAATTTATTGCTTGGTGCGACCGCGATTGCCCTCGCCGTCTCTTGGCAAAGGCATTGTTGCCCGACCAAGACTCAATTGTGCTCATAGGCCCAGAAGGTGATTTTACACCTCAAGAAGTCGCTTATGCATTAGATGCTGGTTTTGTTCCCGTCACATTGGGGGACAACCGCTTGCGCACGGAAACGGCTGCTATTGTAGCCGCAGACACATTCCAAATCATTAACCAACTAAATGTAGGATAAGATTCCGTGGCAAAATTTTTCTTAAATAAAAACAAAAATAAACATTGCTTATAATGGATAACGCACTGAATCAACTCCGTTCCAAGCCCGGATTTTTTTTACTTGCAGGCCCATGTGTTATTGAAGGCCGCGATATGGCTTTTGAAACGGCGGAGCATATAGCCAAAGTATGTTCTAATTTAGGAATACCTTTTGCATTCAAAGGCAGCTACCGAAAAGCTAATAGAAGCCGTCTGGATTCATTCAGCGGCATTGGCGATTTAGAAGCTCTTAAGATACTTAATGCCGTAGGACGAGAATTTGGGGTTCCTGTCGTTACAGACATTCATCAACCAGAAGAAGCTGAAATGGCTGCTGATTTTGTCGATATCCTACAAATTCCTGCATTTCTCTGCCGTCAGACAGATTTATTGACAGCAGCTGCCCGGACAGGGAAAACAGTAAACATTAAGAAAGGGCAATTCTTGTCGCCAGGATCAATGCGCTTTGCGGTAGAAAAAGTACGTTCTTGCGGCAATGATAACGTAATGGTGACAGAAAGAGGAACAACCTTTGGCTATGGCGACCTTATAGTTGATTTTAGAGGAGTGCCACAAATGCAAGAAGCATGTAAAGCTCCGGTGGTTGTAGATTGCACCCATTCCCTTCAACAACCCAACACGTCTGCAGGAGTAACCGGCGGTTGCCCCGAACTTATAGAGACTATCGCTCGAGCAGCAGTAGCCGTAGGAGCCGACGGTTTATTTATAGAAACACATCCCAACCCGGCCATAGCAAAGAGTGACGGCGCCAATATGTTACGCCTTGACTTGCTTGACATGCTTATGACTCGTCTTGTCGCCATCCGACGTACAATAGACTCTTTCTAAAAGCCATTATTTCACAGATAGAAACGAATGAAACTTAAACACATTGCTCTGATATCACTTTTAGGAGCTTCTTTAACACTGCATGCTCAATCTGGTATAAAAAATCCGATAACACAAGCAGTCCTTCAAGTATATGAAGAAGAACTGCAGGCCGATCCCAAGAATTACGGCATCCTTATGAGCCGCGCAGATGAATATTACCGCCATAATGAATTTATCCGCGCACTTGAGGATGTAGACAAAGTTTTGGAATATGTACCAGAATCTGATAGCGAGACTCGTCTCCGTGCTCTAACAC
>CAJTUG010000002.1:86827-100306 GCA_910579605.1 uncultured Muribaculaceae bacterium | reverse complement strand
TTCGAGCCGGAATTTATAACGAGACCCATCGTCCTTCCGAAGCGTTGACCGACTTAAAAGCTGCCGCACTTTTAGCGCCTGATTCCTATTCTGTTATTTACCAATTGGCCAATACCGAGTATACTTTAGAGAATTACAGTGATGCTAAAACCGACTTTTCTCGATTGCAGCGGTTGAATAACCGCACCCCTGAGCCTTACATAGGATTAGCTCGCATAGCAGTAAAAGAAAATAACTTAGGAACGGCCAACGAACTGTTGGCACAAGCAGTGAACATAGATCCCAACAATGCTGATATATATGTGAGGAGGGCGTCCGTCCGAGGCCTTATGGGAGACCATAACGGTGCTGTAGACGATTTAATATTGGCACTAAGCTCCGACAATAAGAACCAACGTGCTATGCAAGAATTGGTTGAATATGGCAACACCAACTATCCGGCAGCTATGGCCGGCCTTACAAATGCCATCACCCAAGCTCCACAAGTAGGAATGTTCCGTTATCTTCGCGCCGGTATTGCCCAAGCTCATTACCACTATTTGGCTGCAATAGAAGATTACAAAACAATTTTAGACCAAAAGCTCTATAACTACCATGGTATTTATGCCTCTATAGCAGAATGTCAATTTGCATTGGGGCAATATGATGAAGCTCTTTCAAATATAGACTATGCTCTTGGTATGATCCGTGATAATGCGTCCTATTTCTGCCTTAGATCTCAAATATTAAGGACTGTCGGGCGTAACGACGAAGCTGTAAAGGCGGCAGCCGATGCTTTAGCTGTAGATCGCCAAAGCTGTGATGCATTAGTAGAAATGGCTCTTGCATATATTGGTATACAAAACTACGAAGAAGCTTCTAATCTTTTAGGAGAAGCCATGCTCACCAACGCCGAAGAAGCTCGCTATCCCATGCTCAGAGCGTGGGTAATGGAAAAATTCCTCAACAAAGCTTCGGCTGCGCAACAGCTCTACCGCAATGTTACGGAGATGGATCATTATTATATAGACAATCCACGTTCTCTCAAAGGGTTTGCCCTCCTGTTCCTTGGAGAAACAGAACAAGCTACTCGATGGATGGAGAATATTTTAAAGACTGTTAAAGACTACGACGGTCTTATCCACTACTATGGAGCATGTTTCTATGCTCAAGCAGATAAGTGGGAAAAAGCTATGGATTGCGCTGCTAAAGCGTTGGATTTAGGCTATGCAAACTATTATCAATGGGATAAGCTAAATGATGGCAGAATTACAGTGGCACCTCTTCGCGACGACCTAAAGTTCTTAAACCTCCTTTCACGCCATAATTCTATTTTCGGTATAAAATAAAATAGATATACAATATTTGAGAGTTTGCCTTTTTGCATAGGCAAACTCTTTTTTATCAAAATATTTTACCCCAATCTGTAAATTTTCATATTTTTTACCTAAATTTGTTCGCCACAACAAAAAATCAATTTAATATAGAAATGTCCCAAAAACAGATATACGTTTTTTTTGCTAAATGGATAAATCTGTATGTCGATGGATTCAAAAATATGACCATCGGTAAATCGTTGTGGGCCATAATTATACTAAAATTGATAATAATGTTCGCAATACTTAAAATATTCTTTTTCCCAAATATCCTCTCTGAAAACTACGATAACGATGATCAACGCGCCACTGCCGTAAGGAATATTTTGATAAACAGAGAATAACTAAACCCTTAAAACTAAAATAAATGAACGACTTAATTGGAGTAGTCGACTGGTCGAGAGCACAATTTGCTCTTACGGCCATGTACCATTGGCTTTTCGTTCCGTTAACGATAGGTCTCTCGGTAATAGTCGCAATTATGGAGACGCTCTATGTCCGTACCGGGCAGGCACGGTGGAAGGGCATCACAAAATTTTGGATGACGCTTTTCGGCATTAACTTTGCATGTGGAGTTGCAACCGGCCTTATCCTTGAATTTGAGTTTGGCACCAATTGGAGCAATTACAGTTGGTTTGTGGGCGATATATTTGGAGCCCCATTGGCCATCGAAGGAATTGTTGCATTCTTTATGGAAGCTACATTTGTCGCTGTAATGTTCTTTGGATGGAACAAAGTGAGCAAACGCTTCCATCTTGCGGCAACATGGCTTACTGCTTTGGGAGTTTCCATATCTGCCTTGTGGATTCTTGTTGCAAATGCATGGATGCAAAATCCTGTGGGGATGACTTTTGATCCAGAGCAGATGCGTAACGTAATGACAGATTTCTGGAGCGTAGCTCTCAATTCAGTTGCAATAAACAAATTTTTCCATGCAGTATTCAGCGGTTGGACTCTTGCAGGCGTTTTCGTCATTGGCGTAAGCAGCTGGTTGCTTTGGCGTAAGAGAAATGAAGAAGCCGCAAAAAGTTCTATGATCATAGGCTCATGGGTTGGTCTTGCAGGCCTCCTACTCACTCTTTGGACAGGACACGGATCGGCCGTAGAAGTTTCTAAAGTGCAACCTATGAAACTTGCAGCTATGGAAGGTCTTTATCGCGGTAACATAGGTCAGGGACTCGTAGGAGTAGCCCTTTTAGATCACTCTGCAAACCCCTTGGATGGCGATGAGCCCATGGCTTTCAGTATTGATATACCTAAAGGCTTATCATATCTCATTTATGGTACCGGCGACCGCTTCGTACCAGGTATTATAGATATCCTTGAAGGCCGCGAAATAAACGCTCAAGGCGACACTGTAAATACCGTTTCATATGCCGATCGTATTGCTATTGGCAAACGTGCACAGCAATCGCTTCGTGATTACGAAACTGCTCGTCGAGCCAACGATACAGCAGCCATGGCAACCGCAGCAGAAGCTGTTGCAAAAGACTTTAAATATTTTGGCTACGGTTATCTTAAATCTCCTGAAGCAGCTATCCCTCCAGTTGGCTTGACATTCTACTCCTTTAGGATTATGGTTATCGCCGGCGGTTATCTGTTAGTCCTTTTCCTCGTTATGGTATTTATATCGTATCGCAAGCCCAAATATCTTGAAAAAGCATGGCTTCATTGGGCTGGAATGATCTCCATAGCCGTAGTATGGGTATGCAGCCAAGCTGGGTGGGTGCTTGCCGAGGTAGGACGTCAACCTTGGGTAGTACAAGATCTCATGCCCACAAATGCCGCTATTTCAGATATACCTGCATCGTCTGTGCAGTTGACTTTCTGGATTTTCGCATTCTTGTTCACCGCCCTACTCATAGCCGAAATAAGTATCATGCTCAGATATATCTCATCGGCTTCAAAGAAAAACATAGAACAAACCGCCTAAACTGTATATGAAATGGAAACACTTGAAATGTTACAAACATATTGGTGGCTTATAATAGCCGTCCTTGGAGCAGCCTTGGTGTTCCTACTATTTGTCCAAGGAGGTCAATCCATGCTCTATTGCAAAGCAGGCGTGGAAGAACGACAACTTATGGTTAATTCTTTGGGTAGGAAATGGGAATTGACGTTTACTACACTGGTAGTCTTTGGCGGAGCATTCTTTGCATCTTTTCCGCTCTTCTATTCCACAAGTTTCGGCGGAGCATACTGGCTGTGGATGCTTATACTCCTAAGTTTCGTCCTACAAGCTGTCAGCTACGAATTCCGCCGCAAAAGAGGTAATATATACGGCACTAAAACATACGATGTTTTTTTGATGTTCAACGGTCTGGTAGGTTGTGTACTTTTAGGCGTGGCTGTAGGCACATTCTTCTTTGGCGGAGCATTCACGGTTGCAAAAGGCAATTTGCTTGATGCCGGAGCACCTGTAATCTCGCAATGGGTTTCTACACATGGCTTGGAAGCTATTTTCTGCTGGAAAAACTTGCTTTTGGGTATTGCAGTATTCTTCTTGGCTCGTACTATGGCAGCTTTATATTTTATCAACGACCTCGCTGAGGTACCCTCATTGATAAACCGTATGCGTAGAGCTGTTCTTATAAACGGTCTTATATTTGCCGTTTTCTTCGTGGCCTTCTTGGTAACAGCCATGCTTGCACCAGGTGTAAAAATACATGGAGCTACAGTAGAAGAAGTAGACTATATATTCTTTAAAAATCTAATATCAATGTGGTGGTTGGCAGCTATACTGCTCATAGGAGTTGTAATGGTGCTATACTCAATCTTCAGAGCAGCATTTTCCAAAACATGGCGCAGTGGCATATGGATGGCCGGGTTCGGTGTTGCAGCCGTAGTTATTGTTCTTTTCTGCATTGCAGGATTAGATCACACAGCCTATCTCCGCTCAACTCTTGATCCCGCATCGTCGCTGACTATCCAGAACAGTTCTTCGTCGCTTTTCACTCTTGAAACCATGAGTTGGGTTTCCATTCTTGTACCCTTTGTTTTGGCCTATATAGCCTACGTATGGGCAAAAATGAACGCAAAACCTCTCACGCCTAAAGAATTGGAAAACGAACACCATCAATATTGATTCATAAATACGGGATTTCGGAGTATATGCCGAAATCCCGTATATTTTTTTCAACTTCATGGCAGATACATACCTCACTATCAAATCGCCATCCAAGGGCATATATAAAGAAAAGATGAGCAAATTTCTTGCATTTGCCCATCCCGTAAAAACCCCACAAGAAGCAAAAGCTATCGTTGCAGATTATGCCAAAGAGTATTACGATGCGCGACACGTATGTTGGGCATATATGATAGGCTCGGACAGGAACGATTTTTTATCGTCAGACAACGGCGAACCATCTGGCACAGCGGGTAAACCTATATTAGGCCAAATAAATTCTTTTGGGCTCACCGACATTGTCATAGTTGTCGTACGATATTTCGGAGGCATAAAACTTGGAACCTCGGGGCTGATAGTTGCATATAGAGAGGCTGCAAAAACAGCTATAGAGGCTGCCGAAATAATAGAATGCCATGATATGGTAACTGTGGAATTTACTTTCCCATATCTGGCCATGAACCAAGTTATGCGCCTTGTCAAGAATTCAGGTGCAGAAATTTCCAACCAGTCATTTGACAACACATGCTCAATGGCATTGACAATTCGCGCCGATCATGGGCAAAGCCTTCGCACTGCATTGGAAGACATAGATGGTGTTACGTTGTAGTTTGCGGCAGACTGCAAGTATTTTATTACCTTTGAAATCCGTAATGCCATAAACACGCCTATCGCCACCATCTTTAACAGCCAGTTTTTTTCTTAGTTCTTCGGCAGAGATACCAAAATTCCTCACAGCTACCTCACAACGTGGATACTGTTTAGCGAATCTTTTCAGCACCTTAGAAGCATAAGGGAAAACGCACTCTACCTTGTAGATATTACCTTGGAAATTTTCTTTTTTCTCAGAAGAATAAAGCAAGCGTGTGTTTGCCGAAAAAATATTAAGCCCGAAAGTTTTTGCAATTAATTTTATTGCTCCTGTTTTCATAAGAGACGGGAAGGGCTCATATATATAATCACCGTCTTCAAGGGTGTCAACTATAGCAGGAAATTGTGCTTCGGCTTCTTGTAATCGAGTAAACGAGAATTCATAAGATTGACCGTCGGACATCATAGTCACAGCTTTTATAACAGTATCTTGACGTTCAGAGTCAAAATCTATTACAATGTCGAGTTCCTTGCATTCCGTAGTTGTGCCAAGCGATACAATCGCAGAAGGAATCCATGGCAATATTTCTATTGTACCATATATATCAAGCATAGGAGAAGCTTTAATCACCAACCTTCTGCAAATTCGTGCAAGTTTAGGAATCATTTCTACCACATCAGGACGACATTGTGTAAGCGCATATATTCGACTCCCATCTTCTGCACGTCGTGCAGGGTCTATAAACACTACATCAAAGATTCGTTCTCTGTCTATACACCAATCAAGATAATTTATGCAATCATCGGTAACGACATGTATATTACCTAAACCAAGCCCCTTTACATTATATTTTAGAGCCTCGGTAATTGCAGGATTCATATCAACAGCCACCACTTCCGAGGCCACTTTAGCCATATGAATAGCATCTATACCAAGACCACAAGTAAAATCTGCAACACAAGAACCAGGATTGACCAATGAGCTATGAAATCTGGCTAAAACATCGCTCGTAGATTGCTCTCCTGCAAGAATACTCGGAAAATAAAAACCTCTAAAACAAGAAAGCGTAGCAGCTAATTTTCTACTGAATTTCTTGCGACATTCTATTTGTGTGATAGCAGCATCGACATCAAAGCCAATATTTTTACCGGCATATTTGAGTCGCAGCCCCATTGGGTCTGAAGCTTTATTCAAAGCTATAAAATCAAAAAATTCTTTAGACAGTTCCATTCTATTAAAACAAATTCAGGACGCGCTAAGTTGGCGCGTCCCGAACAAGTTCTATAATTTATGAATTTTATTCGCCTTTGATAGCAGCTACGCCCGGAAGAACTTTTCCTTCAATGGCTTCAAGGAGAGCACCACCACCTGTGGAAACATAAGATACTTCATCGGCAAGGCCAAATTTATTAACACAAGCAACAGAGTCGCCTCCGCCAACAAGTGAGAAGGCACCTTCTTTGGTAGCTTCTACAACAGCATCGGCAATAGCACGAGAACCGCCACAGAAATTGTCAAATTCAAATACTCCGGCAGGACCGTTCCAAAGGATAGTTTTAGAGCCTTTGATTGCATCTGTGAAAAGACGGCAAGTTTCTGGTCCTGCATCCAAGCCTTCCCAACCTTCGGGAATATCCATAACTGAGCAAATCTGCGTATTTGCATCATTGCTGAAATCGTCGGCTGCAATGCAGTCTGTTCCGAGAACGAGATTTACGCCTTTAGCTTTAGCTTTAGCAATGATATCAAGTGCGAGATCAAGCTTATCTTCCTCACAGATAGATTTACCTACATTACCACCCTTGGCGCGAGCAAAAGTGTATGTCATACCACCGCAAAGAATAAGATTGTCTACCTTATCCATCAAGTTTTCAATGATACCGATTTTGGTAGACACTTTAGAGCCGCCCATGATTGCAGTGAAAGGACGACGAATATCTTTGAGGATATTATCTACGGCTTTAACCTCTTTTTCCATGAGGTAACCCAACATTTTGTGATCAGCGTCAAAATAATCGGCAACAACTGCTGTAGAAGCATGGCGACGATGAGCCGTACCGAATGCATCATTTACATAAACATCGGCATACGAAGCCAATTTCTTTGCGAAATCTTTCTGGCGAGTCTTCATTTCTTTTTTGGCTGCATCGTATGCGGGATCAGCTTTATCAATACCTACAGGTTTGCCTTCTTCTTCTGGATAGAAGCGGAGATTTTCAAGAAGAAGAACTTGGCCGGGTTGGAGCGCAGCAGCCATATCTTCTGCAGCTGCACAATCGGGAGCAAATTCAACATCAGTACCGAGAGCTTTAGCCACAGCCTCTTTAATTTGGCTCAAAGAAAGTTTCGGATTAACTTTACCTTTAGGTTTCCCCATGTGCGACATGATGATGAGAGCACCACCATCTGAAAGAATTTTTTTGAGGGTAGGGAGTGCACCGCGAATACGGGTATCATCGGTAATATTACCGTTTTCGTCCAAGGGTACATTAAAGTCAACACGTACGATTGCTTTTTTACCTTTGAAATCAAAATTGTCGATTGTCATTTCTTCTATAATTAGGTTGTTAGTTATCTTTCGGTTATGCCGGAAAATCCCGGTCTTTTTCTCTTGCAAAGATACGACATATTTTTGACTTTGCGAAACCTTTTTCGCAAGATTATTCTTCCAATAAGCAATCATTGTTTTTTATCTTTACGTCCATAAATCATCCAAAATCCATAAAGAAAGAAAATGTGTAATATTTTCAGATAATTTTTGGAAGATTCAATAAAAAGCATTAATTTTGCAAGCAAATCAACAAAAACCCGTACATGACAATTTTCGCGCATATTTCATCGATGAGTTTCTTGATGCTTTCTGGCATGATGCAAAATTCCATGATGATGTGCAGTCGAAAGAGTCGGGTGTAAAATTTTGTATATAATGTTAAACCAAGCCCGGCTCATATTGAGAGTCGGGCTTTATATTTTTATATCAAATGGACTACTCTAAACTACGTTTTGCAACAAGACAAATCCACGCAGGGCTTACCCACGACGAGCCAACAGGCTCAAGAGGCATAGCAATCTATCCCACGGCGGCCTATAAATTCAAAAACTGCGATTATGCAGCCGACCTTTTCAACCTCTCTCAACCAGGGAATATCTATACACGTCTACAGAACCCAACAACATCTGCTTACGAGGAACGAATTTCAGCCCTTTATGGCGGAGTAGGTGCTTTAGCGGTTTCATCAGGCATGGCTGCAATACTCATAACCATTACTGCACTTGCGTCTGAAGGTCAGAACATTGTTGCCTCTCCATTTCTCTACGGTGGCACATACAACCAATTCAGGCATACACTCCGCCGACTTGGCATATCTATCAAGATTGCAGAAGAAGCAAGCCCCGAAGCAATCAAAAAGCTTATAGACGATAATACTCGCGCAGTTTTTATCGAAAGTATGGGAAATCCAACTTGTTATGTTCCCGATATTGAAACTATTGCGCAAAATGCACATACAGCAGGAGTGCCATTAATTGTAGATAACACCTTCGGAGCTGGTGGATATCTGTGCAACCCGTTTGACTGGGGCGCAGACATTATCGTTGATTCTGCTACAAAATGGATAAATGGCCATGGAACCGCTATGGGTGGTGTTATAGTAGACTCTGGAAATTTTGATTGGACCAATGGTCGTTATCCACTCATCGACGGACCTTCCGAAGGATATCATGGACTAAACCTTTGCCAAGCTTTCGGCAAAGCTGCATTCATTGTAAAATGCCGAGTAGACGGACTGCGAGATCTTGGCACCTGCCCTTCTCCTTTCGACAGCTACTTGATGCTATTGGGTCTGGAAACACTATCTCTTAGAGTAAATCATCAAGTTGAAGCCACCAGAAAATTGGCAATCCATCTCAAAAACCACCCAAAAGTAGCCAAAGTGAGCTATGTTGGCTTTGAAGATCATCCTGGGCACAAGAACGCATCCAAATATTTTCTTAGTGGTGCCTCCGGAGTGCTAAACATAGAGCTTACTGGTACGCTCCAATCTACAATCAAATTTGTTGAAGGGCTGAAACTCGCAGCACACATGACCATGATAGGCGACTCCATAACAGTGGTAACACATCCTGCCTCAACAACACACAAACAACTTTCCGACAACGATCTTGAAGCAGCAGGAGTCTCCCCTACTCTTCTTCGTGTTTCGCTCGGGCTTGAAGACCCACAAGACATTATAGACGATTTCGAGCAAGCGTTCAAAAACATTGACTGATGCATATTTTCCACTCCAACCAAATTTTCAACTTAGAACTTGGCGGAAAGCTGCCGGCCATTGATATTGCTTATCACACCTTTGGCAACCCAAACCACGATTTATCAAACGTGGTTTGGGTATGCCATGCACTCACAGCCGACAGCAATGTCGCGGATTGGTGGCCACACACTGTTGAATACGGAGCATTTCTTGATCCTGAAAAATATTTCATAATATGTGCCAACATATTAGGATCCCACTACGGTTCTACAGGACCGTTATCTATCAATCCCGAAACAGATAAACCTTGGTACTCCACATTTCCAAAATTGACCATAAATGACATGGTAGAGGCTCATCGCCTCCTCGCATCCCATTTAGGAATTGGACCAATACATGCTCTTGTAGGCAGTTCTGTAGGAGGTTTCCAAGCATTGGAATGGGCCGCCATGGAACCGCAACGTTTCTCCAAACTCATTATAATAGCCACAGATGCCAAAGCTTCTCCGTGGACAATAGCTATAGACGAAACACAACGAATGGCCATTAAAGCCGATCCTACTTTCGGACATGACTCTCCATCGGCCGGGATGGCAGGAATGGCGGCAGCGAGAGCTATTGGATTGCTCACATACCGCGGAAGCGACGGCTACAACAGAACCCAACAAGACAACTCAAGTTTGCCTACAACACACCGAGCAGCTTCATACCAACAATATCAAGGTCTGAAACTATGCCGACGATACAACGCCTACTCCTACATGACTATCCTTGACGCTTTCGACACCCACGATATTGGACGAAACAACGGAGGTTCTACCCGAAAGGCACTCGCTTCTATCAACGCAGAAACTATAGTTGTGGGGATATCGTCGGACATTATATTCCCTCCTGCCGACATGAAAAAACTTGCTCAAGCAATACCATCAGCACAATACGCCGAAATATCATCAGATTTCGGACACGACGGTTTTTTGGTCGAGCACAAACGCCTAAACCAAATACTAACCCCATTCATAAATTCCTGATAATAAAACCATCTATATGGACACCATAAACATAGGGCTTTTCGGCCTCGGAACCGTCGGTAGCGGTTTTTACAAAGTAATAAACATGGCTCATAACGCCCACGCTCGCATTGCTGGAATATGCGTGAGAAACTTAAATAAACAACGCGACATTACACTTGAACCAGGAATACTGACCAACAATCCCGATGATATACTTTGCAACCCTGAAATCAACCTTATTGTTGAAGTTATAGACGATGCCGAACAAGCTTTTTCAATCGTAAAACGCGCTCTTGAAAAAGGTATACCAGTAGTCTCAGGCAACAAAGCCATGATTGCGACACACTTGCCCCAACTAATAGAACTACAACGAAAGTATAATACTGCATTGCTCTACGACGCTTCATCTTGTGGATCAATCCCTGTTATCCGAAACCTTGAGGAATATTATGACAACGATCTACTATTGGAAGTAAAAGGAATCCTCAACGGGTCATCAAACTATATTCTCTCGCAAGTATTCGACCACGGACAAAACTATCGCCATGCGCTCTGTAAAGCCCAGGAACTCGGGTTTGCCGAAACAGACCCATCATTCGACATCAAAGGCTTTGATTCATTGTTCAAACTCGTAATTATAACTGTCCACGCACTTGGAGTATACGTGGAGCCACAACGCGTATTCACTTTCGGCATTGATTCTATCCATGACACAGACATTGAATATGCACGCGAAAAAAACGTGAAAATAAAACTCGTGGCTCAAGTCTTCAAAACCTGCGCCAACAAATTCACAATGTTCGTAATGCCAGAATTGGTACGCCCTGAAAGATACATCTACAGTGTTGACGACGAATACAACGGTGTAGTTATACGCGGTCGTTGCTACGACCGTCAATTTATGTTTGGCAAAGGAGCAGGAGCCCTGCCTACAGCATCTTCAATACTCAGCGACGTGATGGCTCGACGCCACAACTACAAATATGAGTATAAAAAAATGGCTTTTTCTCCAAGACCCGAATATACAACCGACGTAGATTTGAAAATATATTGCAGTTTTTCGTCCACACGTATAGACGAATTATTACCATTCCGTGAGATAACAGAAAAATACATTTCCCAAAATCGCAACTACATAACAGGATATATTTCCCTGCAACAGCTCATCAAAAACAGACAATTATTAGATGCCCCCGACGTTTTTATTGCCAACATTGAAACGCCGAGATTTTAGCATCTATTCTATCTCGATCTTGTCGGCCTCTTCAAGATGGAAATACTTGGCCAGTAGCGCAATAAATCGCGCAATTTGCCCTATTGCCGCTTCGGTATCGGAATTCATTGGCTTTCTCTGCAAACGAAGCATCAAAGCCCCATATAGCGCCACGAAGCAGGTTTCTATCTCCCCTGGTGGATTAGCGCCTTCCTTGGAGCGAAGCTCAACTATATAGGGCAATGTACGATAAAACTCCGCTCTGTATTCCTCAAATTTGGGATTCTCAAGCAATTTGCGATGAAGCCATGCCAAGCTGCCAAGAGTGTTCTTGTTTATCTGAAGATGACCACTTTTATCCACTTGTTCATGGCGCATCATCTCAATGAGCGAATCATACCACTCGGCCATCTCATGCTCCTGTTCCGATGTGAGTCCGCGGTTCTCTATTATACTGGCCTTTATTTTCCCCAAATCAAGTCCGTGAGCACGGATAAGATCTTCTGTCTGCCACATATAAAGCAGATATTCAGCTATATTTTCTTTTCGTTTTTGCGATGCTATATTCATTGTTTTGTCCCTCGTATTAAAAGTGTTTTTAATATAACGTAACCAAGCCTCAAATGTTGCACTAAAGAACGCGGCATCCTCACGGACGCCGCGTTTCTCGCTGTTTTCTTGCTGTCGATTAATGTCAATCAGTTATTTCTATTTTTTACTTATATGACGCATTAAACCGACAATATGTTACATCAGAAATTTTCTTTTTAACCTATTTTAAGGAGCATTTCAATCCTTTATCTAACAATGATCTTCTTAGAAGTATCACCAGAAGTCACAACATAGACTCCAGGTTCAAGATGCATGACAATTACATCGCCAGCTTTGCCCAAAGTGCGTTCAACCTCTACACCATTTATCTTATAAACTCCAATTGCTGCATCTGCATACATACGAACAGATAATACACCATTTCCACCGACTACGGTAAACTTGCTATCGGTATTCGGCGTTAAAATTTCCTCAAGAGCCGAGAAATTACCTTCTCCGGTACCATTACCGAGAGCTGTTTCCAGGAATTGGAAATTCTTCTTAATACGCACGGATGCATAATCAAGCATACTTGCAGAAGTTGAACTGGCATAATAACCGGGCCAAACCTCCTTGTTTCGCGGTTCAACCTCACTAAGGAGAACTTCCCAATCTTTCAAGAATTGGAATACTTTATCCTTATTTCCATTGGCAGGATCTATGAAATCTTTCCAGACATCCATTACAGCCTTGCGCATTGCAGGGAACTTAATAAGTTCATCCATGAGCGACACTCTATACGGACCAAGGGATTCAGCAATATTATACACAAAATCTACAGCCTCGCCTATACTTATATCCCATACAGGGCCAGCTGTCCATTTGGCATCATTGCCTGCATCACGATGCCAATAGCAAGAACCGCTCCATGCCTCGACATTAAACATAATTTGGTTCACAATAAAATAACGAGCCACAGATTCCTTGTCAATATATTTCTCCCATGTAGTAGAAGTCTTATCTGGGTTATAAATCGCCAAATTAATTGCCTCCCACTGAGAGCGCACCCATTTTTCCTGCTCACTGGTCATATTGTCTGGGTTCTTAACAGTTATCTTAATGTTCCCGCGAGTAGGATCTATTTCAGTCCCCCCTTCAGACACCAAAGGACCTTCTGGCACAAGAATCTGATTTTCATCAGTATAGTTATCAAATTCCACAAGCCAACCATCGGCTATCGTAGCAAGGTCTGTATTCCCTTCCGGTTGTTCTGCTATATTTAAGCGATCTTTGGCAATCTTGATAGTCTCACACATGAAATACATGCCAAGATAATCCCCGTTAAGCACAAGCTCAACAATCTTTACCTTAGGTGCCCATGACAAGCCAACGAGATCGCTAATA
>CAJTUG010000002.1:80180-86809 GCA_910579605.1 uncultured Muribaculaceae bacterium | reverse complement strand
CGTCCGAGTGGATCCGAATAATATGCACCATTACCACCCATAAAATGGGTTAAAGCCCAATGCTTGCTCTTAGACATACCAAGAACCGTCTGCTTCTTGTCAAACTTGATTTTATATGGTTTCTTCAGGAAATATTTCCACGAAGAGTTACCACGGCCTCTTATTCCGGCGTCAAGAGGCTTTGCTTCCGATGCAAGATCCTCAAAGCCATCAACCACACCGTCTATCCATATTTTTGAAGGTATATATGTGTCTTTTTGGTCTATTATTTGGCGGTTCTCCGTCTCTACATAAACTACAGGAGCTTTCCCTGTGGGTTCAAGCCCAAGCACTGGCATGGTAACTGGCTCGTTGGCAGCGAGATTCATAGCAATACTTATCCCACCTACAAAAGCGAATAATTTCAGTATATTCATTTGCAATTAATTAAATATCTGGTTTACAACAATTTAAATGTATGGCAATTATAATGTATATTTAGTCCTAAGAATAATGGAATATCTGGAGTCGTCGAATTAAAATTCAGTTAAATCTGGGTGCAATTCAATAAAAAAAGAGAGCAAAGACTTTGAAACAGTCAAATACAGATTTTGGCAAATCAACGGATTTTACAATGAGCGATATTATATATTATTTGCAAAGTAAACACAAAACTTCATTACAATCAAATATTCAATCAGCAAAATATACAGTTACATATCATCAATAATTATCATTATATCAATATATTATACATATGTCATATATGACAATAACTTAACATATTAATATACTGATAATTTAAAATCAATGTCATATGTTAATTATCTACAAATCACATCCGTATCTCCCATCCATCTTTCGTGAAAACGAAATTCGTATTTTTCCAAATCACAGCAAAGACAACTAAATAATTGCATACTTTAATACTGATTCAGCGATTTTTGAAATCACTCGGTATTTACCTAATTGCCGACAAAGACATATACCTCTTAGCCAGCTAATATAATATTCTATCCCATAATAGACATAAATACATATATATTGGTGGTATCAAAAATTTGTATGTAACAGAATAAAAAGCTAACTTTGTAGGGTAGCAACCTTAAAAGCAAACAACCAATAACACTCCTCGCCATGAAAAAAGACTACGAAAACATAATAGCCCAACGAGCAGAGCACGTCTTAGACGTTATGGCAAAGCGCGTTAGCCCCGAAGACCTGGCTCGTCTCCGCGCAGCATTCGAGTTGGCTAAAACTGCTCATGCCCCTCAGAAACGTAAAACTGGCGAACCATATATACTCCACCCCATTGCGGTTGCTAATATCGCCGCCGAGGAACTTATGCTTGGCACAAATCCAGTAATAGCAGCTTTCCTCCACGATGTAGTGGAAGACACACCATACACCATTGATCAAATAAAAGCTATGTTTGGCGATGATGTGGCTTTTCTGGTACGCGTAGTCACAAAGCAGAAAAAAGACAAATACGACGATTCAAGGCAAGTTGACAATTTCCGCCAAATGCTCAATTCTGTTCAATATGATATCAGAGCACTTTTAGTGAAACTTGCCGACCGACTACACAATATGCGCACACTCTCGTCTATGCGGCCTGACAAACAGATGAAGATAGCCGGAGAGACCGACTATTTCTATGCTCCACTCGCCAACCGCTTAGGCCTTTACAACGTAAAAACAGAACTTGAAAACCTGAGTTTCCGTTTCCGTTGCCCCCACGACTACGAGGAACTTTGCTCCCTTATACACCGCGACGAAGAGGCTCAGAAAGAACGACTGTCTGTTTTCTGTCGCCAAATAAGAGATACTCTTATTGATGCAGGCATAGAAACTGAAGTTTTCATAGAATATCGCCAGCCATATAGTATCTGGCGAAAGATGCATAAATATGGCGATGATTTCAATCATCTAAAATATCGACATTTCACAGAAATTATTTTCAACGAGCCAATAGGAATGTCGGAAAAAGACATGGCACTGAAAATTTATTCTGTGCTCACAAATCGCTTCAACGAAAAGCCCGGCGGCATCTCCAACTATATCGACACACCAAAAGAAAACGGCTATCAGAGTTTTCATGTGAAATTGCTCGCTGATTTTGGGCGATGGCAAGAAGTGCATATCAGCAGCCGTCGGATGGTTCGAGATTCGCAACTTGGATGCATGGCAGAACGATCGGAAGACAATATCAGGCGTTGGATAGAGAAATTCCGACAAGTGCTGCGCGACATCGCTTTCCAGGGCCAGACTGGTACTAATTTTATAGAAAACGTGGTGTCGTCGTTCTACAACGACGATATAATGACATTTACACCTAAAGGTTTGGCAGTAGTCTTACCCCAAAAATCAACTGTACTTGACTTTGCCTACGAAGTCCATTCAGCTCTTGGGGAAAAAGCAAAATATGCTCGCATAAACGGCTTCTTGTCATCAATAAAGGCACCATTGCGCCGTGGCGATGTCGTAGAGATTTTCACCGACAACGAAAGTCATCCCAAACGCGATTGGCTTGACGCAGTAGTAACATATAAAGCGAAAAAGGCTATTCGGGCATACTTGGAAAAAATTCCAAAGCCAATATACAACCGCTGCCCGCAATGCCACCCAATACCTGGCGAAGAGCTTATCGGCTTCCGCGAAATCAGCGGTGGCATCACTCTCCACAAACGCGACTGCCCCACGGCCATAAAACTCGCATCGCAAAAAGGCGACGATATAGTATCGGTAGATTTCACGCCCGACAACACACTCTATCCCGTCACAATCGTGGTGACAGCAGTAGACCGCTACCACCTTTTTGTAGACCTTGTAGACTGCATAACAAACAGACTGCACCTTGCTATAGACAGCTTCAACACAGACACCGTCGATTCCATCGTGAAATGCAAAATATCGTTTGGTGTACACTCTTTTGAAGAGTTACAAACAATTATCCGCCATATCTCTGCCATCCAGGCTGTTGACGAAGTAAAACGTATTTAAAAACATAGACAATCCCAAAATTGCTTTTAACGCCTTCTTCCTGTGATCCTCAGACCTGTTACCGGGAGCTTGTTAGTGCGTCTAATAGTCTAATAGTTTTCACAGTTTTATACTTATCCACGTTTTATAATTCCAAAACGGGGCCATATACGCAACCACCTCAAAAAATCAGCTTGTATCGTAACACATATTTGATTAACTTTGCATTGGTTATCCGCAAAGAATAGCGGTGTACCTCCTGCCAATGTGATACCCGGAGCACATAGGTTGTAACGAAGTCCACGA
The DNA here is from genome assembly GCA_910579605.1 of uncultured Muribaculaceae bacterium. Taxonomy (GTDB): domain Bacteria; phylum Bacteroidota; class Bacteroidia; order Bacteroidales; family Muribaculaceae; genus CAG-873. Next base: position 83,542 of record CAJTUG010000002.1, on the reverse strand, counting down.
GGGGGCGCGATGACTTCAAGCTGAGTGGCAATGCGCCGGGAATGGCATACAGGTAATTCAAACCTAATAGCCACCCGGCGCATTTACATTGACACAACTTTTACGATTCCGTAGTTAATGACTGCGTTTATTGTCTGAGGCAATAGTTTCGTTTTGTCATTAAAACTTTATGAGTCTTGCATCTTTTGAAGACTTGAGAATATATATATTTCCTTTGGAAGGATAAGATATAGGCCTACCGGTTAGATCGTAGTACTTCTCGGAGGATTCAGACTGGTTTCCTGAAATATTTTCTACTCCAGACTGAAGATACTCCGGCAAAGAAGCCGAAGGAGTAGCATCACGCAAAGGTTCCGCATAATTGCCGGAATAACTTCCAAATTGCCTTTCAAGATATCTTATTTTTTCTGCAATATGCGTCTTTACAGTTTGTTTACGCAATTCCATATTGGTATTGTCGGCCACTTCCTGTCCACCTTCAGGAACAGGTTGATTCATCCAACGTTTACGGTCGGAGATAGCAGCTTGTGATATATGAGAAACATATTCATTAATATCTTCATATAATCCTTCAAACTTATTGGCCATAAACCATTTCCATGTTTCTTCTACCTTTTGTCGGAATTTCCAGTTTGTTGCCATAGAAGCTATCCACGTGCAACCGAAAGGCGCATGTTTATAGAAATAATCGTCGGTAGGCCCGTTGAAAGCATTACCACAATCCCACAACGGAGAGAAATGCCATTTTTGTTCGCTACCTCTATCTCGGAAAAGGTATGTAGATCCGTGGTATGCTTCTACATGAGATATCATTTCTTCAACCAAGTAATATCTTACAGCATCATCAAGATCCATATAAGCCCAGAGATTATCGCTTGCTGCACCTACAGCATCATTCATAGCAGTAAACTGATCGAAGATAAAACGTTTTTGGAGTTCGGAATATTCTTCTGGAGTATCAAATGTTATGCGAAGCACATCAGTATAACCACCTACTGCCGTTTTCTCTTCCATGCGTATCTGGTTGTCTTCATCATAATTGTCCAACTCTACAAGATATCCCCCTGAACAAAGAGTTGGATCATCGGTCAAATCATCAAGTTCAGTGATATCCACTCGTCCACCCTCAACTCGTATAGACTCCGTCAAGAAATACAGGCCTCTATAGTCTCCATTTATAACCACCTCAACAGGCTGAGCCTGAGGTGTCCAAGGCAGGCCTATACGTTTACCCAAATTAAAACCGGTAAAATTCTTAAGGTATCCACGGTTGTCATCGGCATGTGCTAAAAGAGCAAAATGTTTACTTTTGGTCAAGCCAAGAAGCTTCTGTTTGGAATCAAGCTTGAGTTTGAATGGTTTCTTAGAAAATCCTTTCCTTGTCCAGTTGCCACGAGCCTTAATCTGCAACGGCAAAGGATCTTCGGCAGAACCTATATTTTCAGCGCCAAGTTCTTGAAGCCATTTGCAACCATTAATATCCAGATAATATTCTGCATGCTTGAAATAATTCTTATGGCTAAGATCATAAGAAATAATTTCATTATTTAAACTCGTATGGTCTTCGTCTGTATAAACATTGATATACATTACCGGCAATGTGCCTGAATAAGTGGGCCTGAGTGGTTGCGACACTGAAGATACATTTAGAACTAAGTCAACATCAGGAATATAGTCAAACGATAATGTAACATTATCTATCCCCCTGCAATTATAATTTCTACCATTTGCAAAACGCATGGTGTAGTTTTTCCCTGCCTCTACAGTAATTTCGCCGTTGCCCGACGAAGCACCGCCATATTCAATTCCACCCCAGTCTGATGTGGCAATCTTGAATTCCCCGTCAAGACGACCAAGAGTTATCGAATAAGTATTGCCATTTCTTTGGAATTTATAGTCTTCCGGAGCTGACCAACCGTTGCATGCTCCACGCAGGTACAAATCCGGATAATCTTGGGCTACTCCACTAAGAGCCACTGCAATAAGTATAAAAGAAATAGATAATAATCGTTTCATCAAAAAAATTTTAATCACAAATCAATATAATTCAATACTAAAAATTTTATTTGCCGGCCTTCTATTCTCATAGAAGAACCGGCAAACGGTATTATTCAAGTTCGTGAACAACGAGTCCAGAACGCAATTTCGGTTCAAACCATGTTGTTTTAGGCGGCATGATATTGCCTGTGTCGGCAATATTCATGAGCTGTTCCATGCTCACTGGATAAAGAGCAAGCGCAAAGGCCATTTCGCCAGAATCAACACGATTCTTCAATTCGCCCAATCCACGGATACCCCCCACAAAGTCAATACGTTTGTCGCTACGGAGGTCTGTGATACCGATAATATCGCGTAGAATAAGATCTGAAGATATTGTAACGTCAAGACAACCAATCGGGTCTTTATCGTCGTATGTACCTTCTTTTGCAGTGAGAGAATACCATCTACCACCTAAATAGAGCGAAAAATTGTGAAGCCGAGCCGGAGTGTAGATTTCCTCGCCAATTTCGGCAATATCAAAATTGTCGCTAATCTTTTCAAGGAATTGCTGCGGAGTCAATCCATTAAGATCCTTAACGACACGGTTATAGTCAATAATCTTAAGGTGCGATGCCGGGAAAGCAACGGCAAGGAAATAATTATATTCTTCATCGCCTCTGTGATTTGCATTTGCCTTGGCTTTTTCGTTGCCAACCAAAGCGGCAGCCGCAGAGCGGTGATGCCCATCGGCTATATACAAGTATGGAATTTTAGCAAATTCCTCAGTAATGGCATCTGTGAGATCATCAGGAACAAGCCAAAAATGATGACCGAAACCATCAGGAGCAGTAAAATCGTACTCAGGCTCAGTTTCTGCTACTTTACGAATAATTTCTTCAAGAGCATCATTATCGGGAAAAGCAAAAAATACAGGTTCAATGTTGGCATTATTTATACGCACGTGCTTCATTCTGTCTTCTTCTTTATCGCGACGCGTCAACTCGTGCTTTTTTATACGCCCTTCCATGTAGTCGTCTACATTGGCAGCCACCACAAGGCCATATTGCGTACGCCCGTCCATTGTCTGCGCATAAAGATAGTAGTGCTCTTTGTCGTCTTGCACAAGCCAACCATTGCGGCGGAAAGCTTTGAAATTCTCCACTGCCCGGTCGTAGACTTCAGGAGCATGTTCATCCATACCCGGAGCAAAATCTATTTCGGGTTTGATAATATGATATAGAGACTTTGGATTACCTTCGGATTCTTTACGGGCTTCATCACTGTTGAGCACATCGTAGGGCCGAGAGGCCACTTCCGTGACCATTTCGCGTGGAGGACGTATCCCTTTAAACGGTTTGACTTTTGCCATGATTTGTGTTTTT
>CAJTUG010000002.1:59869-80170 GCA_910579605.1 uncultured Muribaculaceae bacterium | reverse complement strand
ATGGTTAGTTTTAGGTATTTGTGTTAGTAATTTCAGTTACAAAGTTAAGAAAAAAGAAACATAATTCAAAACACTTTGCGCATCATCGGCATTTAACCATCATTAACATTGAATCATAAAAGCGCAAAAAAAATCAAATTGTTGAACCAATGTTTTGCAGAAATGAGAAAAGTTAGTACCTTTGCACTCGGGTAAGTCCTACACGGCCAGCTCCCCGAAAATTCCCCCAGGTCTTGACCGAAGCAAGGGTATCAGGTCGTAGCGGCGCGATGTGGTAAGCTTACCCTTTTTTTATTCTACCCCCTCTCTTGCATGCATACCATTATAGACTATCTCCTTGCAAACGGGGCAGATTTAGCCTTGGAAATCAACCCGGCTGAAACTCTCGTTTTTGCACCATGGACCATAATGAAATGCCTCTACGGCTGTCCCAATTATGGCCACAACAGAGCATGTCCTCCAATAAGCCCCGGCTATGAACAGACAAAAGAAATTGCAAGCTCCTTTGGAAGAGGCGTTATTTTCCGCGTCCACAAAATAGAAGAAGGAACTCCCCTTGCATTGGCCGCTGCAGCAGAACTGTTTAAAACAGGTTTTTACAAAGCATTGGCTTTCGGAACAGGCCCATGCCGCCAATGCGAGAAATGTCTCGGTCTTGAATGCCCTACACCACACCTGTCAGCCCCATCAATGGAAGCTTGCGGAATCGACGTTTTTGCCACGCTCGAACGCGCCGGGATAGATTATAAACCGTTCAACAAACCGACAGAACATATAGATTGCTTTGGTTTGTTGCTTATAGACTGAACTCAATGTTTACAAAAACACGTACATTCTTAGAAGAAATCATCGGGCAATCACACCAGACATTAATAGATTTGTCGTTGATACTTATAATTGCCATAGCTTCTGTATCGGCCTATTACGTCACAAAATATTTTCTCAAATTGATAGAGAAGATAGTAATCAAAAGCCCAAGCAGATGGGACGATGATCTAATTGACCCCGCCTTTACCAAGGCTGTATCGCAGTTAGCACCGGCTCTTGCTGTCAATTGGCTACTGCCTGGTTTTTTCGGAGCTGATACCGATTCATATGGTTGGATACGGACCCTGACCTCAATCTACATTTTGTGTACGGTCGTATACATAGTTGTTATATTCATAGACAATCTATATAACTCTTTCACAAAACGTGAAAACCTCAAGGCATATGCCATAAAAGGTATATTCCAGATGTTTAAACTCATTGCCATAGGCATAGGCGCAATATGGGGCGTGAGCATACTCATAGGCAAATCCCCATTGGTAATATTGACTGCATTGGGAGCTTCTGCGGCAGTGCTTATGTTGGTTTTCAAAGACACGATACTCGGCCTTGTTGCCTCTATCCAGTTGTCTGCAAACAAAATGCTAAACAGAGGAGACTGGATAATAGCAGAAAAACATGGAGCAAACGGTACTGTAGAAGATGTTTCGCTCACAACCATAAAAGTTAAAAATTGGGATAATTCAATCACTACCATTCCTCCATATTCGCTCGTGTCGGAATCATTCAAAAACTACCAACCAATGGTCGGTTCTGGCGGTAGAAAAGTGGAAAGAGCAATAATAATCGATTTTAATTCCGTGGCATTTCTACCTCCAGAAAAAATGGCTCAATTGGAAAAAAGCGGCTACCTTTCTAACCTTCCCCTAAATGAGCAAGCGAGTACTGTCAATCTCCACATCCTGAGAAAATATCTGGAACATTTCATAGCAAACGACAGCCGAGTAAATACGTCTATGACACATATGGTGAGACAATTAGAGCCTCAACCATATGGTATACCACTACAATTGTATTTTTTCCTCAAAAATACCGAGTGGACAAAATTCGAGAGTACACAAAGCGATATTTTCGATCATATTTATGCCATCGTTCGCGAATTCAACCTATCAATCTATCAAGCACCGGCAGCATCAGATTTCTCATCCTTGAAATCACAGAAGCCACAACCATAGTTGGCATATAATTCCAATTTATAGCCCATTTTTGGACAAATATTTGCAATCGTCACCACCAATTTGTATTTTTGCACATTATTTTTTGATAACGAAACACCAAACATGACAAAAGTTTTACGACTATTCCCTATCTTTTTGGGAATAATAAGTTTATTAAGTTCTTGCGGCAGTGAATCTAATGACAACAATCATTTTATAACAAGCCAGCCGTTCAATGATCTCTTTTCCGTTGTTGATGACCGTGTAGACGGCGTAAGAGCTTTCTACAACAACATGGGATATATCATAGAATTGGATTATACCGACCTAACCGCCGACGTGACCATTTCTGGTTTGAAACTTACCGACGGAACGGCATACCCCACTATGATTTTACGAGATTTGCCTTGGAAAATCAATTCCGAAGGTTGGTCGGTAATAACTGCTTCAAACGTGAAGCCAGAAATCACAGGTTTCGGCGACATACCTACATTCACATCGTTTGAGCTAAGCCTCATAAACAGAACTATAGATGTTTCAAGCATACCGGATCTCGTTACCGGAGGTTCAGAATCTAAAGCATTCCTACCGGGAATATGCGCAAAATTCACATTAAACTCAAGATACAGTATACTTTCCTCCATGCCAATCCAATACGTTTTTGGCAAACTCACCTCTGCAACGACCGGGACGTCATACGAAAATAAATCCGTGGCATATGTTGTTACACTCAACAGCGACACTCGCACTTTCTCAATTTTATTGAAAGGTGCTCGTTTCATTGGAGCCATGCCTGCTATGGATATCGTTTTCGACAACATCCCATTCAATGTCGTAGGCACATCATTCACTTTTGACGTAGACAAACTTATACCTAAAATTGGAAACGATCCATTCCCTTCTTTCCCCATCACCAATCTAAAAGGCTCTTATGATTTTGCATCGGGACTTAAAATGCAATTTGAATGCACTCCGGCCACAATGGGAGGACTCAAATTCAATGTAAATATAGATGCAGATTACCGCCAAGCGCCAGAATAAAAAGCCCAATTCAAACTCATAGAAAAAACTCCGGCATGTGTTATGCCGGAGTTTTTTTCAAACTTTGTGGAATTAAAATTGCGCTTTTGAATTTTATTCACTAATTTTGCTTTTCAAATAATAATTAAACATAACACCAATCTCCACATGGAAATTAAAGGCACTATCATACAAGTACTTCCAGAAACCTCCGGCGTTTCCAAAGCCGGTAACGCATGGAAAAAACGCGAATATGTACTCGAGAACACAGAAGGTAATTTTCCCCGTAAAGTAGCATTCACATGCTTTGGAGAAAATGCCGATAAGATTCAGCTCACAGTGGGTCAACAAGTAAATATGTTTTTTGACATTGAATCTCGCGAATACATGGGCCGTTGGTACACTGACATCCGCTGCTGGCGATGCGATGTAGAAAGCGCTCCTGCCAACGCAACTGCAGCTCCCTCTCAGGCTGCCGGGGTTCCCCTCCCTCCTCCTCCGGTTATGGGAATGGGAGACGACGAAAAACTTCCATTCTGACAATACATAGCACTACCGCGCAAAGCGGCTCGGCCCGCTGGCCCGGCCGCCTTACGCTATTGAAGCTTTCCTCTCACACGAGTCACACTATTTAGCCTCGTCTCCTTCATCCCGAAATATTCACAGCTTTTATATGGCAACAGAACTTAAACATCTTACAAAACGTCAAGACAACTACTCCCAATGGTACAATGAGTTGGTTGTAAAAGCCGATTTAGCCGAGCAGTCTGCAGTTCGCGGCTGCATGGTAATTAAACCCTACGGTTACGCAATATGGGAAAAAATGCAGCAAACGCTCGACCGCATGTTTAAAGCCACCGGCGTTCAAAACGCATATTTCCCCCTTCTTATACCAAAATCTTTTCTTTGTCGCGAAGCCGAACACGTTGAAGGTTTTGCCAAGGAATGTGCCGTAGTCACCCACTACAGGCTTAAGAACGATCCCAACGGCACGGGCGTTATTGTTGATCCAGAAGCAAGATTAGAAGAAGAACTAATAGTGCGTCCAACTTCAGAAACAATCATCTGGGGCACATATAAGAACTGGATTCATTCCTGGAGAGATCTACCTGTTTTGTGCAACCAATGGGCAAACGTCATGCGTTGGGAGATGCGCACCCGCATGTTCTTGCGCACCTCAGAATTCCTTTGGCAAGAAGGACACTGTGCTCATGCGACAGCCGAAGAATCCGAAGCCCGTACTGTACAGATGATTAAGCTTTATGCCGAATTTGCAGAAAAATACATGGCATTACCTGTTGTTATTGGTGTTAAAACCGCCAACGAACGTTTTGCCGGAGCCCTCAACACCTATACCATCGAGGCCATGATGCAAGACGGGAAAGCACTCCAAAGTGGAACTTCTCACAATTTAGGCCAGAATTTCGCAAAAGCTTTTGACGTTACTTTTGCTAATAAAGACAACCAACCAGAATACGTATGGGCAAACTCATGGGGAGTTTCCACCCGACTTATGGGTGCGCTTATCATGACACACTCCGATGACAACGGTCTTGTTCTCCCTCCCCATTTGGCTCCAATCCAAGTAGTAATAATTCCAATCTACAAAAACGCAGAACAACTTGCAGCCATCACCGAGAAGGTTATGCCAATAGTTGAACGTTTGGGTCAATTGGGTATTTCAGTTAAATTTGACGATGCCGACAACAAACGCCCCGGGTTCAAATTTGCCGACTACGAACTTAAGGGAGTCCCTGTACGCTTAGTTCTCGGCAGCCGCGACATTGAAAACGGCACAGTAGAAGTCATGCGTCGTGACACACTTGAGAAGAGTACCGAGCAACTTGCTGGTATTGCCGATTATGTTGCTGATCTTTTGGAAAAAATCCAAGACAACATATACCAAAAAGCCTTGGAGATGCGCAACAAGAAAACCTATATCTGTGACTCCTACGAAGAATTCAAAGAAAAAATCGAAGACGGCGGCTTCTTCCTCTGCCATTGGGATGGCACTACAGAGACAGAGGAGCTAATCAAAGCCGAAACGAAGGCAACAATACGCTGCATACCTCTCGATGACGACAACACACCTGGTAAATGTATGGTTACAGGTAAACCGTCGGCCCGCAGAGTCATCATAGCCCGTAATTATTGATTGAGGCCATGAACACAACTAAAGCCAGCACTTACCAAGGCAAGCCAACAATTGCCTTGGTAGTGCCGTGCTTTAACGAACAGGAAGTACTCCCCGAATCTGCTAATATCCTTCTTGATGTCTTAAATAAAATGACCTCAGAAGGAATAGCGAACAAAGAGAGTTTCATACTTTTCGTAAACGACGGCAGCAAAGACAACACATGGTGCATAATCAAGAATTTGCATGATTCCGATCCCAGATTCAAAGCCATATCTTTAGCACACAACAGAGGGCAACAAAGCGCCATGTTGGCTGGATTGCTGACCGCTAAAAATATGTGCGATGCAGCAATTACTGTAGATGCCGACCTTCAAGACTCTCCCGACGCCATAATAGAGATGGTAAAGAAATTTGCACAAGGCACAGATATCGTATATGGAGTAAGGTCATCACGAGCCACAGATTCATGGGCTAAAAGATTCACGGCAAGAACATACTACAAATTACAAGCAGCTTTTGGCCTTGATACGGTTTACGATCATTCAGAATTCAGGCTTATGAGCCGCCGTGCCCTTGAAATGCTTTCAGACTATGACGAACGCACCCTCTATTTACGTGGAATAATGCCTCATATAGGGCTGATATCAGATACGGTAAGTTACGACAGACGTGCTCGTCTTGCAGGCAATACCAAATACAGCCCTATAGCACTCCTAAGTGTTGCCATAGATGGGATAACCGCATTCACGGCAAAACCTATGCGCATTATTTTCAGTGTTGGGGCATTCTTGCTCATCCTTGACATAATTGTGGCAATATACGTTTTGGTTTCTTATTTGCAAGGAAATGCCGTGTCCGGATGGTCTTCACTAATGCTTTCGGTTTGGTTTTTAGGCAGTCTGATTCTTATAAGCCTCGGAATCGTCGGAGAATATATAGGCAAGATATTTGTAGAGGTGAAACACCGGCCTCGATACGCCATAATGGAGCAACTATTATAGTTCATTTCCACACGCCATATAAACAAATAATATGGATTACAAACAACTACGCAAAATAATAGCCGAAGATCTTGACCGCCCCGCGGCCGACATCGACGCTCTTATTGAAGGTCTTTCTATCATTATTAGAGAAAGCGCTTCAGACATGGATTCTGTAGCTATTCCAACATTCGGCACTTTCGTCCCCAAAAAACTTGATGAAGAGATAAGTGTAGACCTAAGTACGGGAAAACGCATGCTTTTCCCTCCCGAGATTCATCTTGAATTCAAACCTGGCGGAATGTTAACTAAACGACTACGCAATGAATAGCACAATAACCTTATCGCAGATTATTACACGCCTGGCAAAGATCACAAATAGTGATCCTAATACCACGCGTCGTTTTCTACGTGTATTTTTCAATACCATAGAAAAGTCTTTGGCACAAGGAGAAAGCGTAGAGATAAAACATATAGGTACTTTCCGTCGCGTTTCCGACAACCTTATCGGCAACAATGTAGTTTTCACTCCAGACCCTTCATTGGCACAAGAAATCAACAAGCCTTTTTCCATGTTCCATGCAGTTGAATTAGCCGATAGTATTACCGACGACGACCTTTCTATTTCTCTCTCTCTTCCTTCTGATGAAGAACAAGAGATTCCAGAAACCGAAAAGATTCCAGAAATATCTGAAACTGAAAATAATATAGAGACAGATAACACTACGCCCTCTATTCCCAATCAAACAGACAATGCGGAAGAAGAGGAAATCAGACCGGTCCAAGAAATTGAATCCGATGAATCTCAAGATTTTGAGCATGTCCAATCGGAGGAGAACAACCGTCGAGTACAATTGGGGGTAAATATTCCATTTGTAGACAATGGAAGCTCATCTATTTCCAATAATTATTTCGTTCCGGAAGACGATGACCCTACCGAAGAAGAAACCCAAGAGGAAGAACCTAAAAAGAAGGGCAGCCTAACGTGGCTGTGGATTATCATTACCGGAATAATTATTGGAGTTGGAGGCGGCCTCCTTGCGGCATTTTTAGCATATCCAGATAACACATACAGCCAGCTTGATGAAATTGAAGAAACTCAAGAAGAAATTATCGCGCCAACTGATTCAATATCAGCAATAGTTGGGGAACAAGAAGAAAATATCACTACCGAAGCAATCGACATTACAGATAAAGAACCTGCCGCACCTGCTCAAACAGCGCAAATTTCTGAAGAAACGACAAAAGAACCAGTCTATGAAACCGTTTCAGGCAGTAATTATCTTGCTGTAATGGCTCGACGCCATTACGGCAAAAGCATATTTTGGGTATATATCTATCTTGCAAACCAAGACAAACTCAAACACCCGAGTAAAATAGCTCCTGGCACCCGAGTCCGTATTCCAGACATCTCAGAATTACCTCAAGCGTCGAGTAAAGAAGAAGCCACAAGGATGGCAGAAAAAAAAGCAGCCGAAATAATGGCCAATGTTCATTAATTACATAAATCAAGCAAAGCTTTAAAATGACAAATATAAACAAGCGCCATTTGTGGATGACGATAAAAGATTATACTTTCGTCACCTTGGGTATGGCAATTTATGCCTTCGGTTTTTGCGGCTTTATCCTTCCGGAGAAAGTTGTAATTGGGGGCTTAGCAGGTATAGGCACTATTGTATACCTCACATTAGGCGTCCCGGTGTCTATTAGCCAATATGCGCTAAATCTCACTCTTTTGGCCATAGCCTATAAAGTAGTCGGGAAAAAATTCGTTCTCGGTACAATCTATGGAGCAACCATGATTTCGGTTTTCATAGGCATATTCCAGCCTCTTTTCGACGAAGCGCTCACACCAGAACCATTCTTAAACATTGTTATAGGCGGCATGATGGCCGGATTCGGTGTAGGCATAGCTTTTACACATAATGGTTCCAGCGGTGGCACGGATATTGTTGCCGCTATGGTATCTAAACGCTCCAATGTGAGCGTTGGACGAACCATGCTTTATACCGATGTCTTTATAATAGGCTCATCATATTTCCTTTTCCACCAGGTGGAGAGGATGGTGTTTGGTTTTGTTGTACTGCTTATATCTGCGTTTGTGGCCGATACTATTATAAACACCAACCGCCAAGCAGTTCAGTTCACAATTTTTTCCACAAAATGGGAACAGATTGCAACGGCCATAAATAATGAGGCAAAAAGAGGCTGCACAGTGCTATCTGGCATGGGTTGGTATTCTAAAAAAGAGGTAAAGGTACTTCTGGTAATGTGCCGGAAAATCGAATCGGTTACCATATCCAGAATAATAAAGAGTATAGACCCAAATGCTTTCTGCACTCAAGCTAATGTAAATGGTGTTTATGGACAAGGCTTTGATGAGCTTAAGGTTAAAATGAAAATGCCCCAGCAATCACAAGAAGAAGACCATGCAGAATTACAGAAAAAAATAGAATCACGAAACGTTGAAATTCCCCAATAATAAACAGTGGCAGACAATTCTCTATTACAGCGCCTTGATGGTATAGACGCGCGATTTGAAGAAATAAGCACTCTTATAACAGATCCGGCTGTTATTGCCGACATGCAGCGATATGTGCGACTTTCCAAGGAATACAAAGACTTGGAAAAGCTCACCGCAGTTACGCACCGCTATAGGGATTTACTTGGTAATATAGACGAGGCCAAAGAAATCCTCAGCACGGAAAACGATGCAGAAATGCGCGAGATGGCCAAGGAACAACTTGATACGGCTACAAAAGAATTACCAGAACTTGAAGAGGAAATTAAATTACTACTAATCCCGGCAGATCCGGAAGATAGTAAAAACGCTATCCTTGAAATCCGAGGTGGAACTGGAGGTGATGAAGCGGCAATATTTGCCGGCGACCTTTGCAAAATGTATATGAAATATTGCGAAAGCAAAGGATGGTCGGTAGCAATCACCTCAGCAAGCGAAGGGGCTGCCGGAGGTTTTAAAGAGGTAGTACTATCTGTTACGGGCGAAGGGGTATATGGTTTGTTGAAATATGAAAGCGGTGTACATCGCGTACAGCGAGTTCCTGCAACAGAAACCCAGGGTCGCGTACATACCTCGGCTGCTACTGTAGCAGTCTTGCCGGAAGCAGAGGCTTTTGATGTTCAGATTAATGAAGGAGAAATAAAATGGGACACATTCCGCTCGGGTGGTGCCGGAGGGCAAAACGTAAACAAAGTGGAGTCTGGAGTACGGTTGCGATACATGTGGAAAAACCCCAACACAGGAGTTACAGAAGAGATTTTAATTGAATGTACTGAAACACGCGACCAACCCAAAAATAAAGAAAGAGCATTGAGCCGCTTACGCACCTTCATCTACGATAAAGAACACCAGAAATATATCGACGATATAGCGTCACGAAGGAAAACTATGGTTAGTACCGGCGACCGTTCGGCAAAAATCCGTACATACAACTATCCTCAAGGCCGAGTTACAGACCATCGTATAAATTACACCATGTATAACCTTCAAGCTTTTGTAGACGGCGATATTCAAGATTTGATCGACCATCTCATCATAGCCGAAAACGCCGAGAAGCTCAAAGAAGCTGAATTATAATTTTTCTGGATATGGGTACTTTTTCAGTCCCAACACGGAGTGTCTATATCAGGAATAGTAGAGGAATGGTACTGCGGATCCAAGCCTCTGCGCAGTTGATTTGTATAATCTCTTAAAAGAATTATTGCATATTTCCCCAGTACCGCCAAAGCGCCTAAATTGCAAGCCGTCATTAACGCCATTGTTATATCTGCAATAGCCCACACAAAATCAAGGGTAGAAACTGCTCCTATAAAAACCATCGAAGCCACAGAGATTCGGTAAACAGTGATAACCCATTTCTTTTTTGTGATGAATTGTAGATTTGTCTCTCCGTAATAGTAATTCGCAACAATACTTGTAAAAGCGAAAAAGAAAATAGCCACGGCAACAAAAACAGAACCCAAACCTCCCCCAAGCTCAGAGTCTATGGCCTTTTGGGTAAGTTCTATGCCGCTAAGTTGATTCTCTGGAGTATGCCCCAATAGTATTATGAAAGCTGTGCAGGAACATATTATAAGCGTATCGGTAAACACACCAAGTGTTTGGATAAGTCCTTGTTTAACAGGATGTGATACAGCTGCTGTTGCAGCCACATTTGGAGCAGAACCTTCCCCTGCTTCATTGCTGAAAAGTCCGCGTTTAATACCCATCATCATTGCTGCACCGACACCTCCTCCAAGTCCAGCTTGAAAATTGAAAGCATCATCAAATATAAGTTTAAGCACATGTGGGACATATGATATATTGGCAATTGAGATAGCAAGAGCAAGAATTATATATGCAATAGCCATAACCGGCACCACAATTTGGCTGAAACGGGAAATGCGCCGAATGCTTCCACAAATTACTGCAAGGCTCAAAACCACCAAAACAGCGCCAACCAAAACAGGAGAAACACCAAACTGCACCAACGACAAGGCTATCGTATTAGACTGCACCGAATTAAAAGCCAACCCAAAGGTTAAAGTTATCAGCACTGCAAAAGTTACCGCCCACCACTTTTTACCTATACCTTTACTAATATAATAAGCAGGACCTCCTTGGAATGAACGTTCACCCTTCACTTTGAAAAGTTGTGCTAAAGTTGATTCAACAAATGCGTTGGCACTCCCGAGAAGTGCTATTATCCACATCCACATCACCGCTCCAGGGCCTCCCAAAGCAATGGCAGTAGCAACTCCAGCAAGATTGCCTGTACCAACACGGCTTGCTATAGAAACAGCAAAAGCTTGAAAAGACGATACTTTGTGATGGTTTGAAATACCATCTGTACGTTTATCGTCGTGCTTACTGCCACTGGCGGCTAACAATTTGAACATCTGTCCAACCATTCTGAATTGTACTCCTCGGGTAGCCACGGTATAATATATGGCAAAACCTAAGAGCAAAATAATCATTATATAGCTCCAGATAATGTCGTTGACAGCGTTGATTATATCCATAAATTATTTTCTTGTATATATGCGTTTTACCCGTGGAGAAACGGATGTGAGTATCTCATATGGGATAGTCCCAAGAGTATTTGCAATCCGTTTTATGGGCATCTCTTTTCCAAATATTTCAACACTATCGCCAACTTTTGGTTCACACACGTCGGTAACATCTATCATACAGAGATCCATGCAAATGTTGCCTATCGTAGGGCATTCCACTCCTTTGACAACAAAACTTGCCGCTCCGCGTCCCATATGTCGATCTATTCCATCTGCATAACCCACAGGCACAGTAGCAATTATGCTCTCACGATCTGTACGTCCCTTGCAGCCATAACCTATAGGAGTACCGGCAGGCCAACGCTTTAAAGAGATAATACGCGAACGAAATGTAGCAACGGTTTTGAGCTTTAAACGAGATTCTGAATATGGAGATATTCCATACAAACCTATTCCCAACCGCGCCATCTCATATGGGCCACAGTCTGAAAAACGCATCATTCCAGCGGTATTGAGAATATGCCTTTTAAACGTTCGTCCCAAACGCTTACTAATTGCATCGGTCATTTGATAAAATGCTTCCAACTGCATTGCAGTGTAATCGTCTTTGTCAAGACAATCGGCAGTAGCAAGATGAGAGAACACAGATTCTATTCTCACGGCTTCTGTCTGACCAAGCATTGAACATAATTCCCCAAGCTGATTGTCTACAAATCCTACCCTATGCATGCCTGTGTCAAGTTTAACATGGACTGGATAAGCAATGCACCCGGCAGATTCTGCTTCAGCAATAAGTCTCTTCAATTCTTCTATAGAAAAAACAGCAGGTTCAAGCTTATGAGCGAAAAGAGCCGGATATCGATTGGTTATTGGATTTAAAACCATTATCGGCATTGTGATACCAGCTTTTCGCAAACTTATACCTTCGTCTATGACAGCTACCGCAAGATATGCAGCCCCTATACTTTGGAGAGTTTTACCTATTTCTACTGCTCCTGTTCCATAAGCATCGGCTTTTACCATTCCTACAATTCCTGTCCCTTGCGGGAGCATACGACGGTAAATATTATAATTGGCCGTCAGAGCATCAAGGTCAATTTCAAGACTCGTTTCGTGTGATGCGCTCTCCAAAGATGCCGCCAAACAGTCTAATTCCGGATTGTTTTTACCAAATAGTAAAACCAAGCTATCGGTAATGGTATTACCATCTGCAAGCGAGGCTATTTGTGTTGAGGATTCTAAGGGGATTACATTAGCTGGCCATATGAAAGTACTGTCTCTCAATTCGCAGCCAACATAATAAACCTTTTGAAATCCAAACAATCTACATAGTTCAAAAGCACTTGCATATAGACCGTAAATTTCATCTAAGGTCATAGTATGGTGTAGTATATCTCCAAGAATAGCCACGCACGGCCTTGTAGGCGTAGCTTGGCGACGGGCTGTATCAAGAACGTCTCGCAAAGAACGTAAATCCGGAGTAAAATCGTCGCGAACCACCATATTACCATTTTCGCAACATCGTATTCCAATGCGCGGTGAAACTACCGATACAGACGAATTGTAGTAATCTGGCAACGCTGCTTTTGCCAAAGCATGGTAAATTGTGGGCGATTCATTGTTAATACTGTTGCTGTCTACAGGAATTAACCTAAGATTTTTCTTTCGGCTTTGCATTTGACGAAGCAAGATTACCAAATCCTTGTCAGAAGAATCATAAACTATGGTATCGCAATTTTCAAGCATTCGTAATTTTTCGCTCACCTTATCTTTGTGAGAGGGAAAATTCCTGTCATGTTCTTCGGTAATTGGAGTAATTATACCAGTTAGGTGTCCAGTAAAAAGCCTAAGAACTTTGTCTGCTTGACCTGGACCGTCTATTCCTGCTTCAGTAATTATCAATTCAGGAGATTTACCAAGCGTATTCTCTATAAGCGACAAAATAATACCAAGCCGAGAATTGAAGCTTCGTGGGCTATGCGCAGCTCTACAATGCGGCAACGCCGAGGTATAAAGTATTTCTTTAACGGCCGATTTCCCGTAGCTCCCTGTAACGACAAAATGCATGTATGTTGCATTCTCTACAAGGAACATGGCCAAAGCTTCAAGAGAATCTATTACAGAACTAACTTGAATAAAAAAAGCATCGGACATTGTATCGATATCATGCGGCATATTCTCCACAAGGAAGATACGCACCCCTTGGTTGTAGAGCTCAGGTATATATTTATGCCCATCGTTTACCTCAGTTTGCAAAGCGGCAAACATGATTCCTTCTGTACAAGCCAAAGATCGGCTATCGGTCAATACCGATTTTATTATTGTGTTTTTAACGTTAGCGTTTTTTGATAGTGCTACATGTTTTATGTAATTATGGATATAATCTACAAAAGTAGATACTGATAACAAATTATTTTCCATTGCCATGTCTATGATAAAATTTGACGGTGAGCCGCCCTTGCAGCTTCCTTTCTGAAAACACGAGCTTGCTCAATGGTTTGACGCCCAAAATATGTTTCCGTAAAAATTTCATATATGTATTCAACAGCCAGATCCGATGGATGAACCATGTCCTTGTCGTAGAAACGATAATCTCTCAAATCGTCCATCATAATCTCATAAGCAGGAAAATACTCCACTCTTTCGGGGAAAGCCTCAACAAGCTGCTCTATACACAAATGAAGGTTTGCCTTGCTTATTGTATTTCCATGAAAGCCGTCGGCCATATGGCGAATAGGACTGACTGTGAATATGAACTTTTCAACAGATTGTATCGCCGAAATAATCCGCTTCCATATTTCCACTGATTCGTTAGCCAAAGCCATGCGACGAACAAAGAAATTAGCCGGGAATTTATGGCAGTTACCAACAACGCATCCGGGATGATCTGATCGCTCAAAGACAAATGAGGTCCCAAATGTAATTATAGCCACAGAGGGTTTGCATAGTTTGTCATGTATTTCCGAAATGCCAGAATTGACATCTTCCAGCACTTTTGATGCTATAGGTGAACTAAAGCGAGAGGCATAGTCCAAGCAATGGAAACCTCTGGGGCCAGATGTAAGATCTGCATCTGTATACAAATCTGCATTTATTGCACGTTCAAGACAAGTTGCAATAGACAATGGGTTATAAAGCGCTCCCAATGGATTACATGATACGTCAAAACCATCACGAGCCAATAAAGCGCCTACATTATCGGTGAAACAAGAACCCAACATCAACAAGCCGGTGCTATGCGTGATATTGAGTTCGGATTTTTTCAAACTTATTTCCGTTCGGAATTTCATTATGCTCAATACATCTGGTAATCAATCGAAAGTACTTGGAACTCTGTGCGTCTGTTTATCTGGTCGGCAGTATCCTGATCTGTTTGCGGCAACGCGAGAATATATTCTTCTGTGAGGACATCGCCTTCTTTAAACTGGGGAAATTCACGTGCAAGTTTCTTCGTAATTGTTTTTGGGCGTGATTTACCATAACCTTGACTTTGCAAACGGTCGGGCGCAATACCCACCGAAATAAGATAATCTATAACCGATTGAGCCCTGCGTGATGATAAATTGATGTTGTAAGTATCAGAACCATGCCTATCTGTGTGCGAAGCCATTTCTATAGTAACATTAGGATTATCGCGAAGCACCTGTGCCATTTCATCAAGCGCTGTTTTGGATTCAGGACGTAAAGTTGCTGCATCGTAGTCATAGAAAATATTATCTATAACAACCGGTTTATTTATAGAGGCCAAAATGAAATCAACGCCATATTCGGCGTCTTCTTCTGCCGTGTCGGAAGTAAATTCTTGCTTTGCATTCAAATAACCCTTAGCACCTGCAAGCATCACATATCTCACGCCTCTATCTAAAGGAAACGAAAATGAGCCATCATTGCGTGCAAACTGCTTTTGATTTGAGCCATCGTCGCCTACAATGCGGATAACCGCATTTGGAACAGGCTCCTCGTCTTTATCAAGTACCCACCCCGATATAATAATCTTCAATTCGGGCAATTCAAAAGAATAAATATGGTCGTATCCTCGGTTGTCGGTCCTGTTGGAACTGAAGAACCCTGATTCACCTTCGCCAAATGTCATACCGAAATCGTCGCTTGAAGAATTTACCGGAGTACCCATATTTGCAACAGACCAACCGCCAGACTTTGTCTGTTGAGCACGGAAAATATCAAGACCTCCATAGCCCGGATGACCATCGGAGGAAAAATAAAACACAGAATCGGAGCGAAACGTTGGAAACATTTCGTCGCCAGGAGTATTTATCCATTCGCCTAAATTCTCAAGAGAACCTTGGCGCTCTTTCAAGTTTATTCTCCAAATATCATATCCGCCTTGACCTCCAGGCATATCGGAGGTGAAATAAAGCCAATTACCGTCGGGAGATACTGCTGGGTGAGCATAGCTTGACAGAGTGTCTGCAGTGATCTCAAATTTTACCGGTGCACTCCATTTTGCATCAGATCTCTGAGATGTATATATTTCCACTCCTGTATTTGCATTGGGTTCGCGACGGGCTTTGCTCAAGTACATAGTAGAACCATCGGGTGAAAATGCCGGTGTGCCTTCATCAACCTCGCTGTTGAGTTCGCCTTCAACGGCCTCGGGGCGTTTCCATTCGCCGCGCTCGTTCTTTGCAGCAAACCAGATATCACCTTTTTTCATTCCTGTTATCTCGCTGCGATGCGAGCCTGTAACCTTCTCGTTTGTTGTGGTGAAATAAATTTGGTCGAGGGAACGGTCCAAGTACATTGGTGAATAATCAGCTCGTCGAGAGTTGAAAAGTTTGGACTGCTTCACCACATATCGGGTAGCGCCTTTTTTTCAAGAGCCATCTGCGCTCCTATCAGTCCGTTTTGTGCCAATTTATCATCTGGATGCCACTTGAGATATTCTTTATATGCTGCCACTGCCGGAGCATATTTACCTTCGGCATGCTGCATACGTGCAGTAAGAAGATATATCGTAGAATCTCCGTAGCCATATCTGGCTGCATTCTGATATGCTGCTGCAGCACGAGCAAATTGGTTTATATGCCTGTGGCACTCAGCCAATTTAAAAGCTACCTCTCCACGAAGCGGTCGCTCCTCCTTTTTTGTTAGTTTATTATATATTTTGCGATATGTTTTTGAAGCGTCATAATACTCTCCACGCTCCATTTGCTCGTTTGCTGTTGCAAGTTTAGCACCGCCGCAACTACCTAATAGAATTGCAGCAACTGCACATAACGCTATGATTTTTATTCTTTTCATATTAAAAAAACGTCTAAACACGCACCTTATTGCGTAATCCGATACAAAATTAACAAATAGAACCGAATATAAGGCAAGACAATAATATATTTTCCATGAGTAATTTGAGAAACAATTTGACAATATCATCTAACAGTCCCCTGCTATGTGCATTTTCAATATCTGCTATAGATTTTTACCATAGAAAACACTTTTCTATCGCTATAATTCATAGTTCCTTTGCAGATGAATTCAAAAAATTTAATCATGAACACTGCATTTCTTTCTTGGGCTTGCATTATTGCAGCCGTTTTATTGATCATCATTATAGATGCGATAAGAGCTTGTAAGCTTCATCTCAAGAACAAACATTGCCGCTTGTTTGATATAAGCAAAGAACGAGAAATATTCTTTATTCCCGGGGATCCTACACACGAAAAAACAGATGATTTGGACTACGATGATTTTGAAGACCTCTAATACCTCAAAGCAATCGGTAAATGATCTTTGCTCCTTCCTTGCAGACTATGGCGCTCATCTATTAGCTTCCGGGGCTACATGCATTCGCCTCGACAAAAATATATGTCGTATTGCATCTTCCTACGGCATGAAAGCGGAAATGACTATAATGCCGCGACATATTCATATCACCATTTTAGATGAGCAAACATGTGAAATACAAACTGCAATTGCATCAGTCCCTGATACAGGAATAAACTTTTCAGTAATTACTGAGTTGAGCCGACTGAGTTGGGAAATTGCAGACAAAAAAATAGATTTATACAAGGCTATTGACAAATACAACAAAATAATCATAGTTACCGGACAAAATAAGTTGTTCACAATCTTGCTTGTAATGTTGGCTAATGCATCGTTCTGCCGCCTTTTCGGTGGAGATATTATTGCCATGATTATTGTGGGGATTTCCTGCTTCGCCGGTTACTATACAAAGACATGGCTTACATCCAGAAAAATGGATGTAAGGCTTGTTTTCATAATCTGCTCCATGGTATCTTCTGTAATAGGGTCTACAGATATCCTTTTTGCAGTGGGCACAACTCCGGAAATATCTTTGAGCAGCAGTGTGCTGTATCTTGTGCCAGGTATACCGCTCCTCAATTCTTTCAGCGACATGCTTTACCGCCGTTATCTTTGTTCATTTGCCCGATTTACAGATGCCGTTATCCTTACTTGTTGTATTTCTATTGGACTATACATCGGCTCATTGCTTATGAACACAAATTTATTCTAAAATAGAAATATTATGATAGAACGAATTTTTCAAGACGCATTATTTTCAGCAATAGCTGCAATCGGGTTTGCCGCTATAAGCCGTCCGCCCCATAGGGCATTTTTATATTGCGCCATTATTGCGGCAGCCAGCCACTCTCTGCGTTATGTCCTAATGAATACAGGATATGAAATGCATATAATTCCTGCTACCCTTATTGCTTCTTTTACTGTCGGCTTAATGGCTGTTCTCGTTTCTCCGTTGTCTAAGATTCCTGCCGAGACATATCTTTTCCCATCATTGCTGCCAATGATTCCCGGGGTATATGCCTACAAAACTTTCTTGGGATTGGCAGTTTGCATATTTTCTAAAGAACAAGTATCCTTCAACAATAATTTTTTCCTGTTATGGTACAATGCAACTACATGTTGTTGCATACTTTTATGTATGGTAATAGGTGCTGTTGCTCCAATTTTCATTTTCAAAAAAATTTCTTTTCAGGCCACAAGATAGGATTTTCCATATAAAGTCATTATCTTTACGGCACATTAAGTAACTACAGATGGAACTACGACAACTCAGATATTTCGTTAAAATTGCAGAGACACTTAATTTCTCGGAAGCAGCAAAATCTCTTTTCGTAACGCAAAGCACATTGTCGCAGCAAATAAAACAGCTTGAAGATGAACTTGGAGAGCCACTACTCACAAGGAGCAGCCATAGCGTAGCGCTTACAGAAGCCGGACAAATAATCCTTGAAAACGCAAAACAAGCTATATATGAATCTGAATTATGCACTACGAGAATAAACGATCTTAACCGGTTAGCTACAGGGACATTGAATATAGGTGTAACATACTCTTTTAGCCCCATACTCACAGAAACCATCCTCTCATTCATGAAGGCTTACCCTAAAATAAGACTCAATATACTTTACAAGCCAATGAATGAATTGATGGAACAGCTCCGATTAAGAACCGTTGATTTTGTACTTGCGTTCCGACCAATAGAAAATATCAAAGGAATTGAATCTCACATTCTATTCCAAAACTATCTTTCTGTGGTTGTCGGTGCTCATCATCCGCTTGCCCAAAAGAGCCGAATATCGCTTCATGAACTTGAAAAATACGACCTCGCGCTCCCATCTAAAGGCTTGCAAGCACGATACGCATTCGACAGCGTTCTGTCGCCCCATATAAAACTACGTACAATCATAGAGCTTAACGAGGTAAATATTCTGCTCAAATTACTACGGCAAAGCACCCTTGTCTCAGTTCTATCGGAAGCTACCACACACAACGAAAGCGGTGTTAAGGCAATTCCTCTTGATGTTGCAAACAATGAAATGACAGGATGTATACACATACTTAAAGATTCTTACCGCAAAAAATCTATGTTAGAATTTGTACGCATGCTTGGAGAATCAATTGCAGTAAAAGAACGTCAAAACGCATGGCTATGATTCTACAAAAGTCATATTGTCATAACATTTTTACAAACCTTATTCCATAATTATTCCCAGTACTTAACTGAATTTATCTTTTGCTTAATAATAATTCCCAATTTTACTCGTGCTTAGGATTTATAACTCAATTTCATAAATTCTAATTATACAGGGTATGGCAACTATTAAAGCAAAAATCAAAGCACCCGGCATAGACGGATGCGGACGCGTATTCTACCAGATTATACACAAGCGCGTCGTTCGCAGAATTTTGACAAACCAATATTGTCAAGAAGCAAATATGCTCAAAAATGAATTGATAACCAATGATCTCAAACTCCTATATGCAGTAATAGACACATTGGATAACAACAGTGAATCATACGAATGTGCTGATATAATCAAGGCTTTTGAAGCTAAAAAAAATAAGAAAACGTTTGAAGAATATTTTCGTAAAAAAATAGCAAACTTAAAAAAGGATGGGCGCATAGGTGGAATGAAAACTTACAATTCCACTCTTATGAGTTTCCAACAGTTCTCATCTGGCACTGAACACATGCCCGAGGATATAAATCCAGAGCTGATTATGAAATACCATGGTTGGCTTTCAAGTAAAGGTCTTATGGACAACACAATCTCTTTCTATCTGCGCCATCTCCGTGCTGTATACAGGATGATGGTTTCTGAAGGGTTGGTTAAGGATAATAAACCTTTTGCAGGCATTCCAACAGGAATTGCGAGGACTCGCAAGAGTGCCATAAATGAGGTTGAACTTACACTCATAAAAAGTGTAGACTTGGCAAATGCAAAAGGTCTTTCATTCACACGCGACATGTTTATGCTGAGCTTTTACTGCATGGGTATGCCGTTTGTAGACATAGTTTTTCTCAAGAAAACCGATCTTACAGGAGGGCGTATTATATACCAGAGAAAGAAAACAGGGCAAACAATAAGCCTTAAAATGCATCCTAAAATAAAAACGATTATAGACTGGTATCCATCAGATGAAGATTCGCCATATTTATTGCCACTAATAACCAAGCCCGGTATAGACGAGCGCACTCAATATGAGAACGCATTGAGATATGCCAATAAAAATCTTAAAAAGATTGCCGAATTGGCAGGAGTGAAATCTAATATAAGTACCTACACACCTCGCCACACATGGGCTTCAATAGCGAAGCTCAAGAAAATAGATATCAGCACCATAAGCGATGCTCTTGGACATGAGAACGAGTCTACAACACAAA
>CAJTUG010000002.1:51936-59859 GCA_910579605.1 uncultured Muribaculaceae bacterium | reverse complement strand
TATACCTCGCGAAGCTTGACAATAGCCATGTAGACTATGCTAATGAGTTAATCATAAGCGATTTTTAACCACGTCTGCAAAATCAAGATAAACCTCACTCCAAAATCTTAGACAAATAAAGTTTTGGAGTGAGGTCAAAATTAAGGCTATATATCTTTGTCAAACAGAGGCCTGACAAAGATAGGGATTTCTATTTCTCCTGTCTTGATATCTTGCAACTTCAAATGTCCACTATGGGTTAATTTAAAACGCATCTGTCTGCGATCTTCTTCACCCATTGAACGCTCAATTAGCTTTTTGAGCTCCAAGACCCGAAGCACCTTGGAGGTATTGGAAGGAGATAGACCTACATTTTCTGAAATACAAGAAGCTGTGGGATTATCTTGGGCAATGCAACATAGAGCCATAGCCTCATTGGGAGATAAATCATAAAGTATTTGCAATTGTTCTTCAAGTTGCGACATTGCCTTGATTAGCTCCCTCATCATGCATATCGTTTTAATCTTTTCCATAAAACCGTCAGATAAAGAGGTTTACATTTGCCTGCTCGGCTCTGTTCATATATGTTGCTACGCCTCCTATTGTCACCTCGTCAAGCAACTCTTCCCGAGTAATACCCATGACGTCCATAGACATTTGGCAAGCAATAAATTCAACACCGTTTTGTATTGCCTGTTCCCGCAACAACTCAAGAGAGTCTACGTTTTTTTCTTTCATAACATGCCTCATCATCTTGCTGCCAATACCTCCCATATTCATTTTTGAGAGTTTTAGTTTCTTAGAACTTGACGGAAGCATCATTCCAAACATGCGTCCGAAGATATCTTTTTTCACAGTTGGCTTCACTTCTTTTTTAATAGCATTTAAACCCCAGAATGTAAAGAAAATCGTCACCTTTTTACCTGTAGCAGCAGCTCCATTTGCAAGTACAAACGTGGCAAGTGTCTTATCAAGGTCATCGCTGAAAAGAATAAATGTCTTCCCTTTGTCGGCATTACTTGTTTCAGTAATAATATCTCCTGCCATCCCTTTAGCAACAATTACAGAGAATTTTCCACCTTGCGACGTAGCTGATATGAAACGGTTGCCTGTAGTTTCGCACCACGCCTGGGCATCGCGAGGGAAACCCGGATCGGTTGCAATTATTTCAAGTTGCTCACCATCAGACAAAGATTCTATGTTGCTCTTTAGTTTAAGAATAGGACCTGGACAAGAAATTCCACATGCATCTACCTTTATTGTACGGAGGTTGCTTTCGTTAATATTTTTTTTGTGAGATCCAGTCCTTGCGAACCCTTCAGGAGCCTTTAGATGTGCTGTAGCAACCTTGTATAGCTTAAGACCACCAACAAGATTACGAACATCGGAAAAACCGTTTTGCTTAAGGATATTAGAAGCAAGGTAACCGCGCAGTCCAACTCCGCAGTATAGTAACACCGGTTTGTCGGAAGGGATTTCTGACAGACGGTCTCGCATATCATCAAGAGGGATATTTATTGCTCCATCCAAAGCACTAATTGAGAATTCATCGGGAGTGCGGACATCAATAAGAGCAGCTTTAGAAAGATCAAAATCACGAAGTTCGCGCCAATAAAGAGGCGACATCTTACCGCTCAGTATATTCCCGGCGACATATCCGGCAATTGCCACCGGATCTTTAGCCGAAGAATAAGGTGGAGCATAAGCTTGCTCAATTGCCTGAAGGTCGTAGACCGTACCACCTCGTTTGATTACGAGTGCAAATTCATCTATACGCTTATCTACACCATCATAGCCCACAATCTGAGCGCCAAGCAATTTGCCGTCGTCAGGAGAAAAAGTCACCTTAATTGTCATAGGCAAGGCTCCTGGATAATAACCTGCATGAGAATTAGGATGAATAGTCGATGATAGATAATCAATGCCCAATTGCTTGAGGCGTTTTGCCGGTAAACCTGTAGCCGCAACCGTGAGGTCAAATACCTTTGCTATAGATGTGCCTATGGCTCCTTCATATCTCTGCCTGTTACCGAATACCATATTATCAGCAACAATACGCGCCTGCCTGTTAGCAGGACCGGCAAGATAATTAAGCCACGGCATACCGGATATTGGATGGCTAAATTCTATCACATCACCAACTGCATATATATTCTCGTCGGACGTCTGCAAGTAATCGTTGACTTTTATACCTTTCGTATCTCCTAAAGCCAAACCTGCTTCCGAAGCAAGCTGATTGTTAGGGCGCACCCCTATTGAAAGTATTACCATGTCTGTAACAATCATTTCTCCTGTATTTAATGATATTTCCAGACCTTGCATACCTTTTTCAAAAGATGTAACCGCTTTTTTTAGATAAAGTTGTACACCTTTTTGTTCAAGATGTTCATGCACAAAAGCCGCCATTGAGAAATCTATCGGCGCCATTACTTGGTCTGCCATTTCAACAACGGCAACCTCGATACCTGCATCGTGCAAATTCTCTGCCATTTCAAGACCAATAAAACCTCCACCTATAATCACGGCGTTTTTAGGTTTATGCTCATTTATAAATTTTTTGATTGCATCTGTATCAGCAACATTCCTAAGAGTAAATATACCTTCGGAATCTATACCTGGCAACGGCGGACAAACCGGGGATGCTCCCGGGGACAGGAGTAATTTATCGTATGACTCTACATACTCGCTCCCTTCATTAGTTTTAACGAACACAGTCTTTTCCGCAGGATTCAGACTTACGACTTCCGACATAATTCTTACATCGATATTGAATCTACGCCCAAATGCTTCAGGCGTCTGGACAAAAAGTTTGTCTCTCTCTTCAATAACTCCTCCAATATAGTATGGCAAACCACAATTGGCATAGGAAATATACTTCCCTTTCTCAAAAAGCACTATCTCGGCTTTTTCATCTATTCTTCTTATTCGTGCTGCAGCGGTAGCTCCTCCTGCAACACCTCCTACAATTACATATTTCATAATACAATTATTATTTCTCGTTGTAAATAGTTTCGCTTGGAAAACATTGCAAAGATAAAACAAATTCCTGCAATTTACAAATTTTCCAATGGAAAATATTGACTATACGCAATATTCTTGCTGTTTAGGAAGATTTCAAACCGTATTACAACTATTTACCGTTTTTTTCCTACCTTTGTTTTTAGAAAAATAAAGTATTGCTATGCTTGAAATACAAGAAATAACAACCGACAAAAAACGATTTCTCAAACTTCTTCTCATCGGCGATGAGCAAGAAGATATGATAGATCATTATATCAATAGATGTCGGCTATTTATAGGCTACATTAATGATATACCGGTTGCCTGTTGTGCTATTACAATAGAAACCAAACAACTTGTAGAAATCAAGAACCTTGCGGTTTTACCTGAATATCGCCACCGGGGAATTGGCCGTTCAATGCTTGAATATTCAGAAACTTTGTTCACTGGTATGACATTTCAGCTTGGAACAGGTGAAACACCTTCAACTCTTCGTTTTTATTTAAATTGTGGATACACTTACTCCCACAGCATACCGGATTTCTTCACTACCAACTACAATCATCCAATTATAGAAGAAGGTGTAATACTTAAAGATATGATTTACTTGAGAAAAAAAACATTATAACACCGGTTTTCTCTTTTGTTGCCATGCTCGACGCTCTGCGACAGTCATTTGTTCGCATGCGTAACTCAACATAACAGAGGGCATGTCTCTAACATTATTTTCAAGGAAAAAGCGTAATTCTGAACGGAAACCTCTTTTCCATGCTTCCCTAAGCATCCATCCTCCAGCCTTATGCAATAAATCATGGGGGCTTGATAATAAATATTTCGCCCTTCTGAAGCACTCGTCTACACGACCGTTTTTTATAAGCATCCAAGTGGAAACCATTGCAATCCTCTGCTGCCAAAGCGTATGCTGTATAGGCTTAATCCAATCATCCATAAGAGAAATCTCTGGATTTTGAATTTCATGATTACCTACTATCTTTATTGCAGACAAATCTACCAAGTCCCAATTGTTGACATAAGGATGAAGAGCTACATACGATTCAAAAATCTGATTCATGATAGCTTTATCCTTATGTTTCAGTGCTCTTAGATATTGCTCTACCATTATTAACAGACCGCACAGACGGATTTCATGGATTGGCGACATTGCAAGTTTCTCAGCTTCAGAAAGAGGAGTATCTTTCCACGCATCTTTGACCACCATCCTGACCTGAGGGTTACGGAGACCTATAAAGACATCTCCTTCGCCATATTCTCCAGGGCCGGTCTTGAAAAACCTTAATAAACATTGTGCATGGCGTTCATCGGCCATACCCAATAATACGGATTCTAAAGCACTTGCTTCAATCATGTATTTAGAATATCTTTCAATTCGTCGGAAAAGAACATTGTTGGAGTAAATTCAACAATCTGATATTCGGCAATATCATTAATAAAGAAAGGATCTTGCGAGATAAATTTATCTACAAACTCTTTGTTAATTGCTTTTATCATTATTACACCTCCTGCCCGAGGATTCTGAGGACCTGAAGCTATAAGATAACCTTTCTCATAATTTGCAGAAAGATAATCGCGGTGAGCTTGAAGATATTTGTCAACCTCACTTAAAGATTTTTTATATTTGACAATTGCTATAAACATATAATTATTTTGCTCTTATTTTTATTTATCTCCTGAAAATAATGCACAAAATCCCTGCTTATTAAATTGATAAAACATTTCAATACGTTGGGGTGTGTCATTGTCAAGAAGCAATAGCAATTCTTTAGCAAACTCAAGCGAAGCTGAACCATTGGCTGTAACAATATTATTGTCGGTGACAGCTTGCAAGTTCTTGTATCCTTGAGAATTTGCATACCCTACTCCGCCCCACTGCTTCAACTGCTCAAGCCCATTACCAGTGTGAGAAATATTGTTCAAAAATCCATTCTTTGCCAAAAAAGAAGCGGCATTGCATATTGCACCTACAATCTTACCACTGGAAATAGCTTTAGCCACTACCGGAATAAGCTTGTCGGCAGCAGGAGTTAGCCAACCAAAACCGCCAATCAGTACTAATGCGGCATAATCTTCGGGCATATTGTCTAAAGAGTAATCTGGCAACAAACGGAAACCGCCTATTGATTTCACCGGCTCCATTGTAGGAGCTACAATCTTGTTGATATATTTTGGATTACTTTTAAGGGCATATTCGTCGGAAGATATAGCTTGAGCAAGATAGACCATTTCGTGCTCCGCAAAATCCGGTAAGAGTATATAAAGAATTTCTTTACTCATTATCAGAATTAATCTGTTTTTCCAATTTAACAAAAACTGCATTTCCAATGTAGGGCGCAGTATAAAAAATAGTGTCACCACAACAAATGGCAAACGAGGTGGTGTCATTCAACAGACGCAACATATTTTCCTCAACTGTCATTTTATCGCAAGCTTTTTCTGTTACAGCAAGAGCATTAAATTTTATTGTATCGTTTGTAATTCCAAAATTTCCAATAATCGAATTACAATCTGTAGTTACACTAAATGTATTATCAAGCTCATTTATAGACATTTTATAGGTTGAAGATGAATCAAAAACCATTGATTCACAATCTAAACGATATGAGTCAAGTTTCCATTCTCCTTGCAAACCGACCGTATCAAGAACTTGTGTTTTCTCAACATCACCAGATATTGTATTTGAGTCGTTATTTTTTTGATTTGATGAACAACTGAAAAGAACCAATACAGCCGTTGATGCAAATAACAATTTCTTAAAAGTCATATTTATTGTTTTTATAGTTAAACGTTACTTATGTATGAAAAATATATGGATAGATAATATTCTATCCATATGCAAAAATATTAATTATTTTTTGATCAGGCAAAATCAGTTAGCCAAAACACATGATTTAGAACCCAAAAGCAATCAGACTCATGAAATTAAAGAAATCAATATCCAAATCTATTCGCACTCTCTAAAATTCGGAGCTGAAATGGAACACAGAGTCTATGAAGAGCTAAAAGGCTTCCTTTAGCATATCCCTATAAACTGTATTTATACCCAACAATTATTTTATTATAATCTTACTGGTACTTATCTTTTGACCTCGTTCATAAACAGAAAACAAATACATTCCTTGCGACAAACCATGTGTCGGGATATATGTTTCAGTTACTCCGGCTGGTATGTTTTGTTCATATAAACTTTCCCCACCAAGCGAAAATATGGAAAGTGTCCGATTGGTGTTTGAAGCAGACAAATCCAATCTGATCGGTGTGCCCAATAAGGCAGGATTGGGATAGGCTGCCAAATGTGTTTCATCTCTTATCACATTAACAGTCCCGGAGGTTTTGTCCAGTCGATAGAAGCGAGTCGTATGTTTATAATTGCTGCTTTCGTCATACCAGTTAAATTCTACTTGTGCAAGAATATGATTGTCTGATTTATAGAATTCAATTGTAGCATTTCCTTCGCAATTATTTGGCAGAGGGAATGAATATATGGCATTCCCGTCTTCCGACACAACTTCAAGCCCAGTGCAATGCAAACCATAATACGTTTGACGGAAATCTTCTACTCCATCGCCATCTCGGTCATTTTCGGTTATGCCAAAAAGGTATTGCAATGGGTTACTGTTGCTGTCTGAATTTTCAACGTTAAAAAACGCGCCCGGAGTTCCACCCTCGGCAATATCAGCGATAAGACGTACATATTCAAATTTCTCATCATCATTGAAAAAAGTCTGAGAAAATGGTAAATATACACCACCGTTCCAATGATTGAGATTAGCGACGTCATTACATCTCGGCGTACAGAAATTGCTGACAGGGACATCATACCAAGTTACTTTAGCCCATACACCATCGCACACCGGCACAGTTGTAGCATAGGTCAATTCAAAACCCCATTTATCCTCGGCATTCAAATATAGTTCGCGTGTTTTTATATAATCAGAGAACTGAATAAAATCAAACTCTCCGACGGGAATATTAACCAATATCGTCGTTCCCTCAATATGGCAATTAGCTTTAAGCCCTTCCATTGTCAGAGTCGGATCAAGATAACGATTCTGTTCATAGAACCATTGCAGGAAGGATTCTTTGCGTTGTTCCATGTTTTCAGTCGATACTCCTGGAAAAAAGTATCCACGGAATTCATCAATAACACGGGTAATTTCCTTCCTTCCTCTGGTTTCTCTATATTCTGTAACGGTGAATGGTTGAAGATTCTCAAAAGGAAAAGATTTTAACAGATTCAGTTCGAAATCGAATATCTTTGCCTCATATTTTGTCGTTTCATCGCGATAGCCATATTCATCGCTCGAGAAGTAGATAGCTGCCTCGCCATTTTTCATGTATGCACCTGGGATAAAACGAGTATTTGCTCCATCCATTTCTTTGACTAATCTCTGCCCATGGACTCCTGCGGCCATAGCCAAAGTTGCCATAAGCAAAATTATTTTTTTCATGTTTCTACATATTAAACCACAGTTGCCATTGGTGTTTTTAATATCTCAAAGCGTGGAACTGCAATGCCACATTATAGTCGGAGATGTTAGGAATAACTATTTTAAGAGATTCTCTATATTCACGATTTCAAGATGAACATAACGCTTCTTATATTTCACTGTATCTGGACGGAAGAGTTGCCCCTATCCAATCGCAAAGCTATATAAAATACTTGATACCACCAAATAAAAATTGCACTCTCAATTGCAAATTTGATGTAGTTTTAAAAAAAGTCAATAGTATTATGGTCATGTGGGAAATTGCCACCAGCATCACTATGTCAAATTTAAACCAACCGGTTGCAGAAAGAAAGGATGAATCGCTATATGTTTCATCCTCTCCTTTTAAAAATTTAGCGCGGAAGAGAATCAATGGATAAAAAATGAGCTGCAAATTGAAAATGATTGTTAATTATCATACCAATCAATGTATTCTTAA
>CAJTUG010000002.1:36798-51916 GCA_910579605.1 uncultured Muribaculaceae bacterium | reverse complement strand
GGGGGGGGGGGGTAAATCTGACCCATATTTCCTAACTTTGCATTCCCAAATATAACACTACCAGATTTTGGCTTCAAGGAAAAACATTTTGCAAAGATAATATTTACATCAGTTTTAATTTTGCCAATCTGCATACAAACCGTAAAAGTCTTGCTATCTACGAGACACAAGCCTATATCATAACTCATTTCTCAGCAATGAAACGCTTGCTTTTTGTCATAATCTCACTTATAGTCGGTGTGTGGGTTTCCGCACAGGTCGCAATTAAGACAAACCTACTATACGATGCCACTACGACTCCTAATATAGGTGCCGAAATTGGTTTAGGAAGCCGTTCTACCATAAACCTTGTATATGGCTTAAATGCGTGGACATTCCACTCCGACAGCCACGGCGACCGCAAGGCCAAGCATTGGGTCGTTATGCCTGAATACCGTTGGTGGACTTGCAGCAGTTTCAACGGCCATTTCTTTGGAGTCCACGCAATGGGAGGCCAATTCAATGCTGCTAACGTTGACCTTCCGATTCCCGGATTCTTCTTCGGAGGCGACAATCTCAGAAGCGGTGTTCGCGACCACCGGTATCAAGGTGGTTTTGCCGGCGCCGGATTCACTTATGGCTACCAATGGATTTTAGGGAAACATTGGAATCTTGAGGCCGAAGCGGGCATTGGCTACGCTCACGCGTGGTACGATAAATATGCATGTGGCGAATGCGGAGGCAAAATAGCCTCTGGAGGCACAAACTACTTTGGCATTACCAAACTTGGCATATCCATTCTCTATCTCTTCTAAATCACAACCGGAACTCATTTTTATACGCTTACCAAATGATGCGCCATACACTTTTGCTGTTGACACTTGTGTCGTTCACAGCATTTGCCGCCAAAGACGGCGGAAAGCTTCTCTACGAAAACCTAAGTTTCGACCGCGCCGGGAGCAAGTTCCACGTGTCGGTTGACATCGTGCTCGACTCTCTCGAGATGAGTGGGAACCGCCAACTTTTTGTCACACCTGTTATAGAAGGAACTCGCGGCGAAAGCGTTGAGCTACCCTCTGTGCTCATTAATGGCCGTAACATGCACTATGCCTATGAACGTGGGACACTGCCCTCTGAAGTACTCGCTCGTTACGATATTCTCAAAGAAGTGCGCCGACACAATGGGCAAACCCAACAAGTAGCATATACCACCGACACTCCTTTGCGGGCCTGGATGTATGCTCCCGGTACCTCGCTCCGTCTTCTTGCCGACACTTGTGGCTGTGGAAGACTCGCAGGTCGCGATTTGGGGAAACCCATACCTCTCAACCTCAATCCGGCGCCACAAATGCTACCTGTACACATAACACCGGCGGTCACAGAATTGCCTATCACGATTCACGAGGGACAAGCACGCGTACAATTTGAGGTCAACCGCACCGAGCTACATCCCGAACCATATACATGTCGCAACGGACAGCGCATAGACAACCGCGAACAACTATCTATCATAGAAGACTCAATCCGCTATGCCACAACCAATCCAAATGTTGAGATAGCGCGTATTGATATATGCGGTTACGCATCTCCAGAGTCTCCGTACCTACACAATGAGTTTCTTGCGACCAATCGTTCGCGAGCATTGGCTGAATATATAGGAGATAAATTCAAACTACCGGCAGACCGTTGTACATATAGCTCAGTACCAGAAAATTGGACTGAATTCCGCACACAGGTACTTGACGCCACCGATATCAGCGAACAGCAGCGCGCAGATCTTCTTGCACTCATTGATGAGCCGGCCTATGGTCCTTCCGACTACGACGCAAAAGAGCGCACACTTAAGACCGACCCACGTTTTGCCAAACTCTATCGCAGTACGATCCTTCCTAAGTGGTTCCCCAAATTGCGTTGTACCAAGTTCGCAATAAGCACACGACTTAAACCGATGAGCGACCCACAACTGGCTGAAATTATAAAAACCACGCCAGAACTTATGTCACTTAACCAAATGTTTCGCGTGGCACGTCTATACCCAGAGGGTTCTGACGATTTTAACCGTACCATAGCTACAGCTCTCTCTCACTATCCCAACGACCCTGTTGCCAACCTCAACGCAGCTGTCACTGCCATTGGCAATGGTGATTACGACAGTGCATCAAAACTCCTTGAAAAGGCAGGCAATAGCCCTGAAGCAGAGAACGCTCGTGGTATTATAGCCACTCACAGAGGAGATTTCAAGGCTGCTGTCGAACATTTCGACGCTGCCGCACCTCTTCCTGAAGCCGCAAGGAACAAAGCTCTAATAGAGATTCCCATAGAATAATAAAATCAAATTAAACTAATTATAATCACTTAATTAATTACATTTTATGAAATTAGAAAAGTTTCTCCTCGCCACTCTCGCAGCCGGCATGTTTGCCGCATGCTCAAGCGATGAGCCTATCAATGGTCCTGGAAACGAAGCTATGCAAGGCGATGGCTATGTAGCCATTACCATCAATCTGCCTACCACCCCTGCATCTTCTCGCGCCGCTAACGACGATTTCAACGATGGCGACCCCAAAGAATATCAGGTAAACAGCGGTGCTCTCATCCTCTTTACTGGTGCCAATGAACAAAGCGCTGTTTTCAAGGCTGCATATCCTCTCAATCTTCCTACTCGTATTGAGGGTGTTGACAACGACAACATCACCACCTCTTACCTCACCGCAGTCAAAATAGACAAGGTTGAAGCAACCGATAACCTCTTCGGTCTCGTAATGCTCAACTATACCGGTGTCGTACAGACAATTGCAGCCGACGGTAGTCTTAACATCTACACTGAAGCTACAGGCACAGACACAGAACCTTTCGCAGGTACTTTTGCACAACTCCTTGCAAAAACAAGCAAACGTGCATTTTACAATGGCGCAAAAGATGATTTCTTCATGACCAATGCACCTCTCTCAACTGTAGCAGGTGGCACTGTGGGCACTCCCGCCATTGAAAATGTAACAACTCTCGTATCTCTCAACAACAGTCTTAAAGCTACCGAAGAAGAAGCTAAAGCAGCTCCTGCCGGCTCAATCTTTGTTGAACGTGCTGTTGCAAAAGCTACCCTTAGCAACGAAGCTACTGAAGCAGTTATCGGTGCAGACAAGAAAAAACTCTCTATCATTGGCAATGCATCTTGGCTCCTTGACAACACAGAACCTACTTCTTATATCGTTCGCAACATGGGCGATGGAAGCTACATGGGATTTGCCAACGGTGACCGCGGCCACCGCTTTGCAGGTACGACTGTTATGGGTACTACATCTATTCAACCTAAGGTGAATCTCTTCCGCACGTATTGGTGTGTTGACCCCCACTACGATGTACTCCCCGAAGGTGAAACTTTGGCCACAGCAACCAGCTTCAGCGACGACGCATTCATTGCTGCCGGTACTGCTTCTGCTAAGTCGACTCCTCTCTACTGCCACGAGAACACTTTCACCACTGCAGCTCAAGATAAACGCCATACAACCCGCGCAATTATCAAGGTAGCTTACAGCATCGACAACAACGGAGAAGGCAAAACCTTCTATACAGTTAACGGTGTTGAAGACGAACTATATACCTCTGCAGCCGACGCAGAAAGCTTCTCATTGGCTTTCATCCTCAACAATGATGGCATCAAGGCCGCTATCAAAGAAGCCCTCCCCGAAGGATCTTCTGTATCTCTAAATGAGACCAACTATAAAGACTACCTCACTATTAACTTTGCTCGCGACGATAACGACGGCTACCGCAAAGTTACTGAAATTAAGTTCAAAAACAATGCTGCTTTTGAAACAGCTCCAGTATGGACAGCTGAGCAGGAAGCTTCTCTCATAGAAATCACCAACGGTTACTACCGCATTGAAGAATACGAAAACGGTATTAACTACTATGCCCTCCGCTTCAAACATTTTGCCGGCTCAGACTTTTCCGACCCCAATGATCTTGCTCCTTGGAACCCCGCATTACTTGAAACAGCAAATACGCCCACTACATCTGAGGCATATCCTGGTGAAGATGCAGACAACAAGTGGCTCGGCCGTTATGGCATGGTTCGCAACAACTGGTATGACGTAACCATTAGCGGCTTCAAGCACCTCGGCAAACCCGCTCCCGGTAGCCTTGATGTATCTAAAGACAAGACTCCTGACGACGAAAAAGAAACCGAACAATGGATTGCCTTCAAGGTAAATATCCTTTCATGGGCTCTCCGCACTCAGAAACACGAATTCTAAAAACACACACTCTAAAAGAGAGTTGCAGGCCAACACAGGCCTGCAGCTCTCCCTCCTCTATCCACAAAAGCCACCAATGAACCGTTTTCTACATAAACTCTATATAGTTCTTGCTCTGCTTCCACTCTTTGGCGGTAGTGCCTGCACAATGATCGAGGATGATATCACCGATTGTCCAACCGGGCTCTATGTACGTTTTGTCTACGATTACAATACGCAGCGAGCCGACATGTTTAAAGATCATGTAGGGCATGTAACCCTGTATATATACGATGAGGACGGCAAGAAAGTGGCAGAGCGTTCCGTATCAAACACGACAAGCTCCACTCCGCTGGCTGCTTACGGTTACGCCATGCATTTCAACCCCTCAGAACTTCCAGAGGGACGTTATCGTCTTCAAGCCGTAGCCATGCAAAAAGACTGGGACGAAGCTCTATCTACCAATGGCGCAAAATACCGCCGAAACAATGTTTCCGACGGGAACTCTCTCAACATAACCCTTGACCATAGCGAAAAACCCGACGCTACAACCGGTCACCATTCAGTCGACCACATGTCGGCACCTCTTGATACCCTTTGGCATACACTTAAAGTTATGTCCTACGAGCCATGCGACGGCTCAATAGCTCCCGATTTGCATCGCACATCGGCCCCCTACTCCATATATCCCATGGAAGATCAGTATGTGACCGTCATAAACGACCGTGCCACCTATGCTACAGTATCGTTAATACGCGATACCAAGCATCTCAACATTACTTTGCGACAAATCGAGCTTCCTGAATCGGTACATCATTCCGACTATGAGGTAAAGCTCGTCGATAATAACGCCACTGTGGCTCACGATAATGAAATAGTACCCGGTAAAAGCCTTCTCTATACCCCATACGCATCATGGACCACTCGTTTTGATGGCAATGGTATTGAAATAGAAGATTACGGTACAAGCCGTGCCGAAGGCGACTACACCATACAGCGTACTGCCCATTACAACTTAATGTTCAACCGTACAATGCACAAAGCCGACCCTGAAGACTGCGGCATTCTTGAAGTACGCAACCGAAACACAGGTAAAACTGTAGCGCGTATAAACTTGCCATACATCCTTGCTCAAGGTCGCACTGCCTATGAAATCTATAATTACAGCGCTCAAGAGTACCTTGACCGCGAATATGATTATCACCTTAATTTCTTGCTTCGCGGCGACACATGGGCGTATTGCGATATTGTAATCAATACGCTAAGTTGGTCATTACGTGTGCAAAACGAAGAACTATAACAGCAGCATTCGATCCTCTCTCAACAATTTTCCTATAAAAAATTCATGAAGTTTATCCGATTTGCCATACCTGCACTGATTTGCCTTATTGCGTGGAGCTGCTCCGAGCGCAACGAGGACCCTGTGCCCGCACCAGGTACAAGCACCAGCTACTTGCGATTGGCTCTTTCGGTAGCAGGCCACAGCCAATCGCGTGTGGGTCCGGCTGCCGGTGAGGACGGCGACGGCCGCGAGGACGGGGTAAACAAGGAAAACGACATAGACAATATCGCCATATTTATCTACGAAGATAATGGCGCAGGACTCGACTCCGACGCAGCAACTCCACTTTTAGCAAAATCCTATGCTACAAGGCTTAATATGACTGAAGAAAACGGCATATTAGTGTGCACATTACCCTTGGGTAACTATAATCCATCAAGCAAACACCGCGCTGTAGTTGTCGCCAATGCCGGAGATATTACCGACGAAATAAATACCCTCGGAGAACTCCGTACTCGTCCAGCTATCAATGCGTGGACTCCGGCTGCCAATATAGCAGAGACAAAAGGATTCTTAATGGCTTCGGCCTACAATGGTGCTAAACGTCCTTCCGACAATGACGGACATATACGTGTACTGCATAACGGTAATGGGACAGCTAAAAATCCTAATTTTGCCACATCAGTAGCAATAGAACGTGCGGCTGCACGTATAGACATCATGTATGGCTCACCTGATATGCCTTGCACTTCGGGGCTTTACTATCACGTGAAATCAGCTCAAAACTCCAAGCTGATTATTACACACATATTGCCTGTCAATCTAATGAAAGAGCCTTCTTACACACTCAAGCATCTCACCATGAGCACTACTAACCTTGATTTGCTTGTTTGTGCCGACGAAACCACCGATGCTGCAGGTAACGCCGCAAATTATATTGTGACCCCCTCCACTTTTGCCATGGGAGAAGATACTGCCCCCAGCTCTATAACCAAATGGTTTGGCAAATCGGAAGCGGCCTACATCCGCAGCAATCCATCAACTATTGTCGATGAAGGCATTGCTATAGCACGGGCGACAGATATAACGATTCCACAACCCATCGATGGTTATACCCAATACCGCATTATTGGATACGCAAACGAGAACACCCAACTACCGGAAGCTCAAGACTCTCGCTTTATAAGCGGCTTGGCTTTGCGCGCCATTTACCGGCCGGCTAAAATATATCGCGACGCGGATCTCTCCGACTTTTTTCAAGGAGATATTGACGGCAGCACTTTTTGGCTACTACGACCAACAGAACAAGAGATGGGTGAAGATAATTGTATATATTTTGCAAGCGAAACTGCAGCCATTGAATACCAGAAACAACACCCTGAGCTCTTAGCTACAATAGAATATTTCCCTGGAGGAATATGCTATTATAATTTATGGTTGCGACATGCGGGCGAACTATGTGCCATTGTCCGCAACAATATTTACCGTGCGGCTTTCTCCTTCACAGGGCCAGGGCATCCTACTCCAGAACTCACAGAACCACACAATATTGAAAGCAGAATTTTTGTGCGCCGTTGGAATTTCCGACCACAGTCCGAAATACTCATGTAAGACCAAATGAAAGTTTCTCACCTCTATATAAGATTAATTGCGATAATTGCTATCGTTCTCACCGCATGTACAGGAAAAGAAGATGAAGATCCTTCGAAGCCTTCTCGTGTAGCTTTTGTCATAAAAGCGGCCAACGACCCTTCGGCTACAGACAACGAACTCATAAACACATGGTTCATAGCGTTTGCTGATGCATCTGGAAAGATTTGCCGCACTATTGAACGCGACGCTACAAAAACAGAGCCTGTAGATATGGAAGAGTTCTCAACCAAACTAAATCCCGGCACCTATAAAGTGTATTCATTTGCAAACATAAAGCCATCAGAACTAAACCTTGATCTTGTGGAGGGTAAAACTATTCCCGACAACATAGCTTCGTATGCTTGGACTGATGACGTGACAAAATGGGGCACAGACAGGCTCATACCAATGACAGGCATGCAGACAGTTAATGTTACCGGTCAGATAACTCAGCCATTCGCAGTTGAGGTGGTACGCCTTGTGGCAAAAATGGAGCTTTTATACTCCAACGCCAGTCAATCCGACATCACTCTACATTCACTCAGTATTCATCCTATAGGGACAGGTAACGTGATGATGTTTCCAGACTATAACAGTCTTGGATCTGCACCAACATTGCATCCCGACGCTGATACTATCACAGTGACTCAAACACTGGACACAAATCTCACTGCGGGCACTGAGCGAGGTTTCTCTCATAGATTCTACATGCTTGAATCCAATGCAGAACGCTTTCATCCAACCGGTCATTATGTACTGACACTTGACCTCACTCACCGAAGCGGCGAGACCAATTCTGCGGCACGAGATACCATTACAATGCTTACTCCGGAACTTTCGTATATAAACAGAAACGATTATATTCTTATACCGGTGCGCATTGCTGACTATGTGTTGAAAATGGATGTACGCTTCTACCCCCCTATCGGCGGATACCCTGCCGTAGTAAACGAGATAAAGGGTGGAGACTACTATATCAGTTTTGGAACTGAGGGTTTGTTTGCCATAACACCACTTATGCGCGAAGGAGCGGCCACAACTCCATGGATGCAACCCTCGGAACTCGACATTGCAATTATTAATATAACAGGTGATCCAATTTTCACCAAAGATCCCTCATACGACGCCCTCTCAGGCGAAATTATTGGAGAACTCGGAACTACTACCGGTACTGCCATCGTAACCCTCTCAGTAGCAGCCAAGGGTTCACAACTCTCTTACACTCGAACCGTATATATCATTCGGGAGGATAGGAAATGAAACACCGTCTGACATACTCTATTTTCACATTTTTACTAATAGCACTCGCATTGGCAAATAGTATAAATGCCACTGCAGCTGCTAATAAAGCTATACCCCTAATCACAGACTACAACCGAATAAGAGTCAACAATCTTGAACAAAATCAGGGTGTTAACGGTCTTTTCGGCGGTCGTCTAATTGATGGTGATCCATATACCGTATTCCATAGTAACTATACTTATGGAGTTCAATCTGAAGCCCTCTCTAAAGATGTTGAAACGATGAAAGCCCCCACTTTTATCGAAATACATCTTAATGAGCCTACTAAGTCTGACGACAACCTATATATTTATACTCAAGCTCGCTCGGGTAGCAATAACGGTCACCCTAAGCAATTTATGGTGTCGGGCAGTTTCAATGGAGTTGATTGGGTTGATATTACAACTGTCAATGTGCCATTTTCCGGAACAGCCATGAGCCCTGGAGAGGAAAACTACTCAGGCAAATTCAATGTGCCTTCTGGATATACATGGCTGAAATTTACATGCACAGAAAATAGCGACGGTCATAACCCAGGCGGCTATCCGCTATTAATTCTTGCAGAGTTTCAAGTATATAAATCCGACGTTGACCTCAGCCGCATCAAAGCCGAACCCGCACTCATGATGGCAGACGACCACCATACCATTTTTGACTATAACGACAACTATGCCGACTACGAGTTCAAGCATACCCATGGTATCTTAGATAATATTAATCACGAAAACAAAAATTTGCGCAACTGGTGCGATTGGAGCAAATGGATAGATGGGAAATGGGCCGATGCCGATGAACTATCGGAGCAGGGCATAGAAATGCCGGATTTCACATACATCAATAAAGAGACTGCACCTTGGGGACGCGTGAAACTTGGAGACAGACAGCGCACTCACGTTACTGAGCAC
This sequence comes from uncultured Muribaculaceae bacterium, assembly GCA_910579605.1. Lineage (GTDB taxonomy): Bacteria > Bacteroidota > Bacteroidia > Bacteroidales > Muribaculaceae > CAG-873. The sequence continues at coordinate 42,602 of CAJTUG010000002.1, read as the reverse complement.
ACTGTATATGCAATCCCGGGACAAGTCACGACATTATATCCATACTCCGACATCAATACAGCCACGCAATACGAGGAGAACTTTATACGTTGGTATGACTATGTTACCGACGGTAACAATCGTTTTCTTGATTTCCTCCACGATCCTTCACGCGTTGCGCGTTCAAATAAATATGGCTTCTACGGCAGCTATGTGCTCACCAACGCATCAACAGAGAAATATGATGTTTACATCTATACAGTAGACGACTACCGTCGCCTCATAGAACGTGTTCAGAATGGCGAGTCAAGACTAACTGTACGCCAATGTGCCGACCTTGATTTCAACGGTTGCAACGATATCCTCCCTATTGGTTGGTCGTCGGACAAACCATTCCGAGGAGTGTATGATGGTGGAAGCTATGCGATTTCAAATCTTGTTATTGACAAGCCAGACTGGGGCGAAGTAGGCATGTTTGGCCATGTTGGCTCCGCTACTATCCGCAATCTCAACGTACACAGCAGCTGTAAATTTATTGGCAAGAGATATGTAGGACTCGTTGGAGCAATCGATGCACCCGAGTACATGGCGTCAAACACCACGGGGACTCTCTTGATCCACAATGTTTCCACTCATGCAACCATAAAAGCAGAAGAAGCTAATGCCGGAGGCTTGTTGGGTTGCAATGTCCGATGGACATCACAATTTCAGGTGATGATCTACAATTGTGCCGTACTTGGGTCGGTAAGTGGTGGTTGGGAGAGCGCAGCCATTTGCGGATGGTCTGGAAACCACACCACGTTATATAATGTGTATAATGTAGCTTCTGTGAGCGGTATTGAGTCGCAAGCAAAAGCCTTCAACCGTGGAGCCACATGCTTCTTCGGAAGCTGCTATGACAACAACGAAGGTAATGGACGAGCAAAACTACCCTACGATATAACAGATAGTCGCCTTATAGATGCTCTTGGCGGTTCATCAAACTGGATTACGGGAGGTTGGGGCTATGTACTACCCTCGTTATCAAGCCCATCAAATGTTTCAAGTCGTAATAGAGGTACATTTGCTACATTCTACTGTCCTGCTGATGACACTTTTGATACAGAATATATCGCAGCCGATTTCAGTCAAAAATGCGACTTGTACCGTAACATTGACCATAAAACAAAGACTATCAATGAACCTGTACTCGTTTATCGCCATATTTTCACTGTAATAAATGCTGAGAAGCTTGCAGAGACAATTTCTGGCTCTGTAGAAAATAACAGCAAATATATTTCAGAAAATCGCCGCACTATCCGCGCCAGAGCCGGAGTTGACTTTCAAGTACGTTTTGAGCATCCTCAACCAGTGGATCAAGCCACGCGTACAACAATGTTCTACAAAGATCCTCAAGGAGTTATCCGTCGTGTACGCAAGAGCAAAATCAAAGTAACGGATCGCACTGGAGCAGACCGCTCAGGTATCTTCTATCAGATAGCCAACTACAAACGTCCCGGTGCGCGTAAACTCCCCTACGGCGATTTACCCGACATGTATGACCTTGAAAAGGAATACGCACGCATGATGAAATGCGATGCGAAAGATGCAAACGGCCGATTCACAGTGCATCTCGTTGGCTGCGATGAGGGCGGCAAAGAACTTAAGATTTACGGTTCAGATAAAGAGTTGATTCTTGCAGAATATATCGTTAATTTCGTTGACGAAAATGGTGCGGTTATGACTTCGGAAGCTGAGATGCATACAGATAAATACGCACACACACGTCCTGCAAAGCTTAATGAATTATATGGCAATCCTATAGCTGTAGTAAATTTTGATGAATTCCGCATGCTTGACAATCGTCAAGACCGTAGCAACTATATCTTTGATGGTCCTAATATCCCAAATGGCACTGGCATGTCACGCAAATACAAATGGCCTGTTACGTGTGAAAACTCACAATATGGCTATGGCTATGATACGCCACACGATTTCAGTATGTACATGATTGCAGACCACTCGGTGGTTACACCATATAAATCGTCGGCTGAAACAGCTCCTGCATCAGAGAATTTTGGGAAAGGTACCGGCCGTTTTGATCGTTTGTTCTATGATACGGAAGGTGCCGAACGAGGATTCTTTTACTATGCCAATGCGGCTTCCGACCCTGGCGTAACGGATAAAATAGACATCAAGGATTTATGCCCGGGATCTACGCTTTTCGTTTCTGCATGGCTATGCGAATTCTCAAGCAACGTCGAGGTTCAGAACATTATATTCAATTTTAATGTGGTGAAGAATGATGGTTCTGAAGTAACTCTACACAGCTTTGTGACAGGCTATGTACCAACTGTGGGTAATTGGCATCACGTATTTTACCAGTTCACGCCTAACCTCAGTCAGCTCGGCCTCACTAATGAAGAAATCCATTCCTACAAGATTGTGCTTGAGAACAACTGTCTTAGCTCGGCAGGAGCAGATTATGCTATAGACGATATCCGTGTGTATGCCGCTAAACCTCGTGTCTATGCACAACAGACTACCCCACTTTGCCGCGGCGAGCATGGTACAGATGTTCAGATTCAAACGCCTTTTGATGTGATGCTCGCAACACTTGGCGCCAACGAAGCTTCTACAGAATCAACAGGTGCTGTTGTCGACTGCTACTATACCTTTGTCGACAAAGATAAATATGACAAAAGCATCGCCAGCGGCATGACAGGTACAGAGGCTTATAATGCAGCTGTAGTCAAATATGAATACATGGCCGGAGGTGGCAATGACCAAACTTTCGGGCACCTCACATTCAACACCCACTACCAAAGCAACACTTTATTTACAGAAGGTAATTCGGAGGTATCCGACGAAGCTTTCCGTGCTATAATAGAGGGTGACCGTTACCTCGTTATCAATACAAACCCTCGCGACAAAGATCTCGTAACAGGCAAGGAATACATAGTAGCTCTATATGTCAACGAGCGTGTGGATGGAGAGGAAATCAAACCTGATGCCGCTATGTTTGACATCAGCTCAAAATGCGCCAAGAGCAGCACATTCCGCATCCATGCTTCCGGCGTGATAAAAATAGACGGTATCATCGTGCCAAACCTCGACAATATAACTGTGTGCCAGAATCAGACCCCGGTTGTGCAGATTGATATCCAAAGTAAAGACAATAATACAGGTTCTTTCTCAGAAGCAACCCCTAATGCCATTACGGATTGGTGGGACGGATCTATGGAGAGTTTCCTTGCTCAATATGAACCAAAAAGCAACATGCCTCTCAATACAGTACTTTCTATTTTCCGCATGGAATACCCTGAAGCAGAAACTTGGGACATGCCTGCGAAAGGAGACTATACTGAACTCTTACGAACATACTTGAAGACCCTTACAGAACCCGATACCAATACAGGGACTCCTGCTCGACTCCTGCTCTACCGTTCGTCGTATGTCTTTCGCCCCGTTACAATACCTCCTGGAGAGGAAAGCACACATATATATGCTGTCGCAATTCCTATAGACATTTACTCCGACGACGTGACCGTATGTACAACACCGTCTGAAATACGCCTCACAGTACGCAATAACTCTCCCGAGCTCAATCATGGACTACCTATTGATTATCCCTCGTGGATTGAAGATGTTCCCTTACGTATAGGCCTGCGACAACTTGATAGCGTAAGTGTGCCAGAAGGCAATGCAGACAACGCTCAGAAACTTTTATCAATACCTGTGCGAATGGTATCTGTGGTAACAGAGGGGGTAGATGCACTTGAACGCATTCCCGACGACCATTCATTATACCTTGTGCAAACCGATGACCCTGAGTACCTTGACCTTAACGTAGAGACCGAAAATGGCATAACCACGGGACTCTATGCCATAGGTGCTATCAATGAGATTGTGGCTCGCCCGTCGAATGATAATGCAAACGTTCTTCGCATGGCTTTTGACAAGGATTTCACCTTTAAAGAAGGTCACTACTACCGAATGCGTTTCTCATTCCGAGAAAACGGTGTTCCTTCACTCCCAACGGGTGGAGACGGCGAAGGAGAACCACGCCACTGCCATGGACAACATGTATTTTCCATCAAAGTTGTACCTGAATATCAGGCTTGGGTTGGAGCTGCCGACAGTACCAACTGGAACAACGACAACAATTGGCGTCGGGTAAGTACGGCCGACCTGCTCCACACAGCTTCTGAAAACGATAGCGAAATAAATCGTTTCGTCACCGATAGGACAGAACTTACTGCTACTTCAAAATCGTTTGTACCCATGGATTTCACCAAGGTGATAATCCCTGCAGGTGCATCTGTACCTCACCTCTACCAAGGTGTTACTTCCCCCGTGACAGTTGACGGCAAAAACTACTTATGGCTCAAAGATCTCTCAGCGCCTATTGGAGTAAGCTCGCCTACTGCTGATATCGCCTACGATATGGCAGCACATAATACCACTGAAGGCATAGGTTGCCGCCCTTGGTATACCAACATTTGCGATGAAATTCATTTCCACTCAAACTCTTCTATATTGGGGCAAACATTACTTAACCACAATCGCGCTTGGGTAGATTTTGAGATAGAACCGCATATGTGGTACACACTCTCTTCGCCCCTAACTGGCGTCGTGGCAGGCGACATGTATTTGCCAACAGCAGGCGCTCGCCAACTCACAGAACTTTTCAAGCCAATAACCTTCTCAACAAATATCAACAACCGCTTTGCTCCAGCTGTATACCAACGGTCATGGAATAAGGCAAAGGCAATGGTTTATGAACTCGGCGGAAACGCTACAGGCACCAATGTTGCAGTACGCACGACATGGAGTCATGTATACAACGATGTAGCCGAGCCATATGGCACGCCTGCTACAGGTTTTTCAATAAAAGCTGACATAAGCAAACTTGAAGAATCAGAAAAAGTACAGCATGTAATGTTCCGCCTACCAAAGGATGACGACTCATACCTCTACTACGACAATAACGGAGAAGCACCAGGCCACAATACCTCTATAGACCGATCTGTAGGAAATAAGCTTCACTCCGGCAGCAATGGCATTGTCACAACCACAGTAAGCTCAGCTGCGCCAGGCAGATATTTCCTCGTAGGAAATCCTTTCATGGCACACCTTGATATGGCCTCCTTCCTTTCAGACAACAGCAACGTGATTAATCCAAAATATTGGGTTATGAACAGCGAGGGGCAAGCATGTGCTATATACAACCCAGGTACAGGTAGCTTTGAGTCTACTCTTAGTGAACCTTCATTGCTTGCTCCTATGCAAGGCTTCTTTGTTGAAGCAAAGAACGATGTAAGTTCACTCACCCTATCCTTCAATGCAGAAGCCACTGAAATCGTAAGCTATGATCCTGCCAAAGGAAATTTCTTGCGTACTCCGGAGCTAAACAAGGGAGAGTCCACGATGTCACGCTCGTCATCACAAACAATGAGGATAACCGCCATGCGTGATGACAAGCCCCTTTCACAAGCAATACTTGTGCTTGACCCTTCGGCCTCGGACAGCTATAATGAAACTGAGGATGTGGCTTTAATACTTGACTCTCATTGCACTGAGAATACATCAGTATATACAATCGCAGGTAATATGGCGGCAAGTGTAAATTCTATTCCTGAGGTTACGACAACAGAACTGTGCGTAGCAGCCAAACCAGAAGAACTTACAGTACTCCATTTTGAGAATACACAAGCATACACCAATGCAATGCTTGTAGATGTTCTTACTGGTGAAACCATGCCGCTATATGATGGGATGGAGTATGAAATAACAGGAACTGCAACATCGCGACTATACATCGTAGCGGCAGCCGACGATGTACT
>CAJTUG010000002.1:31664-36788 GCA_910579605.1 uncultured Muribaculaceae bacterium | reverse complement strand
CGCTATAAAAGTAACTATTGAAGACAACAATATTACTGTGTGTGCACCCGACAACGGACATGGTCTTGACATAGCAGTTTACGACATGACCGGAAGAGTCATAGCTAATCATTCAACTGCGAACAATTCAGCTAAGTTGACTCTTGAACAAGGCATATATATTCTTGAAGCCCGCAACGCAGGAGTAGAGCCTCTACGCACAAAAATATTGGTTAAACGTTGAGTATTGCCATGTTTTTAAAAATTCTCATACCGTTGGTAGTGCTGCTCTCTACCCCTCATACTCCTACAGAAGAAGCTCGCGTAGAGCTTCCTACATCAAGGACAATAGATCTTGGTCTGGTTGATTCAGACTCAATTCACAGTGGATCAATAACGCTTCGTAATACAGGATCAGCACCACTCGCGCTCACAAGCGTCACCACCGACTGCAGTTGCACCGCAGCAGGATATCCCAAGACACCCATAGCGCCAGGAGACTCTGCTGTAATAACAGTAAAATTTGATGGTCGGGACTACCCTCCGGGAGAATTCGTTAAAATGGTACGTATACGCTCCAATGCCACAAACAAACTCGTAAAAGTCTTTGTAAGAGGCCGAATAAAACGACCTACAAAGAAATGAAATTTCGCTACAACATAGCAACCCTCTTATGTGGAGCAGTCCTAATCATTTGCAGTGGTTGCACTGCAGATGAACCTATTTTCTCACTCAATGTCGGTGATACCCTCCCCCCCTTTGAAGTGATAATGAATGATGGCTCTACAGTGTCTGATAAAACTCTCGCAGGATTTCCAGCAGAAATTATTTTCTTCAACACCTCATGTCCCGATTGCCGCAGACACTTACCAAAACTTGAGGAAGAGTGGCAAGAGTCGAAGGCTGCTGGCAAAAAAATAACATATATCTGCATTTCCCGTGCCGAAAAATCTCCAACGATTACTGCTTTCTGGGCGGAGAACGGTCTCACAATGCCATGGTCGGCTCAAGCAGATAATAAAGTATATTCACTCTTTGCCTCTTCTATTATCCCACGTGTTTATTCAGTATCACCAACAGGTATAATAACCCGTGTGCGTACCGGCGAATATAACGATATTGAGTGAACGAACCACAAGGACTTTAATTGCAATTATTAATTATTGACGAGGGTAAATTTGATTATGCAACTTTTATCGTGTGCATAATTCTAATAAAAATTTGCCGACATTTCACAAGCACATAGCTTGACATCCTGAATATCTGTGGTATAAGCTCAAAAAACATAAACAGTTGTTGAAATTAGGGTTGCCATATACGAGTATATGAATAATCCTTTATATTTTATTTGTATCTTTGTATTATAATCGTATAAGTTTATCCTGACATACTCTAAATAGATAAACTACATATAACTGGAGTATAATCAGATTCAGCAAAACATAAGAATTAAACATCTAAAATATTTCGTCAACCGAGATGAAAATTATATCTCTTCGCACCAATCCGGAATATCTCGAAAGGGCGATAGCCTATTTTCAAGAGAAATGGGCTACGGAAGATTCCAAAGCTGTATATGAAGATTGTTTGTGTCATTGCATTGATGCAGAGAATCCCCTTCCTCAGTGGTATCTAATGTTGGATTCCGACAAATTAAATATAGTAGGATGCGCAGGTTTGATAACCAATGATTTTAATTCAAGGATGGATTTATATCCATGGCTTGCAGCACTATATATTGAAGAAGAATATCGTGGACACAATCTTGGAAAAATTCTAATTGACTACGTTATAAAAGATGCCGCATCATTAGGATTCAATAAATTGAACCTATGCACCGACCATACCGGATACTACGAACATTTCGGGTTCGTTTATATAGGAAACTGCTATCATCCTTGGGGAGAAATAACAAAAATTTATCAGCTCAAACTCAATGATTAAATAATTGACTATGGAGATAAAAAGTTTAGAAAACATTGATTTTGAAACACTTTTTCAAGGTTTTGAAAATGCTTTTTCTGATTACGAAATACAATTCAAGAAAGAAGAAATCCGTTCAATGCTGAAAAGACGCGGATATTGTCCTAAGTTCTCATTCGGAGCCTTCGACAACGATAAGCTGGTCTCATTTACCTTGAATGGAATAGGGTCTTTTAAGAATATCCCAACAGCATACGACACTGGAACCGGCACGATTAAAGAATATAGAGGCATGGGTATTGCCGGCAAAATTTTCTCGTATTCAATACCTTTTCTTAAAGAAATAGGTATAAGACAATATGTGTTAGAGGTTCTAACGAATAATCATAAGGCAATTAACATATACCGCCAGATGAATTTTGAAGAAACCCGTTTATTTAATTGCTTTAGACAAGATATTTCTAAAATCAACATCAAAAGAAATAACAGATATTGTAGGGTTTCACCTATAGATATAAGAACAATAAAGAATGCTCAGAGCTGGTGCGATTTCATACCTTCATGGCAAAATAGCATAGACTCCATTGAAAGAGGCGAATCTGATCTTTTTTGTCTCGGAGCATTCGTAGATGGAATCTTAGCCGGATTTTGTGTGATTGATAAAAAAACCGGGGATGTGGCTCAGATAGCTGTTGCAGTAAAATATCGTCGTAAAGGTATCGCAACTGCATTATTGCATCAAGCCATTAATTACTTGGAAACCCAATTTGTAAAAGTGTTGAATATCAGTGCTGATTATCAACCAATGCAAGCATTTCTTGAAAGCATGAATATAGAATTAGTTAGCAACCAATTTGAAATGTCTTTGCCAGTTTAAATATGCTCACAACCGGAGCGCCATGGTTGTTAATTATTTGACATGAGTGACAACTTGTTGATAACTGAAATCTTTAAGATATCCGATCTTGAAGGACTCCGAACTTTTCTGTTTGGGAAACATGACAGGAATGCTATTCGCGAACAACTTTATGACTGTTTTCTAAAATACTCTAAATATAGTAATGCCGTAGAATGGAACTACGCAGTACGGATATGCGAAGCTCTTGCAATAGTAGGTTGGGGAAAGCATGAACCTTTGGAAGCCATCAGAGGTCAATGGTTTAACGGTAATCCAGAAACATATTTTATAGACCGCTATTCAAAACCATACTTCTTTGATGCTGTATGGTCAAAACGAAATGGTGGATTTGCAATAGACTATGGAATGTCGTTCTTTCACGGAAATCCTGAGAATCCGCCTATAAAACCAATACGTATAAATGCACCTATCGTTGAGGCACAAAAGACTCAACTATATACACAACGCAATTGGATTCCGAAGAATCCGATTCGTATAATCAGAGGCCTTGCAAATTGCTATGACAATTCGAAAATAATTGTTGAAAGTATCGATAAAGAACTCATGCAAAGTCTAAATCAAAATATGCATCCTGAGGCATATGGATCTGGCATAGACTCAATCACAATTAATCTGTCATTCAGCTTCTACGATAATTATCACTGCAAGACAAACTATATTATCGCCGATGAAGCTCTTAAACTAAAACAGAAAGATTTTTATCCAAAACTCCTTGAGTTGTATTCGGAAAAAGAAATTGAAGATAATGGATATTACCTCAGAAACCGCTACACATATGGGCCATTCCAAAAAGAATTGGGTAAAATACGTATAAATATTGTTTTTGAGAAAGAATTTAGCCTATTGTCTGAGTCAAAACAAAAACAAGTACTCAGTGAATATCTTATACACGCAGTTGAACAAGTGGCAAAACGCTTGAAATCCAAAATAAATTATAATTTCCCAATAATGATTTCCGATTTCAAATCCATATTATATTCATGGAACAATAGACAAACATTCTAATCAACTACTTACCGAATAGATAAAAAACGAGAGCAATTCTAATAAAAGAAAAGCCCTCACAATATACGAGATCTATCAGAATCTCAACTTTAACTATGATTAATATCTCGGAATGAAAACCAAGCCCAAGTATTAATCACAGGCAGTTTCCTAATAAGGAATTATCCAATTGAAAATCCAAGGTCTTCTATAACTTCTTTTACTGCAGCAGCATCAGGAGTACCTATAATCTTCGTTTCGCCAGAAGCAAGATCAACAGAAACAGACTCTATACCCGGGAGTTTTGCAAGGTTTTTCTCTACCATAGCTTTGCAATGACCACAAGTCATACCTTTTACAATAATCATTTGTTCATTTTCCATTTTTTCTGATTTTTTATGTGTATATTTTCTAATAATAGCATTAACGAGCAATAATATAAGAAGAACTGAGCAAATACCGGGAAACAAGCCTATCTGAAGATGGCAATTTGTAGTCCCTGCAACCATAGGCATTGTAAACCAATCGCGCGGCATAAGATAATCAATGCACAAACCAATTGCTATTGCCCCTATAATTATTGTTCCGAGATAAACTGCAGCAGCTTTTTTACCAAGGGATTTGCTTACAATAATAATAGATGCGAAGTTGGCTGCGGGACCTGCCATGAGCAAAACAAATGCTGCCCCCGGGCTAAGGCCTTTAAGCATCAAAGACAATGCTATAGGTATTGAACCCGTAGAACATACATACATCGGGACAGCCACTACAACAACCGCTATCATAGACAACAACGGGTATTCCGCAAAGAAAGTAAAAAAACCATCAGGGACAAAAACCGTGATTGCTGCAGCTATAACCAATCCGATAATAAGCCATTTGCCTATATTTTGTATCATATCTACAAAACCATATCGTAATGCAGCCTTTATCTTTCCGAAAATATTGTTGGATGACGGCGCATCAATAGTATCAACTTCCATATCACAAGCATCGTTACATGCTTTATCTTCACGATTGACAAGCATGCCTCCAATAAACGCCGTTAGTAAAGCCGCTACGGGGCGTATAACAGCAAATGCAGGACCTAAAAGGGAATATGTAGCAGCAATAGAGTCAACACCGGTTTGTGGTGTAGCTATTAAAAATGAAGTTGACGCCCCACGCGAAGCACCATTACGACGTAATGACACCGCAGTAGGCAATACACCGCATGAACATAAAGGTAGCGGAATACCAATCAAGGCAGCTTTAATTACAGCCCATGCACCAGGACGAGAAAGATGATTGCGATAAATTTCTCCAGGCACGAAAGCATA
>CAJTUG010000002.1:25539-31643 GCA_910579605.1 uncultured Muribaculaceae bacterium | reverse complement strand
CCCCTGCCACAAAGAAGCCAAACAGCAGATAAGGTGCCATTTCAGCTATCATATTTATAAGAGAGTATATAAATTCCATAATGCAAATTTACACCAATTTTCACATATCTGTGTTATAACATTCCGATATATTGTTGCAAAATTATACACATTTAGACCTCATCAATACCAGTGCGGAATCCTGTATCACGAAATTGAGATATAGTGATACCTTGCGATTTCTTGAAAGCTCGCGATAAATGAGCAACGCTTGAGAAACTAACCTTATCAGCAATTTCAGCCAAAGTCAACTCGTTGTCAAACAACAATTCCTTTACATATTCAATACGTTGCAACATCAAGTAACTTTGCAGTGTTCGACCTTCTAATAACGAAAACATCCGACTGGCATATCTAAAATCTAAATTAATAGCTTTCTCCACATAATCAGATAACTTATTCTTTTCATTGATTGTATTGTGGCGAGCATAAAAACGTATAGCAGCCTTGATATTTTCCAACATTATATGCTCATGAGATTTCAATGGTTCAAAACCCACAGCCCTTAATTGTTCAAAAAATCTATCCATTAAATCAGCAGCAGGCAGCACTGAAAAATCAACGCTTCCCAATGATACAACAGAATCATGAAAACCAAGATTCCTACAGATATCCTCTACAGTCATCACACAACGGCGACAAACCATATTCTTTATGTGTATTGTCTCAACCGACATAAACTCTATGTAATTTTTTATTGATTAACGATTAATTGTTATAATAGTCTATTACACCGCCGACAGACTGATAGTTCATGTGTATGTTCGTCTTCAACAAGAACATTTAAATCTGAATCATCTATAATTTCAGATATTCTTTTTCAATAACATTTTATTGAATCCTTCTTTCTTGATTTTCATATATTTGGTCTGTGTCCAAGTACAAAGTTCGGCATAATAAATTGCAACCAGTTTGCAATGTTGTCAAACACTAATTGCAAACTGGTTGCATTGAGATGTCTGTAACTTTGCAGTCATAAAATCTAACCACGACATAAAAGTGTATTAAAGAATATGAGCAAGACATTCAAAATTGAGGTTGACTGTGCAAATTGTGCAAACCTCGTGGAAGAGGCAGCAAAAAAAGTTAATGGAGTAACTGATCTATCGATATCCTTCATGACACAGAAAATGAAAGTAACTTTTGATGATAACGCCGATCAAGAGGCTGTTATTGCTGAAATCCAAAAGGTGGCAAAGAAGATTGAGCCAGATTTTGAAATTTTCTGATTTACAGGATATCTGAAATTAACCATCAGACTCTTTCAAGTCAGACAGTTGTCAAAAAAACATAAGGAATATGAATAAGAAACAACGTAACATGCTTACCCGCATCATAATCACTCTGGTTATGACTATCGGTCTGCTTTTTATTGATATAACCGGATGGTTTCGCCTCGTGCTATATCTTGTAGTGTACCTGATAATAGGTTATGACATACTCAAGAAGGCATGGCTCGGCATTGTTAATGGCAGAGTGTTTGATGAAAATTTCCTTATGGCAGTGGCAACCGTCGGAGCTTTCGCACTGGCTATTTATGAGAAAAGTGGCGACTATCTTGAAGCAATCGCCGTTATGCTGTTCTATCAGATCGGCGAGTTCTTCCAGAGCTATGCCGTGGGCAAGAGTCGCCGTAACATCGCGGCACTGATGGATATACGACCCGACTATGCAAATATCGAACAAGACGGAATTATTGTGAAGGTAGACCCAGACAATGTGAAGGTCGGTCAGACGATTATTATTCAGCCAGGAGAACGTGTCCCCATTGATGGAGTTGTCGTTTCAGGCGAATCCTCGCTCAACATTTCTGCGCTGACTGGGGAATCTCTCCCACGTGAAGTTTCCACTGGAGATGAAGTGATAAGCGGAAGTATAAATATGTCGGGTATGCTGAAAGTACGCACGAACAAAGAATTTGGCGATTCTACCGTATCCAAGATTATGGAACTGGTCGAGGATTCTGCTTCACGCAAGTCCAAGTCGGAGAATTTCATAGCAAAATTCGCTCGCATATACACCCCCGCTGTGTGCTATGGCGCGTTGGCACTTGCGTTGCTTCCTCCGTTGTTCCTCATTTTGTTCAATGATGCGTCAGTGAGCTTTCCCACTTTTGAAACGTGGGTTTACCGTGCATTAGTTTTCCTCGTGATAAGTTGTCCTTGTGCGTTGGTTGTCAGCATACCACTTTCGTTCTTCGCAGGAATCGGAGGGGCAAGCCGCGAGGGTGTGCTTGTGAAAGGTGCCAACATACTTGAAACATTGTCAAAAGTAAAGACTGTAGTGTTTGACAAGACAGGAACACTTACCAAAGGCGTGTTTGAGGTCAACGCCTATCATGGCGCACATGACGAAGATATAGCCGACAGCAAAGCACAACTGCTTGAATATGCGGCGATAGTAGAGGCATCTTCTTCCCACCCGATTGCAAAATCGCTGCAACGAGCCTATGGCCGCAATATTGAACGCAGCCGCATGAGCGATGTGAAAGAAATCAGCGGAAAAGGTATTACAGCCATTATCGACGGCAAAAAGGTTGCAGTAGGAAATGAAAAACTGATGTCGGAACTGGGCTTAACACCTTGTCATTGCAAGACAACAGGAACAATAGTGCACCTCTCTATTGATGGCAAATATGCCGGACACATCGTTCTTGGAGATGTCATGAAACCTACTTCTGCTCAATCCATTTCCGACCTTTACAAGTCTGGCGTGAAGCAGATTGTAATGTTGACCGGAGATACCCGTGAAGTAGCGGAACAAACCGCAGCCCGTCTTGGAATAGATAAGGTTTACAGTGAACTGCTCCCAGCCGACAAAGTTTCACAACTGGAACGGATACTCTCAGATACCAAAGGCGATGACAAGGTTGCATTTGTTGGCGATGGCATAAATGACGCCCCTGTACTCTCTCGTGCCGACCTCGGCATAGCGATGGGTGCAATGGGAAGCGACGCCGCTATAGAAGCCGCCGACGTGGTGCTAATGAACGATAATCCTTTGAAAATTGGCAAAGCCATCCGCATATCACGCAAGTGCTTGAAAATCGTGTGGGAAAACATCATCATGGCTTTGGGTATAAAGGGCGTTTGCTTGATACTTGGAATATTCGGCATTGTCAATATGTGGCTTGCCATCTTCGCCGATGTAGGTGTGATGATATTAGCAGTTCTCAATGCAATAAGAGCCATGTATGTACACAAGATATGATGACGTTTTGATATAAGACAGCACTTGGTCTGATAAGAACATTGAACCTTAGTTAATTGTTATTAAATTGATTATTGACATACACGGCAATCAACTTTATTTCTTAACGGTAAACGACAAGATGGAAATCCCACAATGTAATACATAACGATGAATCCGTTTCATGAAATATATATCCCCCTCATATAGCCGAACGCTCAGTTGAATTTGCGGAGGCTATTGCCGACACACTTAAGCACCTGCAACAATGATAGTTCCTTACAAAGAAATAAACAAATTATCGCCCATTGTAAAAGAATTGTTTTTGCAATGGAGAGATTTCCTGTATAACCGGGTCAAATTCAATAGGCCCGATAGCGAGATCCATGCAGCCGGACATTGTGAGCGTGTATTACTGTACGCTCTGATTATAGGTGATGAGGTTTTCGGCGACAATCTATATGTGCTGACAGCGCTTGCCCATGCGGCGGTGTTTCATGACACGCGTCGCCTTGATGATTACCTCGACATAGGGCATGGCGCGAGAGCCGCGGTATATTACAGGCAGTTCTGCGATGAAACTCCGGATATTGATTTCATCCCAGAAGCACAATTGATGATGAAATACCACGACATTGACGATAAGCGAGGGAAGGTCGGCATAAAGCGTGATTTCTACGGCTCGTTGCCCCGGATGTTCAAGCTCTACGACATCTTCAAGGATGCCGATGCGCTTGACCGTTGGCGGCTTGGAAATGGTGGACTCGACCCAAAATACCTCCGCACCGAACAGGCAAAGAATATGATGGAATACAGCCACCGAATAGTCAATGAAACAATACTGGAAGAACAACGGCGCCGGATTGATGAAATGATTGAAAACTTGAAAAACAAGGACCAATGAACCGAATGCTATTAATAATCGACCCTCAGATCGATTTCATAAACGGCTCACTACCCATAAGCGGAGCCGAGAAAGCCATGAACAATCTCGCCGACTACATTTCCCGTAATTCAGGCAAATATGCTCTGAAGATTGTCACAGCAGACAGACATCCTTTCTTTCACTGTTCATTCGCTGATTGCGGAGGCGAGTGGCCGCGTCATTGCGTGCATGACACAGCGGGGGCTGCAATCTGGCAACCATTGTTCCTACCATTATATGAAACGGAGGGCGCAGTCCGTTTTTTCTATAAAGGGGAGTATGAAAATACAGATGAATACTCTATCTTCAAAAATAATGAAGCCACGCAAGTAATCTGTGAGTTGGTTGAGAATGAAAAGATTGAGAGGATAGATATCTGTGGACTCGCGGGCGATGTGTGTGTTCTTCAATCGCTCAGCGATGGCATTGAATTATTCGGTGCAGAAAAATTCAATGTTCTGACCGCTTATTCGCCATCCATTGATGGTGGCGAGGCGTTATTAGGTATAATTGAAAAAAAGAATTTATCATGCGACAGATAATACAACATTTTACCGATGATGACCTGTATAAGTTCACGATGTGTTGTGCGGTAATAGAATGTTTCCCGCGCACTCAGGTCAAATATCAGTTCAATGACCGCGACAACACGGTGTATCCATCCGGATTCGCTGAACTCGTCATGGAGCAGATTAGCATGTTGGAGAATCTCAGGATCACAGATGAGGAAATTGCATTCATGCGCGAACGTTGCAATTATATCCCGGCATGGTTCATGAGCTTTCTGCGAGGCTTCCGCTATGACCGCAACTGGGCTAAAGTATGGCAAGACAGCGAAGGACATCTGCATATAGAATTTGAGGGTTGCTGGAGTAATACCATTCTGCTTGAAGTAAAAGTGCTTGCAATCGTCTCTGAGCTGTATTACATTATGACAGGCGAAAACAAACAGTTTGACTACGAGGATTATTATTCCCGCTCATATGACAAGGCACACCGTTTGATTGAAGCTGGGTGCGTGTTCAGCGATTTCGGCACACGCCGCCGTGCATCGTTTGAAGCTCAGGACACCGCTGTCCGCGCCATGTCGGAATGTCAAAAGAATATACACGGCAAAGGTAGGTTTACAGGCACGAGCAACATGTATCTGGCTATGAAATACAATCTGACACCTATCGGTACTATGGCACATGAGTTTGTCTGCGCCATTGCTGGTATGTATGGCCCGCTCATGGCAAACCACATAGCCATGACTAAGTGGTCGCATACATATCGCGGCGCATTGGGGACATTCCTTTACGACACATACGGATGGCAGATATTCAGCCTTAATTTCTCAACCGACTACGCCAATATGTTCAAAGGGCTGAGAGTTGACAGTGGCGACAACCGCGAACAACTTGACCTTATCATAGACAAATACCGTTCTCTGAATATCGACCCTCAAACAAAACAGATTGTGTTCAGCAATGGACTTAATGTAGACCGCGCGATAGAGATTCAGAAATATGCAGTCGACAAATGCCTTCCGTCGTATGGCATAGGGACACATTTCACGAATGATTTTGACGGTGTAAAACCCCGCAACATCGTGATAAAACTCACTGCCGTAAAAATTACCGAATCGTGGCCTTTCTATTCACAGACATGCAAGCTGAGCGAAGACAAAGGTAAATATTCCGGTGACAAGGCAACATTAGCCCGATTTATGGAAACGCTCCACTTAACTGAATAATAAAAATTGCCCATAATATGAATTGCAATCTTTCATCCAGATCATGATCATAAATATAAAATTTTCAACATAAGGCTGGGGCTGAGATCTCAACTACTGCCCCATCCCATTTGTGGTACTATAATGGCAACACCTCACAAATATTCATTAGGTCATTTTCAAAAGTATCCCTATTCACAGCCCTATTTCTCACTTGTGTACGATGATTGAATATAG
>CAJTUG010000002.1:25267-25509 GCA_910579605.1 uncultured Muribaculaceae bacterium | reverse complement strand
CGCTATTTTCGTGCTTTCTTTGATACCCATTCGGATAAGAGCAAAAATTCTTAAATCAGTATTAAGCAATTCATTTGACTTAGGAATTATAGCCTTATCCGGTAAAAGCAATGTGTTGAATTTCTCAATAAAATCAGGGTAAAGCCGCAAGAATGCAGTATCAAAATTGAAAAAGACTTCTCTCATCTCCGCTTCAGATGGACGAGAATTATTATTGGCTACTCTCAATAGGTCATCTAATT
>CAJTUG010000002.1:17600-25257 GCA_910579605.1 uncultured Muribaculaceae bacterium | reverse complement strand
GACGAGCTTTTATTTTCAAAATCACTGTCGATTGAAACCGATTCAATTTTTCAATATAAGCAGCACACAAATCCATAAAAAGACTTGTATATTGTTCACGAGAAACATTGGTTTGAGCTAATTTTTTATTCAACGACATAAGTTGGGAATTCAATTCGGATAATTCTTGCTTTGACACTCCGAGTTTTTTCTTCTCCCTAAATATAACATACATAGAAAAGACAAGCACGACAAGTAAAATTCCGATAACCAATACATAAATTTTAAGACGTTCATTTTGATTGGTTATAGTACTTTGATAGCCTAAAACAATATCTGGGAATTTCTCTGAGATTTCTAACATTCGGAGTCTGTTGTTATAAAAAATAGCATCATCCAATGAATATTTCAGGTATCTGTTTGCTCTCTCCAGATCTCCGTCACGATTCTTTATTTCAAGAGCAAGTTCCTGAAGCGCAAGGTTTTCTTTAAGTGGAGTAATTTGGTCTGAAATTGCGGCATTTATCAACCATTCACGGCTACTATCCAAGTCACCTAAACCTCTGTATGACATTGCGAGCCCATAAGCTGCTTGTGCATATATTCTTGTATCCTGTGGAATAGATTCAAGCGCTTTAATATAATTATCCCGAGCTACAGCATATTCTCTATTGCGCAAAGCCCTATCGGCAA
Source organism: uncultured Muribaculaceae bacterium (assembly GCA_910579605.1). GTDB lineage: Bacteria > Bacteroidota > Bacteroidia > Bacteroidales > Muribaculaceae > CAG-873. The sequence goes on along the minus strand of CAJTUG010000002.1, from coordinate 24,585 downwards.
AATGATATATATAATCAGGACTTGTATTATCTGTAACCATCAATAATGAGTCAAGATAAACAATACTGAGATCATTATATTCTGTTGCGAATGTTGTTTGCCCTGAGTATTCTGCCCATACTCCATAAGTCCATTGCATTGCTGAATAAAATTCACGACGAGCCTCTTCTGGAAGCAATGATGAATCTACCGTTTTTAGCAACTCGACAGCTTCGCTGAAATGGCCAGATGTCGCCATAGATAGTGCCCTATGTATTTTGATAAGAGCCTTATCCGTATATTGAGCATTACCACTGCTCAGCAATATATCTGATCTTTCAAGATACACCATTGCCGAATCAAACCTAAAAGTGAGGTATTCTCTATATAAATCGTCATAACATTTCAGCCGTTCATTACATGACATTCCAGAGTTTAGCTCGTTTTTGATACTATCAATTCTATCTTGCTTAGACTTGATGTAATATGACCTGTTTAAAAGAATTTCGTCAAGTTTAGATAATTCAGACATAGACAGCGCAGAAAGCGTTGTGAGCGAACATAATATCAACGTTAATAAGCGAGTTTTCATATAAAAATATTCTTGAAGACAAAGATAATCACAATTTACCTGATTTCTAAATACTACTTATATGTTATATAACATAATTCATAATTATTTGTTAGCCAATGATTTTATTATTTCACGTAATACTCAAGAACTACCTGCCAACTACTTTGTCTTGACTTTTAATATGTTGGCAAACTATTTTTGCATCACAAACTCTAAATATCATGAAATCTAAATTACTCTTTCAAATTGTATTCTTTGCGATTTCACTACCAGTACTGGCTCATCCGGCAGAACCACTGGAAGCTGCCGACTCTTTGAGTTTTGATGCAGGAAAAAGAGAAGAGCGTAATGTTATGCTAAATGCTTCCGACGCTACAAAACCAAGAGAAATCCAAATCGGCCTACCGAGCGAAGACGTTAACGTTTACGAAAACGGGTTACCGGCAGTTTATTCCTCTGCTGTACATCAACTTTCCCGCCATTGGAGAAATGATGCAAGTTTAAGTAGCGTAGGGCTTATGAGTCCCATGGAATCGGCTATAAAAACGGGGAACATTGCTTATTCAGTAGACAGTCATTCAAAGATTGGCCAAAAAGAATTCAAGGGTACCATATCCTACCGCACCAATTTATTTGGATGGCAGAATATAGATATGAATGTGTCTGGAGGGATAGGTAATAAATGGTTATATACGGCAAGTATATATCAGAATTTCGACCCGGGAAATTTTAAACCAAAATTCAAAGATTTCTCAGACCGAACGCAATTATATCATGCAGGTATTACTCGTATACTCAACAGAGGCAAAATAAGTTTTATCTATAAATATTCAAATAGTAACGGGTTAGGTTCAATGGTCAATTCTGCTCCTTTCATTTATGTTGGCGATGGAAGCGTTAAAGAAATTCCTGGATTTGCCTTAGGGACCACCTCTTATGCCCCTATTGGCGGCGAATTCAAATTTATGGATATAATCGATGGGAAAATAAAATCTGGAAGATGGGGCGATTTTACCAACAATCAGGCTCATGACCTTACTGCAATATTAGATTATTCTCTTGGAAATAAATATCTACTTAGCATAAGAGCAAAATATATGGACGCTCCACATGCAAATTATGTAGATTTTGGTGGTAGTTCCATTTTTGAAGCTACGGCTGCCGACGGGCTGTTCAAAGACGATTCCGAAAAACCGTATACCGGCCTTGCAGAAGGGCGGCGCACATGGCTTCATATTGGTAAAGTGAGAAATGTGTTATTCACCGGAGAAATATCAAAACTTTTTGGCAACCATGATTTACGAGTAGGCATCAACGAATGGTATTATAATCTTGATTACCATTCCTCCTCTTTTCAATGGATTGGAACAGTATCGGCCTACCCCGATATACTTAACAAAAGATATGCAGACGGATCTTCAGATAAATTCAGAGGATTCAACGAACTAAGTCCTGAATATACTAAAGGCTATGAAAACAAACTCGCATTGTATCTTACAGACAATTGGAATATTTCGCCTAAACTGAATGTATACCTTGGAGCCAGACTTGAATATTACAGAATGTCTGCCAACCAGCTCCCCTTTGAGCGATATCCTGGTTTCCACATTGGTGATACCCATACCTACCCTAATGCAGCAGGAAATAAGACTACTAAAATAGAACCACATAATGTATTGAAAAACAAACTTAATTATGCTGCGACATTTCAAGCTACATATCAACTGACCAAACATTTTGGCCTTACTGCGGACGCTACAGTCGCAACACGTTTTCCACGAATAAACGAATATGCGGGAGTTGGCCCGACAGAGGAACAATATAAAAGAGTGACAATACCTTTAATCAGAGGAGGAATCACTTATCGCAATAATTGGGTGGACCTCACATCTATGGTAACATATATATCAAAATCCAACAACATTGATCAGCAAAACGTTACAAAACCTGGAACAACACAATCCAAAACAACATTGCTGATATATGGCATAAAAACTATCGGATGGACAACCTCCGCCGAAATACGTCCATTCAAAGGTTTTAATATCCACGCATTATTCACGTACCAAAAACCTACATACAACAATTACTTTATAAAATCTCCTTTTGAAGGAGTACCTGATCTCAATGCAAACGGGAATATAGTCAAGGAAATCCCTCAGATATTGATAGAATTCGATCCAAGCTACAATATTACAGAAGACATCAAGCTATGGCTATCTTTCAGATATTTCGGCAAAACTTATGCAAATCTCACCAATGCTCTCTATTTCAATGGCAGATGGGAAACATTTGGAGGAATAACTTGGAATGTCAACAAGCATCTCACAGTTGGAGCCACAGTCGTCAACTTCTTGAACCAAAAAGGAGCCAGTGGCACAATTAATGGCGCAGAATTATTAAACAAGGAAGATTCAGACAAATATAAGAACTATTACATGAGTGGGAACTATCTACGCCCATTTACAGTAGAATTCAGCGCAACATTTAATTTTTAAGTACATAAGAGTTTTTTATTTTACTGAAAAAAGATTAATTTTAAGACAATTTCATTCTATTACACCCAAATCAATAATCATGAAACGAAAAATATCAATTATTCCTGCATTTGCCATTGCAATGATGGCTGTAGCCAATCCAAATGAAAATGATGGGAAAATTATCCGTATTTCAACTGATAATACAGATTTAGTTTTAAAAGTCGGAGAAAACGGCAGATTATATCAGACATATCTTGGACCAAAGCTACTCAATGAAAATGAACTTTCCTCTCTTGACTGGGCACAACATGCCAGTAGCGATGGATCTGTATCAAAACGTGGGTGGGAAGCATATTCTGCCTCTGGCAACGAAGATTTTTTTGAACCTGCCATAGGTGTAACTCATTCAGACGGCAATCCCACTACTTATCTTTATTATGTGGATTCATCAGTTTCTCAGATAGATGGAGGAACACAAACAGATATACATCTTCGTGATGACAAATATCCATTTAATGTCACTTTACATTATGTAGCATATCCGGAAGAAAACGTCATCAAAACATGGAGCGACATAAAACATAACGAAAATAAACCAGTGCTGCTCTCAAGCTATGCCTCAGCAATTCTCTATTTCAACGAGGCCTCATATTTCCTTACTGAGTTCAGTAGCGATTGGGCCAAAGAGGCACAAATGCATAGCCAACAGTTGCAATTTGGCAAAAAAGTTGTTGATACGAAACTTGGCAGCAGAGCCGCCATGCATACTCACCCATTCTTTGAAATAGGGCTAAACGGACCAGTCAAGGAACATTCAGGAGAAGTACTTATGGGAACTCTCGGATGGACCGGAAATTTCAGATTCACTTTTGAAATTGACAATGTAGGCAACCTACGTGTCATCCCAGGGATAAATCCATATGCGTCCAACTATGAGCTAAAGGCCGGTGAAATATTTACTACCCCTGAGTTCATTTTTACCCTAAGCTATGACGGAGCCAGTCAAGGAAGCCGTAATATGCATGAGTGGGCTCGTAAATACTCTTTAAAGGATGGTTTAGGTTCAAGAATGACATTACTGAATAATTGGGAAAATACAGCCTTCAATTTTAACCAAGATATCCTTTCACAATTAATGAAAGAAGCAAAACATCTTGGCGTTGACATGTTCCTTCTTGACGACGGTTGGTTTGGGAACAAGTATCCTCGTAAAGATGATCACGCCGGACTTGGCGATTGGGAAGTTACACACGACAAACTCCCTGATGGAATATCTGCTTTAGTAAATGCGGCAGAAAATGCTGATGTAAAATTCGGAATATGGATAGAACCAGAAATGGTAAACCCCAAAAGTGAACTTTATGAAAAACATCCCGATTGGGTTATCGAACAACCTAACCGCGACACCTATTATTACCGCAACCAACTTGTCCTTGACATGAGTAACCCAGAAGTTCAAGACTATGTATATGGAGTCGTAGATAATATCTTAACAGAAAATCCAAAAGTTGCATACTTTAAATGGGACTGCAACAGCCCGATAACTAATATATACTCTCCATACCATAAAAATAAGCAAGGTCAATTGTATATAGATCACGTTAGAGGAATCTACAATGTACTGAAACGTATAAAAGAAAAATATCCCAATGTACCCATGATGCTATGTTCTGGAGGTGGTGCACGATGCGATTATGAAGCTTTGAAATATTTCACTGAATTCTGGTGCAGCGACAATACCGATCCTATTGAACGAATATATATACAGTGGGGATTCTCCCAGTTTTTCCCGACAAAGGCTATGGCTGCACATGTTACAAGCTGGAACAAAAATACCAGTATAAAGTTCCGCACGGATGTTGCATCTATGTGCAAACTCGGTTTTGACATTGGGTTGAAGGATCTTAACTCCAACGAACTTGCTTACTGCCAACAAGCTATTGAAAATTGGAAACGTCTTCAGCCTGCTATCATGGATGGGACACAATATCGACTTGTTTCTCCTTATGAAACTAATCATGCGGTAGTAGAGTATTTAGACAAGGAGAAAAATCAGGGCGTGATATTCGCTTATAACCTATCACCACGCTTTCAGGAAAAATTGCATAGAGTTAAACTACAAGGACTTGATCCGACCAAAAAATATTTGGTGAAGGAAATTAACCTTATGCCTGATTCAAAAACCCAATTCGCTCAAAATAATAAAACCTTCAGTGGTGACTATCTGATGAAAATTGGCCTTGATGTTTTATCATATGCCCACAACTCCAGTATGGTCATAGAAATAATAGCTCAGTAATTTAATATTACGGCATTCCCTATAAAAGCACATAGCTCTGTATGAAATTCAAGCTATGTGCATTTTTATCAATATATAAAGACAAGCGACAATACATATCTATAAAAACCGAGAATTTAACATATCGTTACATAGGATTTTAGCTGTTGACATTATTGCTATTGCAAAAAAAATTGTACTTTTGTACTTAGGAAATTTTATGCACCGATTATGTTTCATATTAATCATCCTTATATCCAGTTTGCCAATCATTTGTGCAAACGAGCGAATTGCGACTGAACAACTTTTATTTCGTTTAGACAGCGTTATTTCAAATCGTGATAAATATCTTGAAACTAAACTTAGCAATTTATCTAACCTGCACAAAGACCTTACCGATGTAGGAAAAAACGATAAAGAGATATTTGAGGCTCTTGGCAGATTATATTCCGAATACCATTCGTTTAATACAGACTCAGCCTACATAATGGCTCAGCGTCAGCTTTCTTTAGCTCAGAATATAGGAGATGAAAATCTGACTATGAATGCGATGCTGAACAAAGCAAATATTTTATGTAATGTAGGGATGTACCATGAAGCATTAGCGTTGGTAGACTCTATATCAATCAAGGCGTTACCAGACTATTTACGCGCATATTATTTCCATTCAAAACGCACATTATATGGTAATCTTGCTAATTTTGCAGCATTCGGCCCCGACAAAGATTATTACGAAAACATAACTGATGCATATCGTGACTCTTTATTGACAGTGAACGACCCTGAATCTATATTTTATGCAATTATTAAAGCAGACCAATTAAACGTTCATAATCACCCTAAAGAGGCAGTTGAACTACTTGAATCTTTTATTAAGAACAATAATCTCTCAGAGCACGAAAAAGCCATTTGCGCCTACACTCTTTCCGACGCATACTACAAATTAAAAGATACGGATAATCAAAAGAGGCAGTTAATCATATCGGCTATTTCAGACATGAAAACTGCAGTACGAGAATATGTATCTCTCCGCCAACTCGCAGTCATACTCTATCAAGAAGGCGATTTAGAACGAGCATATAGATTTCTCACAATTGCTGTAGATGATGCTGCAAAGAGCAATTCCCGCCAAAGAATAATAGAACTCAACGACTACTATCCGATGATAAATCGGATATATGTTGAAACAGTACATAAACAAAAGAAAACTTTAGAGCACACAATTCTTATAATAACAATATTATCTGTAATATTAATTGTTCTTCTTTTCTACATGCGCAAACAGATGCATAAGATAGCTGATGGTAGAAGAGAAGTGCTTGACGCTAATAATAAGTTGAGCGAACTGAACTCGCAACTTACAATTTCAAATAACCGTCTCAATAAATTAAACAGTCAACTTATTGAATCTAACGACAAATTGAACGACCTCAATCACCAGCTTATCAATTCCAACAACAAATTACAAGAAGCTTATACTGCCATAGCCGAGATTTCTGAATTGAAGGAGGTTTATATTTGCCAATATATGGATCAATCTTTACAGCATATTGAGATGCTTGACACATATAGAAAAACAATAAGCAAGCTCGTAAATGCTGGCAAAGCAGACGATTTAAAAAAATATGCCAAATCATCAAAGATTGTTGAAGATGAACTAAAATCATTTTATGA
>CAJTUG010000002.1:0-17578 GCA_910579605.1 uncultured Muribaculaceae bacterium | reverse complement strand
CAAAACATTCCTCAATCTTTTTCCTTCTTTTGTTGAAGATTTCAATAATCTTCTTATAAAAGAAGAAGCCATTGTCCCTAAAAAGGCCGGAACACTGAATGCAGAACTCAGAATTTTTGCATTGATACGTCTTGGTATTACAGACAGCGATAAAATTGCAAAATTCTTGAGATATTCACTCACTACAATATACAATTACCGAACAAGAGTACGCAATAAAGCTAAAGGGGACAGAAATCAGTTAGAAAAAGAAGTGGCAAAAATAGGACTGCATTCATCTACGGAATAACCATAAATGTAGAAAAACTCTACATTCTGATAAAAATCATACCCATATACACAATTTCAAAGCCTAATCTATTGTATTTTAGGTCAATTATCAACTATATATTTAGATACCTTAAAAATCATCAAAACACTGCTATACAGCATTTTAGCATTATCAAAACACTATATTTTGAATACTCGCCATTGACCACATCATTTCAAGTTTCTAACTTTGCGATATAAAAACCTAATAAACTAATATCACGAAAATGGAAAAGCTAAAGCCATTAAGAATTGTGGCCCTTTTACTATTTGTGATGTCAATATTCTCAATATCGGCACAGCAGATAAGTATATCGGGAACAGTAAACGACCCGTCAGGAGAACCTCTGATAGGAGTCAGTGTAACAGTACCAGGGACTAAGATCGGAGCCTCTACGGACATTGACGGAAATTTCAGTCTCTCGGCCAACGCTAAATCAACATTAAGATTCACCTATGTAGGCTATAAAGCCAAGGATGTAGCCGTTAACGGCAAGACAACAATCAATGTTATCTTGGAAGAAGATTCAGAGGTGCTAAATGAAGTAGTAGTCATCGGCTATGGTACAATGGACAAGAAAGAGCTCACATCTGCCATTTCACATGTAAGCGAGAAAGATTTCCTGTCCGTTAGTACTCTTGACCCATCTATGATGATTCAAGGAAAAGTGCCTGGAGTTTCAATAACCAATACAGGTGCCGGCGACCCAAACAATCAAGCAAGCATTCAAATCCGAGGTGTATCCTCCCGCTCAGCAGGACTTGGCCCGCTTATTGTTATTGACGGCGTACCAGGCGGAAATCTCACCAATATCAATCCTAATGATATAGCATCGTTTGATATCCTTAAAGATGGGGCAGCATCGGCTATCTATGGTACACGCGGATCTAATGGCGTAATAGTCGTAACCACAAAAAAAGGCAGCAAAGACGGCAGTACCCACACATCTTATGCTGCCACTTTCGCTTGGGACAAAGCAAATAGAGATTTGGATATGATGAGTGCTCAAGATTTCCGAGATGTACGTCTCGGATGGGGAGATAGAGGTGTTGACCTTGGAGGAAACCTTGATTGGTTTGATGCAGTATCTCGCACCGGATTTACTATGCAACATACTCTGACTGTTAGTGGAGGAAATGAAAGGAGCAATTACCGTGTCAGCGCAGACTATAGAGATGCAAACGGTATTGACCTTCGTTCAAATCGAGAAGAATATGGAGCACGAGCTTCCGTTATGCATACAACCAAAGGCGGACTTTTTACTATCCAATTGAACGTTGCCCCTCGTATTATATATCGCGACAATGCCGACTGGAGCGTATTTAAAGACGCACTTGAAGCCAATCCCACTACACCTTTGATGAATCCTGAAAATCCGTCACAATATTACAATTTCTACGGACAAATTGTGGGAAGCAATCCTGTCGAACGCCAGAAACTTGAGAAAGACCATGCCGATACAAAACTTCTTGATTGGGATGGCACACTCAAACTCAATCTGCTTCCATTATTGGCTAAGAATGGAGAAAGTAATCATCATCTCACAACGCAAGTGATGTTTGCAGATCACCAATACAGCAATAACAATTCCTATTTCCGCCCATCAACCAGTACAAATTCAATTAACGATGGGCACGATGGCGTTGCAAGCCGCTCATATTCAAAAGAGCGCCAATATGTTTTGGAATGGCTCACAAACTACAGCGCCCGTTTTGCCGATAAGCATCACGTTAAGGCTATGTTGGGCTATTCATACCAATATTCACAATACTCTGGCTTTAACGCCGAAAATAAAGATTTCCCTAACGACGGTCTCGGAGCAGACAATCTCGGTTCTGGCGAATGGGCAAAGGAAGAAGGAGAAGTATTATTGGGTAGTTATAAAAATGATGCAAAACTTATTTCTTTCTTCGGACGAGTGAGCTACGATTATGAGGGTAAATACCTGATTACAGCATCACTCCGCCATGAAGGCTCTTCAAAATTTGGCAAAAACCATAAATGGGGTAATTTCCCTGCTGTATCGGCAGGTTGGCGTATATCGCAAGAAGATTTCATGAGAGATATTGAGTGGATTAATGATCTTAAAATCCGTGCCGACTATGGCGTGACCGGAAACCAAGATTTCGGGAGCTATCTCTCAATCAACACAATGTCGGGGTTCGGATATTATTTCTATAACGGCAAATATTTTCAAGTATGGGGACCTGGCAAGAATGTGAATCCAGATTTGAAATGGGAAAAAGGCAAAAACTGGAATATCGGCCTTGATTTTTCTTTACTCAACAACCGCATCTATGGTTCATTGAACTATTTCAATCGTCGTCAGCAAGACCTGCTCGGCAACTATAAAGTCCCCGTGCCGCCAAACATTCATGATGAGACTTTCGTAAACGTGGGAACTATGAAAAATACCGGTTTTGAATTTGACCTTAATTTCAATGTAGTCAACACCAAAGATTTTTCATACAATTTTGGTGTAATCGGCGCCGTAATGAGCAATAAATTTGTTGAGTTCAGCAATTCTCAATATGTCGGGCAAGACTATTACAATGTTTGTGGAACAGAAGACCCTTATCCGTTCTACAATCTGCAACGCATTGAGAAAGGCAAATCTCTCGGTAATTTCTTCATGTGGCGTTATGCAGGAATCACGTCTGATGGCAATTGGCTCGTATATGACAAAGACGGTGATATCATACAGGCTGCTCAGGCAACCGACGAAGACCGTACAATCGTTGGGAACGGAATGCCAAAGTTTACAATGTCTACGAGCCATAATTTCCGTTACCGTAATTTCGATCTTGCATTATTTTTCCGCGGTGCGTTCGGCTATGACATATTCAACATACATGATTTCTACTACGGGACACGTAATTTCAATGGAAACGTACTCAAGAAAGCCTATGGTAAGAATTTTGACATATCGCCCAACACCGCACCTGTGGTAAGCGACTATTTCCTTGAAAAAGGCGACTATTTCAAACTTGATATGGTTACACTCGGATATACCATCAATATTCCTCAATGCCGATTCCTTAACAAAGTACGAGTGTATGGGACAGTGAAAAACGTATTCACCCTCACTAAATTCAGCGGTGTTGACCCATCTTCATATCAAGTTAACGGCCTTCAGCCAGGTGCTCAAGGAGGTCGTTCATACTACCCGTCAACTCGCCAATTTATTGCAGGCGTACAGGTTGATTTCTAATAACATAAAAAACTACAGAAATGAAATTTCTAAAGAATATAGCAGTTGCAGCTTTAACTGTTGCTGCACTCGGAAGCTGTACCGACCTTGACGAAACTCTGTATGATCAAGTTGGATCCGAAAACTACTACAACACAAAAATGGACGTTATCAGAGCAACTTTTCGTCCATTTGAGCATGCTTTCTGGAGCATAGGCAGCCGTCACGTACTAAACGAGCTCACCGCAGACCAACTCATTACTCCAACTCGTGACGGGTGGTGGTATGACGGTGGAAAATGGGAACGCCTCCACTATCACACTTGGACCGTAGATGACCTCGGAGAAGCCCAAACCGAATGGAACGGGTGCTTCCAGGGTATTATGCAGTGCAACCTGGTCATAGAAGATCTAAGTAAATTTACCCCTGAGCGCTTTGGTTTCACTCAGCTTGAGTTTGACAATCTAAAAGCTCAATGCCGCGCACTACGCGCTTGGTTCTACATAAGATTGCTTGATGCATTCCGCAATGTTCCTTTGGTAACTACATATAGCGATATGCCAAACAATCCCCAGGAAAAACCGTCTGTTATTTTCAAATTTATTGAAGACGAGTTGAAAGATTGCACAAATTTGCTTATAAAGAAAGACGGTCTTGGCACAAATGCTCCAATTCAAGGACAATGGACTAAGGCTGCAGCGGCTGCTCTACTTGTCAGGCTTTATCTTAATGCCGAAATATATATAGGAGAAAACCATTACTCGGAATGCGCAGCTGTAGCACAAGATATTCTCAATGGAGTTTATGGCGATTATGCTGTTGCCGACAGATGGGACGCAGCTTTTGATTGGGACAACGACAAATGTGATGAAGTTATTTTCGGATTTCCTGCATCAAAAGGTTATACCCATTGGCAATATGACGGTGACACATATGGATGGACTGTTCCTGCCAAAGCCGCAGATTTTTTCAACGATACAAAATCAGGAGTAGGTCACAATACAAAATACGCTGCATCTCCAAGCTATGATCTTGACGGAAAACTTTACGACTATGAACTGGGCATGCCTATACAGAATTTCCGTAAATATGATGGCGACGAGCGCATGAAACTTTATAAAAACCTTGGAAACAGCCGCAGAGAAGGTATGTTCCTATATGGATACCTTGAATATAAAGACAAAGAAACAGGAGCGTCAAAACGATTAAGAGCCCCAGAATTACCTTATGACCTCTATATACGCGATGCTGTGGGCAAATTCCAATCAATGGATCCCGACAAATGGCCTTCCGACAAAAACAGCGTTCTCATGAATGGCGACCATAACTCAGGATGGCACTTTGTAAAATATCCGTTTTATGATGATAACGACGAAAATCAGCTTGAAAGCGACTATACCGAAATTCGTCTTCCAGAAATCATTTACTCTCTTGCCGAATGTAAGTTACGTTCCGGAGACCGTAACGGAGCCGCTAAGTTGCTAAATTCTGTGCGCAAACGCAATTATCCATCCGAAAATCTTGACGATGTACTATATTCACCAGAAGGTAAGATCCGTTTTGACGAAAACGAAATGCTCGCCGAATGGGGTCGTGAATTTTTTGCCGAAAGCAGACGAAGAATTGATCTCATACGATTTGGAAAATTCAATACCGGAAGATGGTGGGACAAAACTCCCGATACTGATAACCATACTGCAATTTTCCCAATTACACGTACAATATTGAACTCTAACTCCATCCTTGTACAAAATCCCGGATATGGCAGATAACATCAACCTCCAAAATCAAAAATCATGAATTCTAAAAATATAATTTCCATATTATCTGCTCTCCTTGTGCTCTTTGGGCTTACAAGCTGTGAAGGAGAAAAGGAGCTGGTTATTATCGACGGTAACCTGCCTATTAAAACATCAACCCTGTATATGGTGGGGGATGCTACTCCAAACGGTTGGAGCCTTGATGCGTCAACCCCATTAACTGCCTCCGATGAGGATCCCTTAATCTTTTTTTGGGAAGGCCCTCTCAATGTCGGTGAAATGAAACTATGCCTCGCAACAAGCAGCTGGGATGTTCCTTTCATACGACCTCTAAATGCCGGACAGGAAATTAATAAAGTCGGTTTAACCGACGAAACATTTAAAATGAATGCCGGAAATCCCGACGATAAATGGAAAGTTTCCGAATCGGGCATATATAATCTTCGGTTTGATCTTCGCAATTGGACAATGAGTGCTTCATTTATACGAAACCAAGACAGCCCTGTAATTGAACCGATAGAAACAGACGTTCTATATATTGTTGGAGATTTCAACGGATGGAACATAGAGAATCCTACGCCTCTTGAGAAAAAATCGGATTACATCTTTGAATATGAAGGACCATTTACTACAGGAGAAATGAAAGCTTGCTTGTCTACCGGCAGTTGGGATGTTTCATTTATACGTCCGGAAACAAACGGTTGCAAGATTGATAAAACCGGTGTTGAAAGCAGCAATTTTGTTTACACGGCCAACCCCGACAACAAATGGAAAATTGAAGAATCTGGAATCTACCGCATCACTTTCGACCTTCAGAACTGGACTATAGCCGTTGAATATACAGGCGAATTCAAGCCTTCACCTCGTCTTTATATGATAGGTGAAGCTACCGACGGAGGCTGGAGTTGGGACGCCGCTACAGTTATTGAAGCAACAACCGCAAACGAAAAAATATTTGTATGGGAAGGAGAACTTGGCCGCGGCACTTTTAAGGCAAGTGAAATTAAGGATTTTGGAGCACCATTCTATCGTCCGACTACTCCTAATTGCGAGGTGTCTGATAAAGGAGTTGCTTCAACTGAAATGGTATTCACTGAATCTCCCGACGATCAATGGCTTGTAACATTAGCCGGAAAATATCGCTTGACATTCAATACAGACGATATGACATTTAATGCTGAATTCCTTTCAGAATCATCATCATTCCCGTCACTTTATATGATTGGTGAATCTACAGAAGGGGGTTGGAGCCTTGATAACGCAACTGAAATAACTACAACCACAGAGAATGTATATATATGGGAAGGTTTATTGAAAGAAGGAACCTTTAAAGCATGCTTTACAAAAGATTTCTCGGCACCGTTCTATCGCCCATCCATAGCAAATTGTGAAGTGTCCGAAAACGGTGTGGCTAACAATAATATGGTATTCACAACCGACCCCGATGACCAATGGAAAGTAGTCAAGGCCGGTAAATATCGCCTTACATTCAATATTGCAGAAATGACATTTGATGCCATATATCTTGAAGCTGCCACTGTAGTTCCCCCTCTATATATTATTGGCGATGCAACTTCCGGAGGCTGGAGTCTTGATAATGCCACCGAACTAAGTCCTGTTGAAGGCGTTGATGGTGAATATACATGGACAGGAAATCTCAAACTCGGAATCTTTAAAGCATGTAGCCAAAAGGATTTCTCTGCACCGTTCTATCGACCCTCTAAACCAAATGTTGAAATATCAGAAAATGGAGTCGCAGAAAACGACATGGTCTATACCAAAGATCCTGATGACCAATGGAAAGTTATAAAAGAGGGCAAATATGAGCTTACTCTTAACATCAAGGCTATGACTATCAAAGCCAAATATCTTGACTGAAAATCTATTTAATTACTGAATATGAAAAAAATGAATATAATGGCAGCGGCACTCACTGCAACAATACTTGCAAGTTGTGCCAACGACGATTACTACGAAATGCGTTATCCGCCTAAATACGAACTCCCGGAACTTCCAGCCATAGAAGGTATACATCAATATAATGCTCCGCTCTATTGGAGTGTATACGAATACTGCTATGTAAACGAGCAAAATAATATTGCCAACGAAGATCAAGACATTACCCCGGCAGAATGGGACAAAATAATAGATTGGGTTGCAAAAGATCTCAAGCCCTATGGCTACGACATGGTATGTACCGATGGCTTTATCCCCATGCTCTCAAACGATGCTACAGGATATATGACTCACTATGGATCTATGTCACTGAAAGAACTCGTAGAAAAATGCAAAGCCAAAGGTCTAAAAGTAGGAGTATACGACAACCCTTTATGGATACACGGTCCTCGTGAAACCAAGATAGAAGGTACTGAATATACATTCGGCGGTCTTTATTGGAATGGGACAACTGAAATCATGAATCCATCTACTGATAATATGTGGTTCAATTGGGCTGTTGCAGAAAATCCCGGCTGCAAAGAATACATTGACGGCTTCTTCAAGCACTACAAAGATTTGGGTATCGAATATATCCGAATGGATTTCCTGTCGTGGTATGAAGACGGAAAAGACCGCAATATCGGTATTGTAGGCCATGGATATGGCAGAGAGTCTTATGCACGAGCTCTTAACTATATAGCAGAAGCCGCCAAGAAATATGGCATCTTTACCTCACTTGTAATGCCTCATTTGTATAACGATGCTGAAATAGAAGCAAAATATGGTAATATGGTACGCATCGTTGCAGATACAGCCCGTGGTGGATGGAATCATTGCTCTGCCCAAGACAGAGGTCGCTCATATACAACTTGGCCAAACTGTATGAACATGTTTGACAGTTTTACCTACTGGTCTCATATAGCAGGCCGCGACAAAGTAATTCTTGATGGAGATTTCATCCGCCTCAACACATTCAGCTCTGATGCAGAAAAAGAAACTGTCGTTTCTCTCCAACTTATGGCTGGCGGGCCTGTAACAGTTGCCGATCAATACCACACTATTGGAGACAATATAAAGTTTTACCAGAATACAGAACTTCTTGAGCTCAATAAAGACAGATTTGTAGGTCATCCTCTCAGCGATAAACTCACCGATCCGAACAATCAGATATGGTATGGCCAAATGTCTAACGGCGACTATATTATAGGTTTGTTCAATCGCGATGACAGCGCGAAAAACATGAATGTTACACTTTCAGATCTTGGAATATCCGGAGAATGGAATGTTCGCGATCTATGGAAACATGTAGATGAAGGACAAACAAATTCTATTTCTGCTACAATACCAGCACATGGGTGTAAAATAATTAGGCTCACCAAATAAGTAACAACTAATCAATGAATTACAAAAATCTGTCTGCTATGGCTCTTGCCATAGCAGGCATAAGTTTCGCCTTTTCCGAAGCTCATGCCACCAAAATATGCTCCCCGTCTGGAAACATAGTATTAGAAGCTGAGGTCGTGGACAGCGTTCCCGTCTATTCGGTCACTTACAACGGTAAACCAATCATATTGCCTTCCAAACTCGGACTTGAACTTGCCGACGGTCCTGACATGATGGATGGTTTTTGTCAGACATCGGTTGAGACAACTTCTTTCGATGAAACATGGAGTCCTGTGTGGGGAGAGAATAAAAATATTCGCAATAGATACAACGAGCTATTAGTCAAACTTGACCAACCGCGTTGCTACCGTAAAATGAATCTACGTTTTCGTGTTTACGACGACGGAATAGGTTTTCGCTACGAATTTCCTCAAGACGGTGTGTTGACTTATTTTATAATAAAAGAAGAACATTCCCAATTTGCTATGGCCGGAGACCATACAGCATGGTGGATTGCAGGGGATTACGACACTCAAGAATATGACTATACAGAAAGCCGACTTTCAGAAATACGCGAAAAAATGTCGGAAGCCATATGCAGCAACGCCTCACAAACATTATTCTCCCCTACCGGCGTTCAGACATCATTGCAAATGAAAACCGATGATGGATTGTACATAAATATACATGAAGCTGCTCTCATCGATTATTCATGTATGCACCTCAATCTTGACGATAAAAACCTTGTATTCGAATCTTGGCTTACTCCAGATGCTCAAGGCAATAAAGGGCATCTTCAAACGCCATGCCACTCTCCATGGCGCACAGTTATTATCAGCGATGATGCACGCGACATGCTTGCGTCCAATCTCATATTAAACCTTAATGACCCTTGCGCGTATGACGACACATCATGGATTAAGCCGGTAAAATATGTAGGTGTATGGTGGGAAATGATAGCAGGACCTCAAGAATGGAGCTATACAAATGCCCCGTCGGTAAGAATAAATAACCTTGACTATTCAACTGTAGATTGCCACGGAAAACACTCGGCAAACAATGAAAATGTAAAAAAATATATAGACTTTGCTGCCGAGCACGGCTTTGACCAGGTGTTGGTTGAGGGTTGGAATGTAGGTTGGGAAGATTGGTTCGGACATTCTAAAGATTATGTGTTCGATTTCCAAACCCCATATCCAGATTTCGACATAGCCATGCTCAACGACTACGCAAACTCTAAAGGAGTAAAACTCATGATGCACCACGAAACTTCTGGCTCTATACGTAACTACGAACGTCATATGGATGCAGCCTACAAACTCATGGAAAAATATGGATATAACTCTGTCAAAAGCGGATACGTAGGAAACATGATTCCGAGAGGCGAACACCACTACGGACAGTGGCTTAACAACCACTACTTATATGCTGTTACAGAAGCTGCTAAACATAAAATCATGGTTAATGCACACGAGGCAGTACGCCCTACTGGACTCTGCAGAACATACCCCAACCTTATTGGAAATGAAAGTGCAAGAGGTACTGAATACGAAGCTTTTGCAGGAAACAAACCATTCCATACAACTGTCTTGCCTTTTACCAGATTACAAGGCGGACCAATGGATTATACCCCTGGTATATTTGAAATGGATATGAAAACTGTAAATCCAGAAGGGAATGGACATGTGAACAGCACGTTGGCTCGCCAATTGGCCTTATATGTAACTATGTATAGCCCCCTCCAGATGGCAGCCGATGTACCGGAAGTATACAATCGTTACCTTGATGCTTTCCAATTTATCAAAGATGTTGCCGTAGATTGGGACGAAAGCAAATACCTTGAAGCAGAACCTGGCAGATACATAATTGCAGCACGCAAGGCCAAAGGAAAAGATGATTGGTTTGTCGGTTGTACCGCAAACGAAAATGGTCATGAATCTACCATCGACTTAAGTTTTTTGGATGCAAATAAAAGGTATGAAGCAACCATATATGCCGACGCAGAAGATGCTCACTATGCAACAAATCCTCAGGCATATAAGATCTACAAGAGAAAGGTAAATGCAAAAACCAAACTAAAAATGAAAGCCGCTCCGGGTGGAGGCTACGCAATATCTTTAAAACCATTAAATTGATTCTCTACAAACCAATAATTAATTTACATACGACATGAAATTATTTCAAAACATATTGCTTTTAGGAGCAATGCTTCTTTCATTTACAGCAAAGGCCGACGATAATGGGCGCCTTTTCATCATAGGTTCTGCAACACCCTACGGCTGGGAGCTTGACATGGCTCAGAGCCTCCTCTCAACTCCGGATAATCCTGGTGTTTACACAGGTACAATTTACCTTAAAGGCGGAGAAGAAAACACATTTAAGTTTATGGAAGCCCATGAATGGGGAAATACAGAATATGGCATCCCTGCGGCATATGCTGTACAAGGAAATATTAAACTGGCTTCTGGCACTTTAGACAACGGATATAGCCAAATGTATGTTACCGAAAATGGGAATTATAATATTTCAATTGACACAAATAACCTTGTCGGCGTAATCAAACCTTCAGACTATCAAGAAAATGAAATCAAATACTGCTCTCTTTTCTTAATTGGTGACGCTACCGACGGAGGTTGGACTGTAGAAAACGGTACTCCTCTATATCAAACCAAAACAGCACCATACGAATATAGTGCAATAGTTCCGCTTAAATCTCAAGGATCTTTTAAAATAGCAAATGCACTAAGAGGTGCAGGTAGCTGGAATCCTCAATACTATTATTTCAAAGACGTAGACGATGACACAAAAATATCAACCGATTCAACAGACGATCGTCAATGGAGCGTATCAAACGATGGAGACTACAGAGTTACAGTAAATGTAATTTCACACACAATATCAATCCTAAGCGCTACAGGTATAGAAGAAAATACAAATTCAGCTGTTGAGACAAATATCCCTTCGGTATACTATAACCTGCAAGGAAATAAAATCAACCAACCTTCTACTGGAATTTATATAGAAATACGAGGAAACAAAGCTACAAAAATTATTCGCCATTAAGGTTATTAATATAGTACAATTCTTAAAGTAAAAAAGCAAAGAAAGAGGCAGTCTATTGTTAGATAGCCTCTTTCTTTGCTTTTAGCTGAATTTCTTGGCCACTGACGTGGAGAGAAAACTATTGCCCTGATACCCGGCTGAAACATCATATTGAATAGAACTGGCATAGTGGTATGCATCATTCCAAGAACCTGTCGGTAGCCATCGAGACCTTTCAACGTCTATGGTGAAATCGGAGCATGAAATATCACATCGGGAGATAGATTGTTTCACCCAGCAAATCGTCTTCGGTGTTAATGAAACATATGAATTGCACCAACAATTGTTTGCCGGGTGTCATAAGGATCAGAGAAGGTTTTCGCGTTCTGTAATTTCTGCGTCGGTCATGGTGTATCCTTCAAGAGATTCCTCTTTTGCCTGAATGCAGATGTAAGTCATAGGTTCGGCAGAAGTGCATTTGAGATTACGGTCGCAGTTGGTCGCCACGCGTATTACAGAACCTTCGGCAATGTCAAATACTTCGTTATTTACTTGGAATTTGCCTTCACCGCTGAGGATAATATAGTTCTCCTCGTTGGCTTTGTGGCTGTGGAAGAAAGGTACGGATACTCCGGTGGGAATAGAGCCGAAAGAGATTTCGCATGATGTGGCGCCAGTAGCGTCCTTTACAAATTGCTTTCCCTCAAATCCGTGGAGAGAGCCAACTGTTGCGTGGGCGAATTTCTCGCTTTTGTTCAATACTTTCACTTCGTTCATGGTTGTATATTTGTTCTGTTTTTTAATTTATATTAACTTTGCAGCCGTAAGCAGCTTTCGTTTTGATAGCGCAAAGTTAATGCGAAAATTCTTTCAAAACAAGACGTTACGCAAAAGTAAGACACTTACTTCTAAGTAACTATTTTTGATTATGAAACCGTTACAACTACAAAAATTTTAAAAAAATTTACTCTTATCAATAAAACTACGGCGGAGAACATCCTTGTCATTTTAATTGGGTGATGTGACTTTCAATTTTATTGAAACAGAGAACTATTGTTGTAAAGTCCGGAAAAACATATTTTATTCCGTCAAAACAATAGTCAATAGTCCAGCAAACGTCCGAAATCGTGCCAATCGCCAATCATTTCCCCTTTGGTACTTGCCTCTATCAATTTTTGCAGACGACTGTTGAACAGTTCCGAATTTGCTTTTACCCTGTGGATATTGTCTATCCTCACACGCTGATAGAGAGGCGGCATAGCCTGAAAATTCGCCCATGCCGAAGGGGTTTTCTTGAATGCCCTGACTATCTCCGGCATTATCTCAAATTTAGCGGTTAAGTCGGGAGAAGCCTTGCGCCCACTTTCTGTCATCAGACCTAATTTTTCCAACCTGCGGCACCGCTCCTTGTTGAGTTCTGTCCATTTACTGGATCTATTTCTTGGGCTGAAGCGTTGCAACGGTTCACCGTCGACGCTTTTTAATGTTGAGTCTATCCCACCGAAACACAAAGCCTCCTCGACGGCATCAAGATACCAAAGAGCGTCATCTGGTGGAGTTTTTCCACGCTTCGCCACCACCCAACACTCCCGCTCAGAGGCATGGTTCTCAATCAGCCACTGCCGGAATTGTGCCCTGTCTTTAATGTCAAGAATGTTGATGGGTATCATTTTACTGCATTTTCAAACCAGACTCCAACATCGCGACCTCGACGTTCTTGAGCCTATTTTTATTCACGTCAATATAAAGCAGATCGTCATGGTCGGTAATGCTGTAAAGCTCCTGGAAATCGGTGGTCATGAGATAAAACTCATCAAGGCCGTCACAATCACCTATAAAAGTGTGAATATCTGACATGCGGCCTTTGAAAACCACGAAATCAGTATTCCAATAATCAACTATAAAATATAGAATTAGATCCTTATCTATGACTTCAGGAAGATGCCAATACGGATCATCCATATTACAATCTATCCATTCCGGAACATATTTGAAACTCAACCATAAAGCACGTGGGTTACCGATAACAAAGGTGTCATACAGCCTTTGCAATAATTCCTCCTTTTCGCTTCCCTCTATTTTGAGAAGCGAAAGTTTATTGTCACTAACAGTTCTGTCTATTTCTTCATAATCAAACATAACGCTTCATTCATTGATTGATAGTTTTACTAAAATGCTATCAAACGGCTGCGGCCTGCCTATGCTTATGCAGAATGTGTCGCCGTCCCAAACGGTCTTGTTGATGGCCGACTTGCGACTGACAGCGCAACGGGGCAAATCGTTATCCCATTTCGAGGCGACTACCTCGCCGGTAGCTGTACTGACAATCTCTACTTTCAGCGCATCGCCTATCTTTTGGCCGAAGCAGTTATAAACCAACGCACGGTGTTTTCTGTCGCGGCTCAGCTTGGAGTAGCGTTCGAGTAAGATTTTCTTCTCAAAACCGCAGTCGCGCAAATTTTGCAAAATCTCGTCGCGCCTTAACGCCAGTCTATTATTGCTACCGTTGGCTTCGTCAATTTCCGTCAGGACGTCAAGCACCAGCTTGGCGACATACTCCAAGAACTCCTCGTCGAACTCTTTGAACTCGTAAAGTCTGCGGGAGGTATCACGATCCAAATCGTAGGTGGACACATTGAATACACCTTTCCAATTCTTATATCCGGGAGTCACATTATGTTTTTCCACATTAGCGCAGATGGTAAGCCGACCGCTTCCATCAAGGTCTATCGGTGACAGTTCCCGAAGGATAACTTGACAGATACCGTATGTGGCTACATACAGATGTGCCACATCGCAGTAATTCGATTTCTCCTTGATGTGCCGGGCTATGATATCGTCGTCCTCAAGGGAAAGCATTTGTAACTTTGCCATAATCTATTCTTATCTTTGGAAATCGCGAAATTTCTTATTGTTTAGCGCGTTCTCGGCGGCGCGGTTATCGTGGGAGGCTGCGAGTTTGAAATAGTCATAAGCCTTGCGCAAATCGATATCAACCCCAAGTCCTTTCAGGTACATATTACCGATTTCATACTCTGCCATATCCGCGAAAGAATACCTTTTCAAACTCTTGTCGCCGGCCACCTGAAGATACAATGCCAGAGCAGCCGCATAATCCCTTTCACATCCTGCACCACGTTTGTAGCACTCTGCCAATTTCAACTTGGCATAAATGTCTCCGCTATCAACTGCCTTTTGAAACCACTCAAAAGCCTTGTTAAAATCCCTTCCCACGCCTTCGCCATTTAGATATGCGTTTGCCACATTATAATATGCATCGGTATACCCCATCTCTGCGGCCTTCATATAACATTCAAAGGCCTTTACGTGATTTCCTTCGCGTCTGTATGTCTGTGCCAAATCGTCGTATGAAGCACCGTCTTTCTTCTCGGTGGAAAGCTCCTCATAGAGCCGCGTTGCCTCGTCAGCCCTATCGGGCAGATAGCTGACAATTTCTTGGGGTACGCCAAGGTCATAAGACAAGGTGTCGGCAAGATTCTTCTTGTCTTTGGCTGTGCCACTTTTGGCTTTTGCTCTCAATATCTCTATCAGGCGCTCATACCACATCATGGCAGATTCCCTGCCTCCATTTTCCGTCATATCGTCGGGGCGGTCATACACATAAAGATTCATCAGGGATTTTGCCGCGCTCACCACGCCTTTATCAGCTTTCTTCTTCAGAACGTCAATCATCCGGTAAAGCCATTTCTGCCCCAACGTCTTGCGCTGCTCCTGCTCCATGTCATCGCAGATGAAGCGGTAATAGTCGGCAAGAAACTTTATAGCTTTCAGATTGTCTGACTCAGCCGCCCGCTCCATCCAAGGCAGAAAGCGCGAGGGATCCTCGCCATAAAACGTGTAGTAATACATGCCAAGCATATATTGTGCCCGGAGATTGCCATTTTCAGCCGCCAGTGTTATCGCTTCAACAGCCTGACGAGCCAGCTCCCGATCGTCAAAATCATCGACGCTTTGCTTTATGTTTTTGAGATACTCGGATAGTTCCTTGCTGTTCATGGACTTTTAGTCAAAAATAACATTCCTGTTTTCCCATACGAATTCCTCAAGACAGTCGCTTAGCGATGGCTCAAAATCGTAATAGGCATTATCAGTTTCTTCAATGTCATCCTCTTCGCCATCGGTGATTGCCCGGCGATAGTTGTCGGCAATCTCCTTGTTACCGATAGACAGGATGGCATCTTCCAGTTCGTCGGGATTGGTTTCGGGATAACAGGCCCGATAGCCGGAATATCCTCCGTTCTGCATCTCGGCATCATACCAGAAGCAGAGCACTGCTTTCTTCTGAAGCGGTGAAAGAGTCTCCGCATCCCGGTCGCAAATCTCTTCAATAAATCTGTTCCAAAGAGTATCTTTTTCTGTCATAGTGCTAAAGCAATTCGTTTAATTTGTATTCAGCCTGAGGATTATTGCATTTCTTCGCGGCGAGCGTGAAATAGCTGATTGCCTTTTTCAAATCGGGCTGTATGCCAAGCCCATTGAGATACATGTCGCCGAGTTCGTATAATGCGGTTCCGATAGCGATAGCCTGATGTTTGAAACCACGGTTTTTAATACGCTCTGCTATATGCAGATATTCAATAATCGCCTTTTCATAATCCTGTTCACCGCCAATGCCGTTTTTGTAGCATTCAGCAAGTTTCAAGGTCGCTGTGATTTCGCCGACATCCGCTCCTTTCCGATACCATTTACGTGCTATTGTTTCGTCTTGACGGATACCATTGCCTTTGAGATACGCATCGCCTATTTGCGCAAAAGCCTCATGGCAATTAAGCTTTGCGGCTCTTTTAAGACTGGAGAGAGCCTTCTCCCATTGACCCAAATCACTATATGCGCAGCCAATTTTGAAAAAAGCTTCTGCCTTAAAAAAGTCATTACAGTCGCTGTTGGTTAAATCTTTATACAGTTGTATGGCTTGCGACAGACTCCGCTCATCTTCTTCGTCTGAGAAGCAATCCAAAAGCACCTCCGGCACTCCCTCGGCATACAGAAATATATCTGCGAGGTTCATCTTATTCACCAAGTCGCCCTTTGCTGCCTTTGCCGTCAATATCTCAATCCATCTGTCATACCATTTCCGCGCGTTTTCAAGACCCTTGCCGGGATTTAAGTCCTCAGGGCAATCCTCAATATACAGATTCATCAAAAACTTGGCTGCATCAACAGAACCATTTTCTGCTTTAGTTATCAATATGTCAAACCATCGCTTGTGCCATTTAAGTATCAAAGCTTTCCGTTGTTCTCCGGCTATTCCATCCAGGAAATCGTTTCTATATATCTCCATTATGAGCATGGCGGCTTCGTCATTGCCGTTGTCAGCGGCCTTTTCAAACCAATGGATAGCTTTCTGATTGTCACACTCGTTGTGGTATCCCCATGAATAGTACTTGCCGAGAAGCATTTGAGCATTGATATCTCCTCGTACGGCAGCAGGAGTTATTGCATTGACCGCTTGCCGAGCAGATATGGCATCACCCTCTCCGGCATGGCATTTGATGAATCGCCGGATGATTTTGAAATATTCCGATAAGCCGTTGTTGGTTGCGTTCATATAGTTCATATAAAAGCGAGATGTTTGTAGCCACACATCAAATCCTGCGGTTCTTGCGATGACAAACCAGGGTGGGTAATTCTTTCCAGAGCCATTCAAGCATCGGAGCGGCTTTACAATATTGTCCAATTATTTTGCCATATCGTGTCGACTGAAAAGGATTGGAAATGAGTAAAACAAACTTTTGTTGCTTCTGCTCTGATTCTCATCTAATTTTGCACTACAAAGTTAATAAAAATCTTGTATTTTCACGCTGGCTGAATAATAATGATAATAGTCTAATTAGAAATCTCGTTATATGGTTTGACCCAAAAGGAAATCATGTAGACATTGCTGGAAGAACGATTTTTCCGTCAAGGTCCATTTTGATGAGATCAAGACTATCT
>CAJTUG010000001.1:155863-188358 GCA_910579605.1 uncultured Muribaculaceae bacterium | reverse complement strand
TCCGGTTGGCTTGTATTCGGAATTGATTTTGAAATCCATTAAATTATCACTTGCTTAGAACTTGCAAATATAACAATTTTTCTGCTATTAATGGCAGTTAAACAAACTTGAGAACAGCACTTGAAATGCATATAATTGCAACACATCGGATTTTGTTGGTATAGCTCTCGGATTTTTCGTATTTTTGCGAAAAATTACCGAAATGAAAAGAACCGCTATCTCATTTTTTGTATCTCTACTCTTGCTCACTTCTACTTTTGCCCAAGCGCAATGGAAAGTAGAAAAAGATCTGTCATATTCCCACAAAAGCGACAGTTATTCTAAAGAACGCCTTAAACTTGACATTACATACCCCACCGACACTGCATCGCTTCCTGTAGTTGTATGGTTTCATGGCGGTGGTTTGACGGGCGGCAATAAATTCATACCTGCAGAATTGGAGGAATCGAATCTCGTAGTCGTTGCTCCCAATTACCGTCTGGTGCCAAATGTGGGCGTCGACAGCTGCATCGACGACGCCGCAGAAGCTGTAGCTTGGGTGTTTGAGAATGCAGCGAAATATGGCGGAGACCCATCAAAAATTTTTGTCACCGGCCATTCTGCCGGAGGATTCCTCACAAGTATGATAGGCCTGGATAAAACACGTCTTGCACACTATGGCATTGACGCCGACAGTATTGCCGGTCTAATACCGTATAGTGGCCAAGTTATAACCCATTTTTCAGACCGTAAGTCCAAGGGGATAGGAGAACTCACGCCTTTTGTAGACAAAAACGCACCTCTGTTCCACGTGCGGAAAGACGCCCCGCCTTATATCATCATTACCGGCGATGCCGAAACAGAGCTTTTCGGACGCTACGAAGAAAACCTGTATATGTGGAGAATGATGAAACTTGCAGGTCACCCCGATGTAGACATCTACAAAATCGACGGCTACAACCATGGCGAGATGGCCGTTCCCGCACACCACATCCTCAAAAATGAGATTAAACGAATTTTGAACAATCAATAGTGCTCCATGTGGGTTTTCTTAGCATTGCTTTCTGCACTTTGCCTTGGGTTCTATGATATCTTCAAAAAGCTTTCTGTAAAAGGCAACGATGTCCTCATGGTGCTTATGCTCAATACAATATTCGGAGCATTGTTTATGTCGCCATTTGTTATTTCGGGACTTTGTGAGGGCAATTTCGGATTCGGCAACACTCTCACGGGACATTTGCTCATATTCATAAAAGCAATTATCGTGCTGTGCTCGTGGTTATTGGGGTATTTTGCAATAAAACATCTCCCGTTAACTATCCAAGGTCCAATCAATGCATCTCGCCCTGTGCTTGTCCTTGTAGGAGCATTGATTATTTTTGGAGAACGCCTCAATTGGATCCAATGGACAGGCATAGGTTTAGGTTTCGCGTCCTTGTTTTTCATATCACGCATTGGAAGCCGCGAAGGCTTTGACCTAAGACACTCCAAATGGCTATGGATGTCGGTGGCAGCCACCATTTTTGGAGCCTTAAGTGCTCTCTACGATAAATTTCTGGTTGGCTATTATGCGCCATTAGAGGTACAAGGATGGTACTCTCTCTACCAATGTATGATAATGGTATGCGCCATTTCCATAATCCGTAGCAAACGCAATTTTGCTACCGGTGCTTTCTCGTGGCGCTGGACAATTCCTTGCATAGCGCTATTTCTCACAATTGCCGATCTTGCATATTTTTACTCTCTGTCACTCCCCGGCTCAATGATTGCAATCGTTTCTATGATACGTCGCGGCAGTGTCATCGTTAGCTTCATGTATGGAGTATTCGCCCTCCATGAAAAAAACATCAGACCAAAACTTGTAGACTTGGGCATATTATTGCTTAGCCTTGCCTTATTGGTAACAGGATCACAAATGGATTAATCACCATATGAAACGCATTGGCATACTCAGCGACACTCATGGCTATTACGACAGCCGCTCTAACCAATATTTCCAAGACTGCCACGAAATATGGCATGCAGGAGATATAGGTGACTACGCCATTATAGAACAACTTCAAGCCATCGCGCCCATAGTACGTGCCGTGAGCGGCAATATTGACTCCGGAATGGTGAGACGTAAATGCAAAGAGTTGGAAATTTTTGAGGTAGAAGGCGTAAAAGTTTTACTGACACATATTGGCGGTTACCCCGGACGATGGTCCAAGGGGATGAAAAAGCTCCTGAAAGACGAACATATCAACCTAATGGTAGATGGCCATTCGCACATTCTCAAAGTTATGTACGACCACGAGCTATGCGTCTTACACATAAATCCGGGCGCAGCAGGTCTATCGGGTTGGCACAAAGTAAGAACACTGGTGAAATTAACAATCGATGGCAGTGATATGCGAGATTGTGAGGTTGTAGAACTATCTCCAGGTGTGAGATGATTTAAATATATATCCCAAAATTAGTCCACGTGTTAATAAATACAAGTCAAAAGCAAGCCACAGGCCATGGTTGCCCATATTATTGACTGCAGAAAAATAAACAGCAAAAAACACAATCATAGCACCAGCCATCGATGCCAATAAAGCCCTTGTACGCGTAATACCTATAAAGACTCCATCCCAAACAAATGCTGCAAAACCGCAAAGCGGAAGCCCTGCAACCCACCAGATATAATTCCCTGCAAGGTCTATAATTTCACCTTGGTCGGAAAGAATTCCTATAATCCACTTGCCTCCAAAAGCATATATCAGCGAGAATAAGGCGGCACAAAGTAAACCTGTAGCAAGCAATTCTTTCACAACTCCAAGAAGTTTATCTTTCTGCGACATTCCTAAATATTTGCCCGACAAAGCTTCTCCAGAAAAAGCAAAGCCGTCCATAAAATATGAGAACAGCATGAAAAGCTGAAGAAGTAAAGCATTGGCCGCCAAAACATCCACGCCCGACTTTGCGCCCGAATGTGTAAACCAAAGCGTTACCGCCACAAGACAAAGTGTTCGCATAAAAATATCGGCATTTATTTTAAAGAACTTTATCAAACCGCTTTTATCTACCAAGGCGCGGAATCCGGGAAAAACCGGACGATATTTTACGAGCCCTATAGCAAGTCCCAAAGCGACTCCCACCCATTGGGCAACCAATGTACCTGTTGCTACACCTTCTATTTTCCATCCTAAACCAAAGACAAGTGCTAAACTCACTGGAATATTCACCACATTGGTCACTATAGCCATCCACATTGGAATAGCCGAATTCTGCATTCCCAATAACCACCCCGACAAACCAAAAGTACAAAGGACTGCCGGAGCTCCCCAGATACATATCCCGAAATAACTAAGAGCAAGCTGTTGCACCGAATCCTCAGCATCCATGAAACCTAAAATCACATTTCCGGCAAATCCCCCCACCAAAATCAAGATTATTCCCAAAAACAAGCCCAATGCTAAAGCCCTATAAAAGACTACAGCTTTCATCTTCTCGTCGGAAGCTCCAAAAGCTTGCGCTGCAAGCCCGCTCGTACCCATGCGGAGAAAACCGCAAAGCCAATACAGCATATTAAACATGGTGCTTCCCACTGCAATAGCCCCCAAATAAACAGCATCGCCGAAATGGCCTGTAATGGCCACATCGACGAGACTGAGTATAGGTGTAGTAATATTAGAAACGATAGCCGGAAGGGCTATTGAAAATATTTCCCGAAGATGTTTCATCTTCAAGCTTTAGCCTTGCGAGAATCCAAATAGAGATAAGCCATTAGAGCAGCATATGCCACAAGACCGAGAATCTGAGGTTGCAATTCACCTCCATTTGTAGGCACTTTCACTCCGCAGAATATAGTTATAGCGGCGAATACGCCAAACAATGCACCACCGGCAATAAGACCCGACGAAATCAGGGTGCCACGATCGGCACGTGCGCGGTTGGTAGCTTCGTCTTTAGAGCTATGGCTCACGAAATAAGATACAAGCCCACCGACAATCATAGGCGTATTAAGCGATAAGGGCAAGAACATTCCCAAACAGAAAGCAAGAGCAGGCACACCCAACCAGTTAAGAATCAACGCCAATATCGCACCTATGATATATAGTGTCCATGGAGTTGATCCACCTGTCATCATCGGTTCTATCACTTTAGCCATAGCATTAGCCTGGGGAGCGGCCATTGCGCTGTCGCCGGTAAAGCCATAGACATTATTGAGCATCATCATAACAGCTCCTACAGTAGCAGCAGAAACAAGTGTACCGAGGAATTTCCATGTTTCCTGCTTCTTGGGGGT
The DNA here is from genome assembly GCA_910579605.1 of uncultured Muribaculaceae bacterium. Classification (GTDB taxonomy): domain Bacteria; phylum Bacteroidota; class Bacteroidia; order Bacteroidales; family Muribaculaceae; genus CAG-873. The sequence goes on along the minus strand of CAJTUG010000001.1, from coordinate 184,106 downwards.
AGAACCGAGCCAATATCCAATCTTAAGGTCGGTAACAAAACCTCCGGCCATTGAGAGAGCCGTACATACAACACCACCAAGAACCATCGAGGCAACAATACCGGGAGTGCCGTTAAGACCGATTGCAACGAAAACACCCGATGCAATTATAAGAGTCATAAGAGTCATGCCGCTCACTGGGTTGCTACCCACTATGGCAATAGCATTAGCGGCAACAGTGGTAAAAAGGAAGGCGATAAGCGTCACAACCAACCAAGCCACCACAGCTTGTCCAAGTGAATGGATAACGCCAAACCAAAAGAACAAGAAAACCCCTACAAGAGCTATAGCCGTGAAATAAGCAATATGCTTCATGGAAATATCTGTTTGCCAACGCACAGTCTTACCACCCGTGCTGCTCCCACGAAGCTCACGAGCTGCAAGCCCGATAGCTTGACCTATTATGCCGCTACTCTTTACTATGCCAATGATGCCAGCCATGGCAATGCCGCCTATACCTATCATCCTGGCGTAGTTACTGAAAATTTCGCCGGCAGAAAGTGCCGCGATTTCAGGTGCGCCATAAGCACCAATCAATGGAATCACAAACCACCATACGAAAATTGAGCCTGCAAAAATAACGAATGCATATTTAAGCCCCACGATATATCCCAAGCCCAAGACAGCCGCGCTGGTATTGCAAGAAAGGACAAACTTAGTTTTATCGGCCAAGGCCTGCCCCCAACCATAAGCTGTTGTGGTTATGGTTTCTGTCCACCAGCCCAAAGTTGCCACAATATAGTCGTAGATACCACCCACGAGCGAAGCCACGACAAGCAGCTTGGCTTGACCGCCTGAACTTTTAGCATCGCTTTCTTGGCCGCTTACAAGAACCTGCGTGGTAGCAGTAGCCTCAGGAAATGGATATTTCCCGTGCATATCCTTGACAAAATATTTACGGAAAGGTATGAAAAACAAAATACCCAACACTCCACCAAATAGAGAGCTAAGGAATATTTCAAGGAAATTTACTGTTATCTCGGGATGTGTTGCCTGCAAAATGTATAGCGCCGGGAGGGTAAAGATAGTACCGGCAACGATAACCCCGGAGCAAGCCCCAATACTTTGGATTATAACGTTCTGCCCAAGGGGATTCTTTTTCTTGAGCCAACTTGATAGTCCTACGGCAATAATGGCTATAGGAATAGCAGCCTCAAAAACCTGTCCTACTTTCAAACCTAAATAAGCAGCTGCGGCACTGAAAACGACGGCAAGCACCAAACCTGTGATGACAGAATATGGCGTAGCTTCTGCATAGTCCCTTGCGGGATGCATCAGCGGACGGTATTCCTCGTCGGCCGCAAGTTCGCGGAATGCGTTCTCCGGCAAATCTATAGGATCGATTTCACTTGCCGGGATGTCGGGGAGTTTTGCTTTGTCTTGTTCCATGGTGGAAATAATATGATTGGGTAATTGTGTTATATTCAATTTATTTGGCAGAAGTTATCGCAATGGCGTTCAATCTATGCTCAAGTTCTGTAGTACTCAAGCGCGTACTCAAGCGTCCTCGGTGGGCAACGGAGATATTGCCGGTTTCTTCAGAAACCACAACAGCCACAGCATCTGTTGCTTGGGCTATACCCAGTGCCGAACGATGGCGCAAGCCCAAGGATCGTGGGACGTCGCTGTCGTGACTTACCGGCAAGATACAACCGGCCGCCTCAATTCGGTTTTTAGCTATTATCATAGCCCCATCGTGTAACGGGGAATTTTTAAAAAATATATTTTCAATAAGGCGTGTGTTGATGTTAGCGTCTATTATATCGCCGGATTTGGCATAGTTTTCAAGTGGAATCGACTGCTCTATAACTATTAAAGCGCCTGTTTTGCTTTTGCTCATGCTCATACAGGCATAAACAATTGGCATTACCCACGCTAAGGCCTCGGCCTCGGTTTCGTTTTTGTGGTGATTGAATATATTACGGAGGAAACGCCATCTCCGCTGCGACCCCAATTCAACCAAAAATCGCTTTATAGGCTCTTGAAAAAGGATTACAAGGATTATCAATCCAATGGCCATAAACTTGTCTAATATAGTGCCTATCAGACGCATGCCAAAGATTTCTGATGCCAAGACCCACAATATTATCACGGCTAAGACACCATAGAAAATATTAATGGTACCCGATTCTTTCATCAAGCGGTACACATAGTACAACAGGACTGCAAAAAGCAGTATGTCTATCAAATCTTTAATACCAAACGTAAACATATGGCAAAGATACTGATAAAAAAGCTATAACCAAAAATTTTTCTGTTCTAAAGCGCAGAAAATCTCAACGGTTTCCTTAGCTTGCTCAACATCATGTACCCTAAGGATGGATGCACCTTTGAAGAGTGCTGCCATATTCAACGCTGTGGTGGCGTTAAGGGCTTCTTCGGTAGATTTGAAAAGGAGTTTGGTGAGCATGGATTTTCTGGATATACCCACCAATATAGGACATCCAAGGATGTCAAGAGCCGGAAGATCACGCATAAGTTCGTAGTTCTGCGCCAATAACTTACTGAACCCAAATCCAGGATCAAGAATCACATCGGCAATACCGCTGCGGCGACACAAAGCTAATTGTTCCGACAATTCCTTTACCACGTCTGCGGCAACAGATTCGCCATACACCGTCTTAGTCTGCATGTCGGCCGGACATCCGCGCATGTGCATCAGGATATAAGGAGCCTTTAAATCCGACACTGTCGGAATCATATCATGGTCTAAAAGCCCTCCGGAGATATCGTTAACGATATCCGCACCTAAATCTCTCACAGCAATACGAGCAACCTCTGCCCTGAACGTGTCTACTGAAATAGGGATATCCGGTCCTACGGCCTTTCTTATCGCCGGCAACGATTGTTCAAGAGCGGCAATTTCTTTTTTAGCCGATACAGATTGAGACCCTGGCCTGGTAGAACATGCTCCTACATCGAGCATGTCTGCACCTTGGCGCACCATCATTGCGGCACGTTCTGCTGCTTCATTTCCACCTGTACGCGAAGGGGCATAAAAGGAGTCGGCCGTGGTGTTGATAATCCCCATCACCACGGGCCGAGTATATTCCAGGAGTCGTCCTCGGATATTAAGCGAGAAAGACTTCACCTTGATCAGCGATTAGCGCGTTTACGTTCTATTTCGTCAAGAATAATTTTTCGCAAACGGATATGATGTGGAGTAACTTCCACATATTCGTCTTCTTTTATATATTCCAAAGCCTCTTCGAGCGAGAACACAACCGGAGGCACAATTCGAGCTTTATCGTCGGCGCCGGAAGCACGCATATTGGTGAGCTTCTTGCTCTTGGTAACGTTTACAGGTATATCATTGTCTTTGGCATTTTCACCAACCACCTGACCTGCATACACCTCTTCTTGGGGGAAGATGAAGAAACGTCCGCGGTCTTGGAGCTTATCGATAGCATATGCATATGCAGTACCCGATTCTATGGCTATAAGCGAGCCGTTTGTACGACGTTCTATATCGCCTTTCCACGGTTGGTATTCAAGGAAACGGTGAGCCATTATAGCCTCTCCGCCAGAAGCGGTGAGGACATTGCTGCGCAGTCCTATTATACCACGCGAAGGAATTTGGAATTCCATCTGCACACGGTCGTTTTTAGTGTTCATGGCAACCAATTCACCTTTTCTGCGTGTAACCATGTCTATCATTTTAGAAGCCGATTCCTCAGTCACATTTATAGTGAGCAATTCCACGGGTTCACACTTTTGACCGTCGATTTCTTTTATGATAACCTGAGGTTGTCCCACCTGCAGTTCATACCCTTCGCGACGCATAGTCTCTATGAGCACAGAAAGATGAAGGACGCCACGACCATACACAATCCACACGTCTTCTTTATTTCCTTTTTCTACTCGCAAAGCAAGGTTACGATCCAACTCGGCCGTCAAACGGTCGCCGATATGGCGCGAGGTGACAAATTTTCCGTCTTTGCCGAAGAATGGACTGTCGTTAATTGTAAAGGTCATGCTCATAGTTGGCTCGTCTATGGCAATGCGAGGCAACGGTTCCGGATTATCTACCGACGCGATTGTATCGCCTATTTCAAAGCCGTCGATACCGACAAGGGCGCAAATATCTCCGTTTTCCACAACTTGCACTTTCTTGCGGCCCATGCCCTCGAAAGTATGCAGTTCTTTCACTCTTTGCTTTACGACAGAACCGTCTTTGCGGCAAAGTGCAATTTCCTGACCTTCGCGGATTTCTCCTCTGTGAACACGGCCAATAGCAATTCGGCCTACGTATTTAGAGTAGTCAAGCGAAGTGATGAGCATCTGGGTATCACCGGGGTTTTCTTCCGGCCCGGGGATTGTTTCTATAATAGTATCAAGCAGAGGTAGGATGTTGTCGGTGGGAGTCTTGTAGTCTGTACTCATCCATCCTTGCTTTGCCGAGCCATAGAGTGTAGGGAAATCAAGCTGCTCCTCTGTTGCGTCGAGCGAGAACATGAGATCAAACACCATTTCCTGAACTTCTTCGGGACGGCAATTAGGTTTGTCTACCTTGTTGATAACAACTACAGGTTTCAAACCCATTTCTATAGCTTTCTGCAAAACGAAACGTGTTTGCGGCATAGGACCTTCAAAGGCGTCTACCAAGAGTAGGCAACCGTCGGCCATATTCAGCACTCGTTCTACCTCTCCTCCAAAATCGGCGTGTCCAGGAGTATCTATAATATTGATTTTATATCCTTTGTAATCTATGGAAACGTTTTTGGAGAGAATTGTAATACCGCGTTCACGCTCAAGGTCGTTGTTATCCAATATCAATTCACCGGCATTTTGGTTTTCCCGGAATAGGTGTCCGGCCAAGAGCATTTTATCCACAAGCGTAGTTTTACCGTGGTCAACGTGCGCTATGATGGCAATGTTTCTAATCTTTTGCATATAAACAGTCTTTTTTGCGGCTGCAAAGGTACGAATTATTACGCGAATTATCAACAATAAGCTACATTTTTGAGAAAAAGAGTTAAAAAAAGAAAACGGCAAAAGGAACAAAAGATTCAATGCGTATTGGTTTTGTCTTTTATAAATCATTTATGGCTTTAAAGTCTATACGGCAACGCATATTAAACATTCCTTAAGTTTTTGGTTAACGGGTATTAAAGTGTTAGCGACCATTAAACTTTAGCTTAATTTATTTGTCATATAAACGTGAACATTGAAGAAATACAACCTAAAACTTAAACATTGATGAGAAAGAAATTATTTGCAGCGGCAATACTCGCAATTTCGGCAGCAGCCGCAACTCCTGCCTTTGCACAACAGAACAACTGTAATACCCAAAATTGCAATCAGGAATCCAACTGCATCACCGAGCAATGCCAGCCTAACTGCAACGACAAACGCGACTGCAATAGACCCTGTCCCTTCGACGGACTAAACCTCTCTGCGGCCCAAAAAGATAAACTCAAGCAACTCAATTCCGAACGCAAACAAGAAGCTTGCCAAAAACGTGACGCTGCCTGCAAAGCCCGCGCCGAACAAGGTAAATCTTGCCGCAAAGACTACCTCCAGAAAGTTAAAGAAATCCTCTCTCCCGAACAATATGTACAGTTCCTGGAAAACAACTATGTAAATGTTCGTAGGGACGCTTCTAAAAAACTCGACAAAATGCGCGGGGATTTCCACCACAAGAAAGGGAACAAAGAAATCCGCAAAAACGCCGAAAAAGTCAATGATAAAAAGTAAAGTCTAAATTCGGGACATTCCGAAATATATAACCCTCAACATTCTCCTCTCTCTCAGGCCGCCCCTACTATGAGGCGGCCTTTTTTTGTTGCTTAAAGGCAAAAAACACAATAGTAGCGTTAGCTTTCCGTTATATTATGTGTAACTTTGCAAATCCAATGACTATAGCACTACGCATATTCGCCCTTTTTTGTTTGGCTGTTTTACCTTTGCTTTCTGCAAAAGCCCAAGACGGCTCAACGGCATATAATTTCTTGAATGTCACCTCTTCTGCCAAGATTTATGGACTCGGAGGAGTAAATATATCTTTGGTCGACGACGACATAAGCACCATAGACCAGAACCCCTCGCTCTTAGGTTCTGAAATGTCTAATATGATAGCCCTTAACTATATGCGATATGTTGGAGGCTCCAATTTTGCCGGCTTGCGCTATGGCCATTCAGCCGGCGAGCGTGGCGCCTGGGCCGCCTCAATCCAATATTTCGGCTATGGGTCAATGACAGAAACGCTCCCCGACGGGTCTTCGGTGGGCACATTCTCGCCAAAAGACGTAGCTTTTTCCGGCACCTACTCCCATGATATAACCGACCGTCTCAGAGGCGGTATTGCCGTGAAAGCTATATACAGCGGCTATGCTGATTACTCTGCATTTGCCTTAGCAACAGACTTGGGCATAAACTATTATGATTCCGAACGCGATCTGTCGCTCTCGGCAGTTGTGGCAAATCTGGGAGGACAGGTTAAAAGGTTCAATGAATCCTACGACCGCCTGCCCATCGACGTCCGCTTGGGGTGGTCGCAAAGTTTCGGTTCATTCCCGATTCGCTTTTCAATTACCGCTTGGAATCTTACAAAGTGGAAATTACCCTATATGGACAATGGCGACGGCACAACCGAATCCGAACCTGTAATGAAAGACAAATTCATGAGCAATCTTTTCCGCCATCTCGTTTTCGGAGCCGACCTCATATCAAGCCAAAATTTCTATATAGCTCTCGGCTATAACTACAAGACACGCACCGACATGAGCACTTATTCCCGCAGTTTCATTTCGGGTTTCTCTCTCGGCGCCGGAATTAAGGTGAAAAATTTCGGGATAAATCTCGCTTTCTCCCAACCTCATACAGGTGCAACCACATTCATGTTTAACCTCCAGTATAATTTGAATGAACTCATCAGATAAACGCATTATAATTGCCCTTGACGGTTTTTCCTCGTCGGGGAAAAGCACAATGGCCCGCCGATTGGCTGCAGCAATATCCTACAGATATATAGACTCCGGCGCAATGTACCGAGCAGTTACTCTCTATGCTTTAGACAACGGGCTTATAGCCCCCGACGGAACTCCCGACACAGATGGCATTATAAAAGCTCTCCCTCAGATAAAAATAGATTTCGCGCCGCAAGCCGACGGCACTCAACACACCACTCTATGCGGCAAAGATGTTGAACAAGAAATTCGGCGTCTACGTGTGAGCAATGCCGTTTCTCCTGTATCGGCTATCCCTCAGGTTCGCCATGCTCTTGTAGCCATGCAGAAAGAACTTGGCAAAGAGCGAGGAATAGTTATGGACGGCAGAGACATAGGCACTGTGGTTTTTCCCGATGCAGAACTCAAGATTTTTGTGGATGCATCTGCAGAAACACGCGCAATGCGTCGGTTTAAAGAAATGGTAGACAAGGGACTCCAAGTGAGCTACGAAGATGTTCTTGCAAACGTAGTTAAACGCGACCACATAGATTCCACGCGAGAGGAAAGCCCTCTCCGCCGTGCCGACGACGCCATTTCGCTTGATAATTCGGCCATGACCATAGAAGAACAAGACGCATGGCTTTTACAACAATTTGAGCGCGTTACCGGCCGTGGTTGAAATTGAAATAGACAAACAATCGGGCTTCTGCTTTGGAGTTGTCACTGCTATAGCAAAGGCTGAAGAAGAATTGGCCTCGTCGGAAAGGCTATATTGTCTTGGCGATATAGTCCACAATTCGGCAGAGGTAGAACGACTGCAATCCAAAGGCTTGCAGACTATAACCCACCAAGACATGGCCGTTTTGAGCAACTCAAAAGTCCTCCTACGAGCACATGGGGAACCTCCCGAAACCTACATCACCGCTGCAGCCAACAACATAGAAATTATCGACGCCACCTGCCCAGTTGTACTCAAGCTTCAACAACGTATCAAAGCTAAAGCTGCCGACACCCACAGCGGCAACACACAAATTGTAATCTACGGCAAAGCCGGACATGCAGAAGTCAATGGTCTTGTCGGCCAGACAGCCGGCCGTGCTATAGTGATAGAAAACCAAGAGGGCCTTGGCAAGCTTGATTATTCACGTCCCATAGCTTTATATTCTCAAACCACCAAGTCGCTCGAAGGATTCCAAGCTATCATCAACGAAATAACAAGCCGGATGCAGCCCGGTGTGAAATTCGAATATTTCGACACTATTTGCCGCCAAGTAGCAAACCGTTCAGGACACCTTCGTGAATTTGCAGCACGCAAAGACGTTGTGCTATTTGTGGCAGGAGCCAAAAGCAGCAATGGCAAAGTGCTATTTCACCATTGTCTTGAGGTTAATCCCGACACGCATCTCATTGCCGATGCATCACAAGTGGAACCATCGTGGCTTGCCCAAGCCCATACGATAGGCATATGCGGCGCAACTTCCACTCCCAGGTGGCTCATGGAGCAAGTTCGCGACAAAATTATCAGCATCATACCCGATGCTACCGTTGCCAATGGATAGATTCATTGCCATAGACGTAGAGACGGCCAATTTTGAACGTTCAAGCATCTGTGCCATAGCAGCCGTTAAAGTAGAAAACGGGGTGATTGTAGATTCTCGCTACAGCTTAATCAATCCCGAACCCTGCTACTACACCAGAGCATGCACCCGTGTGCATGGATTGACAGACGACGACACATGGAACGCTCCATCTTTCGGAACGGTATGGACTCAATGGCAACCCTGGCTACATGGCTACACGTTGGTAGCACACAATGCACCTTTCGACAGCGCATGTATAGCTGCCGCATGCAAAATATACCGTCTTGACCAACCTGCGCAATTCCTTTGCACACTTGCCGCAGCCAGAAAAAACATACCTCGCGGAATGTGTCCCTCAAAATCGCTCGACATGCTCTGCGAATTTTTCGGAATACCACTCAACAATCATCACAACGCGCTTGCCGATGCAGAAGCCTGCGCAAAATTAGGCATAATACTCCTATGAAATACTTGTTCTCTATTTTGTTTGCTTTTTCGCTTTTGGCTTGTGCCGACGGACGTCTGCCCGACGGTTCAACTCAAGCAGATATAGAAGCCTCCCGCAAAGCCGGAGAACGCGACGCCAACACAGCCCTGAGTTTCGGCGAACAATCCATGCAACGAGAAGGCGCAATCCTTGCCATCAGAGCCAAAGAAACGCGCTTGCGCAACGCAGGCAGGCCATATTGTGCCGATGCCTACGTTGCAGCAGCAGATTCTGTGCTACGACCTACTTTTTGATTATACCATCATATGCTTTTTGCCCAAGTAATCTTACCGCTGCCCTTAGAAAACGTCTACACATATCTCGTTCCCGAACATTTGGAGCGCAATATAGGCGTGGGATTCCGTGTAGTAGTTCCATTTGGCAAACGGCACTACTACACAGGCATCGTAGAGGATATATCGCCAAAGTCTCCTGCAGCAGAAGTTGAACTAAAGCAAATATTGCTTGTTCTTGACGAAGGTCCAATAATAAAACCGCTCCAACTCAAATTTTGGCATTGGCTATCCGACTATTACCTTTGCTCGGTGGGCGACGTTTTCAAAGCTGCCCTCCCCTCAGGGCTTAAAGTTGAAAGCGAAACCCAAGTAATGCTTTCTCCCGAAATCGATGAAGATGCTTTCGGGGCCTGCAAAGACAAAGAACTGGCGGTTTTGGAATATGTGAAGAAACAAGGTAAAACCACCGCAAAATCCATCGAGCAATCCCTCAAGTTGCCTAATGCAGAGGCAATAGTAGGCCGATTGATAGAAAAAAGCTTATTGGCCGTCTCGGAAAAACTTATAGAGCGATACCGAGCCATCAAAAAGCCATATGTAGCTCCATTGATCCAACGCGGTGACAACGGCGATTCTTTACGTGCTTTCGCCTTAGTGAAAAATTCGCCAAAACAAGAAGAAGCCCTGGTAGGTCTATTAGCACTTTCTGAATTCCACAAAGTGGCCGTTCCCTTAGTGGAAGTACCCCTTGAGGTACTTTTGGAGAGAACCGGCTGCACACGCGCTAACATAAAAGCTCTCGAAACAAAAGGGCTGTGCAAAATATACAATAAAGAAATTTCGCGTTTCAGCTACAACGGACCAACAGGTGGCGCATTGCCTGTGTTGAGCAACGACCAACAATCGGCTCTCTCGCAAATCCACGCCTCATTTAAAGGAAAAGACGTGGTGCTCCTCCATGGAGTCACAGGATCAGGGAAAACAGAAATATATATCCACCTCATAGATTTTGTGCTAAAAGAGGGAAAACAAGCCTTGTTCCTCGTACCCGAAATAGCGCTCACAACACAACTCACCACAAGGCTTCAAAAAGTATTCGGCCCGAAAGTACTGATATACCACTCCAAATTTTCCGACAGCGAACGTGTAGAATTGTGGCGTAAGCTATTAGACACAAAAGCTCCAAAAGTAGTAATAGGAGTCAGATCTGCCGTTTTTTTGCCATTCTCACATTTAGGGCTGGTAATAGTAGACGAAGAACACGAAGCAAGCTACAAGCAAAACGACCCGGCTCCCAGATACAACGGCCGAGACGCCGCTACCGTTTTAGCGTCTATGCACGGGGCTAAAATACTCTTTGGCAGCGCCACACCTACAGTAGAGACCTACCACAAAGCCATTTCCGGCAAATTCGGCCTCGTGGAATTATCAAAACGTTTCAACGACATCGCTCTGCCTGCGATAGAAATAGTCGACATGAAACTCCAGCGACGAGCCAAGAATGTAGAAGGATTTTTCTCGGGGCAATTGGTGGAAGCGGTATCTAAATCGCTGGAAAAGAAAAGACAGACTATTTTTTTCCACAACCGCAGAGGTTTTGCCCCGGTTTCGCGCTGCAAAATGTGCGACTACACTCCACACTGCCGCTTTTGCGACGTAGCCTTAACCTACCACCGGCGCATAAACAGGCTTCAGTGCCACTACTGCGGCTCAGAATACCCTGTTCCCGAAATTTGTCCCCAGTGCAAAGAACCTGCCATGGAAATCGCCGGATATGGCACAGAAAGGCTTGAAGACGAAATTGCTCAAATCTTCCCCGACAAAAGAGTGCTCCGCATGGATCTTGACACAACACGCAACAAAGACGGATATAGCAATATCATAGACCGTTTTTCTGCCGGGGAAGCCGACATCCTTGTAGGCACACAAATGGTTACCAAAGGCTTGGACTTTGGTGGCGTGGAAGTTGTAGGCTTGCTCAACGCCGACTCCTTGATAAATTTCCCTGATTTCCGTTCTACCGAAAGAGCTTTCAACATGATAGAACAAGTAGCCGGACGCGCCGGACGCCGTAACGGCGACGGCAAAGTAATAGTACAGACATATCAGCCAGAGCACGCCGTGATAAGATTTGCCGCCGCCCACGATTATCGCGGATTCTTCGACCACGAACTCAAAGAAAGGCAAGCTTTCAATTTTCCACCATTTTCAAGGATTATCAACATCTATCTCCGACATCGCGACCCCCATACAGTGGCAGAAGCCGCAGCCCAATACGCGAATGCTCTGCGAAACATATTCGGAGCAAGAGTCTTAGGGCCTCAAGAACCCCCGGTGGCTCGTATACAGTCGCTGTACATACGCAAAATAATGCTAAAGATAGAAACCGACGTTTCGATGCCATGGGTTAAGAAAACCCTCAGGCAGGAGTACATAAATTTGGCTGCATCCCCCCTCATCCGCTCGCTCACTATACACTACGACGTAGACCCTGTATAAAAAAACAGAGGGCGTACCATAAATCATATTATGATACGCCCTCCGCTGTCATTCTTCTGTTGCTACATCGGTCTCAACGAAACCTTTAAATTGTCCCAACAAATTAAATTTCAACCGACGACCGTCGTCTATATCAACGAAATAAGCCGCCGATTTTTTTGTCAGCCCAACAATCTTTCTGTCGGAATAGCTTTTGGCCATATATTTCCTTATGCTCTTAGGAATCAAGTCTTCAGGAACAGCTCCGCGTTTACGTTGAACCGACGTCCATTTTCCGGAATTCGCAAACTCTATAACAGTACCATCGGTAAGTTTAACGTCGTAATCTGTTTTTTTAAGCAAGTGCCTGTCGATTTTGATATTGGAAACTTTGGCTTTCGGGAAATATTCCTGCAACATTTCCTGAGCCTCTTGCGGCAATTGCTCTCGCTTAATTGTGTAGGAGTCTATAAAAGCCCAAGAGCTTGTTGCCACTCCGGCAGCAAGTAGCAGTGTCATTAATTTTTTCTTCATATCTTTTTATGTATGTCTCAAAAATAAAACGACTCTGGCCACACTATTGTTGACAAGAAGAGAGGTTTGCAATTTTTCCATGCAAACCCCTCCTCACATCAACTATTTAATATTCTTTATTTCACATATACTTTCTTGCCGTCTACAACATATATGCCGGGCTGTAAACCTTCTACGGTTTCGGCCACACGAAGGCCGGAAAGATTGTATACTCCATTGTGTTTGATATTTTGCCCCGGCACAGCAATTTCAGTAACAGAAGTGGAGATACCTTCTACTTGGTAACGACCGTCTTCGCCCAATACAGGCTCAAATCCGTCAACACAGTAATCGCCCACATTTGGTGCATCAAAATTACCTCCCGAAATCTGGAGATCGGCATTATCACCTTCAGCCACCTTTATACCTCCGTTAAATGTGCCTCCGTTGACTTCTACATGCGATGTTGCAGTTGATGTAGCATCTACTTGGATAGCATTTGCAGCCCCGGTAAAAGTTCCGTCTTCCACAACCATAGAACCGCCGCTGTTATAAACGTATAAAGCCGTATCACCTGTATAGGAACCGCCATCTATCGTTATTTCACCACCATTTGAAACAGCAAGACAAGCATTCAAGTAGCTCGGGGTGGTAGATGTATTGTTGGTTACATTGCAATCGGTAAAAGTAGCGTCCGCTCCTACGCATTCATAAACAGGGCCGCCGTCGCACGTCAATTTAGCGCCAGAGAAAGCAACAGTGCTGTTGACGCCTGCCTGGAACATGCCTGCAGATTTATTTGCCGAAGAATAATCGTATACACCGCCATTTACTGTCATCTTTATGTCTGTAAGACGGTAACCGTTGATAACGCTGAAATTATTCGTCTTGCCGGCCATCGTAACATTGCAGTTGTCAAGCTCTATAGACTGACCGGAACTGCGGAGGCGGAACATCGAGCCTTCGTCGGTATCGCCGCTTACCGTAAGATCCTTGGCCACCAAAGATGCCGACGCAGATGCTGCACCGCTCATATTCTGGAAATCTACCAAGCCGTAGCTTTTAGTGTTGCTTTCGGGAGTGGTGATAGCGCCGCCTTTACCTTCAATTGTAAGCTTTGCGTCGCCCAAACGGAATAGACGGCTGTTGGCCACGTTGTTGGTAATTGAATGACCATTAAGACAGAATGTCAGATCCTGATTCACCTCTATTGCCTTGGTACATTCAACATCCTTAAGCAAAGTAAGAGTATCGCCCGACTTTGCAGCAGCCAACGCGTCGTCCAAACTTGCATAACCGGTTGTACCAACCATAGCAACGTATTCTGTATCTGAAGGCACTGCGACATAAACCGTATTACCTGCCGCATCGGTAGTTGCTACGCTTTGAGCATTATCGGTAAAATATTGAGGAGCATTTGAAGCTGTAAAAGTACCCTCGTTGATTGCCAATTCCGATTTAGTGCCTACTACCAACGGCCCGTTGACCGTTCCGCCATTTACAGTCATAGACGACTCATTTGCCGTAGTGGTATTATCTACTTCCAGAGCTGCTGTGGTGCCGGTAATGGTAGGGTTACCGTCAATTGTCATGTTACCACCGGAGTTATATATGTGCATACCGATATCACCGGTAAACGAACCTCCGTCTACAGTAACCTTACCACCATTCGAAGCGGCAAGACAAGCATTCAAGTAGCTCGGAGTGGTAGATGTGTTGTTGGTAACATTACAATCGGTAAAAGTAGCGTCCGCTCCTACGCATTCATAAACAGGGCCGCCGTCGCACGTCAATTTAGCGCCAGAGAAAGCAACAGTGCTGTTGACGCCTGCCTGGAACATGCCTGCAGATTTATTTGCCGAAGAATAATCGTATACACCGCCATTTACTGTCATCTTTATGTCTGTAAGACGGTAACCGTTGATAACGCTGAAATTATTCGTCTTGCCGGCCATCGTAACATTGCAGTTGTCAAGCTCTATAGACTGACCGGAACTGCGGAGGCGGAACATCGAGCCTTCGTCGGTATCGCCGCTTACCGTAAGATCCTTGGCCACCAAAGATGCCGACGCAGATGCTGCACCGCTCATATTCTGGAAATCTACCAAGCCGTAGCTTTTAGTGTTGCTTTCGGGAGTGGTGATAGCACCGCCTTTGCCTTCAATTGTAAATTTGGCATCACCCAAACGGAAGAAACGGCTATTGGCCACATTGTTGGTAATGGTATGGCCATTGAGATTAAAAGTCATATCATTGTTGATTTCCAATGCCGTTTTGCAGTCAACATCCTTGAGCAAATCTACAACATCGTTTTTCTGGGCTGCAGCAAATGCTTCTGCCAAAGTGGCATATTCCGTGCTTCCTATAGCAGCTTCCTGCGCTGCAACAGAAAAAGCAGTTCCACAGAAAGCAGTTCCTAAGATTAGTTTTGTAAAAAATAATTTCATTTCTAAGGTATTAATTTAGGTTTATTTATTAATCTCAAGCCAATTAATCAAGTCTCCAAAAATACTAAAAAAATACCCCCCCCCAATTATTTAACACAAATTAATACTAATTAAACCAATTTAATCCCATAGCATAAATTAGAACAATTACACGGTATCTAAACGCAACAGATTAGTAGTTGCGTCAACAGCAAAGCATAGCCACCAAAAAAAAGATTTACGATTTAGAATAAGATTAAAACGTAAATCTCAAGCCTACGGCCGGCGATATTTCCATTCGGTTTGCCGTAAAAGAAGGCGCACAGACAGGCGATAAAGTCACATCCATGGTCATCCTTTTAGCCTTATTTCTAAAATGGTAAGCCGAAATAAGGATAGGAATACTTGAAACCGTTAGGAGTCCGCCCGCAGCAGTTATGGCTATATAACCGCCCCAAGGGTCTCCTCCTTCCACAACACTCAAAGCCATTGCCACTGCGCCAATAAAAGTAGTCGGGATACCAACCCCGAGCGCACTCCAACCCACCGCCCTGAGAACTTTATATTTATGCCACTCCGATGTTTTTTTATAATTGAAATCTGGCGTCATAGGAAGCTTCACAGAAACAGAAGATGCGGAATAATCTTGACCCGTTTCTATCATGTCAAGAGAAGATGTTGCATAATCGTAATTTTGAGCTTTTGCAAAAAAAGAAACAATAAGGAATAATAGAGTCAATAATATTTGCTGTTTCATAGACTTTGTTTTTATATCGCCACAAAATTATGAAAAAAACAAGCACACTCAAATCAAATAAAGTTTAATTAACTGATTTTGTTTTTTTGCAAAATTTCTCAATATATTCCACAAAAAAAATTTAAGCATTCATCTGATCCATTCAGCTAATATTTGATTTGAATTTTTCTTCAAGGCTCAAGAAACGGTTCAGACTGTCTTGGCCAAAACGAGCCATCTGCTGTTTCACTTTCTCCTTACTTTTCATGCGCATTACATCTACACCTTTGGAGTAAAAACAATCTGCATAACAAATAAGCTTTTCCAAATCGCTTTCTGGCATATAGCTCCGGTCTAATGGTAAAGGCAACGATTGAGATACTATCTCGTCGCATGTAAGCCCCGACCCGGTATGGCGCTCGGCCACACGGGCAAACCGCTCGTCTAAGCCCGCTTCCCTTATAATATCTGCACCTATTGGTCCATGGCAAATGTAGGGTTTATCACCACGACAATCTATCCCCGGAGCATCTGTAAAAATAATCCCTATATCATGGAGCATGGCTGCCTGTTCTATATCGCCGGCATCCAAGTCCATGTGATGTTCTCGTGCTATTTTTAGAGCCAAATCGGCCACACAACGGCTGTGAGACAGTAAAATCCCGCGCACCTTTCGGTGTGCGGGATACAAATAGTCTATTAATTCAATATAGTTCATTCTACAATAAGATTCCAACCGTGGGTATCAGGAACCTCACCCAAACGGATTGCGTTGAGAGTATTATAGAATTTTGTAGTCACTGGACCCGGTTTGCCGTCTTTCGACATTATATATTTCTTACCGGTATCAAGATCATCGATTTCGCCTATCGGTGAGCAAACGGCTGCCGTACCGCATGCAGCTGCTTCGGAGCATTCTTCAAGCTCGTCTACAGTTATATGGCGTTGCTCGACTTCCATACCCATTTCGCGGGCCAAAGTCATGAGGCTCATATTGGTAATCGACGGCAAAATGGAATCGCTCTTAGGTGTGATGTATTTACCGTCTTTTATGGCATAGAAATTTGCCGGGCCGCATTCGTCTAAATATTTTTTCTCCTTGGGGTCAAGATAAAGCACTGCAGAATACCCCAACGAATGGGCTTTATGACCGGCTGTGAGCGATGCCGCATAGTTGCCGCCGCATTTAAAGCGTCCTGTGCCTTGAGGGGCCACGCGGTCGTACTCGCGCATTATGCATATATTGGTATTCTTGAAGCCGCCTTTAAAATAAGGTCCTACAGGTGTTACCATTACGATAAAGAGATATTCGTCGGCCTCTTTCACACCTACACGGGCACTCATACCAATTTCCAATGGGCGGATATAGAGCGACGCTCCAGTCCCATATGGCGGTATGAAACGCTCGTTGAGCTTGACGGCCTGAACACACATCTCTTTGAATATTTCTTCGGGTATCGGTTCCATGAGGAGACCTTCGGCCGATTGGCGGATGCGCTTGGCATTTTCTTCCCAACGGAATATACGGATTTTACCGTCTACACCCCTAAAGGCTTTAAGCCCCTCGAAGATTTCCTGCCCATAGTGCAAAGCCGTGGCGGCCATATGGATATTCACCGTGTCGGACTTGGTAACTTCAATCGGGCCCCATTTTCCGTCGCGAAACGCGCAGCGAACATTATAGTCGGTCGGATAGTATCCGAAAGGGAGAGAACCCCAATCAATGTCTTCGTTCATGTGTTATGCTGTTTAATTATGCGATGCAAATATACAGATAATATTTCATATAATTTACCCATTGTGGAAAAAATCAGAACGGGTAGCCAATCGCCAAATGGAAAGCCAATGATTTACCAAACGACGGCATATTGTAATAACCGTTCTTAGAGGTTGCATATGGTGCATGTATGCCTATACCCAAGTCGCCACGCAAAACGAGCATGCTTATATCTACTCGCAAACCTACACCTGTACCTAAAGCAAGGTCTCGCAAGAACGACGAAGCTTTAAGCGTACCGCCGGGACGGAGAGGATCGTCTTTAAGAAGCCACACATTGCCGGCATCAAGGAAAACCGCTCCATGAAGAATACCCATTATCGGGAAACGGTACTCTACATTGGCCTCAAATTTAAACGTACCGGTACGGTCAAAATAATCGTCGGGTGTGCCCGCCGGGGGCGAATACCTACCCGGTCCTATAGACCTTACTGTAAAAGCCCTCACAGAGTTGGCGCCGCCAACATAAAATTGCTCTGAATATGGCACTTGGCTTGAATTGCCATAAGCATGTGCTGCCCCGGCTGCTACTCTGCTCACCAACCAATGGTCGCCCGAACCTACTCGCCTACCCCATACCAATTGGCACTGACCTTTAACGAACTGAGAGAACGGTGTGCCGAAAAGCTTTTTCTCTCCTTTCTTGCCGCAAGCCTCATAAATAGCCCAGAACACATTCCCGGCCTCTTGAACCGTGAAAGTCCAATTCAAAGTATTATTGCGGCCAAACTCGCGGTCGTAGGTATATGTATAAGACATCTGAGGGATAAACTGGCTCTTGAAACTCTGGGCGATAGCCGGATTCGCATCCATTATAGAATCGAAATCGGCAGTAGTCTTCAACAAGTTGGTATATGTGAGTTTAAAAAGAGTCAATGTATTCGACACATGCCGTCTCAAACGCCAGTCATAGTTCACGGAAGCGTTAAACTGAGCCATTTTGAAAAAGTGTGGGCGGTTTAGTAAATCTGCCCCAAGTTGGAATCTCGTCCAGTTGAGCTGATACCGTGAACGGGGGATGAACTTAGGAGCTAAAAGACGAGGAAAGGCCAGTGAACCGGTTATACCGGCTTCGTATGAATTAAACACAGAGTTTCGTCCACGGCCGGTCTGCCACTCGTAGGAACCGGTAAGTTTGACAGACAACTGTTCTCCTCCGCCAAAAATATTCTTATTGGTCAATCCCAAAGTCAATCCCGGGCCTATATAGCTATTGGACTTTGACGAGGCATTCATTTCAATACTCATTTCAAGAGGCGAATCGAAAGTTCCAGTAATAACCGTATTCAGCACATCAGAATCAACACTGTCGGGGAATGCTTCTATATTCAAAGAATTGAAAATGCCAAGGCGCGACAGATTACTCTGAGTCCTGTCCATAGCACGGACAGAGAACGTCCGACCGGGGCGCAAGCTCACGGCCTCGTCTATAATCTGTTTCCGGAAGCGGGAGGGCTTCATCTGTATTAGAGTTGCTCGCTTCATCTCAATAGTATCGGGCTTTCCTCCTCCATTATTGCGGTTGAGGACTACCTCTACCTTGCCTACCTTAAACGATTTCTTTGCCAATTTAGGCATATTGCTCGCAAGTATCATCTTGAGCTGGATTTTCCCAGGAGTCTCAAGGCTGTCGGCAAGATATTCTATAAATTCCGGTCGGAAGAAATAATAACCGCGGTTGCGGAGACTATTTGTGATTCTCGTTCTGGCAATGCTCAACGAATCGGTTGAATATCTTGGTGATTTGGCCATGAAATAAGAATCTTTACGCGCAAGGGAATCTATCAAAGCCGTCAATTTAGTAGTGTCTGGCAAAAGGAAAAGCGTATCGATTGTATAAGCCGGTCCGGGAGTCACATTATAGAGTATCTTAGCTTTCTTAGGATTTCGCCCTTTAACCAATTCATATGTAGCCGTTCCACGGAAATAGCCGTTATTATCCAATATCTGCTCTATCATATGAGTACGCACTTCTGGTCTCACATCGGATACCAATACCGGCTCGGCAACCAACTTCTCGTACAACCAATGCCGGAAACCACTCGGAGGATTTGGCCAATTATTGTACACCCACAATCCCAATGGAAACGGATAATGCCAACCAAGAAGTTTCCAATAGTTATTTGGAGCCACGTCGACAGCCGACTTCACCGTCGAGGCAAGAGCCGACGGAATTTTCACGCTGTCTTGACGGATATCTACTTTCTTTACACCCGTATACAGTATTTCATCGGCTGGCAAACGGCGAGTGGTGGAACATGCCGAAAATAAAACCGCCGCAAAAAGGAACATCACTGCATATAAACCTATCTGTCGCTTATTATTTTTCATTTTCCCCGGCCTCCTTCATTGTTTCTTCTATTGTTTCTTTTTCTTTGGCAGCCTCTTTTTCCAAACGCTTGCGCACTCGCGACGGCGATAGGAACATATCGCCAACCCTGTTGAGCTTGCGACGATAAACGAAGCCTACACCGGTCTGCGTTATTTCCCCTTCAAGGATACTTTCATAGCCGGTATGGCGGAACAATCGCACATACATGGTGCGCGTCTTATTCAAGAAATACTCAAAAGAGATATCGTTTATCAGATTCTGCGAAAAATTTTCATCTGTATTGGCATCGGTGTAATTTCCACCTACAACTATCTTGAACCGATCGTTGAAGAGAGACTTCGACACCTGATAAGAGTAAGTCATAGCCGACGATGTCGAACCGTTGACAGTCTTGTCATACTGGTCTATACCAAACGATATATCCACACCCTTGATAGCACTGGCTGCCCAACTGTTGATTTGGGACTCCAAGAAAGAGAACAACGCGTTTGTTCCCATATTTCCGCCCTGTGTACTTGTAGAACCAGATGTATACACATTATAAAGCAACAAGTTCATGGCCTGGTTGGCTCTCTGCTCTGGCGACATGGAGCTAAGCTCGTTGGCAATGGTGATATCGTCGGTTGTGGCAAGATCAAATTTCACATCCATATTCTCTAATGTACCGGTCACTCCAAGCATAACATCAAAGTTTACCATCCGAGAATTCTGTCCCTGTATGTTGACATTAGACTTTATCACGTCTACGGCATGGACATTAAGTGTCGGATTCATCATATCACCGTTAAAGGATATATAGCTCCCGTCATCAAAAGTAAAATATTTCTCAGAAATAACAGGAGGAGAATATCTCACAAAACCCTGATTTATATTCAGACGCCCGGTGAGACGGCCGGTGTTCATAGGTGTCATGGCATAGGTGAGAGTACCGTTGCTTTGGAGCTGAACTTTGTTCTTTCCGTCGGCAGAAAGATCCACATTGAGAATAGTGCCCTCCTCTATAGTAAGTACAGCGTCAAGAAACATTGCCATAGACTGTGCTTGTATGGTGTCGGCAGCCACTGCGGTGCTATCGTTGAAATTTACAAATTTCACCATGTCGCCCGTAGAATAATTCGTAATCATCGACGAGGCCTCGGGCATAACATAAGTTATATTAGTACCGGCATCAACGCTCGCTTTGGCGTCTATGGCCATTAGGCTCATATTCCCTCGGGCTTTTGCCTGAAGGCTCACAAAGCCTTTACCAAACAAATCTGCACCTTTAGACGCTCGTGATGAATTTACGACCTGCATGTTATCTGCTGCCAACGCGAGATTAAAAGATATATCCTCAAGGCGCGACAAGTCTACAGTTCCGTCTATTGTCAATGGATTGTCATTGCATCCGCTAATGGCAAATTTTTCCAACTTCACAATACTGTTCTCAACAGGTATTTTTACCGGGCTGAATGTATAGTCGGTTGCAGTCATTGCCACTCGTACTGCCGTAGAATCAAAATCAAGCCAGCCGTTGAATACAGGCCTTGCTGTTTCTCCGCTGATATCCATAGTTCCGTTGAGCACACCGCGCAACTTGGCAGTTCCGGCAGGCAAGAACGGGTTAACCGTAGCCAACGGAAAATGTATAAGAGAGAAATCAAGCGCCAAAGGACTGACAGCGGTGCTGTCGTTGAGTGCGCCGGAAATTGTCATTGTCTTGACTCCATCCACCAAAAGATCCGCTTTGGCCCTGATAGCTCCCGAATTATCAGCAACAGCACTGAAATTTGTCTTGAAATCCGCTACTCGCTCGCGCCCATAGAAGAAATTGCTTATTCCGGCAGAACCGCGACCGACAAGGTGCCCATTGTCTCTATTGAGACGCATGTCGGCACTCACATCTCCCTTGACCGGAGGTGCAAAAGGATTAAGCGCAATCCAATCAGAAATATGTATATCGGTGAGTTGGATTGCAAGGTCTTCTTGCGCATGAAGCGAATCCGACGCTGCAGTGTGCTCAGTAAAGATCGCCAGAGAGCTATTGCCGCCTTTCATATGCAGATTCGCATCGATATGACCTGTAGGGAGTGCATACGATATGAAATTACCTTCGTTAACCTCCCATTGTTGGTAACCTATAGTGGGATTAAGCGGATCAACGCTCAAGGTAAATGTAGAATCAGAGGCTTGAGCATCTACCAACATCCCGAAAGCAAAACCGGTCTTGCCCTTGGCATTCTGCTGTTTCATGTCAAGAGATATTTTATTACCGTCAAGACGCCCGTGCATATCCACTGTATGCCATTCGTCAAGATTACCAGGCATATTGCGCACTCCCGCCTGGAAATGGAAATGGTCGTGATGCTGACGCCCGTCAAACCTCACGGTATCTATTGTCATGTCGCCGGTCTTGAATTTCTGAGCCAAAGCAGCAAGAGATAGCGTACTGTCGTTGTCCACGGTCATTACAAGCGAACGCAACGACATATCCGACGGTGCAAGTATATCATTAATCATATTTGATTTTCCGGCAGTCAAATCCAATTTAAACGGAGGCAAAGACTTGCCAATAGAATCGACATTGAAAAAATAGGTCTCTACCTGATGGCTCAATATAGCCCCGGCCTCTGTAAAACGAGCCATTAAAGTATCAAGAGGAACTGGGGAATTGAACGTGGCTGTCAAATCTCTGTTTTGCAGATTTAATGTCGTAAGGCTGTCCGACGCACGGAAATGTGCATCAACATCCTGCAATTCTATCGTGCCCGACAATCGGCGGTAATATGCATCATGAAGCTTGAGATGCGCTGCCATATCGTTCTTACCGGGACCTATAGTTGCTGTTGCTTCGGCTGTAAGCTCGATATTCGACGGCTCGCCACTCAACTTGAGCGCTTGCAGGTCTATATTCCTCCCGTCTACACTTGCCGTCCATTCATAAGTTTCACCGGTAAGATTCCCCGCAGCGTTGACAGTAAAATCAAGATCGGAATTGTCAGATTCCAATATCACTTTAGCCTCCCCGTCGTGGAGTGTAGCCTTACCTGTTATATCTTTATACACTGTACCCATGTATTCAGCCGCGGAAATATCCATAGCCGCATCTATAGACGTGTTTGCCTTAAACGGATCATAACCTTTTCCGTCTACATTGATATTGGCTGTCACAGCTCCTAAACCAAGCAAAGGCATGAAAGCGTCTACAGGGAAGGTGTTGGTAGACAGATCAAGAGCATAAGCCTCTCGCCGGCTATTCCAATTGGCTTTCATACGTATGTCGCCTTTAGATGTTACAGCAGCCAAATTGCCGCTCACATTCCCTTGCCGCATATTTACTCGCCCTCGCAATGCCATGGGCGGAACAGATATAGTCTTAGCTGTTGCCGCCGGCAAAAACGCATTTTTAAGACTCGTCACATTTATGATATTGCCTTTAAGGCTCAAATCCCCACCTATCTTGTCGGGATTCATACAATTCTCCACTTTACCTTCTGCCGAAAGCGACACGCAGCCGTTTAACCTCAACGCAAGCTCAGAAATTTCAAGATCTCCCGTAGTACCGTCTAAATCAGCTGTGAGAAGGACATCGTCGGCACTCGGAATCGCAATCAAATACGGCTTAAACATAGGAAACATATCAGACAGGTCTTCCGGCGAGAAAGCGCCATCAAGCTGCAAAGCCAATGGCAAATCAGGATCTGTCATCATATCACCCATTCCCAATTTACCGGCGAAACTTGCTCGTGTGCCCGCGGCAGTCTCAAGTCCGAAATCTTTAAAACTTATTGCCGTAGAATCTATGTCGAGAACACCTTGCGCTGTCAACGATACTCCACACCGCTCACGACCGCTCACATATAATGGAAGCTTGACAGTTGTCTGGCAATTATAAAAATCATGAAGACGCAAATCTACATCATCTACACTTATATATGCAAAATCAAGCCCAGGAACAGGAACAATCCCTGCCGTTGCATACAAAGCACGGCTATGGTCAAAAGATATGGAATCTATCTCCACAACCCACGGCATCGACGCCGTATCGGCAGGTGCAACAGGATACGGGCCGCATGCGGCTATCATTGCCGAATCGGGAACGATATAACGGGCGTCAAGCCCTTGTCCTGAAAAAGTACCAAGAGCTATCCTCTGATTTTCAAGGTCTATATTGCCACCATTAAGCACTGCATGGCCTATATGGGCTCGCAATGTGTCTATTGTAGGCATAAGACGCATTGAATACGTAAAATCATCTAAAGCTAAGTTGCCTGCTTTAATTCGCATTTTAGTAGTAGGGGCGGCTGCCTTGGGCGCGGCTAAAGTATCTGTCCGCAAAACAAGAGCCATCTCGCCGCCTCTTATACCGCCGTCCTCAAGGTCGATTTCCATCGTAGACCCCAACGAAACATTTGCCGGGGATATGCCCAACGAATCGGCCTTAACAGTCATATACATCAACGAATCAGGGCCTCCCATACGGAATCCTACATCACGCAAGGCCAAACGCTCTACCGCAACATTCCCGGCAAGAAGAGGCAACAGTTTTACCTGGGCACGGATACTCCCGGCTGTCACCATTGTGTCGCCTTTATCAACAATGAGCACATCGCCCAAATTCAAATCCAAAGGGAAACGCAGACGAAACGACGAAACTGAGATCGTCGTCCCGTCTGTGCGTTGAGAATATTTATTCAATAATGCCTCCCTGGCTGTTTCTTGTGCCCAAGGAGAATAAATCATTATCAACAAACCGCACAGCAATAATATTAAACCGATAAACACGAAGCCTATCGTTTTAGCGACACCTTGGAATATGCTTTTAGCGTTCACTTCAGAATAACTTTATAATGTGATGATGGATGAATTTATAACATCCGGGAGCAACTTTAGTTCAAGGATTCCCGGCTTTTAATAAACCGGGAAAACAGCGTATCACTCTTTCATTTGAGTAATACGCACTCGCATATTCTTTATCTTAAAACCTGCCGAATTTTCTATTGCTGTGCGAGCAAGTGCTCGCGGAACAGCTGCGTAGGCACAATGGTCGCGGACGTCTATCTTCCCTATGCTTCCTTTGTCCAAACCACCACGGTTTATAAGGAAACCCGCTATATCGCCCTTAGAAAGTTTTTCTTTCTTTCCGCAATTGAAATACAAAGTAATGAATTTGCCGCCCTCCACCGGAATATTACTCTGAGGTACACCCTCTATTCTGTCAAATTCCAAATATTCAGGCACTTTATCATTGTCCGAAACAATAGCATAGACCTGCCCCTCAGCACCTTGCCTGCCGGAGCGACCGTTGCGATGGGTATAACTCTCTGCCGAAGGTGGCAAATGATAATGAACAACAGCTTCTACGCCATCTATATCAAGCCCACGCGAAGCCAAATCGGTTGCCACAAGTACTGGAGTAGTTGAATTGCCAAAAAGTATCAGACCTTTTTCTCGTGCATCCTGCTCCAAGCCTCCATGATAAAGCCCTGCAGGATATCCCAATCGTTTCAAATGCCCATAAACCCTCTCGGCGGCATCGCGATGATTTACAAAAACTATAGTCTTCTTTCCCTGCAACGTGCGCAGCAGCGAATCCAAAGTGTCAAGCTTATCTGCAGAAGGTGAATTTATCCTTATACGCTCCAACAATGGAGCTGCCGAATCCGAACCCGAGAAATCCAACACGACCTCTGGCTCGCGACCTATGAAATCGGGCAAATCATTCCCTTGCGTTGCCGACGTTAGAATTAAAGTCTTTACATTCTTGGCGCGGCCACATATAGCCCCCATCTCCTGCTGGAAACCAAGTTCAAGCGACTTGTCATATTCATCAAGCACCAACGACTCAACATCATAAACGCTCAAATGCCCACGATGCAAATGATCCAACAAACGTCCGGGCGTAGCCACAACTATATCTGGCAAACCACGCAATGCGTTAACCTCCGTAGACATGTCGTGACCTCCATAAAAAGCTGCCGTCTTGAAATCGGGCGACGACAAAGCCGACAAAGTCTTCGACGTCTGTATCACAAGCTCGCGTGTCGGTGCTACCACAACACCCTTTATATTGCCACCTTTACCTCGTAAACTCTTCAAGAAAGGTATTGCAAACGCAAGGGTCTTGCCGCTACCGGTGGGAGCAAGCAAAAGAAGACGAGTCGGCAACTTGACTGCCGACGTCGCCTCCTGCATCGCATTGAGTTTTTCTATCCCAAGCTTGAAAGACGCCCTGGAGAGTATCTCGTCAATAGTCATTCCTATTATTACTCCAGATTTTTATCTATCAATGCAAAGAATTTTTCTTGTGGCATCAAATCGCCAAGACCAACATATTTTTCTGTCGTTCCATCTGGATGGATGAATAATACACAAGGTATTGAGCCTCCAAGTTGGAACGAATCCATCATGCTGCCCAATACATCTACGTCTACAGACAAGAAAACCGCACGATCTTTATACTCCTTTGCTGCTGCCTCAAAAACCGGGCTAAATTGGCGGCAAGGGCCACACCACACAGCATTGAAATCTATAATCGTAAGAACATCAGGTTTTACACCTGGAACATACGGGCCTACCTCAGCAAGACTCTGAACCTCTCCGGTAGGCTTAGCAAACGAAACAGCAGATACAGTCTCTTCAACCGCACTCTGTTGAGATTCGTCTGTTGTTGCTTGTTCACTCTTGCTGCTGCACGACGAAACAAACATCATAGCAACACCGGCCAATAAAAATAAAATCTTCTTCATATCTCTAAAAATTATACAATTAACAGCAAACAGCCATCGGCATCAAAACATCGCCATAGCCACTCGCCAAAGACGTTAAGAAAAACAGACGCCGCCTTAATCAGCAGCGTCTGCCTTTATATATCAGAACATCAATATGTCCTGTTTTGTTTATGCCAAAGCTGCGTTGGTTTTGTGAACTGCAGCGGCGCTGGCAGCAAAGAGTGCCTTTTCCTCTTCGTTAAGATCAAATTCTACGATCTTTTCAATACCATTGCGGCCGAGGATACAAGGAACACCGATGCAAAGGTCTTTTTCGCCATATTCACCTTCCAAGAGTGCCGAGCAGCTGATCATACGCTTCTGGTCGCCCAATACGGCTGCCACAACCTGTGCTGCAGCTGCGCCGGGTGCATACCATGCCGATGTGCCAAGAAGCTTGGTCAATGTCGCACCGCCAACCATTGTATCGGCTGCAACCTTGTCAAGCTGTTCTGCCGGCATAAGGCTCGATGCTGGAATTCCGCGATATGCAGCGTAGCGCTTCAATGGAATCATAGTAGTGTCGCCATGGCCACCTATAACAATGCCTTCTACCTCGTTGGCATTAGCACCGAGAGCCTGGCTCAAGAAATAACGGAAACGGGCGCTGTCCAATGCCCCACCCATACCGATAATACGGTTCTTAGGCAAATTGGTCACCTTATGGATGAGGTAGGTCATTGTATCCATAGGATTGGATACACACAAAATGATAGCATTGGGAGAATGTGCAAGCACATTTTCGGTTACGCTGCGAACGATACCGGCATTTACACCGATGAGTTCTTCGCGAGTCATACCGGGTTTACGGGGAATACCAGATGTGATTACTACAACATCGCTGCCTTCTGTTGCTGCATAATCGTTGGTCACGCCGGTCAAACGTGTATTGGTGCCAAGGATACTTGCTGTCTGCATGATATCCATGGCTTTGCCTTCTGATACCCCTTCTTTAATATCAAGAAGTACAACCTCGTCGGCTACTTGATTGCAAACCAATACGTTTGCACATGTAGCGCCTACATTTCCGGCGCCTACTACTGTTACTTTCGACATAATTTTTCTGTCTATTTATATGTTAGTTCGTTTGTTGAAACTTAAATCGCGGAGTTATACATCCTTATTTCTGCAAAGTTACCAAATTCACTTGATATTTCCAAATATCAAAATTTCATCCTCGCGACGCTTTCCGGTATAAAACCACAGCTATAATCGTATAGATAAAATTTGGTATCCACATAGCCACAAATGCCGACGTCATACCCGAAATGGCAAATGTCTGGGTTATGGTCATAAACAAGATATAGCTGAAGCTCAACACAAGGCCGATACCTATATTTAGACCCATACCGCCCTTAACTTTTTTAACCGATAGAGTCATCCCGATAACCGTAAGGATAAATGCCGCTGCCGTCATTGCGTAGCGACGCTCTCGTTCAACCTCAAACGATTGGATATTAGCCACTCCACGTCGCTTCTGGCGGCTTATATACTCGCTAAGTGCAGGAGATGTCATCATCTCGTGATCTGTGGCCGAAATCAAAAAATCGCGTGGCTCAAAAGCAATTGTCGTATCTCGCTCACGCCCCCGTTCTATATATTCCCTGTTATCTCTGAAATCACGCTTGACATAGTCCCTCACTGTCCAACGGTAGAGAGTATCCCACTTGATAGAACTCGCCGTCAGACGGGATACCAATTGTTTATCTTCATTGAACGACTCAAGCGAAAATCGACGGCCGGTCTTGGATATATTGTCGTAAGAACTCATATATGCTATCTGCCCAGGAGAAACCATAAGCATGATATTGGCACCATAGTCCACACGCTTGTTCTTTACATACGTATTTGTATAATTTATCCTCTTAACATTGGCAGGAGGTATAACATATGCGCTCAACACATACGTGCCGGCAGCTATAAGTGCTGCCGATACAAGATATGGGCGCAACAGACGCCTAAAACTCATACCGGTAGAAAACATAGCTATGAACTCACTG
>CAJTUG010000001.1:128088-155853 GCA_910579605.1 uncultured Muribaculaceae bacterium | reverse complement strand
CCGGCAAGCTTAGACGTGAAAAATATAACCGCTATAAATGTGAACAGCGGCGAAAACTGGTTGGCAAAATAAGGTAGGAAATTTAAAAAATAATCAAATATAGTTGCCCCGAGCGGTGCCTTGATAAACGAGTCCAATTTCTCGTTTACATCAAACATCACAACTATCGCCAGCAACAATATGATGGCAAATATATAAGTGCCGAGGAATTTCCTTATTATGTATCGGTCAAGTATCTTGAACACTGCTGATAACCTTTATAAGCGCCTGTTAAGCTTCTGAACCATCTCCGTCTTCCACTTGTGGAAATCGCCCTCGAAGATATGCTTCCGAGCTTCGCCTACAAGCCACAGATAGAACGACAGATTATGAATCGACGCTATCTGCATTGCCAATAGCTCATTTGCTATAAACAGATGTCTCACATAAGCCTTGCTGTAAACGCGGTCTACCTCACATGGGCCATCCTCCCACAAAGGCGAAAAATCATGTGCCCATTTAAGGTTACGCATATTCATAGTCCCCTCCGGAGTGAAAAGCATACCGTTGCGGCCGTTACGCGTAGGCATTACACAGTCCATCATGTCCACTCCTCGGTCTATAGCCTCAAGAATATTAACAGGCGTCCCAACGCCCATAAGATAGCGAGGACGGTCTTGTGGCAATATCTCGTTAACAACATCTATCATGTCATACATCACCTCGGCCGGCTCGCCCACGGCAAGTCCTCCTATAGCATAACCATCTGCACCCAACGATGATACATGACTCGCAGCCTCGCGGCGCAAATCAGGATAAGTGCATCCCTGAACTATAGGGAAATACGACTGATAATGACCATACAAAGGCTCTGTAGATTTATAATGATTCCATCCGCGCTCAAGCCAACGCTTGGTCAAATCAAGCGATTTCCTGGCATAGCCGTAATCGGCAGTTCCGGGTGTGCATTCGTCAAGCGCCATCATAATATCAGAGCCTATTATACGCTGGATATCAACAACACTCTCTGGAGTAAACAAATGCTTGGAACCATCGATATGGCTTCGGAAATGTGCGCCCTCCTCTGTGAGTTTACGGTTTGAACTCAACGAAAATACCTGAAAACCGCCACTATCGGTCAAAATAGGGCGATCCCAGCCATTGAAGCGGTGAAGACCTCCGGCCTCGCGGATTACCTGCATCCCGGGCCGGAGGTATAAATGATAGGTATTGCCCAAAATTATCTGCGCCTTGACCTCACGGCGAAGTTCCGAAGTATGAACCCCTTTAACTGTACCGGCCGTACCTACGGGCATAAAAATAGGAGTATGGATCAATCCATGGTCCGTTTCTATTGTCGCGGCGCGAGCCTTGCAATCTTCGCTCGTCTTCTCAAGGGTAAATTTCATGGGCTATACGATTATTATATTTGTTTAGAATAATTTTTCAGGATAAACACCTTCTGCATGCAACCGGGCAAGATTGGCAACTACTCCGGGACGGTCTTCCGAATAAGTGACACCAAACCAACGAGACGTTGTGCTAAGCACATCTACAGTAGCCTCGCCGCTCTTTATCAATGTATCCACTACCAACGGTATAAAAAATTCGCTCTTAGGAGTATCGATGCTCTTGGTCAAGAAATCAACAAATTCACGCTTGCTGTAGTCAAAATAGTCGGGAGTGAAACCCCAAAGATTCATCGACACAGGAGTCTCAGCTTCCGAATACACCTTTTCACCATTTTCGTCTGTAAACGTTATCTTATGGTCGGCATCAAAGCTTATCGCCGTACGCTCCACTACATCTTTCAAATGCCCGTTGGCGTCAACACTGCATACCCCGCGGCTGACAGAGCCATTTTCTGTCATCGTGTTGCCGAGGTGGAAAGCAACCATGCAATATTTACCTTTAGAATCCTCCGGCAAATCCTTTAGATAAGTCGCCATAACCTCAAATGCATCACGTCCATAGAAATCATCGGCATTAATTACAGCAAACGGTTCTTTTATAACATCTGCACCCATTAGAACAGCATGATTAGTCCCCCAAGGTTTAGTGCGCTCCGCCGGTACCGTAAAGCCCTCGGGTAGTGCATCTACACTTTGGAAAACCACCTCTACCGGCACGTGGCCCTCATACTTGCTCAATACCTTTGTGCGGAATTCTTCCTCAAAATCATGACGGATAACAAAAACAATCTTGCCGAAACCGCTCTTTACGGCATCATAAATAGAATAGTCCATGATGGTCTGGCCCGAAGGTCCAACCCCATCCAACTGCTTTAAACCACCGTAACGGCTTCCCATTCCGGCTGCAAGAACAAACAATGTTGGTTTCATTAGTACTTTACTTAAGTTGATTAGTATGCATAAACTCTACAAAGTTACGAATTTTACCGCAATCCCAATGTAGACTCGCGAAAAAATCAAAACAAAATGGCTGCAAATCCCTTCCTTCGGAACTTGCAGCCATCATTTTTAAATTTAAATCATGTATGCTTCTGCTTCCCATGCAAATCTACTGCATTGTTTTCCGCTGCTTCAACCTGCTCCTCGCTCGGCTCATAACCTTCTGCCCATTTCGAAACCTCCGAGGGTTTGCGACCTTCTATCTGCCAATCAAATGGATAGAAATGAACATCTGGATTACGCCACGACGGTTTGCGGCGTGCAAAAACCACAAGTGGCAATGCAAAAAATACAGAAACACCTACAACGATAATACCTACATAAACAACCGGATTGCCTGTCGCTATCTGCTCCGGAGGTATAAAACTAAGAAGCATCGCGGCAAAAGCACCAAGAATTCCCACTCCGCATACAAGCCACATCCCAAACTTTCCGCCGGGAATACGGAATCCACGAGGCTTATTTGGCTCTGTTCGGCGCAAGCGGATATATGATGCGTAAATCATCAACACAAGTATCAGATACATGATTGTCGACATCTGCGACAATATCTGATAGGCTGATTCAACCGTAGGAAGAACAAGCAAAACAAGTGTCATCGCCGAAACTATCAGACCTTGAATCATCAGAATCGGCTTGTTTACTCCTTGTTTATTAACTGTCTGAAGTTTTCGCGGCAGATAACCCGATTGGCCAACGGCCATCAAACCCGTAGCCGGGCCGGTCACAAGAGCACTTACCTGGCCTATTACTCCAAACATAATAAACAATGCCATTATATTTCCTATCCACTCTAAATTAAAAGCCTCCCACATCTTGTTATAAGCCACAAGCAACGACTGCAGCAAATTGATATTGTCTGTCGGAATTGCAACGCCTATAACAAGCGTTCCAAGTGCATAGACAACAACAATCACTGCTATAGCTATAAATATTGCCCGCGGATACTGCTTCGACGGATTAGGCATATCATTAATATGAACTGCCTGCATCTCCATTCCACCATAAAACAAGAAAATAGATGCAGCAAGAACCACCGTAGACAAATGCGTGAAATCTGGGAAAAAAGACTCATGCGTCAACTCTATCTCATTTCCTGCCAAAACATAAACAAGACCCAAAACCAACAAAATAGCCCCGGGGATTATCGTTCCAAACAACCCACCATATGTCGTCAATTTATTGGCAGACCGCTGCCCGCGGAATGCATTCAACGTAGCAAGCCAATAAATAAGAAACGCTATAACAAGAGTATAGACCTTGTTCGACGCCAATTTTTCATCAAAAGCCTCGGGCCAACACATAAAAGCAAGAGAAGCTGCACCAAACATCAAAACTGTCGGAAACCAGAAAATTATTGCCTGCCATTCAAGATACATACCGGTCCACCCCCAACGTGGACCGAAAGCCTCAGATATCCAGCGGTAAATACCCCCAGATTTCGTATATGCCGATGCAAGTTCCGCACATACCAAAGAAAACGGCAACAGAAAAACAACCGCCGCAAATATATAATAGAAAATAGATTGAATGCCAAATTTTGCCTCCGAAGGCAATCCACGCAAACTCAATATAGAAGTGATGATGATGATTGCCATCGCCATCGTCGTCAACGTCCCTTTTGCTGTAGAATTTATAATTTTACGGCCCGATTTAGTCTGCGTCGAAGCATTTTGTCCTGAATTTGCCATAAATAAATAGTTTTATAGGAGTTAATCCTTCTTGACTTCTCTCCCCTGATAATTAATCATATCCGATTATCATTTTTAATTAAAAGATGCGTCGACATTGATCGGCACAATGACGACGCATCTTTTTATCTCATTTATTATTCGCCCTTGTAGATCACAGGATAGGCCTGTGCAAGACGTGTGCCAACACGGTAGTGACTACCGGGAGTTGCTATAAAGCTTACATTGCTCTGCTCCTGGAATGCCATACAGATATCCGAACCGCCAAACTGGAAATAACTTATCTCTTCTCCCTTATGCAGCGTCCTTCCCACTTCTGCTGTCGGGACGATAGAAGAAACCTGACCCATACCTATAGGACAAACCGCAACAAGACCGATAGGGCTATCTATAACTATGACACCTCGTGTCTGCATAAATTCATAGCCCGCCGAATCTGGTGCATATACCTGATGCTTTACATCTGGATTTATACCCGTCGTATGGCCTACAACATGGTTCTGGTCACTGCCATATTCCTCAAGCGCCATCTTGACATATACAGCTGCCTGGATTACACGCGACTCAAGAATAGTTCCGGCCACCGGCGCATGCTGCCTGTGGTAGTCGCTCGTATTCAAGAATGAGTGTGTCCATTGGCCGCCCTTGAAACAATCCTTATAAGGACTGCCCTCAAGTAGTTCTTCTATCTTCCAATAAAGACCCTTGATATTTACCTGAGTCCCGGAGTTTACCTCCCAGAAACCGGCATATTCCGCATCTGCAGGAGAAACTATCACTCGTGAGTCGCTTATTGCCGCAATAGGACGATAACCCGGTTTTACACGACGGCCAAACAATTGGTTGACAGATTTCCACCCACCGCGAGGACGGATATATTCATCCATATTATATGGCGCAGAATCGTAAAACGATTTCTCAACTTCCGGCGTAAGCTGCGCAGGATCATCCATCCATTCGCCAAGAGCTATCTGATATTCTCGCATCCACTCCGATAGAGGTGTCAGCGGAGCCATAGTGTCCCTCGGGACTTCCGCATTCTGGAAAGTACCTACTGGCGATACATCAAGAAGAAAATACATCTTCATGAATTTCTCATAGGTCGCTGTCCCATATTTATTCTCCAACCAAGGAGTCGTCAAATTCGCGTTATTCCATGCAATATAATCATCAAGGTTCTTGATGTCATCATATTCCACTACACGAAGACGGTGCGCCGTTTCAAGTCCTTGTTCAAGCGCCTTACGCAATTTGCCGTTGTCGGAGTCGATCAATTCAACAAACTTTTGCATGATCGGCTGAAGTTGAGTATTTGCCATAATAATAGTTGTTATTTTAGTTTTGCAGGACTTTTGTCCTATCACTCTTTAATAACACTACCAATCAGCAAATGTTTTTATAAATAATAAAAAAACAACCACAAAAAAACCGTGCAAGGACTTTGCCTCGCACGGTTCAACTTGCACATACGGTAGTTAAATGTAAGCCGCCAAAATTAATTTATGCCATAAGGCGATGATTTTCCGAAGATATAATACACATCTCAAATCACCTCTGTCAATTATGAGCATTAATCTTTAAGACTTACTTATCAACATAAATTGAAAACTATCGATTCTTTATAATCCTTTGGCCTCCCAGCCAAGAGCCGAAGCTCCGAGAACTGCAGCATCTGCTTCCTTAAGCTCGCTCAATAAAACTTTAGGCTTGCCCTTGAACACATCAAGCATGCTCTTATCCATAGCCTCGCGGAGCGGACGCATCAACAACTCGCCGCTCTTGGCCAAGCCACCGAAAAGTATAAACGCTTCAGGCGACGAGAATACTGTCATATCAGCCAATGCCTCGCCCAAAATCGTGCCGGTATAGTCAAACACATCCTTTGCAAGCTTATCACCGGCCATAGCAGCATCATAAACATCTTTCGACGTTATATCTTCTATCGGGATATTGCGAAGCAACGACGGTTCTGTGCGGATTTCAAGGAATTCTCGGGCACTGCGGGCAACACCAGTGGCAGAGCAATATGCCTCAAGGCAGCCGGTACGGCCACAGCCGCATAGACGACCGTTATTACGCTTCACTACAAGATGGCCAAGCTCTCCGGCAAATCCGTCGTGCCCGTATACAACCTGGCCATTGATAACTATGCCCGAGCCTACACCCGTACCCAAAGTTATCATAATAAAATCTTTCAGGCCTCGTGCCGCACCATAGGTCATTTCGCCCAAGGCAGCTGCATTGGCGTCGTTGGTTACAGCGCAGGGGATTCCGAATTTTTCCGACACACGACCGGCAAGATCCAAATTGGTGCCCCATGGCAAATTAACGCAATGCTCTATCATGCCGGTATAGTAGTTGGCATTAGGCGCACCAATACCTATACCGTGGATTTTATCCACTGCATCATTTGTCTCTATCAGTCTG
Source organism: uncultured Muribaculaceae bacterium (assembly GCA_910579605.1). Lineage (GTDB taxonomy): Bacteria > Bacteroidota > Bacteroidia > Bacteroidales > Muribaculaceae > CAG-873. Next base: position 149,345 of record CAJTUG010000001.1, on the reverse strand, counting down.
GTTGCTTCTGTATATAATTCGTCAAGGTAATCGTCGAAATTTGCATGCTTTTGCGTCTTGATAGACGAGCTTGCTATTACTTTGCCGCGTGTATCTACAATGCCAAACACCGTATTGGTGCCACCGATATCCACGCCGAGAACATAGGGTTTCATGGTTTTTAGTTCAGTTATGGGTTTATAATCGCCAAAATTAATATTTTTCCAGTCCACTCGCAACACCAAACCCCTTTTTTTAATAACATTTAGCAAAAGCCCAAGCCTTCACGCTATTCGCCTACATTATTCATTCCAAAACAATCCCCTACGAGCATAAAAAATGCCCTTCCGCAGAAAGGCATTTCATGTTTTTTCATCTATAGGACAACCTCTTATTATTTATCATCAGACATCCATAGACCGACAAGAAAAAAATCACAAAATCGTGCCGTAGTCATCTTTCAACACTTTTTCTATCTTTTTTTGAGTATCTTTGCTCGTATCAGAAGCGGCCATACGCAGTATGCTCACCTTTTCGTTCTTGCCGAGTATCTTATCATAAGAAAGCCATTGTATTAGATAGTCCGGGTTTTCCTGCATCACGTAGTCTATAAATTCAATTGTCCCGTTGTCGCCGTAGTTCTTGTATAATTTGTGGTAAAGATACGTGCAGGCTGCTGGATTACCTACCGGTATGGCAATACGCACACACTTATCCCAATAAGCTGCTTTGTCAGAATTACTTTTACGATGAGTATCATACATATGCAAAATCGAAGGCAGGTCACCTCTTTGGGCAAGAGCCTCATAGCAATTCAATTCTTTGGCCAATTCATAATAATCCATATTACGTTCTTTGGCCCAATATTTAAGAGCCGCCATATTTCCATTACGAGCCCAGTCTTTGCGTATGCGGTTCATAGCTACATATCTTTCATCATTACTTACATGGAATGTTGGTTTATTTGCCAGAAAATTTTGATTCGTGGTATTAGAAGTTTCCAACGCATCACGAATCGGCCAACCATTATACCTATGGAGGATATATGGCGACAAAATGTTCAGAAGAGGATCGTCTGCCACAAATGGTTTAAACTTTCCATGAAAATTTTGTGAGCCATTTGTCATTCCATACAGTGCGATACCGGCATTCTCGACGCCCTGCTCAAATGCTTTTTCAAAGAATTCTATTGCCATATCTGTCCTACCCGACAATAACGTGCCAATACCCTTGAGATAGGTAAATTCCGGAGTCTTACCACAAAACTCAACACTTTTCAATAACTCAAGCATCTTGACTTCGGGATTTTTAACGTTTTTCTTAATAGTGGAAAATTCCAGACCGGTGCAATAAATCACAGTTTCAAGAAGGTCATCTTGGGTAGGTCTGGCCAAGTAATGATGACCTAACTGAGCATAAGCCCTTTTGCGAGCCTGGACGCCGTAGTAGTCGCTCGAGCCCTTTTCATTGATATTGTCTCCTATATTTTCGGCTGTAATAATAGCGTCTAACAACCTTTGACCTATAACCTGACAATAAGCCAATTTGCCGTAGCTGTCAGTAACTCCTCCTTTTATTGCTTTTTCAAAAAAGGATTGGGCTTCAGCATATCGCTTTTCATCAAAATACTTGTTGCCATAAAAATTTGCCCAATCGGGGTCGCCGGCTCTTGCAGCCATAAGCTGCCATTCCTCCTGTTTCTCTGGATTTTTCTCCAATCCGTCCCACGAGCTATAAAGCTCAGCCATCCTCGTGTAGCCCTTGATATTATCCTTCTTTATGGCCTTCTTATACCATTTCTCGGCCTTCTTGGCATCCTGCTTTATACCATTACCCTTATAATAGGCATCCCCAAGCTCTATCATTGCTTCAGTGTCGCCTCCATTAGCCTTTTTCTCAAGCTCCTTGCTGTAGCTTTGTCCAAAAAGGCTTCCGGCCGCCACCATACCGGCCATAAGTAAACTTAATATTTTTTTCATCAAATAATGTTTTTGGTTTATCATTCGCAAATTTAACTCAAAATTAACTCCCGTCAAACTTATTTAATTACTTTTATTTTTATTAACTTTGTACCATCACATCTCTTCATTTAATCCAATCTCTTATTTTGCAACATGTTCACAAAAAAACGCAAAAACATTGCAGGAATATTAATTTCCTTTTCGTGCCTGCTTATTAATTGTTTCAATACATCAGCTCAGTCTTTTCATGATCTCCCTAAGAGCGAATACGACGACAGCTTCGTCGACACATTCCTCCCCGCAGACGAGTCTTTAGGGTCGCTCACCATTGATAAAAACAATTGGGATTTGAAATATTACGATCAAATCTTCAGTGCTTCCGCCACTAACGAAGGTCCGAAGACTTTTGTAGAAAAAAATAAAAAAACCGGGAAATCAGTTACACACAATGTTTTAGCTTCGCCTTACGTTTACTACGCTATCCTCGACATGCCTTCCGGAGATCGTTTCTATGGTATCGTAACTACTGGCTACGACGATATGGAAACTATTATAAACAAGCCTAATTACGACTGGCACCCCTACACAAAAGTAGAAGCAGTATCCGGAACTGTCGTAGACGCAAACGGTAATCAATCCGATTTCACCTCATTCTCCGACGCAGACTTGTATAAACCCAAAAATATTAAACCCGTCGGCACATACTACATCGACGATTTCGGTGGATACGAACGCGTTTCATTCACATTCTACCAAGGTGGTACAGGCTCTCTGAAACTCGTGCCATACGTCCACACTCAGCGATTCATAACCTATTCCGGAGGCGACCTCAAAAAGAAAACCGCAAGCGGGCGTGTGAAAAGACGTACTAACGTGGTAATGGGTGGTCCTCACTCTTGGCAAATATCATCTAAACAAAATTTCAAATGGTCAATCGACGACTGGGGCACTCTCACTATTACACCCACAGGAGCCGTAACAATTATACCGAAAGATTGGGTTACGGAAGGTGATGGAAATACTTACTGGTCCTCTAAAGCCGACAGCATCCGTAGCCGCCGCCAAGCCGAAAACGACCATAAATACCTCCACGACGAAATTATCGAATACAACAAAGAAATGAAAATCAGCGCAAAAAAAGATGCAGAGATATTCGGCGCTCAGGCTCTCTCTATCTTTGATCCGCAAATCACAAAAACAGAAATTATCGGGAACATAGGATCATTCAGCAAATCTGCACAATCCAAAATTCACCTCAAAACTGAACTCGCAGACAAACTTCCAAATAAACTCAACGAAATGAAACTGGCATACGCCAAGGAGGTATACAACAACGTGCCGTTGATTAAAAAAACATGGGATACTAAAAGGAAGTTCGGCGTCGATATCCAATACAGCAAATGGAAAGACAGAACGAAAATATTCGTCGTCAGAAACAAAGATATTTTCGGTGTAAACCCCGACTACACTGTTTTCAACCCATCAGTAAAAAACGGAAAAGCTAATATAGTATTCTACAACAACGGAAAACGTTGCATTGCCGACCTTCATTTCAACAACGAAGGTAAAATAGATATCGACAAACTAAAACAATCAATCACCTTCGACAACGAAATCGAAGAAAATAACGCTAAAATCGACCAACTAAACTCCCAAATATTGGAATACAAAAAAGACAAGCGTCGCCGCAAAATTATCAAAGAATACGAAAAAGAATTAAGGTATTCATTTATTCCTTCAACATTCTCCAATGCCTCCGAGTTCCAAAAAATCATAAAACTCCAAAAGGAACTCATTAAAAACCAGCAAGAAACTCTTGACCTCCTAAAATAAACATCAGGGCAAATATCCCACAGCCGTGCCTCCGGCACATTGAAACCCAACGTCCTAATACAAATACCCAAACAAGAAAAGCCCTCCACCCCGGAGGACTTTTCTTGTTTCTTAATTATTATTTAATATGGGCTTACAGCAATTTTGGAGAGCATAAACATTAGTTATGGAACTTCTTAAAGTTACCGATTTTACTCTGATTATCACTCCGGCAAAGATAATAAAAAAATAATCATTGCAATAATCACTTTCGCAAAATCAGCAGCACCACAGAAAATGGCCATTTCCTAATCGCCGCTTTATAACTCAAAACTCAAAGAATCAGATTTCAACGAGTCTCGCTCACCCCGATATTATGACGCTCATATATATCCCGGGCGCGGCGCGAAAAATCTATCGATTTCTGTCGCCATCCGTCAGCCTTAACGCTATCAACCGGCATAACCCTGTAATTATTCTTAGGACTCGTCCCGGGTATCACAAAAAGCAAGCGGTAATCAGCCAGCTTAAGCCGCGCCTTCCGGTCATCACCGCGTTCAAGAAGCACCCTCACGAGTGCCCCACCCCGAGTATCCGTCGTCTTCATATTAGATATGAAATTACCTAAAGAATAAACCAACAAAACTTTTTTATCAGGCATATAGCGGTTTGTCCGGAACTCTATAGGCTGTATAACATGTGGGTGAGCGCCTATTATCATATCCACACCCATAGCCTCCAAAAAATCAGCCGTATGCTTCTGGCTCGCATTAGGGAGCAGACGGTATTCATCACCCCAATGGATACACACCGCAACCAGTTCTGCTCCAGCTTTCCGGCTCGCTTCTACATCCGCCTTGATTGTAGCCCTGTCAATATAATCAACCACAACACCATCGCGCGGCTCAACACCATTTGTGCCGTAAGTATAATTCAAAAAACCGACCTTGATACCATTAATATCAAAAATCATTGGCAATGCATCGTGGCGGCTGCTGTCGTTGCCATATGTCCCTAAATGAGCAAGACCACGGGCATCAAGCTCGCGGATAGTACTCCGCAATCCTCGCGCACCGCGGTCAAGTGTATGGTTATTAGCTGTCAGAAACAAATCAAAGCCGGCATCTTTCAACGCATCCACAAACTCCGACGGCGCGTTAAACGACGGATAACCCGTATGAGGAGGTGGACCTATCGGCGTCTCAAGATTCACAACCGCAAAATCTGCCCTTCCTATGTATTCCACGACATCGTCAAAACACGTCGAAAAATCGTAGCTCGATTTGCCGGTCCTCCCGGCATCTATTTGCGACTGATGCTGCATCGCATCCCCTACAAACACTATCTCCGCCTCGTCATAGCCAAAAACTGCCGACGACAAGGTCACAAACAATGTTATGAGCAGCGACACAAACATCACTCAAAAAAGCGTTTAATGCTTATCAAGCCCCAATGCCGCCCCTGCGCTCGTAGGCAAGCAAAGTATTCTGCATCAACATGCAGATTGTCATTGGACCTACTCCTCCGGGAACAGGCGTGATATACGAGCATTTCTCCGATACAGATGCGAAATCAACATCGCCGCTAAGACGGAAACCGCTCTTGCGGCTCGCATCGGGAACTCGCGTCGTTCCAACATCTATAACCACTGCTCCGGGAGCAACCATATCCGCAGTAATGAAACCGGGGCGACCCATAGCGGCAACCAAAATATCAGCATTCCGAGTTACATCGCAAAGATTCTTCGTCGCGCTGTGGCAAACTGTAACCGTAGCATCACCCTGCTCACCCTTCTGCATCAACATAGACGCCAAAGGTTTGCCTACGATATTGCTCCGGCCAACTATCACTACGTTTTTCCCTCGGGTACTTATGCCATAACGCTTCAACAGCTCAACAATACCCGCAGGAGTTGCGCTCGCAAAACAAGGCAAACCGATAGACTGACGCCCGACATTAACAGGATGAAAACCGTCGACGTCCTTGTCTGGATGGACGGCCTCGGTAATCTTCTGCTCATCAATATGTTTCGGCAATGGCAGCTGAACTATAAAACCGTCTATTTCTGGATTTTTATTAAGCTCATCTATAGCGGCCAACAAAGTAGCCTCGTCCACATCGCTCTCAAAACGAACCAATGTAGACTGAAACCCGCACTCCTCGCAAGCCTTTATCTTATTTCTGACATAAGTTTCGCTCCCGCCGTCATGACCTACCAAAATAGCAGCCAGATGGGGGCGACGTTCGCCTGCTGCAACTTTTTGGGCAACCTTATCCGCAATCTCTGCCTTTATAGCAGTGGCAGTTGCTTTTCCGTCTATCAGCTCCATAAACAATTATTTACGGCGAACCTGGCGCATATTGCGCATCATCTGTGCCGGATTATTACCCATGTTGCTCACAGCATGCATCATCTTGCGGATTTGGTCAAACTGCTTGAGCAAACGGTTAACCTCAACAACAGTCGTTCCCGAGCCCTTGGCTATACGCTGAACCCTGGTGCCGCGGATAACCTCAGGATGTTCACGCTCATAAGGCGTCATCGAGCCTATCATTGCCTCGATACCCTTAAACGCGTTATTGTCTATATCTATGTCCTTTATTGCCTTACCCACTCCAGGAATCATCGCAGCAAGGTCTTTGATGTTACCCATGCGCTTGATCTGGTTTATCTGCTTAAGGAAATCCGTAAACGTAAACTGATTCTTTCTCAGCTTCTTGGCAAGCTCTTCAGCCTCCTTCTCGTCGTATTGCTGCTGGGCACGTTCCACAAGAGTAACAATATCGCCCATACCCAAAATACGGTCGGCCATACGATCAGGATGGAAAACATCGATACCGTCAAGACGCTCGCTCGTACCTATAAACTTGATAGGCTTGTTCACAACCGTTCGGATAGACAATGCCGCACCGCCGCGAGTATCGCCATCCAACTTAGTGAGAACCACGCCATTGAAATCAAGACGTTCATTAAAAGTCTTTGCCGTATTCACCGCATCCTGACCCGTCATCGAGTCAACGACAAACAAAATCTCACCGGGCTTCACTGAATCTTTTATCGCCTCGATTTCATCCATCATCTGCTCGTCAACGGCAAGGCGGCCCGCGGTATCAACTATCACCAAATCATAGCGGTTCGCCTTGGCATGCTCAACAGCGCGTTTGGCGATACCCACAGGATCTTTCACCCCGTCTTCGGTATACACATCCACGCCTATCGAATCTGCAAGAACCTTCAACTGGTCGATAGCCGCCGGACGGTAAACGTCACAAGCCACCAACAACGGACGCAAATGCTTCTCTTCCTTGAGCTTCTTGGCAAGTTTGCCGGTAAAAGTCGTCTTACCGGATCCCTGGAGACCCGACATGAGGATTATTGCTGGTTTTCCGCCAAGATTTACCCCAACGGCATCACCGCCCATAAGCTCGGTAAGCTCATCCTTGACTATCTTTACCATTTGCTCGCCGGGCTTGACGGCGGTCAAAACGTTCTGTCCCAATGCTTTTTTCTTAACATTGTCTACAAACGTTTTGGCTACTTTATAATTGACGTCGGCATCAACGAGCGCTCGCCGAACCTCTTTTAGTGTCTCGGCAACGTTGATTTCCGTAATTTTGCCTTGCCCCTTAAGGAGTTTGAAACTGCGTTCAAGGCGTTCGCTGAGATTTTCGAACATATGATGCGGATTTGGATTGTTGTGGATTAATCAAGCTTATTCGTAGCCGTGTCGGGGAAGATAACCTTGGGAGTGAAGCCCTCCGCTTCTTCCTGGCTCATAAGCCCGTAAGCCATGATTATTACTATATCGCCCGGCTGTACAAGACGGGCCGCTGCGCCGTTGAGACATATCACACCGCTGCCGGCCTCACCGGCAATGGTATATGTGTCCAAGCGGGCACCGTTATTATTGTTTACTATAAAAACTCGCTCTCCTTCAAGGATACCTGCGGCATCAAGCAAAAGCTTGTCTATAGTGATACTGCCAATATAGTCCAACCGCGATTCAGTAACTGTCACACGGTGGATTTTAGATTTGAGTACTTGGATCAACATCGTCTCTCCCTGTTTAATACCGAATATTGTCTATAAGCCTTACACCGCCGCAATACACAGTGATACAGCCAACAGAGCCTTCTCGCCCTGCATCCTCCCATGCGCCTATAGGCTGCATGGTCACTGCGTCTACAATGGAGTAATACTCTACCTCAAAATCGCCGGTGCCGTTGAGGGCGGAAACGACTGCCGTTTCAACCTCTGCAGGAGTCTTGCCCAAATCTTTGAGACGCAAGCTCTCCAAAAGCACTTTCCTTATTTTCGGAGCTACGGCGCGAGCCTCGGCACTCAACCTCACATTGCGGGAACTCAAAGCAAGCCCGTCGGCCTCGCGAACTATAGGGCAAGGCACTATCTCGTGGGTAAAACCTTCGAGCTCCATCATCTTGCGGATAACGGCGATCTGCTGGAAATCTTTTTCCCCGAAATATGCCCGTGTTGGATGAGTCCACGCAAACAATTTGCTCACAATCTGAGCAACACCGTTGAAATGACCCGGTCGCATCGGTCCTTCCATCACATTGGCAACCGCACCCAAATCAAACACTCGGGTATCTGGCTCCGGATAAATCTCCTCTACCGTGGGGATGAAGGCAAAATCCACTCCGCAGTCTTCAAGCAGTTTGCAATCCGCTTCTTCTGTCCGCGGATATGTTGCCAAATCCGACGCGTTGTTAAACTGCGTGGGATTTACAAAAACAGACACTACTACCACGTCGTTTTCGGCGCGTGCCCTGTCTACAAGCGACTTATGCCCGGCATGAAGAGCACCCATAGTCGGCACCAAACCAATGCTTTTGCCAGACTGGCGGAGACTCTCGAGACGCGACTCAAGTTCTTTTACTGTTCTGATTCTTTCCATTTTTTTGCTTTTGCCCAAAAAGGCAACGGTTCAGACCGCAAAATTACATAATTATTATTAATCATCCAAAAACATAACCCCCTCTCAGCAATAAAGTTCCTCAAAAAGTTCGTAAATTTGCACTCATGGAAAAGGAATTTTCGTCTTCACTTTTGGAAAATGCCGTCAACGCCCTTTCACGTCTGCCGGGAATCGGGCGCAAAACAGCACTGCGACTTGCCCTACACATTCTCCGACGGCCTGCCGACGAAGCCGACACCCTCGGAAACGCTATCATAAACCTCCGTAGAGGCATTAAATACTGCACCATATGCCACAACATTTCCGATTCGGAAACGTGCGACATCTGCGCATCCCCCGGGCGGCAACATGAAATTGTTTGCGTGGTAGAAAACGTCAAAGACGTGGTGAGCATCGAAAACACCGCCCGTTTCAATGGCCTGTACCACGTGTTAGGCGGTCTTATATCGCCGGTAGACGGCATAGGACCCGACGTCCTGCAGATAGATTCATTGGTGCAAAGGGTAGCCCAAGGCAACGTGGCCGAAATAATCCTTGCCACAGGTGCTACAATCGAAGCCGACACGACGAATTTCTACATTTTCCGCCGCCTGCAGGCTGCCGGGACTCCGATTAAAATAACACAATTAGCACGTGGTGTAGCCGTCGGAAACGAAATCGAGTATACCGACGAAGCCACCTTGGCCCGCTCCATAATCAACCGCACTCCTTTTGAAATATGACAATGATATCTCTCCGCGCCCCTGAAATAGAAGATTTAGATTTTCTATACACTCTCGAGAACGACCCTCAGGCTGCAGAAGCGGCTTTTACCACTGCTCCCATGAGCCGATTCATGCTCCGGAGCTATCTAGAGAACTACGACGCCGATTTCTTCGCCGCAAAGCAATTACGCCTCATAATAACAGACTCCCAAACATCTGCCAAAGTTGGATGCGTCGACATTTCCGACTATATTCCACGCGACCGCCGGGCATTCGTAGGAATTGCCATAGCGCCCCAATACCGAGGGCGCGGTTACGCCAAAGCCGCACTAACTCAAATTTGCCAATATGCCTCTTCCGTTTTGGGGCTGCACCAGTTGGCTGCCCAGATTTCAATTGATAATTCTGCATCTATTCATATTTTTAAACAACAAGGATTCAAACCATGCGGCAAACTACGCTCATGGATACGCCACGGCAACAGCTACACCGACGCTCTCATTTTTCAAAAATTATTTTAACTGTCAATGATTCAGCCTTTCTTGCTGTTATAGTGGCAGTCTATTCCCAATAGCGCTCCCACAAAACCCAAAATTTCACCGAAAAGGCAGAGTACACTGCCATCTACCTCGCCCGGAGGGGGCATCATCAACCCTATCCCGGCAAAAACAACACCTACAAACAACATGCCGACAGCAATAAAAAAATTAGTCTGAGTTTTCATAATATCAGTTTTTAATTAAGAAGTCTTAAACAATTCCAAATACAATAGTATCAACAAAACAAATACACCTGCAAAGATAAGTTCATGCAGGTGTATTTTTATGTGCTTTTTAGCGTCCTTGCAATTATAGCCTATAAAAAAAGTTGCCTCTCTCCTCACGGAGAAAGGCAAAACACACTAATATGAAGTTTAATAATAACTGATTATTTCAATATTGCTGCGCGTTGGCCACAGAAAGCCGAGGCTTCAAATGTGCCGCCAATCTGCTTTTTAGCAGCTGCCACACACTGGATATTGGCTTTAGCCGATTTCTTGGCAGGTGCAGCTTGGAGATCACTCAAGTCGATAGCCATTGTGCTGCCAAGGTTGGATTCAACCCATGTGCCCAAAGTATTGGCATAACCGACATAAGGAACTTTTGCAGGGAAAGTGATGACGTTATTTGTCATACGGCCAGTTTTACCTTGCAATTTCAACATAGCGAGCTTGGTACCCTTGGCCAATTCCGCTGCGGTTACAGAGTATGCATATGCAGCACCGTTACCTTGAGAAATGGTAAGACCCAATTCGCTGAGTTCCAAGATTACACCACGTTTGTCTACAGCGTTAACATACAAGTAGTGACGGCCACGATCCAAGTATTCGGGTTTAAGAGCAATTTCTTCTGCCCAGAACTTGTAGGGGTTCACAAGGCGGTAGTATCCGGGAGTTTCTGTAGATTCCTCTACTTCTACTTCCCAAGAAGAACCCGCACCTGCAGATTGGCCCATAGTGGTCAACAGACCGTCGGTATAGAGAGCGGTACCTACAGATTTCCAAGGCACATCCTTGCGGATAGTCTCGAAATCGAATGTAAGGTGAGTTGAGCAAACTTCTTCGCCATTTGCATCATAGCCCACAGCTACCGCAGTATATTTACCCCAATCGGAGAAATAATATGTGAAATCCTTAGACAAGTCGGAGTAAAGCGTAATATCCTCGTTTTCTTTAATTGCGGTTATTGCAGCCTTAATTTCGTCGTCGGTCAAAGCACCTTGTTCAACAACCATAGCGTAGTTGTCGACATCGGCAGATTTCAACACGTTCAAAATAATGCCTTCCTGCTCATCAGAGTCAACAATCTGACCTGCTAACGAGATAGTCAAATCATAAACCTTGTAACCCGGGAGCTGAACGTAGGCAGGAATAGGAGCCCAAGCACCGCTGTCGTCAGAATACATTGCACCGATGGTAAACAATCCGGTTTCGGGGTTGAAATAGGTATCTTGGTAACCGTTATTTGCCAAGAAAGCGTGGATTGTAGCATCGTCTACACCGGGGTTGCCGGCTTTGTAGAATGAGAAAGCATCCTCAACATACATAGTACCTTCGAGACCGCCACCGGTGAAATGTGTGCTTTCGCGAGACATTGTAGCATAGTAGCATTTAACGCCGTCTACCATAACCTCGTTGCGGAAATCAACAGTCAAGTTAACAGGCCAATAGAGGTTTGTATACGGGTCAAATTCGCCGTAATAGCGTACAATATTGTCGCTTACGAGGGATTTAGAGATGTATGCATAGTTTTCAACCTCAAACGGGCCACCGATAGGAGTATTGAATTCCATGATCATACCTTCTGTTTCGCTCATGCGTTCAAATTCGCCGAAAGGAGAATAAGAAACAGTAAAGACACATTCGGAAAGGCCATATTGAGTTGTCTGCTCGTCGGCTATTTTAAACCAAAGCGAATAGTCTGTATCGGGTTCGATCTCCGACATCATGAAAGTCACCTGGATTTCAGCTTTAGATTCACCTGCAGGGAATGTTATAGCCGAAGGGAGGTTGAAAATGTCGCTCACGTCATTGTCAACGCTACCGACATATGCAGCAGACTGGAGAGCTACTGTCAATTCCTTTGATGTATCGTGGCGGAAAATGGGAATATTTACAAATTCAGCGCCTTCTGCAGGAAGATCAAGTACTGTATTTACCGTGCTTGAGAAATACACCTGATCGCCTGTATCGCTTCCGACCGGTGTATATTTAACCTCATCGGTGCAGGACCAAGCTCCTGCAAGAAGAGCCGTTCCAAACAGCGCGGTTATTATTCTATTGAGTTTCATAACAATTCTTCTTTAAAAATGAGGGTTAGTTAATCAATGGATAGTTCTGATAGGGAGAAGGAGTGTTCATGCCCTGTATACCGATATTGTTGTCAAGTTCCTGACGAACTATCACAAAGTTCATCCACGAAGGACGGTCGGGAGTATTGAAGGTATTGAAACCGATTTCAAAATTGGTATCGCTGTAATAACGGGTAACCGGCAGGTTAAGACGTTTTACATCGAAGAAATTCAAACCTTCGCCCCAAAGTTCGATACGTTTTTGGAAAATGATTTCATCAATTATCTCTTCCTTGGTAGAAGCAAGATTCTTGTAGGTGGGATAACGGTAGGTCTGCATGAATTTGTTGAGCAAATTGTTGCCTTCTGCTGGATTAACCTGAGCAGTAGCTTCAGCCTCGATGAAATACATTTCTTCTACACGCATGAGAGGAATTGCCACAACAGCACCGGTAGCAGCATCTTCTGCACCACCCGCACCGGGACGGAATTTAAGAGAATAGTAAGAAGAGAAATTCTCTGCAAAGCTATCGTCTACATACGATTCCTGTCCGGCAAGCTTAGAGCTTTCAGGAGCGACAAAAGCAAGTTTGCGGAAATCGCGGTCGTTGATGCGGTTGTAGTACTGAGCACCGATAGACACCCATGCACCGGCACCGGCATAACCGAACTGAGCCTCATTAGAAAGGAAAGATGTCCAGTTGAGAAGCGAGGTCTTGACAGCTGCCGATTCCGACACATATTGCATAGCCAAAATCCACGAAGACTCAATGGTGTTGAAACCGGTAGTTGTAGAGAGCCACTGGTCTTTAGTCATAGGAGAACCTGCGCGGCCAATAGCCTTACGGGCATATTCAGCTGCCTTCTTGTAGTTTGCAGTAGCACGGGCGGGATCTGCCGACCAAGCAGGAGCGGCAGGAGGGAATGCCTCGCTTTCAGAGCGCGATTGAGTTTCTTCTTCGCCGCCTACAGGGCCGTTATTGCCATGATAAGCTTCGTCGTAGTAGGAAGCGTCCCAAAGATAAGCACGAGCCATAAGACCATATACTGCTGTGAGCGACGGAAGAGTCTTATTGGGAGCTGCAGTGCCTTCGCTCATATATTTCTCAGCATCCTGCAAGTCGGTCATGATGAAATTGAACATTTCGTCGTGGCTTGCGCGGGGATTCTTGCGCACTTGCTCTTCTGAAGTTGTCTCAGTGATGATGGGAGCAGTGAGACCTACGATATATTTACCGTCGTTGCTGTAGCCGTCTTGAGCGGAGTTGGGAAGCACCTCATACATGCGGGCAATATCCAAGTATGTCAAAGCACGGTATGCAAGACCTGCACCGAGGTTATACTTAGCTGTTGGATCTTCAGTATCACGTCTGATAGCTCCGATAAGGGAGTTGGTGGTGAGAACCTGCTCGTAGAAGAAATTCCAGGGATATTGGCAAATGAGATAGTTTTCGCCAAGCACATAGTCGTTCTGGCTCCAAGATGCGAACCAGTCATATCCACCGCCGTAGTCAACCACCATATCGTCGGTCATCACATCGCGGATGTGCATCATTGAAGGGTATCCCCAGTCGAAATGGTAGGAAGACGAGCCCATTGTTAAAGTGTTGAGCATATGTCCCGGCATTGCCCAAAGCAAAGCAGAGGTGGCTTCGGGAGATGCTTCGAGCTGCGACTGAACAATGCCGCTCGTAGGCAATGCTTCTTCAATACAGCCGGTGAGCAAGGGTGTAACCGCTGCGGCTGCCAAAAGCGATTTATATATAGCTTTCATATCTGTCGATTATTAGAATGATACAGTGAGACCACCGGAGATGGTGCGCATTGGAGAGTAGTAAGTGTTGTTTGTACCGCCAGTGAAAGATTGACGGGGGTCAAGACCTTGACGTTTAGACCATACCCAGATATTGTCGGCAGCCACGTAGACGCGGAGTTTAGACAAGTAGAGTTTGGAAACGATATTCTTGGGCAGAGTGTAGCCGAAGTTGATGTTTTCAAGCGAGAGGTAAGACGCGTTTGTCAACCAACGGTCGGAGCTTGAATTGAAATCCTTGTCGCCGAACTGCCAACGTGGAATATTGGAATTGGGGTTTTCAGGAGTCCAAGCCTTGAGAAGATCGGCATGGAAATTTGTACCTACGTTACCACCCGACGGGCTGGCCATCAAGCTTGAGTAGTTTGAATCCATAACCTGACCGCCAATCTGATAGTTGAAGGAAGCGCTCAAATCAAAACCTTTGAATTCAAAAGATGTGCTGAAGCCGCCGTATACCGGAGCAAGAGCTGTACCGCAGAGATATTGGTCGGCTGAGCCGTAGTCGGTTGTAGTTTCGCGTTCGGGCAACTGAAGACCGGTTTCTTTGTCGCGAACCTGGCGCCAATACATAGGCTTACCTGTTTCGGGATCAACACCTGCATATTGTTTTGTAACGAATGTGTACATAGGGAGACCTTCGCCGTAGAAAATACCGCTGCCGGAGAAACCTTCTTTACCGTAAACGATACCGGTAGATTTACGTTCGTCGGGGAGTTTGGTGATACGGTTCTTGTACCAGGTCATATTGGCATTGATAGTCCAAGTAAAGTCTTTTGTGCGAACGGGCACACCGGTAAGTTCAATTTCCACACCAGTGTTGGTCATGTCGCCCACGTTGTCGTAGTAACCCATGAAACCGAAAGAAGCGGGAAGAGGGAAATACATGAGCATATCGGATGTCTTGCGCCAGAACGCTTCCACGCCACCGCTCAAGCGATTGTTGAAGAGGTCAAATTCGATACCTGCGTTCAAGTTACCGCCTTTTTCCCATGTGATTGTTTCATTACCTTTGGTAGAAGGCGAAGCAGCGGGATGTCCGTTTGAGTTGATGAGGCTATAGGTATTGGTATAGCGGTAAGCACCGATCTGGTCGTTACCCTGTTCACCGTAAGAAGCTTTAACCTTCAACATGTTAACCCAATCTGCATCGAGGTTCTGGAAGAAATCTTCTTTGGTCACGATCCAAGCACCGCCGACACTCCAGAAATTACCCCAACGATGTTTGGGATGGAAGCGGCTGGAAGCATCGCGACGGAAAGAAGCCGAACCGAAATATTTAGAATCGTAGTCGTATTGGCCACGGAAAATCCAACCTTCGTTGTTATACATACCATATGAAGACGAAGCGGAGTTGCCGTCGATGATAGCGCCGTCGAGCTCCATGTTGTTGGGGTCAAACATGTGGTTCTTGGAAGCGGAGAGGCTTGTAGAGGTGGTCTTGTAGTATTCGTGACCGGCAAGCACACTCACGTTGTGGCGACCGAACATGTGGTTCCAGTTCAAGAGTTGTTGGAAAGTAAGGTCGGTAGTACGGCCATGAGCCATATGAGCGATACCTTCCATGCTGGCATATTGGCCATAGTATGGGTTTACGATCTGACCGCCGCGAGATTCAAACACGTTCACGTTGTTGTTTGATGTGAACTTGAAATCTTTGAGGAAGCGGATTTCAATGAAACCTGTACCGGTAAAGTTATTGGAGTTGGATTCTGTTTTGTTCAAACGTGCATCGGAAAGAGCGTTAGAGTCTTTCAAGAAATTACGCACCATTCCGGCATTGAGACCAGCACCGTAGTCGAAGCGAGGGAAATTGCGGCTGTCTACCATGATCTGCTTGTTTCCGTCGCGCATATACATAGGATAGATAGGAGCAATCTGAGTTGCAATAGCAAAAACGTTACCCGTAGAAGCCGAGTTACCGTCTTCGTCCATTTCTTTGATGTCGGAGTGAGTGTATGCAACGTTTGCACCAACTTTCAACCAGGGTTTAGCCTGGATATCGGCGCTTACACGAGCTGTGAAACGGCGGAAGCCGGAAGGAGCCGTGATGATACCTTGGTTATCGAGGTAGCCGATAGAAGCATAGAAATTGCTTTTTTCAGTACCTTGGCTGATAGAAACGTTGTATTCCTGACGGAGCGATGTCTTGTAGGTTTCATCCAACCAGTTATCCGGAGTGAGCCAGAATTCCTGGCCTTCGTATGTTGCCATGTAACCAAGAGTTGCATTGGGGTTGAATTTGCCGTTCGTGCCGATGAGCTGCTGGCCTTCGGGAACAGTAAACACATTATAACCCAAACCGTTACCGGTAGAACCCATCATGGTAGAGAGAGCATAGCTGTGAGCCTGAGCCGGAGCGTAGCCCATACCGTCGAGTTCCTTAGTGTTGGCAGCATAGTTATATAATGCCCCGTAAAACATTTCGTAGTACTGCTTGGGGTCTTTAACATAGTCGTAGTCTACGGCTGCACGGGAGTTGACACCCCATTTAGCGTTCACGGTAACCTGAGCTTCGCCGAGTTTAGCACGCTTGGTTGTGATGAGGATCACACCGTTGGCACCACGAGCACCATAAAGAGCATTAGAAGCGGCGTCTTTGAGGACCGACATAGACTCGATATCGTTTGTGTTGAGGTCGTTGATGTCACCGTTATAAGGAGTACCGTCTACAATAACCAAAGGAGCGTTTCCTGCCTGGAGCGAGGAGAAACCGCGGATTCGGATAGTAGGCGAGCTGCTGCCGGGAGCACCTGTTGAGTTAGACAACTGGAGACCTGCCACTTTACCGGAAAGAGCGTCGAGTACATTTGTGACCTGAGTCTTTTCGATAGAAGCAGAACCCACCACAGCGGCAGAACCGGTGAAAGAAGATTTCTTCTGTTCACCATAAGCAACCACAATCACCGGGTCAAGGAGGTTGTTGTCGTTGACAAGGCGGATTGTCATTTTACCGTCGGAAATGTTTACCATTTTGGTTTCATAACCGATGTAGGAAACCTTTAGTTGTTTTGCACCTGCGTTAACTTGCAGGGAGAAGTTACCGTCGTAGTCAGTTGCCACGCCCGTTTGAGAGTTGTCGGCTACTACCGACGCTCCAACGAGTGGCTCGTCTGTCTCGGCGTCAAGGACAGTTCCCTGAACAGTACGCGTCTGAGCCGACGCACAGAAGCTTAGGGTAATAACTGTCAACAATAATAGAAACAGCTTTTTCATACTTAGAAAAAATTAGACATAATTTGATAGATTTCACATAATTAGCAATTATACCGAACAGAGAGAAGATTCCGCAGAGGCGGAGAACGGATAACATTGGGGCAAAGTTAATACATTTTTTTGATATTAATAAACATTTGGCAAGAAAAAATCGCCATAATTAACACTTTTGTTCGTCCATGGTGCTTTTTGGCTTTTTTCGTGTCATTTTAGTGCAAGCGTATGTGAATAACGGGAGTTTTTACATATATTTGCAAGGATAAATCTGCCTTAACATGAAAACTGCCGTCCAATCTATATTATCAATTTGTTTCTGCTGCCTGTTTTTAGCGAGTTGCCAAAAAGACAGCCCACAAAGCCCCGGGCATGAAAGGCCTGAAAAACCGGAGCAAACAACTATACTACGGGTAAAAAATGGACACATATGCATAGAAACACCGAGCAAGCAGGGCACGGGATTTATAGAAATCGAGCGTATATCGGCAGATGATAAGGCGGTAGATATAGAAATTACTGTAGAACAGGAATTTACAGTTGTAGAGATGGCGGATATGAGCTTCCCCGAAGGCGCGGAAGATGCAGAAATACCATTTTTCTACAATTTAGATTCCGGCAATGGCAAAAAGGCAACAGCCAAAGCACATATGCTCTACGGGCATACAGAAATGTCTGCAGACATTGAAATTACTTTTATTGGTCAAAGCGACGACAAAGCTTGGGAGAATATAGGCACAGGCACTTACCGCAGCGGCAGCGAAACGGAAGAAATCGTTATTTTTCGGCAAGAAATCGGCCATACGACTCACTACCGCCTTGTGGGCGAGGGTTTTGAGCGGTCGTTGCAAATAGACAGGAAGAGCGGCCGGATAACTGTGGCAGAGGGTGCAGCCGGTTTTGCCGGCCTTGAAAAGGTGTATGACTCATACCTGTACCTCAGCGCCGAGCAGAAAGCGGCAAAACCTGCCGGGAGTGTCACCTCGGATTTCGACGACGTAAACGGACGCTTAAACCTGAGCGTGTGCTACACCGACGGCGACGGGAATTACCACCCGAGAGTAGACAATATAAAAATGCCGGGATTTGAAGACAAATTGTGGCAAAATGTTGCCGACGGGCTTTTTTACGACGGTTGGTTTACAGGTGTGATTTCTTTGGAAGCACGACCACCGCTCAACCCCGAAGAATACCCATGGGCAGTGGAAACCGAAATGAGCACCGAGCAAAACCCACTCCACCCGGCAGTGAGGATAGTCAATCCCTATAGAGGGGCATGCCCCCTTGCAGAATATAATTCGGCAGGAGGCACACAGTTTTTAGTATTTAAAGAAGGCGACTTATGGGAGCTCGCGCCATTCGAGAACATTGATTGTTTTGGACAGAAAGTATGGATTTCGGGAATCACGAGTTTTGACGGCGAGGTTTATACTGTAGAAGATACATATATAAACTATGGTATGAACAGTCTGCGCTCTAAATATGCCACACGGCTTGAAATGGGCGCGGTTTCTTTAATCGAGCATTAAGGCCATGGAAGGTCTTGCCGTGGGCAATCCGAAAACGCCGCCCATGGTTTGATCTGAAAAAAGGATCTCGGCCAACACTTCTACAGGCACATCAAGGTCTAATTTTTCATGAGTTTCGGCGGCATAAGTACATTGCCCACCGGAAATGGTGTATACACCCGTATTTTCCGGCAATTGTTCGTCGCGGATACGTATGCGGTAGACCATAGAGGGGAATTTTTCGGCCATTGCTTGCAGGAGCGCCATGGGGTCTACTATCCTTATCATGCCATGCGCCCTCATCCTTGCCCTGAGACCTGAAATGGCCGGACGCCAGACCGTGAGCCCCCTTTCGCCAACTTTTTGGCGAAGTATGCCCAATGCAGCGTCGGCAGCGGCGTCGTTGTCGGCAAGCAGCCACTTTACCTCTACGGCAGCATCTTGCTTGTCGGAATATACGGCGAGCAAAATGGCTTTAGCGCCGTCGGGCAACTCCACCGCCACGGTTTTTGACCCTGAGCCTATTCCCGCTTCTACAACAATATCCGCGAATTGTGTGCGCGAATGCCTTACGCCCCAACCCGATCGACTCTCGAGATCGGAGAAGACCTCGTAGTCGGGGGTAATCTCTTGTGCGTCGCCAATGTGGAAAACATGTGGTGAGGTATACCTTTCTTCGTCTATATAGTAAACGCCGGCGAATCCCAGACGGTCGTAGAACGGATAAAGGTGTCTCTGCGCCGGGATAAGGGAACACACAGCCAGTCCGCGCTCGCGAGCCGCGGCGAGGGTCTCGGCTAAAAGATGGGTCGACGCGCCTTTCATCCTGGCTTCGGGACGCGTTCCCACACAACTTATATATGCGCCGGGGAAAGTTTCTCCTTGATATACAAAATCGTATTCTTGCATGAGTAAAGCAGTTACGGCGCGTCCGCCGCCGTCGTAACCGACAAATATATCGTCGGGTTCATCGGCGACTTGGGCAAAAAACCAACGGCGCCATTCTTCGGAATCGTTGAACGACGACTCGAAAATTTCGTGGAATTGTTTAACCTTGTTCATGATTCAGCCTCCCAATAATGTCTCAACGGGTATCGCGCCGGTCTGAACAAAAGGCGAAGACTCGTAGAGAAAGTAAAATATCCCCAAATCCAATTTACCAAAACAACGGTTTTATTTCTCATGCCAAGAAGAGTGAGGAGATGGACAAACATCCAAGCCAACCAAGCAATCCAACCGTTGAGATGTGCTTTGCCCATATCCACCACAGCCTTATTGCGCCCTATGGTTGCCATAGAACCTTTATCGCGATAAACGAATTGTTTGCGCGGTTCTTTGGCGTTGAGATTCCGAGCCAGGAGCTGCCCCTGTTGAATTGCCACTTGTGCAAGTTGGGGGTGGCCGTGGGGATAGGCCGGGGTCTCCATCAGGGCTATATCGCCTATGGCATAAATATCGTCGACACCTTGCACGGCATTGTATTCATCTACAACGAAACGCCCTCCCCTGCCTTGCTCCACAGGTGCTCCGGTTATCTGGAAAGGGACTCCGGTAATACCGGCAGTCCATATAAGGGTATCTGTGTCTATATATGAACCGTCGGCAAAAGTAGCGCGGCCGTCGGTATAGGCGGTCATGGTCTTTTGGAGCTGCACTTCTACCATGAGTTTGCCGAGGTCGACCAATGCGTCGGCACTGCTTTTCTCCGACATTGTCCGGAGCAGGCGGTCTGAGCCTTCTACCAAGACTACACGTACACTGTCGGGGTCTATCTCGGGATATTCGCGCTTGATTACATAACGCTTCATCTCACCTAATGCGCCGGCAATTTCCACGCCTGTAGGCCCTCCACCGATTACCACAAAGGTAAGCAGCCTGCGCCTTCGTGTCTCGTCGGTGCATATAGCGGCCCTCTCAAGGCGGTCTAAGAACTCATTTCGGCATCTTACGGCTTCCATGGTGCTCTTGAGGGTGAAAACATGCTTTTGGAGATCGGGTATTCCGAAAAAATTATTTGTCGTTCCTGCGGCAATCACCAAGGTGTCGTAGGGAATAGTTTCGTTCTTTGTGGAAACGGTATGTTTGCCGGCGTCTATACCCATAACTTTGCCAAGGCGGAAAGAACATCCACGGTAGCTGCGGCGCGTGAATTCTCGCCTCAGAGGAAAGGTTATGCTCGCCGGCTCCAAGCCCGACGATGCAACCTGGTAGAAAAGCGGAGGAAAGCTGTGGTAATTGTTGCGGTCTACAAGAGTAACGTCCCAGAGATTTTTATCGATACGTTTTGCAACATTAAGCCCGGCAAAACCGCCCCCTATTATGACTAATCGTTTTTTATAATTATTTTGATTTGGCTTCATGTTTAATATCTTTTCAGATTTCAAACACGCAGCCATTGAGTTTGGTTTGCTGCAGATGCTATAAACTATAAGAAGGAACTCCATCACGGAGTTCCTTCTTATGGGTTTCCAATAGGTACAATTTCTAAGGTAAAAAAGATTGTT
>CAJTUG010000001.1:102157-128030 GCA_910579605.1 uncultured Muribaculaceae bacterium | reverse complement strand
ATGTTCTACGACATAATTCTTGAACACCTTAAAAATCAATTTTTAAAACCCAACAACTATCATCTTGTAAAACAGCATATTATATTATGAATACAAGAATTCGTTTCACATAGATGCATAGTTAATTAGTGTTAAATAGCTTTGCAATGGTATCAAAATTCCATTAATACTCTTCCCAACACTTGATTTCTATGTCGTCGAGCGGCAAGGAAGTGAATGCATGGATAAAGGCCGAAGCGAGCCGTGCATTTGTGAGCAATGGTATATTGAGATCTACAGCCGCACGTCGTATCATACGGCCATTGCTAAGCTCTGCGCCGGTGAAATTCTTGGGCATGTTTATGACCAAATCTACCTGCCGGTCGTGGAGCAGCTCAACGACCTGTGGCCTGCGGTCGGCCTCAGAAGGCCAGAACACCCTTATTGCCGGAATGCCGTTTTCGTGGAGGAACCTACAAGTGCCCTCGGTGGCGTAGATAGACAAACCTGCTTTGTGGAGTTCTCGGGCAGCATCGAGCATGTCGGCTTTCTGCCTTGGAGTACCGGTGCTCATGAGCACACCTTTTTTGGGTATTCGCAATCCCACAGCCAAAAGTGATTTGAGAACAGCTTCGTTGGTATCGTCGCCGAGGCATGCCACCTCGCCGGTAGAAGCCATGTCTACACCCAAAACAGGATCGGCGCCGCCAAGACGAGAGAATGAGAACTGCGAGGCTTTGATACCAACGTAGTCCAAATCGAAGGCACTCTTGGAGGGTTTTTCTACATTTTGGCCGAGCATGACACGAGTCGCCAAGTCGATGAAATTGATTTTCAACACTTTGGAAACGAACGGGAAACTACGCGATGCGCGAAGATTGCACTCGATAACCTTGATGTCGTTGTTCTTGGCAAGGAACTGGATGTTGAAGGGTCCTGAGATGTTGAGCTCTTTGGCAATACGAGCCGACACTTTTTTTATGCGGCGCATAGTCTCAACGTAGAGCTTCTGCGGAGGGAACTGGATTGTCGCATCGCCCGAGTGGACACCGGCAAATTCAATATGCTCGGATATGGCGTAGGCCTTGATTTCGCCGTTGCAGGCCACGGCATCCATTTCTATCTCTTTGGCATTCTGTATAAATTCGCTGACGACCACCGGATGCTGCTTGGAAACGTTTGCGGCAAGCTTGAGGAAGCGCTGAAGCTCTTCGGGATTGGAACATACATTCATTGCCGCTCCAGAAAGGACGTAGCTCGGACGGACAAGGACAGGGAAACCGACGTCTTCTACAAATTCGTCTATGTCGGCAAAACTTGTAAGCTCGCGCCAACGTGGCTGGTCGATACCGAGAGTATCGAGCATGGCGGAAAATTTATGACGGTCTTCGGCACGGTCTATGCTCAATGCGCTCGTACCCAATATATTGACATGGCAATCATAGAGACGTGTGGCAAGATTGTTTGGAATCTGGCCACCGACAGAGAGGATAACCCCGTGTGGATTCTCCATTTCAAGGATATCCATGACGCGCTCAAAAGTGAGTTCGTCGAAATATAGCCTGTCGCACATGTCGTAGTCGGTCGACACCGTTTCGGGGTTATAATTAATCATAACCGAGCGGTATCCTTCTTTACGGGCGGTCATGAGGGCGTTGACCGAACACCAGTCAAATTCAACCGAAGAACCAATGCGGTATGCGCCCGAGCCGAGCACCACTACGGAACGGCCGTCGCCGGTGTAGTCTACATCGTTTTCTGTGCCGTTGTATGTGAGATACAGATAGTTGGTTGCAGCGGGATATTCGGCAGCCAATGTATCTATCTGTTTTACAACCGGCACTATACCTGCGTCTTTGCGACGGGAGCGCACCTCCATAATCTGCGAGTCGCTACCTGGAACCAACTTGTCTTTATAAACGCAGCGAGCCACCTGGAAATCGCTGAAGCCTTGCTGTTTTGCTTGTTGCAAAAGGTCGTCGGACAATTCTCCGAGGCCTGAGCATTCACTTAGCTGAATGGAAGTGTCGAAAATATTTTTCAGTTTGTAGAGGAACCAACGGTCTATCTTTGTGAGTTCATGTATGCGGTCTACAGTATAACCTTCGGCAAAAGCTTTGGCTATAAAGAAAATGCGGCGGTCTGTAGGTTGTGTAAGGGCAGCTTCGATGTCGTTGGTCTTGATTTCGCGGTTACAAACGAATCCATGCATACCCTGCCCTATCATCCTGAGACCCTTCTGAATTGCTTCTTCAAAAGTGCGGCCTATAGCCATTACCTCGCCGACAGATTTCATGGATGAGCCTATGTGGCGGTCTACGCCATGGAACTTGCCCAAGTCCCAACGAGGAATCTTCACAACCACATAGTCTAAAGCAGGCTCGAAGAAAGCAGTGGTAGAACGTGTCACCGAGTTTGTAAGGTCAAAAAGCCCGTAGCCCAAAGCGAGTTTGGCTGCGACAAATGCCAATGGGTAACCTGTTGCCTTAGAGGCCAATGCCGATGAACGGCTAAGACGAGCGTTAACCTCTATGACGCGATAGTCCATGGAATCTGGATCGTAGGCATATTGCACGTTGCATTCGCCTACAATTCCCACATGACGCACAATTTTTATGGCTAAAGAACGGAGATAGTGGTAATCGTCGTTTGACAGTGTCTGCGAAGGAGCAACGACGATACTTTCGCCTGTATGGATTCCGAGCGGGTCGAAATTTTCCATGTTGCAGACGGTGATACAGTTGTCGAAACGGTCGCGCACAACCTCGTATTCAACCTCTTTCCAACCTTTAAGCGACTTTTCTACAAGTACTTGCGGCGAAAAAGAGAGTGCTTTTTCCACCAATGCCGTGAGTTCACGGTCGTTGTCGCAGAAACCGCTGCCCAAGCCGCCCAAAGCATATGCCGCACGGACTATCACGGGATATCCCAAGGTATTTGCAACCCTCAGGGCTTCGTCGATAGACTCTACAGCTTCCGATTTTATCGTTTTAACGTCTATATCATTGAGTTTCTGAACGAAAAGTTCGCGGTCTTCGGTGTCCATAATAGCCTGGACGGGTGTTCCGAGCACCTCTACTCCGTATCGTTCAAGCACTCCCGTGCGATATAACTCCACACCGCAGTTGAGCGCCGTCTGGCCTCCGAAAGCAAGGAGAATGCCGTCGGGACGCTCCTTGGCAATAACACGTTCAACAAAATAGGGCGTCACGGGCAAGAAATATATCTTATCGGCAAAGCCTTCGGAAGTCTGCACCGTGGCTATATTCGGGTTGAGCAACACGGTGGTAACGCCTTCTTCCCTGAGTGCTTTGAGCGCCTGCGCACCGGAATAGTCAAATTCGCCGGCCTCGCCGATTTTAAGTGCGCCGCTGCCTAAGAGGAGAACCTTCTTGATGTTTTTTGGGGTGGCCATAATTACTTGAGGAGTGCTATAAATTCGTCGAAAAGAAATTCTGTATCGCGCGGACCGCTGGATGCTTCAGGGTGAAACTGGGCCGAGAAATATGGCTTGGTTTTGTGGCGAATACCCTCGTTTGTACCGTCGTTCATATTAACGAAGAGCGGTTCCCAATCTGCCGGAAGAGTATTGGAATCCACTGCAAAACCATGGTTCTGAGATGTGACAAAGCAGTTGTCGGTACCAACACGGCGCACGGGTTGGTTGTGGCTTCTATGTCCGTATTTGAGCTTGAACGTCTTGGCTCCCGCAGCTTTTGCAAGGAGTTGGTTGCCCATGCAGATACCGCATGGGTTTTCCTGTTTCCATGGCCTTGCGGATATTTTCAACGGTAGCTCCGGCAAAATCCGGATTACCCGGGCCGTTGCTGATAAACAAGCCGTCGTAGGCTATCGTGTTGAAATCGTAGTTCCAAGGCACACGTACCACCCTTACATTTCGGCGCAAAAGGCAACGGATAATATTGTGCTTTATGCCACAATCCACGAGCACCACAGTTTTCTTGCCGTCGTCGCATGGTTTTGAATCGGCCAAAGCCACCGGGGCTTTCTCCAAAGAGTCGAATACCATAACGTCTTTGCAAGAAGTCTTGGCAATAAGATTTTCGGCATTAGGGTCATAAAAATCGACATCCTGGCAGCCTTCAACAATTATTTTTCCGAGCATCGAGCCGTGTTGGCGTAAATGCTTGGTGAGGGCGCGGGTGTCGATATCGTATAAACCGGGAATTTTTTCTTCTTTGAGCCAGGAAGCCAACGATCGCTCGGCAAGCCAATGGCTGTGGTGGAAAGCGTAGTCTTGGGCAATTATCGCTCTGCAATGTATACGCGAGCCTTCGTAATAATGCTTCAAGAACGTGTCGCCGTCGGCCGGCGGAACGCCATAATTTCCTAACTGCGGAAAGGTTGTCACCAAAATCTGCCCTTCATAAGAAGGGTCGGTGAGGCTTTCGGGATAGCCGGTCATAGCTGTGTTGAACACAACCTCCCCGGATACCGAGCCTTCGTAGCCGAAACTGCGGCCTTGGTAGATGGTACCGTCCTCGAGGACAAGGACAGCGCGTTTGGTCGGATGCATAGATCTGTGTTTGGAAAAGACTCCACAAAATTAGTCAATTTTTTCCACTCTTGCAAACCACCGCCAATTTTGGCTATGATATAAAGCGAATATAACCAAGGCGCAGGTGGAGACACAAAAAAACTCCGGCTTGCATTGCAGGCCGGAGTTTTATATAATATCGGTTACAGATTACTTAACGTACTGTTTGCTAACCTTGTTGCCTTGGCGAACGATATAGATACCGTTTGCGGGGTTGTTTACACGCATACCCTGGAGGTTGAAATATTCCTTGGGAGCGTTTGCATTGGAATCTGCAATTGCGTCTTCAACGCCGTCGTTTTCACCAGTGTTTTCGGGGAATTTAATATAAGATTCGCGGCAATATTCGGGATTCAAAGAGAAGATGTGTTCTGCGTCTACGTCGGGATAGTAGTATAAAATAGACATTCTACCGAATGTGAGGACATCGTTCTTCAATGTCACATAGAAATATGAGTTGGGAACAGTCAATGTTTGAGAAACTTGAGTTGTACCGTCATAGGGGGTTTGAGCCATAAACGCTGCTGCGTTTTGAGCATTTGCAGAACGGCTGAGGATTGAAGTGAGACATTCAAGCCATTCTCCTTCTTTGTTGGGGTTTTCACATTCGCCCATTACGCCGGTATTAGTCTGATAGAGAACGCAGCATTCAGGGTAAGCAGCATTGATTTCGAGGTTTTCGCCAGGAACAGATTCATACTGTGTGAAAGGAGACGTGATGCTGTAGTTGCTGTTGTTGAACTTGTTCTGATAAACTTTAACTGTAGATTTCACGTCCTGCTGGTCATAGTATACACTCATGATGTTGTCTACGAATTCAGCTTCGCCGAGGAGGTTGTAACCGGGTTTGTCACCGTAATTGGGAAGATCATGGCCAGGAAGAGCGATAGCGAAAGTCTCATAGCTGTTTGTATAGTAGAGAGAACCTTCTTCAGCGTCGGGAATTGTCATTACATGGCTGCGGTAGGGGAATTGGATCACACCGTCTTTCAATGTGCCATATTGGGGAGTGGGTTGGCTTGAGACAGCGCTCCAAACCAAGCTTTCGGGGCAAAGTTCATAAACATCGAAGAGGCCGAGGATATTGAAATCTTCGGTATATACCTGCGAGGGGTTGGTAGCGTTGATATAAACATATTGTGTGTCGGCTTCACCAACGAGTTCCATCAATGGGCTGTTTTCGTTGTAGAGCACTGTACGATACCATCCGGGAGTGGTTTCGCTTTCTTCAATTTCAATACCCCACTGGGTACCGGCTGCTACAGAGGTATAGAGGGAAAGGAGGCCTTCGGAAGCAGTTCCTTCACCGATAGATTTCCAAGTTCCTTGAGGAGCTTTGGCAGGTGATTTCTTTACATTTTCGGGCATTTGTGCTTCGACTGTTTCGCCACGGAAGCTGCCGACCTTAGACATTTGGATTTTGCTTTGAGCCAAGGGAGCTGCAGATACAGATGCTACACAAGCTCCGGCAAGCAGAAGGGAGTAGAATTTCTTCATCCTATTGGGGTTTAGAAATGGAGTTAAACAAATCTTTTAATATTTCTCTAATGGTAAAAAAGAACAAAACAGGAGATTGGTTTTCCCGATTTGTCCTCAAGACGGGGCAAAGTTATGTCTATTTTTTCATTCTGCCAAATAATATCCCACTTTTTTTTCATTTTGTCTTAATTTTAACATTCAAAATGCGCTCCGCGTCATTTTTGCCGCATATAAACTCGCTCGTCGTACAGTTTTGTCCGCGCAGCTGTCCGAGGTGTCCGTTTTCGGACACGCCTAAGAAATATCCTTAACTGATTTTCAACAACTTAGCAAATTGGCACAATATTTGGACTATTATTGGCACATAAATCAACGAACATTATGGACCGACAAATACCAAAAAAAGAACAACGAAAACAAACTCTCATCCGTGCGGCTAAATGGATAGTGCCTATTTCGGCAATAGCGGCCTTTGGAATTTTTGCCACATATAAAATGGGCACAAACTCCATTGATGCTTCAAAACTGAAATTTTCAGAAGTGTCGACAGGTAATATTTCAATATCAGTACCGGCGTCGGGAAACATCGTGCCTGCCTACGAACAAATTATAAATTCTCCTATCAGCTCGAAAATATTGACAATCTGCCACCGGGCCGGAGATGTAGTAGAAGCCGGGGAACCGCTTTTAGTGCTTGACCTTGAGGCAGCCAAAACAGAAGTAGGCAAGCAAGAAGACCTTTTGAGCGTGAAACAACTGGAGATGGAGCAGCAGAGAGCAAACGACGAAACTGCAATAGCCAAGCTTGAAATGCAAATCCAAGTGGGAGCAATGAGGCTCAAGCAACTGGAACAAGAGTGGCTCAACGAAAAATACTTAGACAGCATAGGTTCCGGCACCACCGACAAAGTGCGCCAAGCCAAATTTGCTCTCGAAAGCGCACGTCTGGAACAAGAACAGCTCAAAGTACAAACGGCAAACGAACGCCTGGTGCGAAAAAAAGCCGCCGACGTTAAACGCCTGGAGATTGAAATTCTTGCTAAAGAAACACAAATGGCCCGCAAAACCCTTGGCGATGCACGTATACTCTCCCCGGCCAGAGCTACAATAACCTCCATTGCAGAAAAAGTAGGCACTCAGATTCAACAAGGCCAACAAGTTGCCGTTGTCGCCGACTTAGACCAGTTCAAAGTGCAGGCGGAAGCCCCCGAAAACTACGCAAGGTCTGTAACGACAGGAGCGCCGGCAAAAATTAGATTATCCGGCAAAACGATATCAGGACATGTGGCAGCAGTGCAACCCACAAGCGTGAATGGACTCATAAAATTCGATGTCGTGCCCGACGAAAACAATATAGCCGGATTCCGTCCGGGTACTCGTCCCGACATCTATGTCGAAAACGGCTTGAAAGAAAGTGTGTTGCGTATAGAAAACTCAAATTTCTACTCCCGCCCTGGTGCCTACAGCCTATTTGTAGACCGCGGCGACGGGACTCTTGAACGCCGTAGCGTAACCCTCGGGCAGGCAAGCATGGACTACATAGAAGTCGTCGACGGGCTAAAACAAGGCGAAAGAGTTGTCCTCAATGATATGACAAATTATAAAAACGAAAATAAATTAAAACTCAGACAATGATCCTCAGAAAATTACGACACGTTTGGAAACTCATGGCCAACAACAAGCTTTTCTCGGCCATATACATTTTCGGAACGGCATTGGCATTGGCTACCGTGACGGTTTTCGCCGTTGTGTACTACAATTCCCTTGCTCCGGTATATCCGGAATATAACCGCCCGAAAACCGCTTATATCTCGCATATACAATGCGACGAAATACTAAATCACGGCATGAGCCAATCGCGCTTGAGCTACCCTTTTATCCGCGACTACCTCAGCAATTTCAAAAATGTCGACAAAATGGCGCTTTGCTGCGATATATGGGCCATGCCACATGTACAAACCGAAAACGGAGTTCCCGACTTAAAGGTAAAAGTCACACCGGTTGACACCGCATTTTTTGAAATTTTCAATTTCGATTTTCTTGCCGGTGCTCCATTCACCCCTCAGGAATTCTTGAGCGGGATGAAAGTAGCCGTTGTGAGCGAGCAGACAATACGCGACGCTTTCGGACCTATATCCCCCTCGGAGGCGTTAGGAAAGGATATCTCTCTGGACTTTCAAAAGTATAAAATAACAGGTGTAGTAAAAGAAGCGTCGCAGATGCAGAATTGGTCATATGCAAATGTATATTATCCCTACACAACCCTACCCGATTACAAACGCGAGGGATACCGGCCGGGGACAGGCAATTTCCAAGTGATTTATCTCACAGACAAGCTTGGCGAGCTCAAAGAAGAAGTCGCAGAAACAATAAGGCGCTACAATACCGGCAACGACAAGTTCAATATTACTCTTTGGAACCAGCCACAAAGCCACAACGAATTAATTCTTACAGATAATCCATTGAATACCGAGCCATTCTCTCTTTGGACATATCTCGCAAAGGGCCTGGGTCTATTGGCAATCCTGCTTCTCGTACCGGCTATGAATCTTAGCGGCATGATTTCCGGACAAATGGAAAGCCGTATTTCCGAAATGGGTATCCGCAAAAGTTTCGGCGCCACCCGGTCTGTACTCTTAGGCGAGATTTTGTGGGAAAATTTCTTCCTCACACTTGTCGGGGGCTTTATCGGATTCGTTTTAGCATACCTTATGTTCCGCATGGGTATTGGTTCTATATTCGGCAAAGGAGATTCCGAGTTAGGCCCGCTATACCTATCGGCATCCCAGGTATTCGCACCCGCTATTTTCGGCTTCGTCTTCGTTATATCCCTTTTGCTCAATATCCTTTCGGCTTTTGTGCCGGCATACCGCTCCTTGGGCAAACCTATAGTTGAATCTCTCAAAGAAAAATAAAATGCTTAAACTCATATTCAAAAATCTTTGGAACCGCCGCGGCAAATACGCATGGCTGTTTATAGAACTCGTTACCATCACGATAATATCGTGGTTTATCCTCGACGACGCTATCATAAGCACTGCCGACGCCAACCTTCCTTTGGGCTACGATGCAGACCGCATGGCCCTCATTTCCGTTAGATCATATCCCGAAGGCGCCAACAACTACAACCAAGCAGAATCAGACTCGGCAAAGAAGGCAGATAATTTCAAAAGCCTCTTGGCAAAAGTGCGCAGCTATCCTGAAGTGGAGAATCTCACATACGGCTATGGATGGGACCACATGAACTCCGGTAGCCTCAATATCTCGTCGTATCCCGGACTCGTAAAACCCGACTCCACTCCGGCTCATGCCATCCAATTGCAATTTATTGCCAATACTAATTTTTTTGAAGCATATGGATTCACGGAAATCGAAGGTTATCCAAGCCTTAGTGAGCTGTCAAAGTCTACGGGAGGCCATAAAAAAATCATAATAACCAAAGATTTTGCCGACATATGTTTCCCAGGAGAAAATGCAATGGGAAAAGAATTCGTGCAAGTTTTCGGCAGCGATACTGTCCGCAATGAAATTATTGGCGTGGTGGGCAATGCCCGATACCAATCTTTCAACCGTACGAACGTAATGGCTTTCTACGGACGCGAACAAGAAAACTCTGATGAATACGAAATAGCTGTAAGACTTCGCCAAGGCGTAGATCCCGACGATTTCTGCCGTGATTTCTCCCAATGGGCAATGGAGAATCTAAAAACCGGAAACTATTATTTCCAGACCGCCCAACCATTCTCGCAAATAATTTCCGGAGAAGAATACGACCGCGGAATATCAAGCAAACGCCAGGGACAATGGCTTCTGGCAGCTTTCTTCCTCATAAACCTCATTTTAGGAGTAGTAGGCTCGTTCTACCTCCAGACACAACGCCGAGTGGAGGAGATGGGCATACACCGTTCCTACGGAGCTTTAAAACGGCAAATAAGGGCAATGCTGATAGGCGAAGCTTCGGTCTTGACTATCTTAGCTTTCATTGTAGGCGACTTGATATTCCTGCAGATAGCCCTCAGAAACGGTCTGTCAGAGGGATATTCCAATAACGGCATGTTTGCATTGATAGACAACTGGACAAGCAGCTTCTGGCCACATTTCGCCGTGGTATCAGCCATAATATTTGTACTCATACTCCTATGCGTGATTACCGGTGTATATTTCCCGGCACGGAATGTCAGCAACATCAATCCGATAGACGCCTTGCGCGACGAATAATTATTTAACTATAAAATTATATT
Source organism: uncultured Muribaculaceae bacterium (assembly GCA_910579605.1). Lineage (GTDB taxonomy): Bacteria > Bacteroidota > Bacteroidia > Bacteroidales > Muribaculaceae > CAG-873. The sequence continues at coordinate 117,773 of CAJTUG010000001.1, read as the reverse complement.
TCTATGATAACTCTCAAAAACATCAATAAAGTATACCGCACCAAAACGCTTGAAACCCAAGCTCTTGAAAACGTAAATTTAAATATTGAAAAAGGTGAATTCGTAAGTATAATGGGTCCCTCGGGCTGCGGGAAATCAACTCTTCTCAATATCATAGGCCTACTTGACGAGCCAACCTCGGGAACGGTGGAAATAAACGGTGAAACAACAAGCGGCATGAGCGATAAACAAACAGCACGTTTCCGCAACGAGACCCTCGGATTCGTTTTCCAAAGCTTCCACCTCATAAACACGCTCAACGTTCTCGACAACGTCATGCTGCCTCTGCTATACCGCAAAAACTCCACCGCAAACAAGAAAGAACTTGCCAAAGCCGCACTGGAAAAAGTAGGGCTTGCCCACCGCATGGACCATTTTCCCTCTCAGTTATCGGGAGGACAAATGCAGAGGGTTGCAATAGCAAGAGCAATCGTGGGAAATCCCTCTATCATTCTTGCCGACGAACCTTGCGGAAACCTTGACTCCAAAATGAGCCGTGAAATTATGGATATCCTCCACGATCTCAACAAGAACCAAGGAATCACAATCGTAATGGTTACACACAATGAGCAACAAGCTCGGGAAACCGACCGAACCTTCCATTTCTTCGACGGACGCCAAGTTAACTGATATGAACTATATGTCGCAAATAAAATCGGTATGGGTCTTAGCGCTTTTCGCTTCTATATTTGCAGGGATAGACGCGAAGGCGCAAGCCCAAACCGACACACTACACCTTGACCTTGAAAAGGCTATAAGAATGGCTCGCCGAACGAGCGTCGATGCCGCAGCAGCAATAAACCAATGGGAAACGGCCTACTGGCAATACCGCACATACCGCTCGGGGCTTCTGCCGGAAATGACCCTCAAGGCTACCGTACCTTCGTATTCTAAACGATTCAGCACATACCAAAATGCCGACGGGGCATATTCTTTCGTGCCCGACGACAACTTGCAAATCGACGGCGAAATATCTTTGAGCCAACGGATATGGCTCACCGGCGGTACTATCTCGCTCACTTCTTCACTAAATTATATGAGGCAGCTGAGCGGCAACAAGGGCAACAATTTCATGTCTGTCCCTGTAGCCTTGACATTGAACCAACCGCTTTTTGGCGTGAACGACGTGAAATGGGATAGAAAAATAGAACCGGTGAAACTGAAAGAGGCCCGTGCAAAATGGTATAGCAGCACCGAAGAAGTTGCCATGCAAGCCATAACACACTATTTCAACCTCCTCATTGCCCGCGAAGCCCTGGAATCGTCGCGGCAAAACTACGACAATGCCGTCAAGCTATACCGTGCTGCAAAAGCTAAACGTAGCATGGGGCAGATAAGCGAAAACGACCTCCTGCAAATAGAACTCACCATGCTCACGGCACAGGCCGATGTGGCTGCAGACGAAAGCACCGCAAAAAGCCGGGCTTTCGCATTAGGTTCATTCTTAGGGGTAGAAAACGTGGAAATAGATCTTTCCGAGCCACCGGTACCACACATCAACGATGTCGATTTTACCCTTGCCTTTGAGCTTGCTACAGAGAACAATGCTTTTGTTCTAAACATAAGACGACGGCAGCTTGAAGCCGACTATGAAGTGGCAAAAGCTCGTGGCGCACGACACGAAATAAACCTCTTTGCCCAAGTCGGATACACCGGAGCCAACGACAATTTCAACGACGCATACCGCAACTTGAAATCCAACCAAGTAGTGGAGATTGGAGTTGCCGTTCCTCTGCTCGATTGGGGAAAACGCAAAGGCGCCGTAAGAGTAGCCGAAAGTCAGCGAGAATTGGTGAAAAACACCATCAATAAGGAAACCATTGATTTTAAACAGAATCTGTTTATCCTTGTAGAACGTTTCAACAACCAGCGCCAACAAGTCGAGCTGGCTCAAAAAGCAGTTGAGATCGCCAACAAACGCTATGAAACTAACGTCGAAACATTCCTCATAGGCAGAATCTCGACATTAGACCTCAGCGACTCCCAACAGAATAAAGACTCTATGCGCCAAAAGCAACTTAATGAGCTTTTCTACTATTGGTATTATTTCTATCAACTGCGAAGCCTCACCCTCTATGATTTTATGAATAAGAGAACTTTATTGCCGATAGATTCATAGTTTTTTTGTAGATTTGCACCATGATACTCATTGTGGACGACGACATAACCATATTGGCGGCTCTCAAAGTATTACTTAAGCATAGCGGCTACTCTACCCTGCAAGCTACCTCTCCGGCTCAGGCAATAGAAATAGTACGCGCCGAGAGTCCTGATTTAGTTCTCATGGACATGAACTACACCCGTTCTACCGACGGGACAGAAGGCTTGACGCTCCTAAAACAGATAAAAATATTCCGTCCGGGAGTACCGGTTATCCTCATGACTGCATGGGGTAGCATAGATCTTGCCGTGGAAGGGGTGAAAGCTGGAGCCTTCGATTTCATCACCAAGCCATGGGACAACCGCAAATTGCTGCAACGTATAGAAACCGCCCTTGAGCTGAACAAGCCGGAAACACAAGAAAACCGAAAAGACACATTAGACCGCAGCGGAATAATCGGCAACAGCCCTGCTCTCGAAAATATTCTAAAGACAGTGGCCAGGGTAGCCACGACAAACGCCCCGGTACTCATATGCGGCGAGAGCGGCACGGGCAAAGAACTTATAGCGCAAGCCATACACCGAAACAGCCAGAGAAGAAACAAAGCATTTATTAAAGTCAACCTCGGTGGCATGCCGTCGTCGCTCTTCGAGAGCAAAATGTTCGGGCATAAGAAAGGGGCTTTTACGGGTGCAGTGGCCGACAGGAAGGGACGATTTGAAATGGCCGATGGCGGAACGATTTTCCTTGACGAAATAGGCGAACTCGATGCCGTGTCGCAAGTGAAACTCCTAAGGGTGCTCCAAGAACAAAGTTTTGAGCCGCTCGGATCAAGCGCCACTCGCCACGTGGATGTGAGAGTAATCTGCGCCACAAATGCCGATTTGCCGGCAATGGTGGCTACACGCGAGTTTCGCGAGGATCTGTTCTATCGCATAAACCTGGTGACCATAAACATGCCGTCGCTGCGCCAACGGCCTTCCGACATCCCCCTTCTTGCAGAACATTTCGCTTCGGAGCTCCGCAAAGAGAATGCCGGCATAGAATTCCCCGAAATTTCTGCCGATGCCATGGCGAAACTGCGCTCACTGCCATACCCTGGCAACGTGCGCGAACTAAAGAATCTCATACACCGGTCGCTCTTGCTCAACAGCGGAGAATGCATCATAAACGGGACACATTTAGTTACCGACATCACAAAAACCGACCAACCGCGCCACGGGAGCCTCGAAGCACTGGAAAAAGAGAAAATAGAAGAAGCATTGCGCATTTCCGGCGGCAATATTTCACAAGCGGCTTCGGCTTTAGGCCTGTCCAGAGCCGCGCTATACCGCAGAATAGAAAAATTCAATATTCGTTGACCGCTATATGTCGCTACGATTCACATTCACACTACTCCTATTATTTCAAATACCGGTCTATATTTTAGCCGGGATCTTATCGGCAAAAGCTTTCTCGCCGTGGTTCTACGCCGTAGAAATATTGGCGGTTGCCAATATTGCACTCTGCATTTATTTCTTCCGAAAAGTAATCCGTCCTATTTATATGATAAAAGGAGGAATGGATTTGCTAAATTCTCAGGATTGGAACTCGCGACTTGTGAAAGTAGGTAACAGCGATGTGGATGCAGCGGTAGACGTTTTCAACCAGATGTTCACACGGCTGCATAACCAGAAAGTGGAAATGGAGGAACAGCGACATTTCCTATCTGCCCTCACGGAAGTTACCCCGGTGGGAATAGTTATTTGCGGTCCACGTGGCGAGATTATTTTAGAAAATCCGGCAGCAAAAAAACTAATGCCCGACCATTCACTACTTGAAGAAGGAACGATACGCACCGCCGACGGCACCTTGTGCAAAATCATCAAAGGAACTTTCATAGAAAAGGGGGTGAATCATTCATTCTATGTCATAGAAAACATAACAGATGCTGTAGCTGCGGCCGAGCGCGTGGCCTACGGGAAAGTGATACGTATAATCGCCCATGAAATAAACAACAGCGTTGCAGGTCTAAACACGGCATTATCGGCGTTGGAATTGGAGCACGATCCGGAGCTGATTGCCGCATGTGCCACCCGAACAAAATCGCTCGGACAATTCATAGACAAATATGCAGAGGTTGTGCGCACTCCGCAAGCAAACCTCAGACAAGTGGATCTATGTAGCTTGGCCAATAGCCTCAAGCCCTTCTTGGAGAGCCTGTGCAAGCCTCGCGAGATAGATTTTTCCATAGTTTGCCCAGAAAGCGATGTAAATGTAATGGCCGATGCTCCTATGCTTGAGCAGGTAATTGTCAACGCGGTGAAAAATTCATGCGAGAGCATCTGTGCAAAAGGCAATATCTGTCTTGAGATAGAGGCACAACCGCCTGCCATTGTCGTTGCCGACAACGGGCCGGGAATCTCTGTAGATGCACGTAAAAAGATTTTTTCGCCATTTTTCACCGATAAACCGGGAGGCCAAGGTATAGGCCTTACATTCGCACGCGAAATAGCATGCCGTCATAATGCCAATTGCACTTTATCTACTACCGATCTCACTCGTTTCCGCTTTGAATTCCGCAGATAGAACCTGACTACACCATAAGCGTCCTGAACATTTGCGAAGCCAGTGACGTTGTAAAGGTAATTCTTTACAAAACCACGAATTTATGAACGAATACAGCTCTCTCATTCAAAGCGCACCAGCCATACTTGTGGAATTTTATGCCACGTGGTGCCCTCACTGCAGGCACATGATGCCTATTGTGGCGGATATCCGCCAGCTCTTGGGCGATACTATGCCCATTTACCAATTTGATATAGACAAGAATCAAGAGTATGCCGACGAAGCCGGCGTTGAGTCTGTACCTACATTTGTAATTTACCGTAACGGTGAAGCCGTATGGCGCCACTCCGGTGAAATCGACGGCAACACGCTCTTGAAAACGATACAGGAATATATGGCTTAAAGCCATAAAAAAGGATAGCCGTCGGGGAAACTGAGGCTATCCTTTCTTTTTCAACTAAATACATACATAAAAAAAACAAGTGCGCAATGGCATTGCGCACTTGTTTTTTATGTAAGCAATAATTATTTTGCTTCTTCGATAGTAACGGCGCGGTCGAGAGCGACGCATTTTTCGCCGAGGTCGCTGAGGTTACCGTTGTTTGTGGTAACTGTGAGCTGGCTTTCTGCAACACCGTTTGCAAGGAGGACTTTCTTAACACCTTCAGCGCGGTTTTTGCGGAGACGGATGTTGATGTTATCGGTACCGGTATAGTTATCGGCCCAACCTGTAACAACATATTTCTTGTTAGAATCCTGGCTCATAACATGAGCGATTGCTTTAACTACGCGGTTGTTTTCGCGAGAAAGGCGAGAAACACCGATGGGGTAGTAAACTGTAGCCAAGGGGCCGTTGTTTTCAACAACAGTTTCCACGGGGCGAGCGAGGCAATCTTTGAGCTGAGCTTCGAGGTCTGCAATGCGAGCATCTGCAGCTGCAAGGCGAGCGCGGAGAGCGTCGCAGTTTTCGGGTTCGGGGCAAACGGGAACAACAGGTGCGTTCCATTCGCGGTTTTTGAAGAGGTATGTAACGCCAAGGTATGCCTGGAGATCCATGTAGTCTTCGTTCCAACCCTGACCACCCATATTCTGGAGACCGTCGAGGCCGCTCCAACGGATGTCGAGAGAGAGCTGAACTTGCTTGCTTACGTTGAAGCTGTTGATAATACCGGCACGGAGGGTCATGATATTATCTTTAGCATTTTTCCAGCTGTCGTCTTGTTTGGTGAATGTGAAATAAGCACCAGCACCAACATAGAATGTAGCGTTGTAAATGCGGTTGGGACGATATCCGCACCACCAGTTAGTGAGGTTAACCATAACATCGAAAACCGGACCGATTTCGTTGTATTTGGTTTTGTAGTAGCTTCCTACGGTTTCGCCGGGAAGAACGCCGATATATTCAGGACCTGTAGCGAGGCCTTTTGCCTGAAGCCAGTTTACACCTACACGACCACCGAATACAGGAGAGAACCATTTACCAACATAGATAGATGCAGCGGGAGCGAAGCGGTCAGACAATTTGCGGTGAATCGATTTGTGGGCAAAGTAAATACCTGCACCACCTTCTGCTGTGATAAACCAATTGTCCTTCATTCTGTTGAGAAGAACGCCCTGGGTAGGATCGTTAACGTAGGTAACTTCCTGCGCAGGCTCCTGAGCAACAAGAGCTTGAGCGCCACAGAAGAGGGCGCAAGCAGCTGCTATAAGAGTAGCTTTTTTCATAGAGACTTTAATTTATAGTTGAATATTAATTTAATTTGCACTTTTTGCGGTGCTAAGTTACGACATTTTTTTTATATAATAACTAAAAAATGCAAAATTTATAGAAAAAAAGTCCATTTTTTAGCCTTTGTGATGATTTTGGAGATATTGCTTATTTGTCAATGTACGCGCGTATGCGTGTGTATATATTCTGAGGTGTAAAACCGAATTTCTCATCGAGCACTTTATATGGAGCGGAAGCGCCAAAGCGTTCCATTCCGAAAACCTGCCCATCGAAACCTTTTATCATTTGCATCGTAACGGGCAAACCGGCGGTGAGACCAAACTGAGGAACACCTGCCGGGAGGACAGATTGGCGATAATCTTCGGGTTGGCGGTTGAACAGGCCCACGGAAGGCATGGAAACTACCGATGTTTTTATACCGTCGGCTTCCAAAAGGACTGCAACGTCGCATAAGAGCGACACTTCCGAGCCGTTGGCAACAAGAACTACATCGGGCTGCCCTGTGGCATAGGCCACATACCCTCCTTTCCAAGCGCCTTTAGCGACCTCAGCACGGCTCATACCGTTATAGTCGGGAAGATCTTTTATATCTTGGCGAGAGAGCACGAGTCCGGTAGGGCTGTTGCTATTGTTCATAGCCATGTCGTATGCCACAGCAGTCTCAGCAGAATCGGCAGGACGGAGAAGCAAGAAAGCTTGCTCGCCTTTGAAATTATCCATCATTTCAAGCAGACGCAACTGTGCTTCCTGCTCGATTGGCTGATGAGTAGGTCCGTCTTCTCCCACGCGGAAAGCGTCGTGCGACCATATGTACTTGACGGGCAATTCCATGAGTGCAGACATTCTGATTGCCGGTTTCTGATAATCTGAGAATACGAAGAAAGTACCGCAAGCGGCAATGCAAGCGCCATGCAAGGCTATGCCGTTCATGATACAAGCCATGGTAAGCTCTGCCACGCCAGCCTGCAGGAAAGCTCCGGAGAAATCTCCACGCACGAACGCATGTGTTTTCTTGAGGAAGCCGTCGGTTTTGTCGCTGTTTGAGAGGTCGGCCGAAGAGACAATCATATTTCCGACTTTTTCTGCCAATACGCCCAACACCGAAGCAGAAGCCGTACGTGTTGCAGAATTCGGTTTTAGTTGGATTGCCTGATAATCTATCTGAGGCACAACCCCTTCAATATATGATTTGAGCAAAATGGCATCGCCCATATTGGCTTCTTTCCAAGCGTTGAAAGCAGCACGGCGTTCTTGTACTCTTTTGATGATTCGGGCACGTCCTTCGCTATATACTTTTTCAGTTTCCGGGAAAACCACGAAAGGATTTTGGGGATCACCTCCAAGGTTGCGAACTGTTGCAGCGAAATCGGCTCCCGATTTACCCAACGGTTGTCCGTGAGTGGAGCATTGTCCTTCAAAACTTTTCCCGTCGGCAGTAACGGCACCTTTACCCATGACTGTACGTCCGATAATCAGAGTCGGTTTCTGAGTTTCCTCATTTGCACGGCTTATGGCGTCTGCAATTTCTTTTGGATCATTACCGTCGATTTCCAAAACGTTCCAATGCCATGCACGGTATTTTGCGGCATAGTCTTCGGTGTCTACATCTTCTACGCCGGTAGAAAGCTGTATGCCGTTGCAGTCGTAGAACATTATGAGGTTAGACAATCCGAGGAAACCGGCAATGCGACCTGCGCCTTGGGAAATTTCTTCCTGAATACCGCCGTCGGAAATGAAAGCATAAGTCTTATGAGACAAAGCTTGACCAAAACGAGCAACAAGGAATCGTTCGGCAATGGCGCAACCAACGGCCATTGTATGTCCTTGTCCAAGCGGGCCGGAGGTGTTTTCGACACCTCTTTGGGGACATACTTCAGGGTGACCGTGAGTAGGAGAACCCCATTGGCGGAATTGCTTCAATTCGTCCATTGAGTAATGTCCGGTTATTGCCAAAACGGCATAAAGCATGGGCGACATGTGACCGGGGTCAAGGAAAAAGCGGTCGCGTAAGAACCAAGTAGGGTCATCCGGGTCTGCCACCAGGAATGAGGAGTATAGGACGTTAACGAAATCGGCTCCGCCCATTGCGCCTCCCGGGTGTCCGGAATTGGCTTTTTCTACCATAGCGGCCGCCAAAACACGGATATTGTCGGCAGCGCGGTTCATTGCAGTTGTGTCCATAAATAATATTTTTCAGGTGAGATTTTAAACAAGTTTAGAGAAGCCCGATGGCAGCGGCGACGAGAAATTCATGTCTTTTTTTGTGACAGGATGAACGAAACGCAGAGTCTGTGCATGGAGACAGAGGCGATGTATCGGAGATGTTTCGGCTCCATACCTTCTGTCGCCCACAATAGGATGTCCGGCTTCTTTCATATGCACTCGGATTTGATTCTTCCGTCCTGTTGCCAGGCTTAATTCTACCATAGAATAACGTCCGCGAGAGCGCAAAGTTTTGTATCTCGTCACAGCCAACTGGCCTTCTTCGGGATTTTGAGTGGAATACACTTCGTGAGCAGCATTTTCTGCAAGATAGCTTCTGATTTCTCCCGTATCCGGGTCGAGGCTCCCTTCGGTTACGGCTACGTATTTACGTTCAAGCACCATATTATTCCAGTTGTGCTGCAAAGTGTCTTTAGCCTGTTGGCTTTTTGCAAACATCATCAAACCGGAGGTGTCGCGGTCTAAGCGGTGAACAATAAAAATTTTGTTACGAGGGTCTTTACGTTTTAGATATTCTCTTAAGATGGAATATGCCGTGCCATCTTTCACCTTGTCGGTTCCCATAGATAGCAATCCGTAGCCCTTGTTTATCACGATGATATAATCGTCTTCGTAGACGATTTTAATCCGTGGGTGAGAAAAAGTCTGAAACTCGCGTGTTGTGTTGACCCTTACGGTATCTCCTGGATTGAGCGACTCGTCGAAGCGAGTTGTCACATTACCGCGCACTTCTACTTGACGGTGCTTAAGGTAATCTTTTACCGTGGTCTTTTTACGGTCTGGCATAATCTCGAAAAGAAATTCGAGCAATTTCCAGGGTTCACCGTCGTTTGCTGCCGACTGTGGGACAGTAAAGGTCAATATATTGTCGGGGCGGAATATTCCCGGTTGAGTACCGGGTTTAGCCGCCATTGTTTTTTTAGTCATATAGGGATATTTATTGTTTTTTGCGGCTTCCGCGCTTTGGTTTGGCCGGTTGTGCGTCGGCCTCTTTAATTATTTCAATCACCTGCTCGTATGTGAGTTCCTCCGGGTTTTCTACAGATTTAGGAATCTTGTAGTTTTTCTTTCCGCGAGCGATATATACGCCATAGCGTCCGTTGAGAATTTGGACATCCGGATCTTGGGCAAATGTCTTGACTGTTTTTTGAGCTTCTTTCTGTCTTTTTTCGTTTATCAATTCCACAGCTTGCTCTAAAGTGACTTCTGCGGGCTCTATTTCTTTCGGTATAGACACGAATGTGTTTCCCAAGCGCACATATGGGCCGAATCGTCCTATAGCCACAGAGATCTCCTTGTCTTCAAATTTTCCCAACACACGAGGGAACTCAAACAGTTTCAAAGCCTCTTCGAGAGTTATGGTTGACAAGGACTGCCCTTGCAAGAGGGAGGCGAAACGCGGTTTTTGGTCAGATTCAGTGTCGCCAATCTGCACCACAGGACCAAACCGACCTATTTTCACACTCACTGGCAACCCGGTAGCAGGCTCATTGCCGAGTAACCGTTCGCCGAATTTAGGGCCTGATTTTATAGCCAAAGCACTGTCAACGGCAGGATGGAAAAGAGTATAGAAATCTGATATTTCCTTATTCCACACAAGGTTACCTTTAGCAATGTCGTCGAAACGCTCCTCTACCCTTGCCGTGAAATTATAATCGAGGATGTCGGGGAAATATTCTGTTAGAAAATCGTTTACGATGGTGCCAATATCTGTTGGTACAAGTTTGCCTTTGTCGGAGCCGGTGGTTTCCGTGCAAGTGCGTGAGGTAATTTTACCGTCGGCAAGATTGAGGACAGTATAATCTCGCGGAGTTCCCTCGCGCTCGCCTTTAACTACATATTCTCTCTGCTGCATAGTAGAAATGGTTGTGGCATATGTACTTGGACGTCCTATACCAAGCTCTTCCATTTTTTTCACCAACGAGGCTTCGGTGTATCGCGGAGGCTGCTGCGTGAAGCGTTCTGTGGCATTCATTTCAATGAGCGAGAGCTGCTGTCCGCTTTCCATTCGCGGCAGCAATGAGTCGGTCGTTTCTGAGGGTTCGTCGTCTGTGCTTTCGGCGTATACACGGAGGAATCCGTCAAATTTCACCACTTCCCCTGTCGCTGAAAAGAGTTCGGAATTGGCAGAATTTATTATTTCGACGTTTGTTTTTTCCAACTCAGCGTCGGCCATCTGCGATGCTATGGCGCGCCGGCGTATGAGCGTATACAATTTTTTTTCCTGTGGAGTGGCATCAGGGAGGTCTACCTGGTCTACATAAGTAGGACGTATCGCCTCGTGAGCCTCTTGCGCTCCTTTTGCCGAGGTATGGTATTTGCGCACATGAAGGTATTCCGGCCCGATATTGTTTGTGATTTCTGCGGAAATAGCGGCCACAGCATCGTCGGAAAGGTTCAGAGAGTCTGTACGCATATACGTGATATGTCCGTTTTCATATAGTCTCTGGGCTATCATCATGGTCTGAGCGACAGAGAAACCGAGTTTGCGTGCGGCTTCTTGCTGCAATGTAGAGGTCGTGAATGGTGCCGCCGGTGATTTTTTGAGAGGTTTAACGGATATTTCGCCCACAGAAAAATTTGCCTTTGAGCATCCCTGCAGCAAATTTTCGGCCTCGGCACGGGAATGCAGCCTGCGATGCAACTCGGCTTTTACATGTGCTTCGCCATGCCCTGAAGGAGCAAACAAGGCTGTCGCCCTGAAATAAGGCTCGCTAACGAAATTTTTAATCTCGTTTTCTCGCTCTACAATCAATCTTACGGCCACCGATTGTACTCTGCCGGCCGAGAGTGCCGGTTTGAGCCTCTTCCACAACACGGGGGAAAGCTCAAAGCCCACTATTCTATCAAGCACTCGCCGAGCTTGCTGGGCGTCAACACGGGCGATATCTATCTCTCGCGGATTGGCTATGGCATTGAGTATGGCTTTTTTCGTTATTTCGTGGAAAACGATGCGTCGAGTGGTTTCCGGCTTCAAGCCCAAAACTTCATAAAGATGCCATGCTATGGCTTCTCCCTCTCGGTCTTCATCGGAAGCGAGCCACACAATTTCGGCTTTGGCAGCAGCCTTGCGGAGTTCTGAAACCAACTGCGATTTGTCTTCGGGTATTTCATATACGGGTGCGAAGCCGTGGTCTACGTCTATGCTGAAACTTTTTTTCTTCAAATCACGGATATGGCCGTAGCTGGACATGACATGGTAGTCCGGTCCGAGGAATTTCTCGATAGTCTTGGCTTTGGCCGGTGATTCGACGATAACAAGATTTTTCGGCGTGCTCATATGTTAGTTTATGATTGTTTTGCAATTTTATTCGGCAAAATTACACAAAACATTTTATTAAGGAGTAACTAATAACTAAAAAAACAATTATTAAGCCAAAAAGGTGCATTTTTCATGTTAACAAAACATGTTTTTCTTAATCATAGAGTTGTTGTGATAAAATAATCACTATATTTGCAAAAGTTTTCGCGTTCTCTTTTATGAGGATGCATTTGCAGCAATACATAATTGTGACCTTAAACACTATAATCATGTTGGAGAAAACCAATGTAAAAGTCCTTGACAAAGTAGTGGTAAGATTTTCTGGCGATTCCGGCGACGGTATGCAATTGGCCGGGAATATCTTTACCAATGTCTCGGCAGGCTTGGGAAACCAGGTATCGACATTTCCTGATTATCCGGCCGAAATCCGCGCGCCTCAGGGTTCCCTCGGTGGGGTTTCCGGATTCCAAGTAAGCGTAGGGACCGACGTCCATACACCGGGCGACAGTTGCGACGTACTCGTGGCCATGAATCCCGCCGCTCTCAAGCAACACGTAAAGTTCCTCAAACCCGGAGGAGTTGTAATTGTAGATATCGATTCTTTTAAAGAAGCCGACCTAAAAAAGGCTATGTTCAAGACAGACAAACCTTTTGAGGAATTGGCGATAAACGGTCAACTTGTAGAAGTACCCGTCACATCCATGACCAAGGCGGCTTTGGCCGACAAAGGCCTTGACAACAAAAGCGTGCTGAAATGCCGCAACATATTTGCCCTTGGCCTGATATGCTGGCTTTTTGACCGTCCTCTTGAAGCCGCACGCCGCCACCTCCAAAAGAAATTTGCAAAAAAACCGGCCATTTTCGAAGCCAACTCGGCAGTCTTGCAAGCCGGATACGACTACGGGCACAACATCCACGCTTCTGTGAGCACCTACAAGGTTGAAACAGAAGACCCCCGTCCAGGCATATACACCGACATCAACGGCAACACGGCGACGGCCTGGGGCCTTATCATGGCGTCGGAAAAATGTGGCCGTCCGCTTTTCCTCGGTTCTTATCCCATTACCCCTGCCACCGACATACTCCACGAATTGGCAAAACGCAAAGACCTCGGAGTGAAAGCTTGCCAGATGGAAGATGAAATTGCCGGTGTATGCTCGGCTATCGGAGCTTCTTTTGCCGGCAATCTTGCAGTCACCTCAACCTCAGGCCCCGGACTTGCACTGAAAAGCGAGGGTATCGGTTTAGCAGTAATGGCCGAATTGCCTTTGGTGATAATAGACGTTCAACGCGGAGGCCCTTCTACCGGATTGCCAACAAAGACCGAGCAAACCGACCTTATGCAAGCGCTCTATGGCCGCAACGGCGAGTCGCCCTTGGCAGTTGTAGCGCCTGCCTCGCCAACAGATTGCTTTACCATGGCTTTCGAGGCTTGCCGCATAGCAGTAGAACATATGACTCCCGTAATCCTCTTGAGCGATGCTTTCATTGGCAACGGATCTTCGGCTTGGCGAGTTCCTGAGGCCGACGAGTTCCCGCAAATAAAGACTCCCGACGTACCTGCCGACAAGCTTGCCGCCGGGGATTGGCATCCTTATGACCGCCGCGAAAACCTTGGCCGCTATTGGCCCGAAGGCGGCACCGAAGGCGCAACGCACCGATTGGGAGGACTTGAAAAGGACTGCACTACCGGCGCAATTTCCAACGACCCTGCAAACCATGAGAAAATGGTTTTGCTGCGCCGAGAAAAGATTGCCAGAATAGCAAACAACATACCCCTGCTCGAAACGATGGGAAATGCCGACGCCGACACCCTCTTGATAGGCTGGGGCGGTACATACGGGCATTTGCGCACCGCCGCCGAAGAGCTTAACGGAGAAGGCACTCCTGTAGCTTTCGCCCATTTCCGCTACATAAACCCCCTTCCTGCCAACGCACTTGATGTTATCCGCAAATACAAACGTGTGATCGTGGCCGAGCTAAACACCGGCATGTTTGCCGATTATCTGCAAGCCAAACTCCCGGGTATCAACATTTTGCGCATCAACAAGATTCAAGGCCAACCTTTTGCGGTTTCGGAAATAAAGGAGCATGTAAAAAATTTAATCAGCAAATAAGCCATGGAAGAAAACAGCACTTACACCCCAGCGAACTTTAAAAGCGACCAGGCCGTGCGCTGGTGTCCCGGTTGCGGCGACCATGCCATCCTCAACACTCTCCACAAAGCCATGGCCACTTTAGGGATTGCGCCACACATGACAGCCGTCATCTCGGGCATAGGCTGCTCCTCGCGCCTCCCCTACTACATGAACACTTTCGGATTCCACACTATTCACGGACGTGCAGCAGCCGTAGCTACCGGCTACAAGGTTGCAAACCCCAAGATGACCGTTTGGCAGATTTCGGGAGACGGTGACGGACTTGCAATCGGCGGAAACCATTTCATCCATGCGGTGAGAAGAAACGTAGACATTAACATAATTCTTTTCAACAACAAAATCTACGGTCTCACCAAAGGGCAATATTCCCCCACGAGCGACCGAGGCTTCGTGTCCAAATCAAGCCCATACGGCACTGTGGAAGACCCGTTTATCCCGGCTGAGCTGGTTTTTGGCGCAAGAGGCAATTTCTTTGCCCGCAGCATCGACGTGGAACTCGCAACAAGCCAAGAGGTATTGGCGGCCGCAGCAAAGCATAAAGGCACTTCGGTAGTGGAAATATTACAAAATTGCGTGATTTTCAACAACGGAATCCACAATCCCATAACCGACCGTGAGATACGTGCCGACCATACCATCCTGCTGCGTCACGGCGAAAAGATGGTTTTCGGCAAAGACAAAAACCGCGGTTTGGTACGCGACGGATTCCTTCTCAAAGCCATAACCATTGGAGAAGACGGCTACACATTAGACGATGTATTGGTCCATGATGCCCATACCCCGTCTAATTTCCTCCACCAGCAATTGGCTATGATGGATGGCTTGGGCGAGCTGCCGTTGGCACTCGGCGTGATCCGCGATGTGGAAACGCCTACCTACAACGACGGTGTTGACGAACAAGTTCGCCAAGTCAAGGCAAAAAAAGGCTTTGACAGCCTACGCGACATGATTCTTGCCGGAGAAACCTGGGAAGTGAAATAACGCCAAAGCGATTTTCAATAACTCATGCAGACGGTACACGCTATTTGATGCGTGTACCATTTTTTGTTTTAGAGGATATGGCCAATGTTTGCTTAAATTTTTTAAAAAATAGCCCTGATATTGGCTTGATTGAAATAAAATTACTATCTTTGCATTTGCTACTACATATAGTTAAGCGCAATGAGAGTAAAGATACATCACGAAGGGACAAACATTTTGATTATCTTGGCAGCCATCTTGCTGGTAATCAACATTCCGCTGTGGCTATGGGTCAAACCTTTGGCTTGGGCCATAGTTTTCACGTCTTTATCTGCTGTATTCTATCTTTTGGTAGCGAACTTTTTCCGCTCGCCCAAAAGGATTTTCAAAGGCAACAGAGATAATGTTGTTGTGGCTTCGGCCGACGGCACAGTCGTAGCTTTGGAAGAGACGATGGAAAACGAGTACCTGCATTGCCGTTGTATACAGCTGTCGATATTCATGACCGTCCTCAACGTCCATGCCAATTGGTTCCCTGTAGACGGCGAGGTGATCTACACCAAGCATCACTCGGGTCGTTTTCTTGCGGCATATCT
>CAJTUG010000001.1:0-102147 GCA_910579605.1 uncultured Muribaculaceae bacterium | reverse complement strand
CAAGCACCGAAAACGAAAGATCTTCCATAGTGATCCGCACACCAGATGGCCAGGACATTTTAGTGAGGCAGATTGCCGGCGCCATGGCGCGCAGAATCGTAACATACGCAAAAAAAGGCGTAGAGGCCTCCATAGAAGATCATTTGGGCTTTATTAAGTTTGGCTCAAGAGTAGACATATTCCTCCCCCTCGGCACAGAAATATATGTAAAAATCGGCGACAAGACAATAGGAGGTATCACAGAAGTGGGCCGCCTTCGCCCAAACATAAACTTAGACAATGCTTAAGCGCGTTAAATCGCTGACACCAAATTCCATAACTTGCCTCAACCTCTTGTCGGGATGCGTGGCAATATTCATGGCTTTCCACCTCAACGATACTATAGGCCCGCTGACGGGTGCTTGGTGGTGTATCATAGCCATAGCGGCAGCAGCTTTATTTGATTTCATGGATGGGGCATCGGCAAGAATGTTGACTTCGTTTTCACCATTGGGGAAAGATCTTGACTCGTTATCCGATTTAGTGAGTTTCGGAGTTGCTCCGGGCATGTTGATACTCAACACAATGCTTCAATACTCTGCAACACCGTGGCTATGCTTTGCAGCTTTGATGATTCCGGTTTGCGGAGCACTGCGATTGGCAAAATTCAACAATGATTCCGAACAAACAACCTATTTCCGCGGTTTACCTATACCCGCAAATGCCATTTTCTGGATTGGCACTTACGGTTGGATTTCAAGCCATGGCTTCTATCCCGGCACCGCAGTCATGGTAATTCTCATAGTTTTGGTTTCGTTGTCCATGACAGCGCGATTCAAAATGTTCTCTCTCAAATTCAAGAATTTCGACCTCCACGAGAACCTTTACAGATATGTTATAATTGCAGCAGCAATTTTCTTTGTTGCCATTTATGGCTTATCGGGCCTGGCATGGACCATTGTCCTCTATTTCCTTCTTTCAATTTTCCGCCAGAGCAAAATCTGACACGTGGATTTATCCTCGGCCGCCAAAGCCGTTTTTTTTCTATAATCTATTGAGTATATGACGATCCTCCTCTTTATACTTTTCTTTTTCATAATTTTCCCTGTAGCATACGGAGCTTTTAAGCTATGGAATCTCAGGCGCAGGATGCGGAATATGCAAAACGATTTGTTTTCGCAATTTTTCGGCACAGATACCCAGCGCCAGCGGCAGCCTGACCATACTGCCCCGAGACGCAAAAAAAAGAAAATAGACCCCAGAGTGGGCGAATATATTAATTTCACAGAGATCTCAGTTGAGCAGCAGGATACAACAACCGACAATGCTACAACACATTTCGCTGCTGAGGAACAGATCTCCGACATAGAATGGGAGGACATAAAATGACCTACGCACCTCGCCTTTTCCATTTCCTTGAAAATCTGGCACAAAACAACGACAGGGCTTGGTTTGCCGCCAATCGCCAAGAATACGATGAACTGAGGGCTTTCTGGATTGCAGACCTGCAACGCTTGATAGATTGTATGAAAGAATACGAACCGGCGTTCAGATATTTGGAGGCCAAAGAATGCTTGTACCGCATCTACCGCGACACCCGTTTTTCGCCCGATAAAACTCCATATAAAACATATTTTTCGGCTTTGATATCGCCTACCGGCCGGCATTGCGACCGTGCCTGTTATTATTTCCACCAAGGCGCAGATGAATGTGCCCTTTATGGCGGCATATGGATGCCCGAGGGGAATGTGCTTAAAAAACTGCGGAAGGCGATACTCGACAATCTCGACGAATTCAATGACATAATATCAAAGCCTGAATTGCAAAAATATTTTCCCGGATGGGAAGGGCGAAAACTCAAGACAGCTCCCCAGGGCTACGACCGCAACCATCCGCAGATAGAGCTGCTGAGACTCACAGAATATGGCAAAGCCCACTACCTGAAAAGAGAATTTTTTGACAATCCAAATTGGCCGGAAGAAGCAGCTAAGCTCTTTAAACTCCTTAAACCGCTCAACGATTTTATAAACTACTCAATAGACGAATAATCAATAAAGCACAATTTTCCATGCTGACAGAAAAACGAAGCAGTATGCTCCACGGAGTACTCCTCATAGCTCTCTTTGCTTGTGCAGCCTTCTATATAGGCAGCGCCCAAATTTTCCAAGAATTAAGTTTCAGCCCTATGATTATTGGTATCATTTTGGGTATGATTTATGCAAACAGCCTCAGAAACCACCTTCCGGAAACATGGGTGCCCGGCATACAGTTCTCTTCTAAAAAGATTTTACGTCTTGGCATTATCCTCTATGGTTTCCGCCTCACTTTCCAAGACATTGCAGCCGTAGGTGTCGCCGGCATACTTATAGATGCGATAGTTGTGACAGTCACTATCCTTGGCGGTGTTGCCATTGGTAAATTATTGAAAATGGATCGCGATTTAGCCCTTCTCACCTCCGTAGGAAGCGGTATTTGCGGTGCTGCGGCAGTTCTTGGAGCTGAAGCCACGATTAAAACCAAGCCATATAAAACTGCAGTAGCAGTGGCGACTGTGGTTATTTTCGGAACGATATCCATGTTTCTCTACCCTATTGCCTACCGTGCGGGCATACTAAATCTTGATGCCGACCAGATGGGTATTTTCTCAGGCTCTACACTCCACGAAGTAGCTCACGCCGTAGGGGCAGGAAACGCTATGGGAGGCAACATTGCCAATGTTTCTATCATCGTAAAGATGATACGAGTAATGTTGCTTGTACCGGTGCTCTTGGTGTTGGGCTGGTGGGTTGCTTCTACCGCAAAAAACAGTGGCACAGAAGCGAAAGGTGGCAAAGTTGCTATTCCCTGGTTTGCCTTGGGCTTCCTTGCGGTTATCGGCTTCAACTCTCTCAACCTGTTACCGACAGCCGTAATAGATGTCATCAACTATATCGACACATTCCTCCTCACTATGGCCATGGCTGCCTTGGGTGCAGAAACAAGTATCGATAAATTCAAAAAAGCCGGAGCCAAACCATTCCTTTTAGCATTCATCCTCTGGATGTGGCTTTTAGGCGGCGGCTGCCTGATGGCTAAATATCTTGCCCCGATGTTCCTTTAATCTACCCCTTTTAAAATGGAAGCTCCACAACAGAAAAGAAGCGATTCCATCGTTATAATACCAATGTATAACGAGTGCGAAAACGCTGCAGCCATAATAGATGCCGTGATAGCGCTCCCGGTAAGATTCGACATACTTGTTATCGACGATAACTCACCCGACGGCACAGCAACTATCGTCAAGGGAAAAATAGCTCAATATCAAGGACGGGTAGAGATTATAGAACGCAAAGGAAAATTAGGTCTCGGAACTGCATATCTCACAGGATTCAAACACGCCCTGAAAGAAGGATATGAATTCATCTGCGAGATGGATGCAGACTTTTCTCATGACCCTAAAGACCTTATCCGCCTGAGGAACACAGCAATAGAAGAAAAAGCCGATGTAGTTGTGGGCTCCCGTTATGTTACCGGAGTAAACGTGGTGAATTGGCCAATGGGGCGTGTGCTCATGTCGTACTATGCTTCTAAATATGTAAGGCTTATAACTCGCATGCCGGTTCACGACACTACTGCAGGATTCGTATGCTATCGTCGCAAGGTATTGGAAACCTTAGATTTAGACAAAGTCAAATTCAAAGGTTATGCTTTTCAGATTGAAATGAAATTCACTGCCTATAAATTCGGATTCAAAGTGGTGGAAATACCTATCATCTTCGTAAACCGAGTATTGGGCACAAGTAAAATGAACAGCGGAATTTTTGGCGAGGCTGTTTTTGGCGTCATCCGCTTAAAATGGAACTCGTTCTTCAACAAATATCAAAGGAATAATGGCTGATGCTGATTTCTTAGACCTCCTTATCCACAACGCCATCGTAGCCTTACCAACAGGATTAGCCCACGGATGGGTAGCTGTGGCCGGCGAGAAAATCTACGCTTGCGGAAAAGGAGATGCCCCTCTGCTACTCATAAATGCAGCAAAAGAAACAGTAGATGCACATGGCGGCTACCTCATTCCCGGCTTGATAGATTCCCATGTTCATTTCCGCACTCCCGGTCTCACAGAGAAAGCCGACATCGCCTCCGAGAGCGCCGCTGCTCTGGCAGGAGGGGTAACATCGGTTTTCGATATGCCCAATACCATACCGGCAACGACAAACGCGCAAACACTTTTCCAAAAATTAAAGATATTCGCAAAAGATTCTTTCACGGATTTCGCTGCATATCCGGCAATAATCCCAGGCGCCTCATCGGGACTGCTAAGAGAATTGGAATATCTGCGAAACATGATTCCCGGCGTGAAACTCTTTTTGGGAACAACTACGGGAGGTTTGGCAGCTCCGGCCCGAGAGGAACTCAATGAGGTATTCCGCACTTGTGCCGAAATGGGAATTATCATAACTGTCCATGCAGAAGACAATGCAATCATATCCAGGAATGCAGAAGCCGCTATAAGCCGCTATGGCAGTAAAGAAGCTGTTCCATTTATTGAGCACCACAAAATACGCTCGGAAGAAGCTTGTTTCCGCGCTGCCGCACAAGCAGTGGAATTAGCTCATAAATTTGGAACGCGCCTACACCTTGCGCATGTGAGCACAGCTCGAGAAGCTAATGAGCTACTTATGAACGGCAACTGCTCCAATAAATTAGTCACTGCAGAGACAACGCCAATGTACATGGATCCGCAATTGGCTGATGCTGCAAACAGAAATTCACTCCATAAAATCAATCCGGCTATTAAAACAAGCTTTGACGCACAAGAAATTCGCAAAGCCATTGCCGACGGCAGGATTGACACCATAGCAACAGACCACGCTCCTCACCAACTCCAAGCTAAAAAAGGAGGCGCTTTGGTAGCTGCCTCTGGGGCTCCATCTATCCAATTCGCCCTTCCGATAATGATGGAGTATCTGCCATTGGAACTCATAATAGGAAAAATGGCTACTGCTCCGGCAAAGATTTTCGGCATACCCGATCGTGGGGAAATTGCGCCCGGTATGAATGCCGATTTAGCTTTAGTAAGATCTTGCGACCCTTATATTATCACAAATAACGACGTGATATCTAAGTGCGCATGGACTCCCTTTGAAGGACGTTTAGCCCGCAACAAAGTAGATGCAACATGGCGCAGAGGCAAAAAAGTCTTTGACAACCTGAAAATTTCCAAATTCCAGGCAGATCCAATCCCGTTTAGGCTTACTACAAAAGGCTAAAAACATTACCAATTTAATTACGTATATCATTGAATTTCCAAACATTAATTGTTTGAAAATTTACTTTATACCCTTACTATCGCTTTTTTATATGCTAAACACTCTTTAACTTTGCGACATCAATAACCTAAATTAATACCAAAACCCGTAAAGTATGAACATCCTAAAGACAGGGGTAAAATCGTTTCTGATTTTACTTGCCGTCCTCTTGGCAGGAACCGCCAGCGCATGGGCGCAGCAGATGACGGTAAACGGTGTCGTTTCCGACACATCAGGAGAACCTCTAATCGGAGTATCAGTGCAAGAAAAAGGCGCAAAGACAGGTGCTTCTACCGATTTAGACGGAAAATTCCAAATCAAGGTTGCCGAAGGTTCGACACTTATTATTTCCTATGTGGGCTACAAAACCCAAGAACTTAAAGCTCAACCTCAAATGAATATCACAATGACAGAAGACAACGAGCTTTTGTCGGAAGTGGTAGTTGTAGGCTATGGCGTACAAAAGAAAAGCGTCGTAACCGCAGCCATATCCAAGGTATCGGCCGATGAAATATCAAGCACTGCCCCGGTGCGTATGGACAATGCCCTCAAAGGCCTTGCATCGGGTGTGAACGTCACATCTTCGTCGGGCCAACCAGGCGCCGCTGCTCGCGTACGTGTCCGTGGTATCGGTACTATCAACAATTCCGATCCCCTTTATATTGTTGACGGCATGCCTATAGAAGGAGGGCTTGACTACCTCAACCCCAACGACATCCAGAGCATAGAGGTACTTAAAGACGCAGCTTCCGGAGCTGTCTATGGTGCACGTGCTGCAAACGGTGTCATCTTGGTTACTACTCGCCAAGGGGCTGTCGGCAAAACAAAAGTTAACTATGATTTCAGCTACGGTTGGCAAAGTGCCGAAAAACGCCGCGGCGTTTTGAACGCAACAGAATATGCCACCATGATTAACGAAGGTCTCGTAAACTCTGGCCAAGCCCCACGCTATGCCAACCCGGCAAGCTACGGCGAAGGAACAGACTGGCAAGACGAAGTGTTCAACGACAACGCACCGGTCATGAGCCACCAGTTCAGCCTCTCAGGCGCAAGCGAAAAAGTTAACTATTTCCTTTCGCTCGGATATTTTGAACAAGAAGGTATTGTTGGCGGCAATTTTGACCGCTCCAACTACCAGCGTCTCACCATGCGTTCCAATTTGGGAATCACCGTCTTCGACGACTCCAAATCACGCACATGGCTCAATAAGGCTACTATCAACACCAACATATCTTATGCTCGCATCAAGAGCAAAGGTATAGAGGTCAACTCCACATGGGGTTCGCCTATAGGATCTGCATTGGCAATGTCGCCTATGCTCAGTCCTTTCCTCAAAGCAGGTAGCGAAGAAGAAGCCCAGCAGCTCGCATATCTCAGCGGTCAAGCAAACTATATCCCCATCCGCAACGAAGCCGGCGATCTTCTCATGGTTCCCAACACATTCGGCAACTATCAGGAAATGAGCAACCCCGTTGGCTCTATGATGCTTCCTGGCGATAAAGGCCACAGCCACAAATTCGTAGGCAATTTCATCGGCGAGCTCCAAATATGGGATAACTTGAAATACCGCATCTCCTATGGTGCAGACCTATCATTCTGGGGCAACGACGGTTACACCCCCATCTATTATCTCCGCCCCAACAACGAAGCCTCTTTCTCCCGTGCTTATTCACAGAAAAACGAAGGCCTCGTATGGCAGTTGGAAAACTTGCTTTCTTACGACAAGACTATAGACGAACACTCATTCAGCATTATCCTTGGTACATCGGCTAAGCAAAGCAGCGGCTCGTATGTATACGGATCTCGCAACAATCTCATCTCCTATGCCCGTCCGTGGATAGACGCGGCTACAGGCACTGCAGCCGACGGCGATCGTGATTCCGGTGGCGCTCCCAACGTAAAATCCAAACTCGCTTCTTATTTCGGCCGAATAAGCTACAACTTTGCAGAACGCTACATGCTCCAAGCCACCGTGCGCCGCGACGGTTCAAGCCGCTTCGGCTCCAACAACCACTGGGCTACATTCCCCTCTGTATCTGTTGGTTGGAATATCATGAACGAACCGTTCCTCCGCGACCAGAACAACTGGCTCAACAACTTGAAGCTCCGTGCATCTTGGGGTAAGAACGGTAACGAAAACATTGGTGATTTCCAATATATCGCTCTTGCAGCCAGCGGGAACAACGCTATTTTCGGCAAAGACGGCCATGTAGTAAACGGCACCAAGCCTACCCAGCTTGCCAACCCCGACCTCAAATGGGAAGAATCTGAACAAACAGACATCGGCCTTGATTTCGGTTTCTTGAGCAACAAGTTCACCTTGACAGTAGACTACTTTATCAAGAACACCAACGGCATGTTGATGACACTCTCCCTTCCACAATACGTGGGTGAATCTATCCCCGTGGGCAACGTAGGCAAGATGCGCAACTCCGGTCTTGAATTAGATTTCGGATACCGCCAGAATTTCGGAGATCTTTCTATCCGTGTAGGCGCAAACGCTTCTTACCTCAAAAACAAGCTCATTTCTTATGGCAACGAACAAGGTTGGGCTAACCTTGACTCTTTCCAAGGAACAGGTACAATATCCCGTGCTGAAAACGGCGAACCTTTCCCATTCTTCTACGGCTATAAAACCGACGGTATCCTCCAAAACCAGGCCGAAGCCGACGCCTACAACTCAAAATACGGAACATCCCTCGTTCCTGGCGATACCCGTTATTTTGACGTTAACAACGACGGACAGATCACCGAAGACGACCGCACCAAAATCGGTAAAGGAACTCCCGACTGGACATACGGCCTTAGCTTGAACGCCACATGGAAAGGATTTGATTTCTATATCTTCTTCCAAGGCGTAGCAGGCAACGATATTTTCGATGCAACACGCCGTACAGACGCTCTCGAGACCAACCTTCCATCGTGGATGCTCAACCGTTGGACCGGCGAAGGCACTTCCAACCGCATTCCGCGCTATGTACGCGGCGACGGCTACAACTGGCAGTCTTCCGACCTATATGTTTGCGACGGCAGCTATTTCCGCCTCAAAAACATCCAACTCGGCTATACATTGCCCGAAAACCTCACACGCAAAGTTTTCGTTCAGAAATTCCGCGTATACGTAGCAGCAGAAAACCTCAAAACCTGGACCAAATACCACGGCTTCGACCCCGAAATCTCTTCGGGCGGCACATCGCTCGGTATCGACTATGGCGTATACCCACAAGCTCGTGTATGGACAATAGGCTGCAACCTTGCTTTCTAAGTTTCATAAAAAATGAAAGAATCAAAACAGAACAACAAAATGAAATCTCTATATAAAGTACTGGGAATTGCAATTGCTGCCGCCTCCATGACAGCATGCTCCGACAGTTTCCTTGATGTGACGTCTCCCACCCAGCCCTCGGCCGATGAATATTTCTCCACAAAAGAGCATGTGGCAGAAGCTGTTATCGCCGCATACGACCCCATTAAGTGGACAGACTGGGGCATAGGCGAATACAATCCCTACCAACTCATGAGCGATATCATGGCCGATGACCTTTGGGTAGGAGGGTCCGACCCCAACGACAACGCCAACTGGCACCTCATGGCCAACTACAGCGCCACTCCTTTGCGCGTAATAACAGGCCTTTGGGTAGAAGCATATTCCGGTCTCAAACGTTGCAACGACGTTTTCGGCTACATAAATGCCGGTATCGATGATGCCACAGAAACCGACATAAACCAATGGAAAGCCCAGTGCTACGTTCTACGTGCATTCTACTCCAACTGGTTGTGGAAATTCTACGGCAACGTACCCTACTATCAGGAAAACCTCACAAGCCCATATATCGCCGACCAGATAAGCGCCGACGAATTGTATGGCTATATCATCAAAGATATCGAAGACGCTTTGGCACTCAAAGCACTGCCTTTCCGCGCAGCCGATGTAGACGCCGGCGTGATAACTACTGCCATGGCATACATGCTATATGCAGAAGTGGTAATGTATCAGAAAGATACCGCCCGCTATCCTACCGCCCTCAACTACATGAAAGAAATCATCAATTCTCCGGAATATGATCTCGTGGCCGACTACGGTAAAATCTTCCTTGAAGAAGGCGAATGGGGCATTGAATCTATCTACGAAATCAACTACATTTCTCAAAACGCTATCCGCAGCTGGGGCGCTCCCCTCAATGCCGGCGGTACCGTTCTCCCAACCCTCATAAGCCCCAACAACTGGCCCACCGGAAGCGAAGGACACAATGGCGGCTGGGGATTCTGCCCCGTGCGTGCCACAACCTACGAAATGTACTCGCCCGACGACGCTCGCCGCGACGCTACATGCTGGAATGCCGGAGCTACCGGAGTGGAATACAACAAACGCTACCAAGACGAAGGTTTCTTCCTTGAAAAATACGTGGCTAAAGCAGGCGGCAACGACGGCCAGAAAGCCGACGCCGACCTCAACTACAACAACAACTGGCGCGTTTACCGCTATTCTGAAACCCTCCTCAACGCAGCAGAGCTTCTCATTGCCACAGGCGGCTCTACAAGCGAAGCCAAAGGATACCTTAACCAAGTGCGCAAACGTGCAGGCCTTCAGACAGAACTTGAACCTACCCTCGACAACATTCTCCAAGAACGCCGTCTTGAATTCGTAGGCGAAGGTAAACGCTACTGGGACCTTATCCGCACAGATAAAGCAGCAACGGTACTCGTGCCCGACAATCATCCCGAAGGTTGGGGCCGCACTCAGACGTGGTCTGCAAACAAAAAACATCTCCCCATACCCCAGAGCGAAATCGACAAAGCCCAGGGCACTATTACCCAAAACCCCTATTAAGCATCTGACCAATGAAAAAATATATGAAATTTTTGGCAGTAGCCCTTGCCGCCGCCGGGACAACAGCAACACTCACCGGTTGTTCCGAGGAAAAGGTTTATGAGCTTAACGCAGAAGCACTGCCATTGGCTGCCGATTATGCCGACATGGTAACAATTACGGTAGACCAAAGCACCAACTATGCTACCTTCAGCTTCAACGGCAAAGGTGTGTATCCTATATGGATTATTGACGGCAAAACATATTCCACCTCCCACACATTCAGCCGCTACTACCGCAAAGCCGGCGAATATGGAGTGGAAGTCAAATTCGGAAACGGCAACGGCATAAGCGTAGGAACAGTTGAACGTACTTTCACTGTAGACAATACCCAAATGAGCGGCTGGCCAGGATTCGTCTATGATTCCGAATACAACCTCTTTGCCAAAGCAACTAAAAAAGAACCGAGTTTCTTCTATGCACCCGGTTGGGCACAAATCGCTAATCCCGCATGGAATTTCGACGGTACTACCTACACATTGACCTTGCCCGAAGCTACAACAGACCAATGGCAAGCTCAAATGCACGTAGGCACCGACATATGCTTGCAAGAGGGCGAGCACTACGACGGTTCTTATATCTTTACCTGCAGCCAGGACATGTCTAACATCACCGTTAAAATCCATCCCGACGGAGACGACGACGATGCACACTCTTTCTTCCCTGCTACCAAGGTAAATGTGAAAGCCGGCGAACCTCAGGCATTCTTCTTCTACGATGTTCCAGCAGCTATAGACATGAATAATCTTGTCTATACCTTCGATTTCGGCGGCAACCCGGCAGGTGTTGAAATCATAATAGAGAATATTGTAATCAAGAACCATAATGATGACGACGGAACTCCCGTTCCCGACATCCCATCTACTCCAGAGCCTAACTGGGTTGATGTTAACAGCGCCGACAATCTTTGGAACGGCTTGGGATACAACCTCACATATTTCTATGCAGACCCCTCTTGGTCGCCATATGCCGACCATGTACTCACAGAAGGCAACAACTCATGGTCGTGGGCATTGCCACAGGCAAACACCGACCAATGGCAGACTCAAATCGTGTTCCACACCGAACTTGACTTGAGCGACACCAGCCAACTCTACGATTTCAAGATAACTTTGCTTTCTGCCAAAGATTTGGGCGGAGCTACCGTAAAACTCACCCAGGAAGACAACGACGACACCTATTTCTTTGCGGAGACCTATGCACTTACCGGCGGTGAGCCCAAGACGGTATGGTTTGCATCTCTTCAGGCCAGCAAAGACCCCATAACCAAGATGAAGCTGGTTCTCAACTTTGGCGGCACACCTGCAGACAACGAGGTGACAGTTTCCGACATTATACTCCAGAAGCATCACGATTAATATCAACCAGTAATAGACACATGGAGTCCTTTGGCAGGCACTCCATGTGTTTTTTCTTAACAATCCTTCATTACTCCAATCACCAATAGAATGAACACTTTGAAACTACTTTTATTGGGAATCTTCGCCACCATAGGCCTTACGGCTTGCGGAGGCGACAGTAAAGACCAACCCGAGGTGAATACCGACAATAAAATCACCTTGGACTGTACTGTTTCTACAGATTTCGATGCCAACGAAGCATCTTTCAACATAGCTGTGGCATCACCTTTTGAATGGGACGCTACATGTAGCGCCGATTGGGTCAATCTCACAAAAAAAGGCACACTTGAAAAACAAGGCACTATATCCGTAGAAATAAAGAAAAACAGCAATCGCCAGAGCCGCACAGCCGAAATCGTGGTGCGAAACGCCCGCAACGGACAAGCTTCGCTCACTGTGAAGCAAGCCGGCAAAGAGCCCGAACCTGTAGACCCAACCATCCAAGTTCCAGAAGGATATGAACTTGTATGGAACGATGAGTTTGATAGCGGCAGCGAGCTAAACCGCGACAAATGGACTCACGAAGTTCAGGGAGCAGGTTGGGTAAACAACGAGCTGCAGCACTATGTAAACGGCTCGTACGACGGTATCCGAGTTACTGAGGTTTCCGACGGAGTCCTCACCATTACAGCGAGCAAGACGGCAGGGCGAGTAATTTCGGGCCGCGTTTATGCCAACGTCGACACCGGTTGGAAATACGGCATTTTCGAAGCCCGCATCAAACTTCCGAAAGGCAAAGGGACTTGGCCTGCTTTCTGGATGATGCCGGCGAATAACGACTGGGGCAGTACTCCTTGGCCACTTTGCGGAGAAATCGACATCATGGAAGAGGTAGGGACCAATGCCAACTACACATCATCAAGCATACATTGCGACGCCTACAACCACACCAAAGGCACTCAGAAGACTGCAGAACGTTTTACTGCCGATGCAGAAGGTGAATTTCATGTTTACCGTCTCGAATGGACAGAAGAAAGTATCCGCACCTTTGTAGACGGTCATGCCCTACTCACGTTCTATAACGACAAGACAGGCAATGTACGCACATGGCCTTTCAACAAGCCTTTCTATGTAATCCTCAACCTTGCATGGGGCGGAGACTGGGGCGGCATGAACGGTGTTGACGAAAGTGCCCTTCCGGCCAAAATGGAGGTTGACTATGTGAGAGTATTCCAAAAAATATAATCCGATCTTATGAATAAACTCACATACTTAGCGCTCGGATTGGCTGTATTGTCTTCTTGCAGTACCAAACAAGAAGATACTCCTGCAGACACTCCGACATTCATAACTATCGACGGGACTGATCTTGTAGACCCATCGGGCAATAAATTCTTTATCCGAGGGGCCAACCTCGGCAATTGGCTCAATCCCGAAGGCTATATGTTCGGGTTCAAAAAAGTGAATTCGCCGCGTTTCATAAACGAGATGTTCTGCCAACTGGTGGGAGAGGAAGAGACTGCACGTTTCTGGCAAGATTTTAAAAATAACTATATCACGCGCAAAGATATAGAATACATAGCCGGCACCGGGGCAAACACTATCCGCTTGCCTTTCCACTACAAACTGTTCACAGACGAGGATTATATGGGTCTTACCCATGACCAAGACGGTTTTGCACGTGTAGACAGCGTTGTAGAATGGTGCCGCGCCAACGGCCTCTACCTCATTTTGGACATGCACGACGCCCCCGGCGGCCAGACAGGCGACAATATAGACGACTCCTATGGCTATCCGTGGCTCTTTGAAAGCCCCAAAGCACAAGAGCTTTTCTGCGGAATATGGGAAAAGATCGCCACACGTTATTCCGACGAACCTGTTATTTTAGGCTATGAGCTTATCAATGAACCGATAGCGCATTTTTTTGAAGACAAAGATTCGTTGAATACAAAACTTGAGCCACTCCAAAAACGTGCTGTTGAAGCAATCAGAAAAGTAGATTCCAACCATATTATCCTAATAGGCGGATCACAATGGAACGGGAATTTCGAGCCGTTTACAGATTGGAACTATGACGATAAACTCATGTATACCTGCCACCGCTACGGAGGTCCTGCCACCGCGGAAGCCATAAGTAATTTCATAGCATTCCGCGACAGCACTAACAGACCAATGTATATGGGAGAAATAGGCCATAACACCATGGAATGGCAACGGTCATTTGCTCAGGTTATGGAAGACAACAATATAGGCTACAGCTATTGGCCATATAAGAAACTTGGCGAAAGTTGCTGGATGGCTATAGAAAAACCCGATGGGTGGGACTCAATCATAACGTTTGCCGAAAGCGACCGCAGCAGTTACGATTCCATCCGCGAGAATGTTCCAGACCGAAAAGCCGCATTAGCCTCAATGCGAGCTTTTATAGAAGCTTCCAAGGCTCAAAACTGCACACCGCAAGATGAATATCTTGAATCGATGAAGCTCAGTCCGATAAAGAAATAAACCAATCCAAAACAACGCGGCTCTGCGGAGTATATTGCTCCACAGAGCCGTTTTTCATAAATTTTATACAAGCAAAATTGCGAGCATGCTAATTATATTTGCATTATGTCGCAAATATAGCTATATTTGCACACTGAGATTCATCTGAAACACAAACTTACCAGAAAAACTTACTTTAAAATCATACTTATGAAGAGAATTATACCGTTATTGACACTTTTATTGTGCCTTACCTGTTTGGGATTGACGGCACAAGAGCAAATTGTCACCACCACCCCACCTATTTTGCAGCGTGGAAGCCAAGGAGTAATATTAACCTATAATGCAGCTACCGATCTTGGAAACAAAGGGCTTGCCAACCTGCCCCAAAGTACAGATGTCTATGCCCATATAGGACTTATAACCAGCGCAAGCAGCGGCACCGGTGATTGGAAATATACCGTGACCGAATGGCCAGGCAATGGCAACCAACAAGCAGCCAATACCGACAAAAATCGACTCACATACGTTTCGCCCAATACATATACCCTCAACATAGGCGATATACCCACATATTTTGGCATAAGCAGCAATACAGAAACCATAAAATACATAGCTGTGGTATTCCGCACAGCCGATGGCCGTAAAGAAGGTAAAACCGCAAGCGGCGGCGATATTCTCATCCCAGTAATGGCCGACGGTTTCCAAATGCTATTCGATTGCGATTACCCCAAACGTGTTCTTTCCGAACCTACGACAATCAATTTTGAGGTTACCACCACCAATCCTTCCAACATCAGCGTGGCTGTCAATGGCACAAGCATAGGAAGCACCACTAATGCTACATCCTACGAATGCTCATATAATTTCAAGGACCAGATATCGTATAAAGTTACAGCTACCGCCACCTACGAAGGAACGACCAAAGAAGAGACATTGGAGTTTACCTATCCCGATAATTCTATGGAGCAGGATTATCCCGGCGGCATACCAAAAATGGGAGCAGTGAAAAACGCCGATGGTAGCGTGACATTCTGCCTTGCCGCTCCCGACAAGGTGAGCGTGATGCTCGTTCCTTCTTGGGATAATTACCAGTTCTTGGATAAAAACCTTATGAAATATCAGGATTACCAAGGTAACCGTTATTTCTGGATAACCGTAAACGGCCTCAAGAACGACGAATGGTATCCCTACTACTACATTGTAGATGATACATATAAAGTTGCCGACCCCTATGCACACCTTGTTTTGGACTGCTACAACGACCGCTTTATCAGCAATATTGCATGGAAAGACCGTCCAAAATATCCCTACGATATCCTAAGCGATGTAATGCTTGCCGTATACCGCGGAGACATAGACGACTACGAGTTCTCAGATTTCACCATACCATCGCACGACAATCTTGTTGTCTACGAGCTTCTTCTCCGCGATTTCACCGGTATCAACGGGATGGCTGCCGGTTCGGGCACGGCCAAACGAGCGATGGCCAAGATTCCCTACCTCAAAGAATTGGGCGTGAATGTGGTTGAGTTGTTGCCAATCATGGAATTCAGCGGCAATAATTCATGGGGCTACAACACCAATTTCTACATGGCTCCCGACAAAGCCTATGGCTCTCCTACCGATTTCAAGGACTTGATAGAAGAATTCCACAAGAATGGTATTGCAGTTGTTTTGGATATAGTTCTCAACCAAAGCGACGGCTTGCATCCCTGGTACCAGATGTACCCTATAGACAGCAACCCGTTCTACAACAAGACAGCTCCTCATGCATGGAGCGTTCTCAACGACTGGAGCCAAGACAATCCTTTGGTTCAACAGCAATGGACCGATGCATTGAAATACTGGATGGAGAAATATAATGTCGACGGTTTCCGTTTTGATCTTGTCAAGGGACTTGGCGACAACGGCAGCTACGGGAGCGGAACAGATGCCTACAACCAAAGCCGCATAGACCGCATGAAACGCTTGCACAGCGTAATCAAGTCGGTAAAACCCAATGGCATACATATCAACGAATTGCTTGGCGGTGCTCCAGAAGAACGAGCACTTGGCGAAGACGGTCAGCTCCAATGGGCCAATATCAATTCTGCATCTTGCCAGTTTACCATGGGCTACGAGACCGGCGATGTCAACCTTATGCGCTTCAATCCCGTTACCGACAGCAACCGTCCTTGGGGTTCCACCGTATCTTATGCCGAGAGCCACGACGAACAACGCATGGGTTTCAAGAACATAATGTTTGGCAAAAACGAGGTTAAAGACAACGAAAGCGTAAGTCTCAAGCGTTTAGGAACTCTTGCAGTTCAAATGCTCATGACTCCCGGTCCCAAAATGATATGGCAATTTGGCGAACTCGGTGATTCCCAAAACAACAAAGCCAATGCCGACGGCAGCGGCGACAACAATACCTCCCCCAAAATAGTCGTATGGAACTATCTTGACGAACCCGAACGCGTCTATCTCAAGGATACCTATGCCGCAATGATTAATTTGCGAGTTCTCAACCCAGAACTGTTTGGCCGCAACGCCACTTATACGCCTAAGAATCTGATAAGCAAGTACACGCAGCCACGCACCCAACTACTCACCTGCGGTAATAAAGAGATAGCAGTGTTTATCAATCCGGCACTTAATGGCGACGATGTGGAAGTAGCACTCACTACTACAGTAATCAGACCGAGCAACCACCGCTTGGTATTCGCATCTCCAGATTTCACTCCTGAGCTCACCGGCGAAGGAAACAATGTGAAGGTAAAAGTACCCGCCAACAGTTTTGCAGTATTCGTGAGCCAAGAGGTTACCGGCGTTGACGAGACACTCGTTCCTGGAGTTGACGTGACAGCCATAGCCGTAGGCGGAAACGGCCGTATAGATATCATTGGCGACTACAAGAGTGCCATGGTTTATGATTTATCCGGTAGAGCCATTGGTGGCTTTGAAGTCCCTGCCGGTCTTTATATTGTAGTCATCGACGGTAAAGCCCAGAAAGTATTGGTAAGATAATCGAAACACCTCAATATACCAGAACCGCGCTTGCCCTATCGGCCGGCGCGGTTTTTATTTTTAGATACCATTCAACATTATCTAATGGTATCTAAAGAACCTATCGTATTTGAGCTGTGTTTTAAATATGCCTGTTTATAATAACGCGGTAATAAAGTGCGATAACATGACCGAAGGTTTTTTCCGACATTTACAACAACCTTTCATGGAGCGCATACGTCCTTTACGTGGACGTGTGGGTGCATTTGCACGTAGATTTTCGCGAGTCATAGAACGCATCTCTCAGTGGTTGGAGGGTTTGAGTTTCCTTGCAGCCATTGTGGCATCAATAGCATTGGTAGTATATGTGGGCTTTGACAACAGCAGTGTAGACAAAACCATTTTGGTTAATATTATCCGTATTGCCCAAGGTGTTTTTTTGACTACAATGCTCTATAATTTCACTTTCCGCTGGCATGAAACGTTGAGAGACAGCCAATGGCTCAAATGGTTGGGCTATGCTGCCTTGACACTCACTCTTGTCCCTCTCATTTTCCCTCATAGAGCCATATTGCCGTGGTGGATGCAATGGATGTATGGGAAGATGTTCCTTTTCAGTGTGATAACTGTATTTTCCATAGCCGATATCTGCTATGGACTCATGGCCATATTGGGACGGCGCACCAATCCATCGCTTATACTTTCGTTCAGTTTCTTGTTTTTCATCTTGATAGGTTCTTTTGCACTGATGTTGCCGCGTTGCACACGCGAGCCTCTGTCGTATATCGATTCATTATTTGTTGCATCGAGCGCTGTGAGCATGACCGGTCTTACCACTGTAGACATCCACAGCGTGTTCACTCCCTTAGGGTGGCTCTTTATAGGCATTCTCATGGAGATAGGTGCTTTGGGTGTGCTAACGTTCACGAGCTTCTTCGGGATGTTTTTCAGCGGCAAGACTTCTATCTACAACCAACTTCTCATGCGCGATTTCATCTACTCCAAAAGCATGAGTGCTTTGGGTCCTGTCTTGCTCACGATTTTGAGTTTTACGTTGATTATAGAAGGAATAGGAGCAATAGGAGTATATCTCAGTGTACCCGACGGCATGTTTGCTCAAGAAAGCGACCGAGTGATCTTCGCGCTTTTCCAATCTGTGTCGGCATTCACCAACTCAGGATTCAGCACTGTTTCTGACGGCCTTGGCAACCCTGCGTTGATGAATGGCAACGGAAGCATATACCTTGTGATGTCGGCCTTGATAATTGCGGGTGGGATAGGTTTCCCCAATCTTGTTAATTTCCGAGAGGCTGCAGTCCACTATTTCCATGTTTTGAAAAGCAAAATTCTTGGACGTCCTCTCCGCAGCCGCCGACGTCATATCTATGATTTAAACACGAAATTGGTATTGCTTACCACTGCGATATTGTTCTTTGGAGGAACAATGCTTTTTTTCATCCTTGAATATAGCCACAGCCTTGCCGATTTACCTTTGGGAAAGAAAATAATACAATCTGTATTCTACTCTGCCACTCCTCGCTCCGGCGGCTTCACGAGCCTCAATCCCGCAGGGTTCCTCAACAGCACTTTATTGATAATAATGTTTTTGATGTGGATAGGCGGGTCGTCTCAGTCTATGGCCGGAGGCATCAAAGTAAATTCTTTTGCCGCTGTATGGCTCAATCTGCGAGCCATAATCACCGGTCAAAAAGGGGTAGCGGCTTTCAACCGCCGCATAAGTTCCGACTCTGTGAGACGGGCTAATGCCGTGGTAGTTATTTCTGTTATTGCCATATTAGGGGTAACTTTCGCCCTTCTTCTAATGCAACCCGAGTTGCCTGCAAAAGCTGTCGTTTTCGAGAGCCTCTCAGCAATAACCACCAACGGCATGAGCCTTGGCATAACAAGTAAACTATGCTGGGAATCCAAATTACTCCTATCTGTTGCGATGTTCTCCGGACGAGTAGGGATATTATCGCTCTTGAGCGGAATAGGTTTCCGCCGCCACGACCAATCGTCGCATCTGCCTACCGACGACATAATAATAAGTTGATTATTTATAGTGTATTAAATTGAAACACATTCATAGAAACAACATAAACGACCACACGATATGAGATATCTTATAATAGGACTTGGGATATTCGGAGCTAATCTTGCCCGCAATCTTTCCGACCTCGGACATGAGGTTATAGGTGTAGATTCCAACCATGCCAACATAGAAGATATAAAAGACTATATATCTACAGTCTACCAAATAGATTCCACCGAGGAACATGCATTAGAGGTTCTTCCGCTTCTCAATGTAGACCTTGTCATTGTTGCCATAGGCGAGAATTTCGGAGCAAGTATACGCACAGTCGCACTTCTCAAAAAAGCAGGGGTAAAACATATTTATGCACGAGCCACCGACAATATCCACGAGTCTATCCTTGAAGGTTTCGGCATCGACCGTATCCTCACCCCGGAACAACGGGCAGCGTCAGACCTTGCCATAGAAATGGAACTCGGAGCAGAAATACAGATGATGCCTATAGACGCCGACACCACAATAGTGAAATTGCCTCTTCCAACCGAATTTGAAGGAAAAGACTACCGGAGTATGGACTTTGAAAATGAATATGGGGTTGTTTTGGTAGCGGCGTCACGGCCGGAGGATAAAACTAATATCTTAGGGATTGCACAGAGTACACTTGAGCCGCTTCCGTTGTCCGACAACAGCGGCCAACGCGGCGATGTAATAACTATAATAGGCGCACGGAAAAAAGTGCGCGAATTTGCTAAAGCAAACAGCATATCATGAATAACCGACGAATAACAGCCTATTGAAAGATTGTCTGCTTCAAAGAGACACACAAAAAACGAGACTGTTTCTGCATATATCGTTATTTTTATGTACTTTTGCATGAAAATAACGAAACAACACAAAACCACAAAATATATGGACTTATATTCGCGTATAGATGCCGATATCAAGGCAGCAATGCTTGCAAAAGACAAATTGCGCCTACAAGCACTCCGAGGCATCAAAAAAGAATTCATAGAAGGCAAGACAGCTCCCGGTAACAATGGCGAGCTCAGCGATGAAGCCGCCATGAAAATTCTTGTCAAAATGGCAAAACAACGTCGCGAATCTGCAAGGATCTATACCGAGCAGAACCGTCCCGAGCTTGCAGAGACAGAACTTGCAGAGTGCGCAGTGATAGAGGAATACCTTCCCAAAGCCATGAGTGCAGAAGAACTTGAATCGGCGCTTAAAGAAATCATATCCGAAGTAGGCGCAGACAAACCTTCCGACATGGGAAAAGTGATGGGCGTCGCCACCAAGCGCCTTGCCGGGCGAGCCGACGGAAAAGCTATCTCAGCAACCGTGCGCCAACTTCTCCAATAAACCTACAAAAAATCATAATCACAAAATACAATGCTAACCATCCAGCAAATCAAGGCCGATCCGCAGCTCATCATCAACAGATTGGCAGTAAAAGGATTTAAAGCCGAAAAAGTTATAGCGCGTGTAATCGCATTAGACGATTTGCGCAAACAATTGCAACTTAAGAGCGACACTGCAGCCGCAGAACTCAATAAGATGGCCGCAACCATTGGCAAAGCCATGAAAGAAGGCCGCAAGGAAGAAGCAGAAAAAGCCAAATCGGGAGTTGCCATCCTCAAAGAAGAGCAGAAAGCCCTTGCCGACGAGCTCCAACGCACCGAAGAAGATATCCGACAGGAATTACTCAATATCCCTAACATTCCCTGCGAAGCCGTTCCAGAAGGCACATCTGCGGCAGATAACGTTGTAGAAAAGACAGGTGGCCCTATGCCGGATCTTGGTCCCGACGCACTACCCCATTGGGATTTGGCAAAGAAATATAACCTTATCGATTTTGATTTAGGTGTAAAGATTACAGGGGCAGGCTTCCCAGTTTATCTTGGCAAAGGCGCTAAATTGCAACGTGCTCTTATACAGTTCTTCTTAGACGAAGCTTCTGCCGCCGGCTATCTCGAGGTCCAGCCACCATATGTTGTTAATGAAGCATCCGGCTACGGTACAGGCCAACTTCCCGACAAAGAAGGCCAGATGTATTTTGTAACTGCCGATAAACTATACCTTATCCCCACAGCCGAAGTTCCCGTGACAAACCTCTACCGAGATGTTATCATTCCCGGCGACCGTCTACCAATCAAGAACTGTGCCTACTCTGCATGCTTCCGCCGCGAAGCCGGCAGCTATGGCAAAGATGTACGCGGGTTGAACCGATTGCACCAATTTGACAAAGTTGAGATTGTACGTATAGAGAAACCAGAAAATTCTTATGCAGCTCTTGAAGAAATGAAGGATCATGTTCAAGGACTCTTGGAAAAACTTGGTCTTCCCTGGCATATCCTTCGCCTATGCGGCGGAGACATGTCGTTTACCTCAGCCATAACTTTTGATTTTGAGGTTTACTCTGCAGCCCAAGGCCGTTGGTTAGAAGTTTCATCTGTATCCAATTTTGAGACCTACCAGGCCAACCGTCTTAAATGCCGCTATCGTGGAGACGACAAAAAAACGCACCTCTGCCACACTCTCAACGGTTCTGCTTTGGCATTGCCGCGTATAATGGCCGCATTATTGGAAAATAACCAAACTGCAGATGGAATAGTTGTTCCTGAATGCCTCCGCAAATACACCGGCTTCGACTTGATTAACTAATCCTACATCATTTAATACAAAAGCGACGCACCGGCTTTATAAACGAGCCAGTGCGTCGCTTTTGTCGTGCAGCCTTGGGAATGCACAGAACAAGACCAGACAGAAACCTGCGTGGCCTTGTTGAAAGTTGCTTATAAAACTATTTTGGCGTGGTTAATGATGTAGAAACCGCGAGGAAGCTCAATTATATTGAGACCTTCATGAAGCATGTATTCCCGTCCGACCCCATCGACAGTGTATACTGTTACAGAGCATGCATTAGCCGCTGTAACGACAAGGTTACCGTTGGCGACAGACACGCTAACATCTTTATTTGACTCCGCTGCAGTAATACCGGCAAGATCCTGTAGGCCGGCACAAGTGTAGATCCCCCCTGCTACAAGCTTAAGGTCAGCTGTCTGGGTAGAGCCGCCGTTGTTGAAAATGATTTTGGCGTTGGAGAGATTTCGCGCAGGAGTATAATAATATGCAAAAACGTCTTTACCGTTTACGGATGTATGTTCAGTCATATTTGTTCCGGGCCATTTACCAACAAGTTCGCCTTCGTCGTCCCACATATATACGTTTACAGTGGTCCAATTATCTACAGAGTTGTCGAAATACACATAGAACGGAGCATCCGGGACAATCGGATCATCTCCGCCAATAATTTCGCCAGCTCCGGGAATTGTTTTAACATAGCCTTTGATTGTATAGTATCCTCCGTTTATCCATTCCAGATCGGCAGTTTG
Organism: uncultured Muribaculaceae bacterium; assembly: GCA_910579605.1. Classification (GTDB taxonomy): domain Bacteria; phylum Bacteroidota; class Bacteroidia; order Bacteroidales; family Muribaculaceae; genus CAG-873. Next base: position 79,771 of record CAJTUG010000001.1, on the reverse strand, counting down.
AGAAACCCCATTGTTGAAAATCACACCGGCTTGGTTTTGGGGAATCACACCTGTTCCTGTATATGTCCATTTCCAAATCTTGTTTCCAAGGTATGTCATAGTTGTCCCGGGCCAATCCCCTGCATATTTTTTAGAGCCGTTCCATGCATAAACTTTTATTTTACCGCCCCAATCGACATCATTTTCAAAGAATACAGCTTGCTCGCCCTTAGACATGGAAGGAGCTATAGGATTTTCAGGTTCCTCAATATCTCCGCCGCCTTGCCCGGACTCTTTCACAGTCCAAGTATCGTCGGGTTCTTCGTTGCCGTCGTAGCCGAGTTGGGGTGTCTCTACAGCCGATGTGGTATAGAGAAATTTGCCGTCTTTACCAATTTTACCCGGAGCAGGATTTTTAGGTGTTGAAAGGACATAGACACGCATGTTTGCGCTTCCAGAACAAGCATTGGTTTTGAGCGTGTTGTTGGAAACGGTTTGCGTGTCACCGGTAACAGCATCTACATAAGTACCGTTTTCAACCCCAGAGAAAGTAGCCGCGCCACCTATGGTGACAAGGACGTAGCTATCGGTTACTTCATCGGTATATCTGCGTTTAAAAGCAGCTACGCCTTGCCCAGAACATCCGTCGGTGGAATATTGCCCTTTGCGCAAAGCCGGAATTGCCGCACGGATAAGATTTAGACGCTGTATATGAAGACTTAGAGGATGGGATAGAGACGCTGCCATGTTACCTGTTGCGTTGGAATAGTTTGCAAAGTCGTTTACGCTTACATCGCCTTCTATATATCCTCCAAAATAGGCACGTCCAGATTCCTTAAGTGCCAATAAAGCGCCTTTATCTATTGTACAACCTTTCTTGAATTCAATTTCTGAGCCGTAGTATAGACATGGGATACCACGGAAAGTGAACATGAGGTCGAGGTTTGAAGCCCATACATCCTGACTTTGGGCGAAACGCTGATTTTCGGGGGCACCGTCGGGAGCATAGTCGTGGGAGTCTACATATGTAACGTTGTATGTAGCATCGTTATAATATTTGTCTCCTCCTCTAACGCTCCAAGCCTCACGTGTGCTTCGGAAATTCCAATGCATAGGAAAATCAATAACACTTAGCCCGGAGTATTTAGAGTGGTCCGGCGTGTGGTATGCATTACCGTCGAGGAATGCATTCCGGCTTGTTGCGAGGTTTGAATCGCCATGGTAATCTTCACCTTGCCGGTCTTGGCTCTTTGTGTTTATATGATCTCCATGCCCGTGGTCGACATTTACCACCTTGTCCCAAGATGTAGTGGAGTAGTCCCATGGATAATCTTTTTCTTCTTTCCAAGTATAGAAATAGGGAGAACAATTTGCATGGTTACGGTATGTTACGTTTCTGTCGCGAGCACATACCTCGCCAAACATAAAGAAATCCCCGCCATTTCGCTTTGCTTTGAATTTTTCTGCCAACGCGTGGAACTGTGGTATGAATGCTTTATTGAAAGTGAGTCGCGAAATATGTCCCGAAGTATCGATACGGAAACCGTCTACACCCATCTCAATAAACTTTCCGTAGCAATCAACAAGATACTCGCTCACTGCCGGATTTTCGGTGTTCAAATCCACACAGTCGCCTGCAATCTGGGCATACCATCGCGAGTAATCGTCCCAATTCCATTCGTTACCGACATGGTGATAGTAGTTGTGAGAATCGTGGTTTTGTCCGTCTTCGTTTTTAAGGGCATTTATACGAGGATCGTGAGCTTTAGGGTCGGCCAAATCATAGTCGTCGGGAAGAACGGTATTTGGGTGTAGCCTCATGGACTTGTATATGTTGGAAAGATTTGAGTCATAATCTTTCACAAACATTGGGCAGAGAGTATCTTCACCGAAATTTCCCGTGTGGTTAAGAACAATATCGAGAATTATTTTCATGCCACGGGCATGAGCAGCATCAATAAGGTCTTGGAATTTACAATCTTCAGATTCATAGCGAGGGTCTACTTTCTTGAAATTGAAAGCATGGTAGCCGTGATAGTCAAGGCCTGAAGCATTTTCAACTACCGGAGTAATCCACACAGCGGTGAAACCGAGAGCCTTTATGTAATCGAGTTTCTGGATAAGACCTTTGAAATCCCCTCGCCATTCGGGGTCTTTCACATTTAGGACTCCGTCCCAGCAATATGTATTGTTGCCGTGGTCTCCATCGTAGAAACGGGTTGTCATGGCAAAATAAATTGTCTCATCTCTGAAATCTGTACGATCTCCAACAAACGTTGCGGCAGATACGCTTGTCGTTGCGGCGATAGCAATCGATATTGCAGCACACAATCGAGAAATTTTTCTCATCAGAAAAAATTTAATAGGTTGGTACGATTTAAAGTAAGTATCACACAAGACATTATGTGTTGGCAAAATTACCAAAATTTCTTAATACAAAAAAATCAGAATACCGGGAACTTATATTTTTTTGCCATTAGAGACAATTCTTTCTCCCTTCCGCCTAAATATGAGTTGCAAAGCGAATGGAATGCGGGCGAATGGTTAAGTTCCGAAAGATGTGCGATTTCGTGGCATATAACGAATTCGCGTAATTCGCGGGGCATGAAAATGAGACGAGGGCTGAGTGTTATAATACCCGAAGAAGAACATTTGCCAAGTGCTCGTTTTGAGTCTTTTATGAGCCATCCCAAAGGAGCGCGTCCTATACGCTTTGCCGATGCCCGGGCTTGATCTATAACAATAGATTTTGCAGAATGTATTGCACAAGCAATAACATTTTGGTTTATCAAAGACTGGACGGAGGGCGTTCCTATGCCGTTGGCTAAAAGAGCGGTACCCACAGAGAGTGTATAACTTGTAGGTCCCGGCAAAGCAGACTTGGCCTTATTGACAGATACTGCTACGGTAGCAACTTTTGGCGATTCAACGATGGATATGCTTATATCTGGCGATTCTATATGCTGTCCTATGAAGAAATATTGCTTTGGACGCATCAAGGCCAGCCTGTCTTGATATTTTGCAATGAAATCATCGTATGTCTTAACAGGCAGCATAGGCGGTATGTTAACCTGTATCTCAGATCCTACCCAACGAGCGGAAATTTTGCTGGAATTTGCCCTCACGGTAACCTTAACTTGCCCAAGTACAGGATGGCGGTAGCGGCATGACTGCACCACCATTGTTTGTTCTTGAAGGATTCCCATTGTTCTACAGTGTATTGAATTTTAAGGTTATGAGTTTATATGATGGAGGAGACTCACTGTTCTCCCCAAAGGAGCTTGTCTTTAAGTATATCGGCAAAAGTACGATCAGACAATTGCATGACCAATACGTCGAATGATGCTTTGGCAATTACAATCTCTGTTCCGGCCTCAACGTCGGTATATCGGCCATCTAAGGCAAGACGCACATGAGTTCCGCGAGTGGTGGGGACAATGGAAATTTCGGAATCGGCATCAGCGACAAGCGGACGCATAGTAAGAGAATGTGCCGCAACGGGCGAAATGACGCAAACACCAAGTGTTGGCTGCACTATAGGACCTCCTACACTTAGGCTGTAAGCGGTAGAACCGGTTGCTGTGGCCACTATAAGCCCGTCGGCACGATAATTGGCCAAGGGAAGAGAGTCTATGCAAACTTGAGCTGTGATCATAGAGGCCGATTCCACTTTGCCTACCGCGACTTCGTTGAGGGCATATCGGCAAAAACCATCGCCAAGAGAAGGCTCAAGGACTTCAAGGAGCGAGCGTCGCTCTATACGGAATTTCCCGGCAAGGATATCTTCTAAAAGATTTGGCAAGTCGTGTATGCTCAATGCTGACAAAAAACCTAAATGCCCGGTGTTCACGCCCACTATAGGAAGTTCTTTTGAACCTACCCACATTGCTGTGCGCAAAAAAGTGCCGTCGCCACCAAAACTTATTGCAAGGTCGGCTATAAAATGGCTACTGTCTGTCGCGGTAGTAATGCAATCTAAAATTTCCGGCGCTTGGTCTCGCAAGGAATTGTATAATTTTGTATGCATTATCACGGTGTGTCCTTCCTCTTTGAGGTGTCTGAGGAAAGCACACAATGCCGGAACAGCGTCTTTTTGCCGGCGGCTGCCATAGATTGCAAGTATCATTTTTCAAGATATCTCATTAAATAATCCATTCTCTCTTTGAGCCGTACGTCGTCTGTATCGGGTTCGCCTTTAACGCTGATGACGGTATAGCCGTATCTGCTGAGAGACCTCGAGATACTCTCTGCGTTGCGGTGACTCACCCTCAAGTCGAACATTACCGGGAATTTTGCGTCGTCGCCGGCATAGTCTATATCATCGCCATCAGTATAGCCCATGGAAGTGACGTTCAGATTAAGAAGATGTGCATCGCAATCTTCTACAGCACGGGCTATACGCGATGCGCTATAATCATGTGTTGCACAGCCTACTAACAATCGAGAGCTGCCTTCGTATGGAGGAAAGAGGTCTTCCGGTTCGGGGAAATTTATACGTTTTGAGGTCAAAATCTTTCGTTGTTTTAGTAATTCTCATTATTTTTGCAGAACGATTTGGACTATTGCCCCACAAGCATTCTGAAACAAGAGTACAAATATACGACTTTTTTTGCGAATTATCTGCCACAAAGATGACAAACTTAAGTGTTAACATAAATAAAATAGCCACGTTACGCAATTCCCGTGGAGAAAACAAGCCCGATGTTGAAGACACCGCTCTGAAAATAGAAAGTTTCGGAGCCGACGGCATCACCGTGCATCCTCGTCCCGACGAACGCCATATCAAACGCGACGACGTATACCGCCTCAAACCGATATTGCGTTCAGAATTTAATATAGAGGGTTATCCTTCGGAGGAATTCGTAGATTTGGTTCTCAAAGTAAAACCCTCTCAGGTAACTTTGGTTCCCGACGCTGTAGATGCGCTTACGTCGTCGGCAGGATGGGATGTTGAAGCCAACGCCGAATTCTTGACAAAACTCGTAGACCGTTTTAAAGAAGCCGGCGTGAGGACATCCATTTTCGTCGAGGCCGACACTGCTGCGGTAAAAGCAGCCGCAGCTACCGGTGCCGACAGGGTTGAACTATACACCAAACCTTATGCCGACCTTTTCCCGAAAGATCCGGAAGCCGCCGTCGCCCCGTTTGTAGAAGCTGCAACTTGCGCAAAAAAACTGGGCTTGGGCATTAACGCCGGCCACGACCTGAACTTGGAAAACCTTGAATTTTTCTCAAGCAGGATTCCTTTCCTCAACGAGGTATCTATTGGCCATGCTTTAATCTGCGACGCTCTCTTCCTTGGCTTAGAAGAAACAATCAAACGCTACAAACAAGCTCTTAAACACGCATAAAAATGGAAACTACTATTCAAACTCTCTCCCTCTGGGATTTGTGCCTCCAAGGCGGATGGACCATGATCCCCCTTGCTATTCTTTTACTTTTGTGCGTCTATGTCTTTGTCGAAAGAGCATTGGCTATATCGGCTGCCTCTAAAGAAGACACAAATTTTATGAGCCGGATAAAAGGATATATCCACGAAGGCGAAGTTGAAAGCGCTCTCAACCTTTGCCAAGCAACAGGGACTCCTATTGCCCGACTTATAGCAAAAGGAATCACGCGAATAGGCAGGCCTATGAACGACGTGCTTGTGGCTATAGAAAACACAGGTAACATCGAGATTGCCACCCTCAGCCGAGGCTTGCCTTGGCTTGCCACAACTGCCGCCGGCGCTCCTATGATAGGCTTTCTCGGCACTGTAATAGGCATGGTGCAAGCTTTCTATGCAATTGCAAGCAGCGGTTCTTCTGCTACTATCGATTCTTTTGCCGGTGGGATATACTCTGCTTTGGTAACCACAGTAGCCGGTCTAATAGTGGGCATCATAGCCCTCTTTGCATACAACTACTTGGTGGCACGAATAAATAAACTCATGAACCGCCTCGAGGCTCGCACCATGGATTTCATGGACCTGCTCAACGAACCGGCCATTTAAATATTCTCTTTTATGGCTCTTAAAAGACAACAAGACATGTTGGCCACTTTTTCCATGGCCTCAATGACCGATGTGGTTTTCCTCCTTTTGGTGTTTTTCATGGTTACAAGCGCTTTCGTGTTCCCTACTGCCTTGGAAATAGATTTGCCGCAAAGTTCACAGCAGACTCCAGTCAAACCAAGCACAAAAGTCTTTATAGACTCAGAAGGTTTCTATTACGTTTTAGGGGCTGAAGCCACTAATCCCGTGCCGGTAGCTGCCGACTCATTAGCGGCATTCATAGGCGCATTAGCCCCGGCAGATTCATTAGGAGCCGTAGCTGTATACGCAGATGCCGAAGTAAAATATGGTAAAGTTGTGGAACTGCTCAATATCGGTGCCGACAATGCCATAAAAATGGTTTTGGCTACAAAACCAGCTTCGCCGCAAGATGCATCCCAAAATCTGCAAAACCCTCAAGAAAACAATCAATGAACCGCTTCCGAGTCATAGCCATTTGTTCTACTGCTGCCATTGCAGCCTTGACGCTGCTTTGGCTATTGCTGTGCCATCTGGAATTTGACCCGTCGGTACTTAGATTTCCTCCGCGACCTACAACAGAAATCGTAGAACTTGAAGAAGAATACGTAGACCTTCTATCAGATATTGCAGTCCCAACCCCCTCAGACCCAAAAACCGCATATACACAAGAGCCGTCCAACAACAAGTCTGTGCCACAAGAAGCCGCCGGAAGCGACCTTGAAGACAAAGGACTAAAAGGAGCGGAGCTGCCCGATGTAGTTTCAGAGCAACCCTCTCCCGTAAAGCAGCCAAAAAAAACCGAAAAGCCCAAAACAGGTCCGACAAAAGAAGAACTTGAAGCCCAGGCAAGGCGCAAAGCTCGTCAAGGCGTAGGCAATGCATTTGCTAAATCAGAAGAAAATGCCGACAACACCCTCAATCACGGAGCGGCTAAAGGCGACTCAGGAAATCCGTCTGGAGAGGCATCCGACATAAACGGCATTGGCCAAGGCACTGTAGGCGGAGGTTGGAAAATGCCCATCTACAATAAAGTAGATTCATATTCTACCGGCAGCATCATAATCCGCGCCATTATAGATAAAAACGGACAGGTGGTGGAAATAAATCAAATCGGAGGCCGCGCCCCGGCTTCTGCCGATTCGCGCTTGGTCGCCAAATGCATTGCAGAAATCAAAAGCAAAAAATTTACACGCAACGACGACAATGCCCCCGACAGAGCCGAAGCTCGCATCACGTATACTTTCAAATAACACATCACATAAGCCCCCTACAGATTGAAAATTCCACTTTCGGCACCGCTGTTTGATGTTTTAACATTTTATAAGTAGCATACTTGCGTGTAATTTAGTAATTTTGCGGCTAACTATGGATTATAGGCTCACTATCGACAGGGGCAACACGGCATTGAAAGGCGCCGTGTGGGACAACCGAGGCAAGCTGCTGATTGCCGACTCGGCTGTAGGTTTTACCTCGGCCGGTGAATTGGCTCGCCATTTGGCTTCTGGTCTTTTGGACAGAGGCGAACATTTTGCCAACGCAATATACAGCAGTGTAGTTCCAAGCCATAGGCACGAAGACATAAAGACTCTTAAGTATTTATGTCCAAACCTATTAGAGCTTACCAGAACCACGCCATTACCAATAGCCATAGAATATGAAACGCCAGAAACCTTAGGGGCAGACCGCGTTGCAGCTGCTGTTGGTGCTTCATCACTTTACCCTAAGCAGAACCTTTTGGTTGCCGATGTCGGAACAGCCGTCACATACGATTTCTTGTCGGAGAAAGGGGTGTTTTGCGGAGGGAACATAGCCCCGGGCATACATATGCGGCTGGAGGCGCTACATGCCTTCACCGACCGCTTGCCACAGGTAGAAAGCCTCGGGCCTACTCCGCCCTGGGGACTCACTACCGCCCAAGCTATGCGGAGCGGCGCTTTCCGGGGCATTGCCGCCGAGTTGGAGTACTATAGCCGTCAAGCCGGGAACAACGCAACAGCTGTTTTGACCGGTGGATCAGTTCCGCTTCTCATAAGAAACGGAATGTTAAATATTAAATATCATCACGACCCGTATCTCGTTCATAGGGGTCTTCACTGCATAATTCATTACAATGAAAATAAATAAGCTAATAGCCACCGCTATTATCGGTTTCTCCTCAATGACCGTCTTCTCACAAAACGGCACAATGACCCCATATTCCCGCTACGGATACGGCATTATCGGCGACCATGCAACGTCTACACAACGAGCAATGGGCGGTGTTGGATATGCAATGAACAACGGCCGCCAGATAAATGCCATGAACCCGGCCTCCTATGCTGCAATAGACACCCTTACATTTCTCTTCGATGTCGGCCTTGACTTAACAGCAATACACCAAAGCGAAATCCAAAACGACGAAAAAGTCTCAGACAACAAATTCGGCGGCGGTCTCGACTATGTGACCATGCAAGTTCCTTTGGGTAAACGCATGGGAGCTTCATTGGGCCTTTTACCATATTCATCAGTAGGGTATTCTTTTGGAAATAAAATAGACAACGGCATAGACTCCCGTCAAGGCTCAGGCTCGCTCAACGAGTTTTATTTGGGTGTAAGCGGCAAAATTTTCAACGGCTTCACTCTCGGCGCTCAGATTTCATACCTATTCGGTACAATCCTCAACGATTCATATGCCACAATAACATCTTCTCAATATTCGCTATTCCAAAACCAAATGTCGGTGCGAGATTTCCATCTCCTCTTCGGCGCCCAATACTCCATTAACCTGCCAAAAGACAACCGTTTGACATTCGGCCTCACATACAGCCCCGAAAAAACTCTCTTGGGCACAGCCCGAACAGTAAAAGTCTACGCATCGGGAAATACATCGCAATCGGAAGTGGTAGACAGCCACAAACTCAAAGGGAACTATTCCTTGCCCGAAACATGGGGTGCAGGCATAAACTATCAATTAGGGCGGAAAATAATGCTTGAATTCGACTACACATACCAACCTTGGAGCAAAGCCAAATACAGAGGTTTTGAATCTACACCCATAACTTTCAGCTTTGCCGACAGGAGTAAATATGCGCTCGGATTCCAATATGTACCAAATTGGCGCGGCTCTTATTTCAAACGCATAAACTACCGCCTCGGCGCATATTATACCAACGATTACCTACAGATTCTCAGCACCAACGGAGATCCCAACAGACTCAAAGAACATGGCATAACTGCCGGTTTTGGATTCCCTGTACCGTCTTTCAAAACCACAGTGAACCTCGGTTTTGAATGGAAAAGCCGCCGTGCCCACCCAAATCCACTTATAAAAGAGAATTATTTCAGCGTTACCATAGGCGTTAATTTCAACGAAATGTGGTTCCGCCAAAGCAAAATCTACTAATAGGCGTGGACTCAGACTCACCCAACCCGGCACGGCCGGGAATGAGATTCTTGCCGGCAATAGCCCTTATATTGGCCTTTGCCGCCGGTTGCGGCGGCGAAGAGCATAACTATGTGCCAAATGCCAGCGACGGAAACACGACCCCGACAATGGCAACATCAGACGTTTCTACCCTTATCAGCGACTCTGGATACACACGCTACCACATAGAAGCTCCTCTTTGGCTCATGTTTGAAGACGCAGAAGAGCCTTTTTGGCGCTTTCCCGAAGGACTGGCCATGGAACAATACGACTTACAGATGAATCCGGCAGCAAATGTGATTTGCGATTCCGCGGTTTATTTTTCTCGTAAACGTCTCTGGAGATTAGACGGTCGTGTCGTCATGGTAAACACAGACCGCGACAGTTTCTTAACCGAGCAACTTTTTTGGGATCAAAACTCACGAAAAATATACAGCGACTCTTTTATCCACATTGTCAGAACAGACCGAGTGATAGAAGGTTATGGCTTCGAATCCGATCAAAACATGGAATCTTATACCGTGAGCAAGCCTACAGCCATTTTGCCGGCTCAAAGACCCGCTAAAAACCATATTGATTCCACCGAGGCCGACACTGCCATGCATACGCCCTTATCCACAGATACTGTCGCAGCAAAATCTCAGAGACAAAGGAAGCAGCGACGGGCAAACCCAAATCTAAGAGTGGCCACACTCACAAATGAAAAAGCAAAATAAACACTGAAACATGGACGTTTGGATTACAATTACTATAGTTTCCCTCATTTTTTCCGCGCTCTTCTCCGGATGCGAAATGGCTTTCGTCACCTCAGATAGAGTACGGGTGGAACTTGATGTTAAGAAAGGAGGGATTATCGGTAAAATAATAAACAGGTTCTACTCAAATTCAGAATTATTCATCTCCACAATATTGGTAGGCAACAATGTCATGTTGGTTATCTACGGTATGGGGGCTGCAGCTCTTCTGGAACCGCTTTTAGCAAAAATCTCAAACAATGAATTTTTCATCCTTGTTTCCCAGTCGCTAATATCAACCGGCGTAATCCTTCTTACAGGTGAGTTTTTCCCGAAATCCATTTTCGGCATTAATCCCAACAATTCTCTCCGTGTTTTTGCACTGCCCATCTGGATTTTCTACATCATCCTTTATCCCATCTCGTTATTTACAACCGCGCTATCTCGTCTGCTAATGCGATTGGTCGGCGTAAAAGATTCCAACAAACGCCTGCACCTCATATCTATAGGCGATCTAAACGATTACCTTGAAGAGACCATCGACGATCTTGAAGAACAACAACAGACGGTGGAACACGAAGTGAAAATTTTCCAAAACGCTCTCGATTTCTCGACAACCCACGTGCGCGACTGCATGATACCGCGCAACGAAATCGTAGCAGTGAATATCGACGAAATTTCTCGCGACGAATTATCGGTTCTTTTCACCAAAACAGGACGTTCTAAAATAATCGTTTTCCGCGAAGATATAGACAATGTTTTAGGTTATATCCATGTGAGTGAGCTTTTCTATCCCGAAAACGATTGGCACGAAAAAATCAAACCTGTGCTTTATGCCCCCGAAAACCTGATGGCCAACACAATGATGCGTAGACTGCTACAACAAAAACGCTCAATAGCTATTGTCGTTGATGAATTTGGAGGAACAGCTGGAATGATTACCTTAGAAGACCTCATGGAGGAGATTTGCGGTAATATTGAAGACGAACACGACAATTCCAAACTTACAATGAAAGAAACAGCTCCAGGAATTTACGAAGTATCCGGACGCTGCGAAGTGGTTGAACTAAACGAACGTTTCAACCTCGATATCCCGGAAGACGACGCCTACCAGACCATAGCCGGATACATCCTCAACACAACAGGAACTATACCCGCTCAAGGCGAGACTGTCACAACAGAGCTATACCGCTTTGACATCCTCAAGAAATCCGCAAACAGGATAGAACTTATCCGTTTGTCCAAAACTTTGCAAGAAGAGGTTGACGGCTGATCAACAATAATTCTAAGCCTTTTTTAAGCGTTCTGCCGTGATTATTGTATGGCGGCCATTAAACTTATATCCGTTAAGTTCGAGAGGCGTGAGCGCAACGGCAGTAGCTAATACGGGCATTTTATTTTGTTTAGGCTTCATTGTATTCAGATTTATCAAATTTTGGCAATATCCTGTTTATTCCGAGAAGCGCCCCCAAGTAGGAGGCCCCGAGAACAAACAACTCGATTTTTATAGGGAAAATACCGTGGTAAGCATCTCCCCACAAATAACATCCAAAAGACAACCACAGAATCGCTTGCACCGCAAGGCAGAGTGTACACCATGCTTTGGCCCTTGATTTCTGATACCATACGCTCCAAAAACTGAATGGAAGGCAACATAGGTTTAAGGCCGCTAAATAGCACTCCCATCTCGGGAAAATGAGCAAGCACAACAAGCTCACAGAAAAATAGGCAAAGCCCACCTCGCTCCATCCGAAAAGCCCGAAGAACTTAGAGGCTTTCGTGGCCAAGACGTCGTCGCATCCTCCCTTCTCAATCGCCCCACAAACCTTGTCGGCAGCATGGCTCTTAATTTTAAGCGACTTAAGAACCAGAAAATAGCTCGCCCCGAGTCCTAACAAATCAAGAACTATAAGAGCAATCGCCGAAATATGCGAATACAAGCCATTGCTTATAAATAGATACGCAAACAAGAAAACCGCCACAGCAAGAAGTATCCATACCTTGGCACTGTCAAAAAAATCAAGTCGGCAGTGGAGTCCATAGTCAGGCTCTTTTGCATCGGCATCAGGGAATGCGAGCAAAGCCACTCCTCCCCACTTGGAAAGGAACAAATCTAATGACACCCTCTCCACCACACCTTGCGACAGATAATCTACATTATCACCTACCGACGTAACTATCACATTCCCATGTGGTAAAGGCGCGATGAAAGGCACAGGCAATTTCTGCACCTCTCTTTTATCGCCCAACTTTATACCTTGTGTCTTTACGCCATAATCCTCAAGCACACGCTGCATGCCAAAAAGCGTTTTGAAAGCCATGCCTTCAAAACGCCTGTCGGTATATTTCTCCGTATGAGGAACCTGAAGCTGAGTGAGAAAATCCGAAAGTATCTTATTTGGTGTCATGCTCGTTTTTATCCGTTTTTTAAGTCTTTCTTAGAAAAAACGGATAAAACACGATCATTGTTCAGGAATACGGAAAATGGAAAAATTTACAGATCCGTAAACCCTATGTTCCGAGAAATTCGGTAAATCCGAAAAATCATGCTTTTTGGAATGCTCTAAAACAAACACAGAACCTGGCTTGAGCAATTTCGACGCCAAGACTTTTCCTGGAATTTCGGCAAACCCTGGCATATCATAAGGAGGATCGGCAAAAACAATATCATAGGCCGTTTGCGCCGACGAGATAAAGCGAAGCACATCGCCTCGTATAAGTGTGAGATTATCTGCTCCAAGCTCTCTTGCAACTTTCTCTATAAATCGCTGTTGAGTGGGAGCTTTTTCAACTGCTGTGACATGGCGGCATTCTCTCGACAGAAACTCAAAACTCACAGCACCCGTGCCGGCAAAAAGATCCAATGCATCAAGGCCTTCGAAATCAACAATATTCTCAAGCACATTAAAGATATTCTCTCTGGCAAAATCGGTGGTGGGACGTGCTGTAATGTTGGAAGGCACATCAAAACGACGACGACCGTATTTTCCTCTTATTATTCGCATAGCGGCAATATTATCAATGGGAACGGTGCCGACAACGCCTCCTTGCCGACTCGGAAAACAGCCGACGGGAATATGTTGGGCATCACATAATTAAAATAATTCCTTGCTATACCCATAAACTGCTCTCTGAGCGAATTATGACCACACACAAGCATCTCATCGTTGCGAAAATCTATTCCGGCTATTTTGGCCGACGACAACGCAAAATATGCAGCATCATCTACCGTCTCAAATTGTCGCGTTTCTGCAAGGACAAACCTGCCGGAAGCATCAAAAGCTATAATATCCATTTCACTGGCCGACCCACGGTGGAGGTGAACATACACCTTGCCAGAGTTTCCAAGCAGCGTTTTGCGGCTGAAATACCGCAGGAGCGGCGTAAGATGATGCCAAACAGCCGGATTACGGAATGTGCGCGCAAGAAAATTTGCGAAATCTTCAGCCAAAGCCCACGACAACGAAACATCTAAAGAATCTATATAATCGGTCTTGAGCCGCCTTTGATGATCTGGCGACATTTGCATAATACCTGCCGTTGCATCAATGGCATCGATGGCCGCAGGAGAAATGAAAAAAGCCGGAGTACGAACCACTACATCTACCTTTCCGAAATCGGAAAGAAGAAACGGAGTGGCATACACGGCCTCTTCCAAACTCTTGAGGCTTTGGTCTCCGCTTTGATCCAAAGCCACAGAAAACTGGAGCATCGACGAATCCTCTACCGTAGAATAAGCCACGGCGCGGATAGCGTCGGTATCGATTTGCAGTATCAGACGCCAAAGGCGTGGCTGATCAACAACCGGCTGCTCCATCTCTTTTTATTTTGTATACGGAGGTTTCTCGTAATATGGGATGTCTACAAGGCGTATATGGAAATGAAGTGCCGAATAAGGCTTAATATCTCCAATCGACGAACTACCATAGCCAGCAGAATAAGGTACGATAACCTCTGCAGAATCACCGCACCTCATTTCGGGTAAGGCGATAGCCCAACCTTGAACCACAGCGTTCAACTTAGTACGATATACACCGGGACCATTGCTCGTCAATAAATCCGACGAATCTGCCGGAGTGCCGTCGTAGAGATATAATGTATAGCGAGTATCTACGGTAGAAGTATAGATAGGCGACAAATTACCCTCGGTTTCTGCTCGGTCCGTAAGATAATGAATCAACACATAAGTACCGGGATTCCATTCTGGCACCACAGTGGTGTAATATGGAGTACCGTCGGCATTCTTCTTTGCCTGCATTTCTGCCATCCATGCGTTATTGGCCTCACGCCATTCGGCATATTCATCCCAGGTTGTCTTGTCGTCGTTGCCGCAAGAACTCAACATTGCCGCAGCGGCAAGAGCTATTACAAAAATTTTTTTCATCGGCAACATATCTTAAAATTGCACGGTGGGAGCCTGTGAGGCGGCTGCATCGGCTTGGAACTGCGGTTTCGCGCTAAAACCGAATACCGAAGCCCAAATATTGGCAGGGAAACTCTTGACTTTGGTGTTATACTGGCGTACTATTTCGGTATAACGGCCGCGTTCGGTGGCTATACGGTTTTCTGTACCCTCAAGTTCTACCGAAAGCTTGTCAAATTGTCCAACGGCTTTCAAGTCGGGATAAGCTTCGCGAACAGCATTGACATAGATAGAAAGCGCCTTGTTCAACCTGTCTTGAGCAGCATTATAATTTTCGAAAGCGTCTGTCTGTTCAGGCGTGATTTGCTTCAAGGAGTCCACTTGCGTAAGCGCATCAGAAAGGCCTGCACGAGCACGAGTTACGGCTTCGTAGGTCTCTTTTTCGTGAGCGGCATAGCCTTGAACGGTACGCATTATGTTCGGGATAAGATCCATTCGGCGCTGATATTGAACCTGAACTTTTGCCCACTGTTCTTCCACGCTTTGATCCATGGACACGAATCCGTTGTAACTCGATTTACCGCTGAAAAACAGTATAAGGCCGAGAATTACAATTACACCTATGATTATAAATTTTTTCATTGTCTGTGTTTTAGAGGAGTTGGAGTTTATTAAAAGTCCCCCGACACCGAATTATGTGTCGGGAGCAAAATATTAGCGAAGTTTGCGGAGCAACGAAGCCAAGCTCACACGGTCGTGGATTAAAGCATGGAGTTGATCTACCGGTACACGGGTCTGCTTCATTGAGTCGCGCTCGCGCAATGTCACCGTATTGTCTTCAAGTGTCTGGTGATCTACCGTGATACAGAAAGGAGTTCCAATTGCATCCTGGCGACGATAGCGTTTGCCGATAGCATCTTTTTCCTCATAATGTGTGGCAAAATCAAACTTGAGTTCGTCTACAATTTCACGAGCCTTTTCGGGAAGGCCGTCTTTGCGCACCAACGGAAGAACTGCGCATTTCACAGGAGCCAAAGGAGCCGGCAAGTGAAGAACTACACGCGTTTCCCCGTTTTCGAGCTTTTCTTCCTCGTAGCTTGAACAAAGAACGCTCAAGAACATACGGTCAACGCCAATAGAGGTCTCGATGACATAAGGAGTATAGCTTTCGTTGAGTTCAGGATCAAAATACTGGATTTTTTTACCCGAAAATTTCTCGTGCTGAGAAAGGTCAAAATTGGTACGCGAATGTATACCCTCAACTTCCTTGAACCCAAAAGGCATCTGGAACTCTATGTCGGTAGCGGCATTGGCATAATGAGCCAATTTCTCATGGTCGTGGTAGCGGTATTTCTCATCGCCAAGGCCAAGAGCTTTATGCCATTTAAGACGCCATTCTTTCCACTGCGAGAACCACTTGAGTTCTTCGCCGGGACGGACAAAGAATTGCATTTCCATCTGCTCGAATTCACGCATACGGAAAATGAATTGACGGGCAACAATCTCGTTGCGGAAAGCCTTGCCAATCTGTGCAATACCGAAAGGAATGCGCATACGTCCGGTTTTTTGAACATTAAGATAGTTCACGAAAATACCCTGAGCTGTTTCCGGGCGTAGGTAAACAGTCATAGAACCGTCGGCCGTCGATCCCATTTCGGTTTTAAACATGAGATTGAACTGGCGAACTTCTGTCCAGTTCTTAGTGCCGGATATAGGACAAACTATTTCTTGGTCTACAATAATCTGACGAAGACCCTCAAGGTCATTGGCGTTCATCGCATCGGAGAAACGCTGGTGCAGCTCATCGCGTTTAGCTTGTAATTCAAGCACACGGCCATTGGTAGCACGGAATTGGGCTTCATCAAAAGAATCACCGAAACGCTTGGCTGCCTTAGCTATTTCCTTGTCTATCTTCTCGTCTATTTTAGCAATATGGTCTTCTATAAGAACATCGGCACGATAACGTTTTTTGGAATCGCGGTTATCGATGAGGGGATCATTAAACGCGTCTACGTGTCCCGAGGCCTTCCAAATAGTGGGATGCATGAAGATGGCAGAGTCAATGCCCACAATATTTTCGTGAAGGAGGGTCATAGAATCCCACCAGTAACGTTTGATGTTGTTCTTAAGTTCTACACCGTTTTGGCCATAGTCGTAAACCGCCGACAAGCCATCATAAATTTCACTGGAAGGAAAAACAAAACCGTATTCTTTTGCATGAGATACGATTTTTTTAAATACATCTTCTTGCTGAGCCATGATTAACTCTTATTTCGTTATATTTGGGGTTATCTGTTCAAATGAGTGTTCTATTGCACTCTAAGCTGCAAAATTACGGAAAAAGCCGCAAAATGCGGCTTGTTTCTGTTATTTTAACAAATTTTCTCAAAACTGCGTCACATCATCCTCGCTTGACGGGTCAAAAATAGCATTGAGAACCTTTGCCAAGCGCAGACCGCCACGCAAAATCTGCTGTTCTATAACCGGCGTCCACGAAGCTATCTCGTTGTAGCTCACCTTAGTCCCTGCCGGCATATGGTCGTATACCCGGCATGCTATATCGTAGGTCTGCCGTCCCCAGTCATCCAGATTTCCGGCAGTTTCCGCAGCCTCCTCTTCAGCGCTAAGCCGATCTAATTGCTGCTGCCACTCTGTATAAGACCAACTGTGGCCGGAATTCATTATAGATCCGTCCCATATAGAATGCAAATTGGTATCACGGTCAAAGAAACGGAGCTTCACCTTATTGCCGCCAAGATCTTTATAGCGGCCCATATGCATGGGCTGGTGCATGTCGCCTACTATATGGATAAGAATCTTGAGAGCCAATTGCTTCTGGCTCCTGCTCGATATGCTGTCGGCAAGTATCGCAATCTGCTCTCTGGCTGCACTTATCACATCGCCCTTGGGGTTACGCTTTGCATTATCGTAGTTTTCATGTGTATCAATATTACGGTAATGCCAAGTCTTGGTATAATAATACTGAGGGGTATGGCTCGCATTATCAAGCCAATTTGCCCAATATACAGGAGATTTACCGTCCAATAACGACGAAACGGAATCGGCAGTGGCCTCCGTGAAATGGCATTCAGCGATATATGCCGTAGCATCGTGACCTTTTTGACTCCACGCAAATGCACTCAAACACAACGTAACAGCCGTAATAAAAGAATAAAACCTCTTCATTTTTTATTTTTACTATTTCTCGTTTTCTACATAATTCCCATATAACGTATACGCCCTCTCAAAGTCTATATATGTCACGCATATGAGATGCCTTTTCTTGTCTTCTCCAACAAAATAATACCTGTCGGTTATTATATCGCCTCCACCTAATGACTCGGTATTTTTATATATTCCCGAAAAATCAGACAACCCTCCGGGCAAGTCTGCAAGATGCGCAGTCTCAGGATTTATAGAAAGGCAATCGGTCAAACCTTCAAGCCTAACCACCGCTTTCACTCTGCTTTCACCTTCTCCAAGTATCCCTAAAAGACGGAACGTGGCAAAATAACGGTCATCGCCCTCAAATCTGTCCTCGCGATAGACTATATTAAATGTATCGCCGACCCGACAGCAAAACGGGTATTTCAAAACAACGCGCTTCTTCTTGCCAACTCGCGGATATGCACCTTTATAATCCATGGTAAACACAGAATACGCAGCGGCTTTGGCATAAGGCAATTCCAAACAAGACTTTGGGTCTAACGGCTGGCTGTTTACCCTGCCGCATCTTGGGCACGATAGAACCACAAGTTTTTCGTTTCCACTAAAAGGGTTCATAAGGGGCGACTGCATAAGAAGAGAAAGAGACGAAAAAAACAACAACCGGCATGGCGCAATATGCAAGCACCGTGCCGGATGTCGGTAGATAGTGTTGGAATTTTAACGTTTTATGCCTCGCCTACGGGCTTAACGTTGATAAATCTGCGGCCGTTACGACCTTCGGTAAATTCCACTGTACCGCTTACAAGTGCATACAATGTGTGGTCTTTGCCGATGCCTACGTTCAAGCCTGGGTGGTGAACGGTACCACGTTGACGTTTGAGGATATTGCCGGCTTTGGCGAACTGTCCGCCAAAAATCTTAACGCCGAGTCGTTTGCTTTCTGACTCACGGCCGTTCTTCGAACTACCGACGCCTTTTTTATGTGCCATGATTGTTAATGGATTTACGCAGTGAGCGAATTAGGGGTGAAACAGTTAAGCAAGGATGTCTTTGATGACAACTTTGGTGAAATATTGACGGTGACCGTTTTTACGACGATAGCCTTTGCGACGTTTTTTCTTGAATACGATTACTTTGTCGCCTTTAACGAGTGATTTCTCTACCTCGCATACTACTTTTGCGCCTTCAACTGTAGGTGCGCCTACTTTTACTTCGCCGTCGTTGTCGGCAAGAAGAACACGGTCGAATTCAACTGTCGAGCCTTCTTCTACTTTCTCACCAAGGTAGTGTACATACAAGAACCGACCTTTTTCGGCCTTGAACTGCTGTCCCTGGATTTCTACGATTACGTACATTTAGTTTTAATGATATGGTTAACCCGCTGAGGCGAAGCGCGTTATATCAATAACCGCTTGCTTGTCCGTGCCTATTGCGGAAAATCAGCATGCAAAAATACACTTTTTTTTCCACATAGCCAAATAAATCACTATTTCTCAGCTTTTTTTATCAGCGACCTTGTCTCTTTCAGAGCTATTTCTCCTCAAAAGACCGCTAAGACGACTGCGGACAGGGGTATCGTAAAGCCGTTCAATCGCATACGCTATCCCTACAGATGCAAGCACAACAGCAACTCCGTTGAAAATGTGAACCGACAAAGGGAAATCCCTATGCTCATAGGTCCACTCAAAAAGTATGTAGATCAGTGGGTAATGCGTGATATATAGAGGATACGACAATCTCCCCAAAAAACGGCACAACCGCTCCTGTATTGCTCCATAAACTATAGTTCCGGCACCTATCATCAGAATGACAGGGAATATCGCCAAAACACAAAACGCCTCATATAAACCGTTGCCCCAACCGTCTGCGCCAAGACCTACCCGAGGCATGAACAATACTATTGCCAGCAACAACGCCGACCATAAGAACGGTTGCCTAACCTTTATGCGTAAACCCAACCTATACACAAGCAACCCGGCAAAGAACGGATATAACAGCCGCACAAAACCCACATATAGCTGCGTTGGTGCTAAAGACCAACCACCTATCATGGTATATATCTCATTTTTCCTTTCTGAAAGCAAACCGAAAACATCCACATTAAGAGCCACATCCACCGACAGCATTGCCGCTGCAACTACAAAACAGGCCAAAAGCCACACAGGGAAGCGGCGGATAAACAAGGCATAAAGCAAATTGGCTATATACTCAAAAGCCAATGTCCACATGGGACCGTCCAAAGCATATCCCTCGCCCCACCCTCTCACATCAAGATGCTCAGTAACAGGAATGAGAAAACAACTCATAAGCCACACCAACAACAAAGTGCCCACTGTTGTATTAGATATGTCGGCAAGACCGAAATAAAATGTAAGCATCCCCAATGTAGCACCCATGAAAACCATTGGCTGCAACCGTATAAGACGCCTCAATATAAATCCCATGGTTGTAAGGCCTCGTCCCCACCGGTCGTCGTAGGCATATCCGAGAACAAAGCCCGAAAGGGCAAAGAAAAAATCGACCGCAAGATAACCATGGTTGATGATTTGCAGAGACGGTCCTCCGCTATGGATCTCAAAAACATGGAAAACCACAACAATCAAGGCCGCGACCCCTCGCAAGCCATCTAATATTTCAAATCGCGGTTTTGCAACAACTGCTTTTTGCATAAAAGAGACAAATTTTCAAACTTATAATATGAATTCAAATTGTTTTGAGCACGTCAAGACTCTTGAGCGAAGTCAACGGCACAAAATGGATACCTATATACTCTATAATTTTATTGAGCATTGCAACGCGGTCTGAGCGGCTGAGCAATACCTTATGCATATTCCTGTAATTCATACGCGACAACAGCTTAGGACCAAACGCCGTATTCCCGGCAAGATAACTGTCGTGAAGTGGCTGCGTGGCGCGGTAGCGTCCTTCGCGCATATCAAAAATAGCCCTTTCACTATAGCTGCTCAAATCAGGCTCCACTCCGCCAAGACGGCATAGACCATATAAAAACACTAAATGGAAATTTGCTATTCCTATTGGGTCTTCAAGATCCGAAAAAATCTGCAAAGAATTAAAAAGATAGTCCGATAAAATCTCGTCGGCTTCCTGACGCCGCAGCAACAAATCAAGGACTTCGGCGAGGAACATAGATATAAGGCCTTTTACGGGAGAACTTTCATATGCCAAAGTGCCGCTCATAACCTTAAAATCTTTCACCGACAGTATCTCTTTGCCCGGCTTTATGTCTACCACCCCTTCAAAAATTGCCAACGGACTGGTCAATGCTTTGCGCCGCTTCGCCTCGCGCCCCGACCCCGATGGCATAGAAAAGGTTGCTCGGCCAATCTCGCGTGTCCATACCGACAAAAGCGAGCGGTCGTCCGAAACCTTAACGGTGCGCAGAGCTATACAATGTACAGGAGTAAACATCTAAAAAACCAAACAGTGGGCAAGCCTTTTTCGACTTGTCCACTGCAAAGATACAAATAAGGCCTAAAAAAGCCAAGACTATTTATTATAGAAATTCACGATACGGATTCTCAAATCTGCTTCATACTTGGCCTGAACCGTCTCAGCCAAAGACTTGGTATAATCCGACTGTGCTTTTTGCAACTCTGTGGCATTGGCACGGCCATTGGAATACTTTATCTGCATGGCTTCAAGTGCTTTCATCGTAGAAGAAACACTCACCTGAGACGCATCATATTTCTTCATTGCCGCTATAGCCTGAGCATGCGCCTGTGTAATAGCCTTATATAGCTTCATCCGGGTATCATCAAGCTGTAATTGCGCTGTAAGCGCATTGATTCGTGCTCGCTTAACATTGTTGCGCGTTGAAAACGCGTCAAACAGCGGCACTTGCAACGAAAAACCTATGCTCTTAGAAAAATTATGACGCATCTGCCCTCCAAACGATTCATTATCGTAACCGCTGGTCTTGTAGTAGTTTGTCCCTATGCCGGCATTAAAGCTCAATTGAGGTATATAACCGGCCTTGGCTACCGACACATTCTTTTCGGCTGCGACTACTTGTAGTTCATAAGCCTTCATAGAATGATTCCGAGCCAAAGCATTGGCAAAAACTTCGTCGGCAGGCACCAAAGTAAGTTTTTCCTCAACCAATGGAGATATGGCAAATCCTTCGTATGATGGGAGATTCAGCATCTGAGCAAGATCAAGCAATGCTATACTGCTATCGTTCCTGGCATTAACAAGAGTGAGTTCGTCTTGAGCAACCTGTGCCTCTACTTGATAAAGATCCAGCTCCGGAACCTTTCCGCCCTCAAGCAATTCCCGGGTACGGGCTAACTCGTTTTTAGAAATAGAAAGATTCTCTTCTGCCACCCCCACCATTTCCGCAGCATAAAGAGCCTGGAGATATTGCGAAGTAACATTGAGCGCAACATCGTCTTTAGTCGCCTCCGTCTGCTCTACCAAAGCCCTGAGATTAGCTTTGGCATAATCCAAATTGCGTATGGCCGAAAGGCCTTGGAAAAGAGGCAACTGCAACTGTGCGCCAACAGAAAACGAACTCGTATTGCGGTTGGCATAAGTATTATTGGCTGTCAATCCGCGCCCGAAATTAAAACTCTGCGACGCATAGCCCGACAGGTTCGGCAGAAAACGGTCTTTTGCCTGAACAACACTCAAGCGTCCGCTCTCGCTTTGCAACTCACTGTTTCTAACGTTGATATTATGCTCTACAGCATAGTTTATACAGCTATCAAGCGTCCATGTCTGAGCCGAAGCCACAATACCAGTGGCCATGGCAAATATTATAGCAGATAACCTCATGACAAATCACATTTTAGAGCCACGGACAGTAGCAGTCGAATCTATGCCCTCCTTGATTTCTATCTTTATCCCGTCGCTCAAGCCCGTTACAACCGGCACTCTCTTATAAATAGCCTTGGGCAAAGAATCTGTCATAACATACACAAACGTGCTATCGCCGGCAAATTCAATCACAGACTCAGGCAACGACATCACATTGCCGGCTTTCTCAAGAGTAACAGTAGCATTGGCACTGTAACCGGCACGCAAACCCTCTGTATCGTCAAGGCTCAATTCCGCCTTGATTTCAAACGAATTTGCCCCATTGGTATCCGTTCCCTTAGGAGCTATATACTCTACAACTGCCGTAGGATTTTTTTCGGGCATTGCACCGATGGAAATACTCATCGGCATACCAACCTTGAGCGAACCGACCTCGGTCTCATCCACATTACCCTTGAAAATAAGATTTGTCATATCGGCAATAGTAGCAATGGTAGTACCATCATTCATCGTGTTAGCCTGGATCACTGAAGAACCGACCTTCACCGGCACATCAAGCACTAAACCTGTGATAGTAGCCCTAACCAAAGTGTTGCTCTCCTTGGCATTGTATTTCGACACCCCCTCGCGAACGATCGTATAGGCATCATCGGCTGCCTGAACCTCTTCTGCAGCCTTATTTAAGTTTTTCTCTGCGGTCTCATACTCCTCACGCGAAATTACTTTCTTCTCGTAAAGAGCTTTTGCCCGGTCATATTTTATCTGGCAATCGGAAAGGTCTATTTTGGCATTATTGACTCTGCTTTGCGCCGACGAAAGCTGTGAGGCCTCTGGTATTACCTTGATTTTAGCTATCACATCTCCGGCCTGGACCTTATCGCCTGGCTCAACATTGATTTCGCTCACGATACCCGATATCTGAGGTTTGATTTCTATCTCGTCGCGAGGCTCTATCTTACCCGTCAAAACCGTGGTACGCTGAATATCGGCACGTTCCGGAATCACCTTGCCATAGACTTCTTCGGGTGTTTTCGAATTGAGATAAAGATAAACGAATGTCCCCACAAATATTGCAGATATAACTACCCACATGAGGATACGGAAAAACTTTTTCATATTGCGATGATATTGATTTTACAGATTAAATTATTTCTTATATTCTTATTTGTCGCGCAACGCCTCTATAGGTTTGATTTTCATTGCCTTCACTGCCGGCAATGTACCGGCTGCCGTGCCGAGAACGATAAACGCAAATACAATCCCCATGGCAAGCCCGAAACTTATCTGGAAACCTGCAGTCCCGTGGATCGGATCAGCAGAAACCATGTCTACCACTCCAAGCACTATCGTCGCAAAGCACACACCCGCCACTCCCGATATGAGTGTAAGCACTACGCTCTCCGACAGAACCTGAACCGTAATATCCAACGGTTTAGCCCCCAACGCACGTCTTATCCCGAACTCGTGGGTGCGTTCTTTAACTATAATCCACATTATATTACCCACGCCTATAACTCCAGCCATAAGAGATCCGGCGCCCACAAACAGTGCCAATATAGACAAGCCAAGGAAAAGGCCGTCTACCATAGCAAAATTCTGAGATATATCCATAAACTGGATAGCACGTTCGTCGTTGGGGTGGATTGGATGATTGTGGCTTATAGCCCTGCGGATTGCTGCCTCATTTTCACTCGGTCCATGACCCGATGGAGCCGTGTAAACAAAAAATCCCACTTTATTGCCGAAATTGTATGCACGACGCATTGTGGTAGACGGGAGCAAAAAACTATCGTCTATGCGACCGGCAATCGACATGTCGCCTCGCTGTGCCGCAACACCTACAACAAGGAAATAAACACCGTCCAATCCAACATATTTGCCCAATGGGGACCCCGACCCAAACAATTCCGTAGCCATATTCTTTCCAATGACAGCAACCTTACGGTTATGCAAAACATCGGTCTCATTCAAAAGCCGGCCCTCTGTCAATATAGGCGAGACTATTTCGGAATACTCCGCCTCAACTCCTATAACTTGGCAACTCTTGGTCTTATCGCCATACGTTGCTGTCACACTTTTCCCGTTAATTTCCGACGACTTTTCAATATACGGCGCTTTACTACGCACAAGCGCTATATCCTGCTCGGTCAACTGCCAATAAGAACCTTTGTTAAAACCCTTGTACGAAAGGGAACGGGTGCCGGAAAACGTAGCCCCCATGTTTGTGGCAAAACCGGCAAACTGACGCCGCATTATACCTTCCATACCCGAAGCGCCCCCCAGAAGCATCGCAAGCATGGCCGTACCCCAAAAAATTCCGAAGGCAGTAAGAAATGTCCTCGTTTTGTTCCTTGCAAGCGTAGCCCCGATTTCGCGCCAATTTTCTATGTCGAATATCGCTAATTTCATTGTCGTTTTCTTTATTCGTCGCGCAAAGCTTCTACTGGTTTAACTTTTATAGCTTTCAAAGCAGGGAAAAGCCCGGCAACGCAACCGGCGACTATCAACGCCACCGTAACCTTAAACGCAAGATTTAAATCTACCGCAACATATGCCATCTCGGGAACAAACGCGCTTATAAGCTGCAAAACCGCTGTGCCAAAGACAACTCCTATATAGCCGAATATAGTAGTGATAACCACACTCTCAAGCAATATCTGAGTCAAAATATTACGTGGCTTTGCGCCTATAGCTCGCCTGATACCTATTTCATGGGTACGCTCGCGCACACTCACAAACATGATATTGCTTATACCTACTATTCCTGATAGCAACGTAAAAATACCTATAACCCAAACCGCCAAATCAAGATAGCCCAAACCGGCACGGGTGGTAAGATAATCCACAAACTTATTCCACACCCAAAGACTGTTCTGGTCTTCGGGGTCAAACTCATGACTGCGGGCAAGAGTCTGCCTTATCGCATTTTCGGCAGCTATACCGTCGGCTTCTGTCTTCAGGCCTTCTACAGTAACATCAAGTTTGTATGCCTCGTCTGTATTGCCCGTAATAGCCTTATAGGTTGTATACGGCACATAATTACCGCTGCGCCAAGGATGCTCATAAACCCCGATAACCGTCCAAGCAAGACCCATAGAAGTAACGACACCGCCTACCGCCTCCTCTTCTGTAGGGAAAAGCATGCGGGCATGTGTGGAGGCAAGCACCATAACCCTGCGACGCTCCTCCATATCTCGATCATTAATAAAACGGCCATATTTCATTTGACCTAAATTATTTGTCTTTATTGCATCGGGATAAACCGCATCAAAACCTTCGCTCACAAAATCGCGAGGCGTAGAAATATTCGTATTTTCCGACGCATACGAGATTACTTTACTCACGATTTCACGGTTGTCGTGTTCTATCTTATCTATATCTGAATTCTTCAACGATATCCATCTGCCTTCTTTATAACCTTTATAAGGCTTGGACGTCCTACCGCCAAAAATTGTCATTGAATTATTAGAGCCCATCTCCGACGAATTATGCTCAAACGACTGCATAACACCCTTAGACGCCCCCAACAAAACTATCAGCATGAATATTCCCCATGCCACAGCCAGACCGGTGAGGATAGTCCTGAGCCGGTTATTGCGCAATGTCTGCGCTATTTCGCGGATAAGATCAAACATTACCGTGTGCTATTTCACCGTCTACTATACGGATTATACGATCTGTCGCAGCTCCAACTCCGGGATCGTGGGTAACGATCACAACTGTCATCCCATCGGAATTCAGTTGCCGGAAAACTTCCATAACCTCTTTAGATGTATGCGAATCCAATGCCCCCGTTGGCTCATCCGCAAGAATTAACGACGGATTCGTAACTATAGACCGAGCTATTGCAACTCGCTGTTTCTGTCCGCCCGACAATTCTCCCGGCAAATGGGTGGCCCGGTCGGCAAGACCCATGCGCTCCAACTGCTCCATTGCCATGAGATTGCGTTTCTTGCGCCCGACACCTTGATAAAACAAAGGAAGTGCAACATTCTCCAGAGCAGTCTTGTAGCTTATCAGATTAAACGACTGGAAGACAAAACCTATCATCTTGTTCCTCAACTCGGCTGCTCGATTTTCACTCAAATCCTTTATTTCAACTCCGTCTAATAGATATTCGCCGGAATCATAATTGTCTAATATACCCAAAATATTAAGCAACGTAGATTTCCCCGATCCCGATGCACCCATTATTGACACAAGCTCGCCACGCCTTATCTCAAGATTGATATCCTTGAGTACATGAAGAGGAACAGCACCGGGATAAGTCTTATTTACATCTGTGAGTTTAATAATCATCTGGATTGATGCGTTTTATTCAATTTATATAGATTGTAGTAAAAAAATGTGTCCTTGTAAATCGTTTGTTGTATTTATAAGACGTATATGCATATCTTTAGTTACATACAAGCATACACAATATGATGAAAACTCAATTACAAAAATGTTACAAATATTCGTACGTAACAATCTTGTAACAATTCTGTAATTTCATATCTGTCTGATTATCTGTATTTTAAAGTTATGGTTTTTGAAAATTTCAGAAATTTCAAAAAAATATTGCAAAAAAAGTTGACACCGAAAAAAATCGGTGCTAACTTTGAGTCGTGAAACAAAAACAACTGCTTCACAACCCCAAAAAAACGATTCTCAAACCCCTAAAAAATTAACCCGTATGGCAAGCGCAAAATTTCAATCAAACTTGATGAAACTTCAGGACAACCTCCTAAATTTCGCATACATGCTCACCAGCAACCGAGATGACGCATACGACCTCCTTCAGGACACCACCCTCAAGGCGCTTGACAACGAAGACAAATACGCCGAAAACACTAATTTCAAAGGATGGGTGTTCACAATTATGAGAAACATCTTCATCAACAATTACAGAAGAGGCGTTCGCTCGGCTACAATGATAGACACCACCGACAATCTCTATCATCTCAACCTGAGCCAAGACTCCGGTATCGAATCTCCGGAAGGATCTTATGGGGCTACCGAAATCACTGCTGCTATCAACGAATTTGCAGAAGGATACAGAATCCCATTCTCTATGCACGTTGCCGGCTACAAATACAACGAAATCGCCGACCACATGGGGTTGCCTGTCGGTACAATTAAAAGCCGCATATTCTTCGCCCGCAAAAAATTGCAAGAAAGATTTGCAGACTACCGTTAAGCCCATGGCCAGCTATTACAGAAAAAAATACAATATATCACAATAGATATAGATAAGGTAAGTCCGGAACCCTGGTTGCCGGAAAAAAAGATATAGATTTTAAGGTTATTGATTGGTTTATTTAAGATTGGTTTATAATTGGTTTTCAAGTATTTAAAATTAAGGTAAAAAAAATCCGCAAAGCGGTTTGCATCACATTAAGTTAAAAGAACCTAAGCCGGATAGATTCAAGAGCCAACAAGGCGTCCCTGCATGGACGCCTTGTTGGCTCTATATATTCTATATCAGCTTTTTATACAATCTTTCAACGACAGCGGCGCCTCTGTTCCCATATTGAAAATAAGATCTAAAATAGAAAGTCCGGATATAAAACCAAGTTTATCGGCCCGCACTTGGTAATATGGTCCTACCGTCGGCATGGCAGCCTCCAAAGCTTCACGCCGACGCAAATCCATCGCACCCATAGACAATGCTTCCTCTACAGATATTACTTTTGTTCTTATACCCAAGACTCCACGCACTATTTCATCGGCTCGGCTACACAAAGAGCAGATAGTTTCGCCGCCACCCACCGAACGCGCGTCAAAAAGAGGTTCAAATTTATAAAACAAATATTCAAAAAAAGGCGTACGCCCATAAGCGCTTTCCAATGCCGTCTTATGCACTTCCCACCACCGGCCATGTGCCGACACATCAATATCGCTCCATTTCAAGCCGCCATCCGTAAAAAATCCGGCACGGCGGCTCACAGGAACAGTCAACTGCAACAGACCGCGAGTATCGGCTATATCATAGCGATGGACCGACTTAAAACGTTTGTCAAAACGCAAATCATAATCTATCGCCACATAGTCGCTGCTCATCATCAAAGCATAATAGCCGGTTGATGCAAACAACTGCGGAGGTAAAATAATGGCGCCCTTATCCATTGCTCATCACAAACAAGCCGCTATTATTTCGATTTGTCGGGATTGGCACTACGAAGTATACGGTTCCATCGTATCTTACCGTCGGAAAGACCGCGTTCCTGATCAAACGAAGCCAATACAATCATAGGTGTACCAACGATATGGTCTTCCGGAACAAAGCCCCAGAAGCGGGAATCTTGAGAATTATCGCGGTTATCGCCCATCATAAAATAATAGTCCATTCCGAAAGTATATGTCCTGGCAGGCTCACCTCCTATATAAGCCGTCTGGCTCGCCTCATCAAAATATGCCTCGTCATGACCCTCATAGTTGCGGATACAACGTTGGTAAAGCGTCCAGTTCTCAGGGGTAAGCTCCACGGTCATACCTTTTGCCGGAATAAGAATTCCTTTGTCACCTCCAAAATCCGAAAGAGTCCAATCGGCATCAGAACCATAAGGGAACACCATGGAATTCATATCCATACCCATAAAATAATGGGATATATCGTTGAACTTTACATAATCTGTCAAAATACCCTTAGATTTCATCTGCTCAATCATGCCATTGGTCAACGGCGCCATATAAAGATAATTCCCGTCGGCAGAACCGGGGAGGAAATGACGCAGATTTGCTCCTGTTTCCCCACGCCAATCAAAAGCCGACAAATCCGAAGGAGCCATATCCAAATCCTTGAGATCTTGCTCTAAAAGCGCTGTATTGGTGGCAAACACATAATTAAACTGAACATTTTCCGGGAAAGGACGAGCCTCGCCATCAATGTAAATAACGTCGTCGGAAATCCTGAAATTCTGCCCGGGAAGACCTACAGCCCTTTTTACGAAATTCTGCCGGCGGTCCACCGGACGGTAAATTATATCGCCGAAACGCTGCTTATCGCGGTGCAAAGCCTCTCGGCCATATTGCTTCACCAATAAATCATAATACATGGGCGTTTCCTCAAATTTTTCTGCCACAGTATCCCCGGCAGGAAAATTGAAGACCACAATATCTCCTTCTTCAACATTTCTCAGACCCTTCAGGCGCTTGTAGCTATTGGAAGGGCTGTCGAGATAACTCTTAACTCCAAAAAGCTTGTTATGAACCAAAGGGAAATGAACCGGAGTAAAAGGAACTCGCGGACCATAAACCATTTTATTGACCCACAGATAATCGCCCGTGAGCAAAGTCTTTTCAAGCGAGCTCGACGGTATCTGGTAATTCTGCCCGACGAATGCAAAAACAAAATATACCAATATTAGAGCATACACTATAGCGTCAACCCAGCTCATAACGCTCTTTACCCATGGTGTCTTACTTTTTTTCCACCATGTAAAAGGGATGTAACCGGTTATATAAATATCAAATAGGAGTATCAGAAAAAGCAATGGCCACCCGAGCCATATCGTCCAAAAGATAAAGATAAGACTAACAACGCCGAAACGAATCCAGCGGCTCAATTTTATTTCTTTGATACGGCGGCGGAAATCTTCGCCAAAGCTCATATTTTGTTCTTTTTCCATTGCTATTATAGTAATAATTTGCAAAAATAAGAATTTCGCAGCGAACTCAATTGCCGTACCTTAACAATATTTGTTAAAATAGAGCTTTCTACATGGAATCATTGCGTTCATAAGCTTCAACAACATACAAATCAACATTCGGATAAGCGGCAGAAACCCTGTCCAAAACCGCTTTTACATCTTTCCACAGCAATCCGCCCAACCCTGCCCCGATTGCAGGAAGTGCTATTTTTGACACATTATCCCCAGACGCCAATTCAAGCATACCGACCACAGACCGCTCTATATACTCCAACTTTGCCTTCGTTCTCCATGTTTGCTGCGTACCGAGATTATAGACATGACCCTTTCCATAATTATAATCAAAAACATCCCCCGGATTATATTTCCCTGCCAAGCACATCTCTCTATACTCGGTATACATAGCCGGAAATTTGGATCTGAATTGCAGGGCTATCCCTTTACCCATAGCCCCGGCACAATTACAGCCATGCGCATAGCTGTTCACACCGTCAATATCGAATATATCGCCTCTTTCAATATACTTAACCATCACAAAATCCTACTTAATAATCATCTTCATAATAATAATCATCATCGCAATCAACATACTCATTCCCTTCTGAGCCGGCTGATTCCGAACCGGCCTCGGCCTGTCCAAGTTCATAACCTTGGATAAACGCTTGTTTAATCCAATCGTCTGAATATACAGAAGCCATAGCCGAACAATTGTTTTCCCCTTTTAGTCCATCGGAGTAGCCTGATTGTTTACCGGAGTCAAAAGCAAAGCGAAAAGCGTCAGAACGTGTTGTCGTTGTGCTTGGGATTGTTCTATTTGTTTGGTTCGACGATTGATGAGACGGCGATACAGCCGGTGCCTCTGAAGCTTGAGGGCATGAATAATTGTTAGAGACAGTTGCGTTATTCTGCACCTGTCTCACCGAATCCCCACCATCACTCTCGGAATTAGCCGAACAAGAACTGAAACAAACAGCAAATATTAAAATTGCAGCAAAAGCTGATAAGAATTTATATATCACTACCATACAATACGGATTATAGCTAAAACAGACACCTCGCAAACGCATAGACCTTTAAAACCTTTTTTAGCGGCTAAAATTCCATTAAATATGCTTATTTTATGGAACGATTGGGTCTCATTATGGTTTTTGTCTGCGATTGCAAATCTTCAGGCGCAAAGGTAAACATTTTTTTCGATTGAAGGCTGCTGCAATAAACGTAATATCACAGTTTACAAATTTCCCGCACAAATATCATAGAATATCTCCAAAAAATCTCTGACAGCTAAATTGAACACCGCTTTCTTGATAGAAACTCTGATTTTTTGACTAATTTTGTGCTTTTAAAATCGACGACATGAAAAAAAACATAATATCTGTCTTTCTGCTCGCCTCTATGCCTGTTATGGCACAGATTAGCAATCCCCTCGACAACGGTACTCTGGAGCGTTGCAAGGATTTCCTGCTTCAAAATAATTACGAGGCTGCATTAGACCAATTGGGATTGATCAACTTCAGTACCCTTTCAGAAAGCCAACACCAAACTGCCTGT
Source organism: uncultured Muribaculaceae bacterium (assembly GCA_910579605.1). GTDB lineage: Bacteria > Bacteroidota > Bacteroidia > Bacteroidales > Muribaculaceae > CAG-873. Next base: position 48,153 of record CAJTUG010000001.1, on the reverse strand, counting down.
TTTTTAGAAGCCGAAGCTTTTTTTGGCAGAGGGAACTACGAAAAAGCCGCCGAAGCTTTCAAAATATTTCTGGAAAAATTTCCGCAGTCGCCAAATCGCTCTTTGGCCCGCATGCGCATAGCCGACTGCTCTTTCATGCAAAGTGATTTCAACAAAGCCATTCAGCTATATCTCAAAGCAGAGCCATCAGGATTAGACTCCGCCAACAAAACTGATTTTTACTACCGCCTCGGCATAGCATACATGCAATGCCACAACTTGCAAAAAAGCGCTGAATATTTCAGCAAAATAACGGCCGCAAACCCAAGAGCGGCTGCCGCACGATTCTATCTCGGATACATATATTTCTGTCAAGAAAACTACGACGAAGCCGAAAAATATCTAAGGCAGACCGACAAAAATGTTGCGCCAGGCAACATGGCAGATTTTTATCTGGCAGAAATAGACTATGTAAGGAGTAATTGGCGAGCTGCCGCCAATACTGCCACATCGCTCTTGCGCAGCGGAAAACTAAATTCCGCCGACGAAGCCGAAATGAACCGAATAGCTGGAGAAGCGCTCTATAAACTGGGAGACAACTACGCCGCAATCAACCACCTCAAAAAATACATTGCTGCGACACCAAACCCATTACCTACTGCATGCTATATCCTCGGTATTGAAGAATACGGAAAAGGAGAATACGATTTGGCTATAAAGCACCTCCGAAATGTCGTTGACTACGACGGCAAAACCTTGGAAGACGACACTTTGACTCAATCCGCGCTCCTATACTTAGGTCAAGCTCTTTACCATCAAGGGGACACGTCTGCTGCTATTCTGGCTTTCGACAAAGCAATGAAAATAAACACAAGCGATTCGTCGGTTGCCGAAGCGGCATTCTACAACTACGCCGTAGCCAAATTCAGCGGAGCTGCCGTACCGTTCTCTTCGGCTGCCGACACTTTCGAGAAATTTTTAACTAAATATCCCGACGGACCTTACTCCGACCGGGTGGCAGAGTATCTGGCAGGAGGGTATTTGGCAGACAAAGATTATACCAAAGCACTCGCGCGCATCAATGCCGTCAAAAACCCCGGGCCGAAACTGCTTGCCACAAAACAGCAAGTGCTCTACTCTCTCGGTGCGGCAGAAATAGCTTCGGGCAACGGAATCCAAGCCGAAAAATACCTTTCCCAAGCTGCTGCCTTAGCAAAATACAATACCACAACTGCTTGCGAGACACTCCTGCTCCGTGCTCGCGCTGCCGCTATGATAGGTAATTACCAGGCTGCGGCCAACATGTATGCAGAATACTTGCGCACTTCACAAAAAAACGCGCAAAACCGAGGCGCAGCCCTATATGGGTTAGGATACGCGCAATTTGCTCTCAAAGAATATGCCGAAGCCGATAAAACTTTTGCCCAGGCGTTAGACTACAATTTGGGAAATGCAGCCAAGGCCGACATTCTCAACCGCAGAGCCGATATCAAATATTACGACTCTCAATTCCTGATGGCTGCAGAATTATATGCCCAAGCACGTGCGGCAAACCCATCCAACGGCGACTACGCAGCCTTCAACGAAGCTCGTATGCAAGGTTTTGCCAGAAATTACCATGCAAAATTAGAGGCATTAGAAAAGTTCCGCCACGATTTCCCAAATTCGTCGTTAATACCCGATGCACTTTTGGAAACAACTCAAGCACAAATCAGCATAGGGCAAAACGACCAAGCCGTGGAAACATACAAACTCCTCATAGAAAAATATCCGCTCACCGCACAAGGGCGACGCGGCTACCTCCAAATGGCTATGACCCTCTTGGACATGAATCGCACGGAAGATGCCATAAACGCATATAAAAAAGTTATAAGTCTATACCCAACCTCCGACGAAGCTTCTCAAGCTTCGGGAATGCTTCGTTCAATTTTGGCCGACCAAGGACGAGGAAACGAATATTTAGCATTCCTCCAGTCTGTCGAAAATGCACCCCAGATAACCCACGACGAAGCCGAAGCGGTGTCTTTCGACTCGGCAATGCGTATTTTCAAAAGCCGTGGAGACGAATCAAGCCTCATTGGATTTGCCGACTCTCATCCCGACTCCAAACTTGCGCCGGAAGCTATCGACGCGGTCATGGGAAAAGCATTCGCCGACGGACGAAACGAACAAGCCGCAGAATTGGCTGCACGTCTTTTGGCCCGGTATCCAGATAGCCCCTATGCCGAAGAGGCTCTCAAAATATCAGCTTCGGTTGATTTTAGCACAGGCGCAACTCCCTCGGCATTAGCCAAGTGGAAGCAATTGCTTGAAAAAGCATCCTCCACTCGTACAGCCGCCGACGCACGTCTGGGCATTATGCGCTCCGCACGGGAACTCGGCGATTACATACAGGCGGGAGAAGCAGCCCAAGCACTTTTAGAGTCCACAGCCATAGCCCCAGAATCTGTAACTGAAGCAACATTCACAATAGGTCTTGCCCTGGAAGCTCAGGAAAAAAACTACGAAGCTATAGAAAAATGGTCTTCTATAGCCGAAAACACATCCGATATCTATGGGGTCAAAGCTGCATTCAATGCAGCTCAGGCTCTATTTGACCAAGGCAAAACCGACAAAGCGATGAAAGCCGCTCAGGCTTTGACTTCATCAGGAACACCGCATCGTTACTGGTTGGCTCGGGGATTCGTTCTAATGAGCGATATTTATGCCGAAAAAGGCAAAAAATTCGAAGCAAAAGAATACCTTGAAGCTCTCCGCGACAACTATCCCGGTAATGAAGCCGACATTCACGATATGATAGAAACCCGTCTCTCCAAACTTAAATAAGACAACAGAATGAAACAATCATATTCTATCAAAGCTCTGGCTGCCGGAGTTTTATTCACAGCCCTTCAAGCCAAGGCAGAAGACTTGACAACCGTGATAGAGGTAGACCGAACTATTGTGCCGGTAGAGGCGGAAGCTTCTCCTTTGGAAACGGTAATGCCGCATATACTCCAACCGTCTATCCAAAACAAATCGCTCAATCTCACAGAATACGGTATGGCTGCGCAATTTGCGCCAAAATCGTCGGCCACGGAAGCTCCGGTAGTATCCGCCATAACGCCACATGAATCCAGAGGATACATCGCTGCCGGATATTTCCCTGTCTACAACCTCGGCGCGACAGCCGGCTACCGCTTCATCGACAACAAAAACACTGCATTAGGTATAAACTTGAACTACCTTGGCAACAATGTCAAGTTCAACGACCGCCAAAACATGCAATATGGAAGCGCAATGTCGGAAATTAAAATGCGCGAAAAACTCAATATTTTTGACGCCAGGATATATTTCGGCCACACATTCACCACAGGTTGGCTCTTAGGTTTGGATCTGAATTATATGCACAGCAGTTCCGACTTAGCTTCCAATTTATCCGACGGCTCATATTCATCCATGAGTCAAACGTCCATAAACGACATGAAGTGCGCAATAGGATTGCGCAGAAGATCCGACAGATTTTTTGCCGCGTTCAAAGCCGGTTTCCAATATTTCGGAAACGGCAAAACGGCTGCATCAGGTCCTTTCGGAGAATATTCTTTTTCACTATCCGAAGCTTCAGATTTTGCCAGACCCGACAACGCCAAAGAATACCTCTACTCGTTAGACGTCTCTTTAGGTGCGCCCGATTGCCTTTCTACCGGATCTACCTTGGCCATAGACCTACAAGCAGAATTCCTTCGCGACAACGCTCCTTCCGTTTCCGATATATTCCTATACAACAAACCATTACAAGGGCATACACGAGGCATTTTCCACGTAAATCCTTATTGGGATCTGGCTTTAGGTAATACTTTTTCATCCCATATAGGACTCATGGCCAATATAGCCACAGGATCGGCAAACAGTACCTTCCACATAGCCCCCGACATTAATTTTGCATGGACACCATCAGGGCGTTTTGCAATAGGCATCAAAGCAACAGGAGGCGAAAAATTCAACACCTTTGCCAACCTATACCAGATAACCCCTTTCTTTGCCCAAGACCACGCCCTCAACAGCAGCTACACCCCATACGACGTTCGCTTGAACGCTAACATCAAACCGATAGAAGGTTTAGAAATCGAAGTGCGCAGTCGCATTGCGCAGACAAAACGTGCCGCAACTTTCGGTGGCGAAACATACTCCGCCGTAGGGTCGGCAATGCCGCTAATATACCGCACATGCTTCTCCACCACCGACTTGAAAGGCTGGTCTTTCGGAGGCAAAATAGCATATGCCTACCGCAACTACGGCCAAATTGCCGCACAGATAGATTTCTATCCGGCAAAAGCAGGCGAAGGATTCGCCGACATATACGACCATGCCCGCAGGATAGCAAGTTTTGATTTGAGCCTCAAGCCGATAGAAAAGCTAAACATAGCCGCAAGCTACTCTATTCGCAGCCACCGAAGCGCCATAGAAACATTCCTCGGCCCAGACGGTGCCACAGATATTTCTTCGCGCAAATTAGCTTCTCTGGATCTTTTAGACATTAAAGCAAGCTATTCCATCAACCGGCAACTCAATGTGTTCCTCGCCCTTGAAAACATGCTTGGCAAAACCGATACTTTCGCGCCATTCTACACCACTCCGGGATTCCACGGAATGGCCGGCGTTGCGCTAAAACTATAAAAAAACCGTTCCATATTGTACTCATATGGGGATTTTTCACTATATTTGCGAGCCAAAAACTTTTTATATTGAAATTTATTAATTTCTAAACCATAATTTTTACATGCAAAGCAAAGGAAAATTGGGTAGCGTCGTAGCAGGCGTGATAGCTGTTTTCTTGGTTTTGGTATGTTTGTTCTACCTTTCGTTTACCTTCATCGGTAACAAATACGAAAGCCGTGCAGAAGAATATGCCAGAGTCGAAAGCGGCGACAACGATGATGCTGCCTACAACCAAGCCTACAAGCACTACATGGATTCTCTCGGCGAGAAAAAAGTGTACTTAGGCTACTACACACTCAACGACGTTCGCAAATGGGGCGTAGGCCTCGGCCTTGACCTCAAAGGCGGTATGAACGTGATTCTCCAAGTAGACATGCCCGACATGTTGCGCTCAATGAAAGCCGGCGATACCGATTCGGTATTTGAAGCCGCCTTGGCAGGTGCCGACAAAATGGTGAACACACACCAGAGCGATGATTTTGTGGGTTCTTTCGTCAACCTCTACCGCGCGGCCAAACCTCAGGCAGATTTCTCTGTGGTTTTCCAAAACGTGGTTAAATCTGGTTCAAACGACGATGCCGTTAAGTCTACTCTCAAAAATGAAATTAAAAACAACGTAGACAATTCTGCCACAAACGTCCTCCGCAACCGTATTGACCAGTTTGGCGTCGTATCTCCAAACATCCAGGTTCTCCAGGGCAAAGACGGCCAGATTCTGCTTGAGCTTCCCGGCGTGAAAGACCACGGACGCGTACGCGACCTTCTCCAGCGCTCGGCCAACCTTGAGTTCTACGAAACATACACCGCTCAGGAAATAAGCAACGCCTTGAGCACGCTTGCAAGCGCTGCCAATGCCGATACTACACTGAATGCCATGCCTTTGATGGCTCTTTTGCAGAATCCCGGCTATGGCGCTACCGTTGGCTACGCCCCCGACGCACGTACAATGGCTCAAATCGACGAAATCCTTGCGTCTCCTGCCGCTAAACGCCTGTTGCCATCCGACCTCCGTCTACGTTGGGCCGTAAAACCCACCGTACACGTAGACAACAACGGCAACGAACACAATTTTGGTTTTGCCCTCTATAGCCTCAAGGCCAACGGAGGCAAAGCAGCTCTCGACGGTTCTGCCGTGAGCGACGCTTCTTCCAACTACGACCCCATGCGCGGCAACGAAGTTTCCATGCGCATGAACAACGAGGGTGCTCGCAATTGGGCTCGCATCACCGGCCAGAACAAAGGCAAACAAGTTGCTATCGTTCTTGACGATAAAGTATACTCTGCCCCCAACGTAAACGATAAGATCGAAGGCGGTCAATCGTCTATCACCGGCGATTTCACTATCGAAGAAGCCCGAGACCTTGCCAACGTACTCAAATCCGGTAAAATGGATGCCAAAGTACACATCATTTCCGACATGGTCGTAGGTCCTTCACTCGGTAAACAAGCCATCGAAGCCGGTTTCATTTCCTTCATCGTAGCCCTTGTGCTCTTGATGATTTTCATGATAGCCTTCTACGGTGTGGTTCCAGGTCTCATCGCCAACTTGTGCTTGATTTGCAACCTTTTCTTCACCATAGGTATCCTTGCCTCGTTCCAAGCCGTACTCACCATGAGCGGTATTGCCGGTATCGTTCTTTCGCTCGGTATGGCAGTAGACGCCAACGTGCTTATCTTTGAACGCACAAAAGAAGAGCTCCGCGCCGGCAAGAACGTGCGCAACGCTTTGGCCGACGGCTACAGCAATGCTTTCTCTGCAATCTTTGACTCCAACTTGACCTCAATCATAACAGGTGTTATCCTCTTGGTTTTCGGCACAGGTCCTATCAAAGGTTTTGCCACAACGCTCATCATCGGCCTCATCTGCTCGTTCTTCACCGCAGTTTATCTGAGCCGCTTGTTCTTCTTGTGGTATAGCAAAAGCAAGGCTTTCAACAACCTCACCTTCGGCACAGGCTTGTCAAAGAAAATGTTTGTCAACACACATTTCAATTTCCTTGCCAAGTCCAAACTGAGCGGAATTGTTGCAGCAATTGTTATTGTAGTGGTCATCGCATCTCTCTGCTTACGCGGGCTCAACCAAGGTATCGATTTCTCGGGTGGACGCAACTACATTGTCAAGTTTGAGCAGCCAGTCAGCACTCAAGAACTTCAGGATGTTTTGTCTGCACAGTTCCCTGATGCTTCTACCTCGGTAATCACAATTGAAAGCTCCAACCAAGTACGTGTATCTACCAACTACAAGATCCAGACAGAATTCGACGGACCTGAAACCGAGACAGAAATTACAGGTAAACTCTTCGAAGCCCTCAAGCCTTACCTCCGCCAAGGCATGACAGCCGAAGAATTCTCTACCACAGACGCTTCTCAAGGTATCGTATCGTCGCAAAAAGTAGGGCCTTCTGTAGCCGACGACATGAAACGCGACGCTTATATCGCTGTTTCCATCGCTCTCTTGGCAATGTTCCTCTATATTTTGATACGTTTCCGCAACATCGCATTCTCTGTAGGTGCATTGGCAGCCGTAGCTTTCACTGCTTTCACCATCATAGGTTTCTACTCTATATTCTATGGAGTATTCCCCTTTGCAATGGAAGTAGACCAAAGCTTCATAGCAGCAATCTTGACTGTTATCGGTTATCAGATCAACGACACCGTGGTTGTATTCGACCGTGTTCGCGAAAATATAGCATTGTATCCCAAGCAGTCGTTCTACAATTTGGTTAACAGCTCAATCAACACTACCTTGAGCCGTACAATCATGACATCTTGCTCTACAATCCTTGTGTTGTTGTGCATCTTCATCCTTGGTGGCGACGCTATCCGCAGCTTCACATTCGCAATGTTGTTTGGCGTAATCATCGGTACATTGGCAACAATCTTTATTGCCTGCCCCGTTGCTTACCTCACAGACAGCCGCAAAAACAAAGCAAGCAAAGCAGCTTGATAAAAGCTGGCTAAATAACAAAAGCCGGGCCTGATGGTCCGGCTTTTGTTATTTTATTATTTTGCCAATCAACTTTTATGTCCAAGTTTGTCGGCAAGATCGTGAGCCTTTTCGGCAAGGTTCTCCAGAAGAGTACCGCCTTTATCCATTAGAGTAGCGGCACCGCTTTTAACAGACTCGGCGGCATTACCCACCTGATCTTTCGCTTGATTGAGGAAAGAATCGGGATCTTCTTGCTGGTTTGCTACAGTTTCCTGAATTTTACTTACTACATTATCTTTTACAGCTGCTGCTTTGTCGGCAAGAGATTCACTTTCTTGACGAGCTTCGGCTTCTACAGCTTGAGTTTTTTGTTCGACGGCAACTTTAGCGGCCGTGGCAGAAACCTGGGCGGCATCTTGGCTTATTTTTGCAGCAGCTTGCGCGGCAGCATCATGATTTATATCCATAATAGAGAGTTTTTTATTAGAATTTCAAAAAATACGTTTTGACATAAGAAACAAACAGAGGCGAGTTAATGTTTAGAGTGCTAAAAGCAAAAAATAGTGAAACTTGGATGAAATCCCATAGAAAATAGCTATTTTTGCATGAAGATATATACATGGGCAATACAGATATATGGCAAAGCACAACGACACAGGCACTTGGGGCGAGGAGATAGCATGCGAGCATCTTATATCGTTGGGTTACGCCATAGTTGAGCGCAACTGGAGGATGGGACATCTTGAAATAGATATTATTGCATCTCGGGGCCAAAAGCTTGTCGTAGCAGAAGTCAAAACCCGAAGCGACAAAGACGAGGATCCATTCGAAGCCGTAGACAACCGCAAGATAGGCAATATAGTAAGAGCTGCCGAAGCTTACGTCAAGCTTACTGATACTCCTCTTGAGGTGCAGTTTGATCTTTTCGGCATAAGTGGCAAACCCGATGATTATATACTCGAGCATATCCCCAATGCTTTCGAGCCATCGCTCAGAACTTACCGGTGAAATATCATACAAGACGATAATTAAAAAAACCAAACGAAATGGGAAATATATATAGCGAGCGGATAGAAGCACTCCGCAAAAAAATGGAATCAGAAGGCTTGGCCGCAGTTATCATACCTCAAGCCGATGCACATTTGAGCGAGTATCTTGCACCATATTGGCAAGTAAGGCGTTGGTTCACAGGTTTTACCGGATCGGCCGGTGACCTTGTTGTCACTAAAGACGGCGCTTTTCTCTGGACCGATTCACGCTATTTCCTTCAAGCCGGGCGTCAGCTTGCCGACACCGGGGTAGAATTGATGAAAGACGGCCTTGTATCAACACCATCAATAGAGCAATATCTTGCCAATCATCTTTCCAAGGGACAGCGCCTCGGTCTTGACGGCATGCTTTTCTCTGCAGGTCGTCTACAAGGTCTCAAAGACGTGCTTGAGCCCAAGGGAATAAGCATAGATTGTCACTATGATCCTGTAGGCGGGATGTGGAAAGACCGCCCCGCTCTGCCCGACGGCAAGATATATGTTCACGACGAAAAATATTCCGGTGAGTCTGCCCGCAACAAAATATCTAAAATTCTGGCATTCTCAGCAGAAAAAGGAGCAGGAGCTTGTTTTATATCAGCTCTCGACGATATTGCATGGACATTGAATATACGGTGTGATGACGTTAAGCACACCCCAGTGGCCACCTCGTTTCTTTTCCTCTGTGAGGGCGACAATATTCTGTATGTAGACGACAGCAAACTCACCGACGACCTCCGCAGCTACCTTCAGTCGCAAGGTGTTGTAACTCGCCCATACAAAGATGTCCAAGCAGCCCTTGGCTCGCTACCCGAAGGTTTGAAAGTACTCGTAGAGCCATCACATACTTCAGGCGGCATTATGGATATCTTGGGTAACCGCGCCGTGCCAGTATCGTTTGGGCCGGCAGCGTTGTTCAAATCTTGCAAAAACGATATTCAGATATCGGGAATCCGCAAAGCTATGGAGCGCGACGGGGTTGCTCTCGTAAAATCATTCTACGAGCTTGAGCAGCGTATTGCTTCGGGAACTGAAACCACAGAGATGGATGTTGCCGAGATACTACACCGCCACCGCTCTGCCGGCGAGCACTATAAAGACGAGAGCTTCGGCACTATTGCAGGATATGGTCCTCATGGTGCTATAGTACACTACGAAGCCGACAGCGAAAGCAATTCGCACCTCAAGGCGGAGGGTCTCTTGCTTGTCGATTCCGGCGCACAGTATCTTGACGGCACAACCGACATAACCCGTACAATCTGCCTTGGCAAAGCCACAGCAGAAGAGAAGCGAGATTTCACCCTTGTGATGAAAGGTCATATAGCACTTGCCACAATGATGTTTCCCGACGATACCCGCGGAGCCCAACTTGATGCCATAGCTCGCCAATACCTTTGGCGCAACGGTTTGAGCTATCTCCACGGCACAGGTCATGGTGTCGGACATTTCTTAGGCGTTCACGAAGGGCCTCAGAGCATACGTCTGAACTATGTAGACACGCCCTTGCAGGCAGGTATGATAACCTCTAACGAGCCTGGGCTTTACCGAGAAAACGTCCATGGAATCCGCTGCGAGAATCTCGTGCTCTGCCAGAAAGCTCTCGAGAACGAATTCGGCACATTCCTCAAATTCGAGACTTTGACATTGTGTCCATTCGACCTCCAGCTCTTCGACACCGAAATAATGAGCGATGAGGAAATTTCATGGCTCAATAATTATCATGCCATGGTTGCAGACCGCATCATGCCTTTATTGGACGACGACAATCTCAAGACATGGCTCAAAGAACATACCCAACCGTTAACACGATAAACAGATGGCACTAATCATACCCCTACGCGGTTTTACGCCCAAATTTGGCCGCGATTGTTTTCTTGCAGAAAACGCTTCTATCATTGGCGACGTTACTATGGGCGACGAATGCAGCATATGGTTCAATACTGTTTTGCGCGGAGACGTCAATACAATAACCATAGGCAATAGAGTCAATATCCAAGACGGCAGCGTTTTGCACACTCTATACCAAAAATCCACAATAGAAATAGGCGACGACGTATCAATAGGTCATAATGTGACGATCCACGGTGCGAAAATCCATGATTTCGCGCTCGTTGGCATGGGTGCCGTTGTAATGGACGATGCCGAGGTTGGCAGCGGTGCCATTGTTGCTGCCGGCTCCGTGGTATTGTCTCGAACAAAAATAGGTCCTAACGAGCTATGGGGCGGCGCACCGGCAAAATTCATCAAGATGGTAGATCCGGCTCAAAGCCGCGAAATGAATATCAAAATAGCCCACAACTACTTGATGTATTCAAAGTGGTATAGCGAAAATCCAGAAGAAACGGCAGAATGACCTTTACAGAAACCGAGCTTAAAGGAGTGTGGATCATAGATCCTGTTCGCCATGGCGATTCTCGTGGTTATTTTTGCGAGACTTTCCGGCAAAATGAATTTGAAGAGCATGTAGGCAAAGTAGATTTCGTACAGGAAAACGAATCATTTTCAAGCCGTGGGGTACTTCGCGGATTACACTACCAAAGAGGCGAGTATGCCCAAGCAAAACTCGTCAGAGTATCCGAGGGTAGAATATTAGACGTTGTCGTAGATCTACGCCGCGGCTCAGCTACATTCGGCCGCCATTTGGCAATAGAGCTTGATTCAGACAGCGGACGCCAACTTTTTGTTCCCCGTGGGTTTGCCCATGGATTTGTAGTCTTGTCGGAACAAGCTCGGTTCCAATATAAAGTAGATAATTATTACAACCACTCTTCAGAAGCGTGCATACGCTACGACGATTCTTCTTTGGGCATAAAATGGCCCAAAGAGGCTGTCGGCCATTTTATGCTGTCGGCCAAAGATTTGGATGGTAAAACTTTTGCAGAGGCAGAAAAATTTGAATAGATGGCTATGAAAGGTTTAGTTACACGCAGCACCGGGGCTTTATTCACGATACTCACTGAAAACGGTGAGGTCCAAGCCAAAATCAAAGGTAATTTCCGCATCAAAGGCATCCGGACAACCAATCCTGTAGCCGTTGGCGACACCGTTACAATAGGTACGCCAGGCCCCGACGGCGTTGCCTACATCACGGCAATCGACGACCGCCGCAACTATATAGTGCGCCGGAGCATAAACTTGTCTAAAGCCGTTTCTATAATAGCTGCCAATATAGACTGCGCCATGCTTGTCGTTACGTTGGCACACCCGAGCACATCTACGACTTTCATAGACCGTTTTTTAGCTACAGCACAAGCGTATAACGTTCCTGCCATGATAGTTATAAATAAAATAGACTTGCTCACCGACGAAGAAGACCGCGAATTGCTTGATGCGGTGATGTATCTCTACGGGAGCATCGGCTATGAGGTTTTGGCCGTTTCGGCAGCTACAGGTGAAAACATGGAGCTACTGCGTCAAGCATTGAAAGACAAGACGACTTTGCTTTCGGGAAATTCCGGAGTGGGTAAGAGTACGCTTATAAACGGTCTTGTGCCTGGTCTTGATTTGAAAACGGGAGAAATTTCCGCGGCACACGATACAGGAATGCATACGACGACTTTTTCGGAGATGTTCAGTCTTCCCGATGGCGGCAGGATAATCGATACGCCCGGAGTGCGCGGTTTCGGCACAGTGGAATTCCAGCGCGACGAGGTTGACCATTATTTCCCGGAATTATTCAGATTGTCTAAAGACTGCCGTTTCGGCAATTGTACGCATACCCACGAGCCTGGCTGTGCGGTGCGAGAGGCTTTAGAACGGCATGAAATAGCCCAAAGCCGCTATAACTCATATCTGAGTGTCCTTGAAGAATCGGAAAAGCCAGGAGAAAAATACAGGTAATACGGAGGTGATGACCAACTGCACCAAGACTTTGCGAATATTAGGTAGTGTTTTGGCCGTGCTGCTGCTATGGGCATGTAGCGCAACCAAACATATACCAGAAGGCGAGTATCTTCTTGATGATGTGAGCATAAGCATTGAAGACGGTGCAGAGGTAGACCGTGCCGAGTTGTATAATTTTTTGCGCCAGACACCCAACCACAAAGTTCTTGGATTTGCCAAACTGTCGTTGGCTACCTACAGTCTATCTGGCCGCGACAGTACCCGTTGGTATAACCGATGGCTGCGCCGAGCGGGTCAGGCTCCTGTGATCTACGACAGCGAGCTTGCCGAAGCTTCGCGCAACCAGCTCCTTCAGGCTTTGGTAAACAACGGGTACATGGATGCAGTGGTGGAGCTTGACAGTTTTCCCGATGCGGCGGGTAAGCGTATGGATCTGGAATTCCATATCAAAGCCGGAGAGCCTCACCGCATAAGGTCGATAGGCTACAATGTTGCCGACACGGCTATACGCTCTATAGTTGTTGCCGGGCGCAACCGCAGTGTTCTTGAGCAAGGGATGCTGTTTGACCGCAATATTCTTGACGAAGAACGTGCCCGTATAACTCGCGATTTACGCAATGCCGGCTACTACCGTTTTAACCGTGAGTATATAAATTTCACCGCCGATACAGTTGCCGGCAGCAAGGAAATAGGGCTTACGGTGAATATACATAACCCGGTGGCCAATAAGCTCAGTGTTTCAAAAGGCAACTTGGAGGAGCTGGCTTTGGCAATGGCCGACAGTCTGTTGCTTGAGAACGGTCTTCACCACAGATATGAGATAAACCGTGTGATTTTTGATGTTGAATCTGGCAACAGCGGCGAAAAGGCTGATACTGTGATGTATAACGGCACTATGTTTCTCTATGGCAAAGACCATTATCTACGTCCAGGGCTGTTGGATGAGATGTGCCATATAAATGCCGGATCACCTTATAGCTCAACAGCTGTGGACCGCACATATGAGGCTTTGGGTCGCCTTGCGATAGTCAAATTCATCAACATAGAGATGGTTCCGGCGGGTCATACAGGCGATACGGGACTTTTAGATGCCGTTATCCACCTTTCGCGAAACAAGAAACAAAGCATATCCGTTGAACTCGAAGGCACAAACTCCGAAGGAGACTTGGGGTTCGGCGCCGGCCTCACCTATCAGCACCGCAATCTGACAAAGAATTCAGAACTTCTGACTGCTAAATTCAGGGCGTCTTACGAAAGTTTGTCGGGTAATTTTGAAGGGCTTATCAACAAACGTTATACCGAATATGCCGGGGAGGTAGGCATAACATTTCCCAAGTTCGAGTGTCCGTTCCTGTCCAAGGGGTTCAAACAGCGACGTCTTGCGTCGACCGAATTTGCCCTTTCGTTCAATTACCAAGAGCGACCGGAATATACCCGAATCATAGCCGGAGCGGCGTGGAGATGGAAATGGCAGCAGCAACGGCAGGATTTTTCCCGCCGCTACACCTTTGATTTGGTTGACATCAACTATGTGAGGCTTCCAAAAAGCACATTGTCGTTTATCGACCAGATAGCCCCATCCAATCCGTTGCTGCGCTATAGCTATGAGGATCATTTTATCATGCGTATGGGCTATACTTACTCCCACACCAACCGCCGTCTTCCAGGAGCAACCGTAGGAAAGCCGATGCTCCAGCCGTCGGTGTCGAGTTTCCGAGTCTCTACCGAAATTGCCGGCAACTTGCTGTATGCCATATCGTCGGCAATTGGACAGAAAAAATCGGACGGGGTATATAAAGTTCTCGGTATCCAGTATGCCCAATACGTCAAGGGTGATATGGATTACACTTATACCCGTATTTTCACGGGGCGCAGCTCGTTGTCGGGCCATGTTGGTTTCGGTTTGGCTTATCCATATGGCAACAGCAGCATGGTTCCTTTTGAAAAGCGTTTTTATGCCGGAGGAGCCAATGGAGTGCGCGGGTGGGGTGTACGCACGTTGGGGCCAGGGAGCTATGATTCGAAAAATTCGGTAACAGACTTTATAAACCAATGCGGTGATATCCGCCTTGATTTGTCTCTGGAGTACCGCGCCCGTCTGTTTTGGGTTCTGGAGGGTGCCTTGTTTATAGATGCAGGAAATATCTGGACTATAAAGGATTATCCTACCCAACCCGGCGGGATGTTTAAATTTGATAAGTTCTATAAAGAAATAGCCGCATCCTACGGGATAGGTCTGCGTCTGGATTTTACATATTTCCTTTTGCGACTTGACCTTGGCATGAAAGCTCATAATCCGGCCATGAACCAGGAACGTTGGCCTATCATCCACCCTAAATGGAGCCGCGACGCAAATTTCCATTTTGCTGTCGGTTACCCATTCTAAAACCCTAACAACCAATGAAATCGTATGTAATCTTTGACCTTGACGGGACACTTCTCAACACAATCGATGATTTAGCTGAAGCTACAAACCATGCGTTGCGCAGCCTTGGTTTTCCGGCACACGGTCTGTGGGTTTACCCCAACATGGTGGGCAACGGTGTGACCAAACTAATGGAGAGAGCACTCCCCGACGATGCCCGCAGCGAAAAGAACATCAAGGATATGCTGAGCAATTTCATTGATTACTACAGTGTTCATTGCTGTGATAAGACTGTTCCTTATCCAGGTATCCCGGAGTTGCTTGACAAGCTTAGCGAGAAAGGTATCAACCTTGCCGTGACATCTAACAAGTATCAAGAGGCTACCACGATGTTGATAAATCATTTCTTCCCCGGAGCAAATTTCAAGGCAATTTTAGGGCATGAGGAAGGAATGCCACGCAAGCCAGACCCTTCGATAGTATTCAAGGCATTGAGCATATGGCCGACACCGAAATCTGAGGTTCTCTATGTTGGCGATTCCGGAGTGGACATGGAAACGGCACGTCGGGCATGCGTTGAATCTGTGGGTGTGAGTTGGGGGTTCCGCACTATCTTGGAGCTAAAAGAAAATTACGCAGACCACATCGTATCGACGCCCGGGCAGATTTTTGACTTATTAGGGACAGAATAGCTTTATGCCTTTGAGCCATTGCGTCCAATAAAATTGCATGGGTGTTGAAAATGGTGCAAAACATTGAAAAAAAATTATTAACTTTGCCATTTGAAAATCAAACGACAATGGATAAAGAATTTAAGCGAACACTCATAACAACGGCCCTCCCCTACACCAACGGGCCTGTACACATAGGTCATCTTGCCGGCGTTTATATACCGGCCGATATTTATGCCCGTTATCTCCGATTGCGCCAACGTCCAGTTCTATTGATAGGCGGCAGCGACGAGCACGGGGTGCCCATTACGCTTAAAGCGCGAGCCGAAGGAGTAACGCCACAAGATATCGTGGACCGCTACCATAAGCTTATCAAGGAATCGTTTGAAGAGCTTGGGATATCGTTTGACATTTATTCCCGCACCACATCTGATATCCATCATGAAACGGCCTCTGAATTCTTCCGCCGCCTGTATGACAACGGGAAGTTCATAGAAAAGGAATCCATGCAGCTTTACGACGAAGAAGCCGGCCAATTCCTTGCCGACCGATATGTTGTAGGCGAATGTCCTCATTGCCATAATCCCCATGCTTATGGCGACCAGTGCGAGGCATGCGGCAACGCACTTAATGCGACAGATCTTATAGACCCACACAGCGCCATAACCGGTTCTGTTCCGACTTTAAAATCTACCAAGCATTGGTATCTTCCTTTAGACCGATATGAGGGCGCTTTACGCCAATGGATTCTTGAAGGCCACAAAGAGTGGAAGACCAATGTATACGGTCAATGCTCGTCGTGGCTTGACCTTGGATTGCAACCACGTGCTGTGAGCCGCGACTTGTCGTGGGGTGTCCCTGTTCCTGTAGAAGGAGCCGACGGCAAAGTTCTCTATGTGTGGTTTGATGCTCCTATCGGTTATATTTCCAACACCAAGGAATTGCTTCCCGACACTTGGGAGACATGGTGGAAGAATCCTGAGACACGCATAATCAATTTCATAGGCAAAGACAACATAGTTTTCCATTGCATAGTTTTCCCGGCCATGCTCATGGCTTATGGCGACAATTACCAATTGCCCGACAACGTTCCTGCAAACGAATTTTTGAACTTGGAGGGCGACAAGATTTCAACGTCGCGCAACTGGGCAGTGTGGCTTCACGAATATTTGCGTGATTTTCCCGGCAAGCAGGACGTTTTGCGCTATGTACTCACTGCGAATGCTCCTGAGACAAAAGACAACGATTTTACGTGGCGAGATTTCCAGACACGCAACAACAGCGAGCTTGTTGCTATTTTGGGTAATTATGTTAACCGCGTGATCGTGTTGACACACAAATATTTTGAGGGCAAGGTTCCTGAAGCCGGCGATTTTATAGATATAGACCTGGCAGCCATAAAAGAAATGGACGAGCTGCGTGAAAGTTTGAGCACCCGTCTCGAGACTTTCCATTTCCGCGATGCTCTTAAAGACGCTATGGGCTTTGCCCGTTTGGGCAACAAGTATCTGCAGGAAACAGAGCCGTGGAAGCTTGCAAAGACAGATATGGCCCGCGTAGCCACCGTGATAAACCTAAATTTGCAGATATGCGCGAGCATAGCTGTTGCCATGGAGCCTTTCATGCCGTTTATGAGCGCGAAGCTCAGCTCCATGCTCGGTATGGGTAAATTAACGTGGGATATGATAGGCCGTACCGACCTTATCAGCTCGGGCAGCGAGATAGGCCAAAGCGAGCTTCTATTTGAAAAGATAGAAGACGAAACTATCCAAGCCCAAGTTGATCGCTTGGTAAATACCCGTAGGGAAAATTTGATAAAGAATTTCAAGCCGGCACCGCAACTTGCCGATACTTCTATAGAGGCGTTCGGGCAATTGGATTTGCGCGTCGGTACTGTACTTGAATGTGCTCCGGTGAAGAAATCCAACAAGTTGCTTCGCTTTGTCATAGACGATGGCATGGGTACTCGCACTATAGTAAGCGGCATAGCGCAATATTACCAAGCAGAAGACCTTGTGGGCAAACAGGTTGTGTTTGTGGCCAATTTGCCAGAGGTAAAACTGAGAGGTGTAGTGTCTCAAGGAATGATTCTCTCGGCCATGAATGCCGACGGCAGTCTTACCGTTATCTCCCCTTCAGCTCCGTCGACCCCCGGAGCGCAAGTGAAATAAGCGACAGCAAAGAAAATAGATGCAACAACCCCGAATACTGATAATATATACCGGCGGAACGATAGGTATGATTGAAGATGTGGAGACAAAAGCTCTTCGGCCTTTTGATTTTACCCATCTGATGGAAAATGTTCCCAAGGTAAAGATGTTGGACTATGAGATAGACAACATCCAGTTCCATCCGCCTATAGATTCGTCGGACATGAATATCGGGCATTGGCAGGATATAACACGGAGCATAGCGGATAATTATAACGACTATGACGGTTTTGTGGTTCTCCATGGGACCGACACGATGGCTTATACTGCATCGGCTCTTTCGTTTATGCTCGGTAATTTGTCGAAGCCTGTAATCATCACCGGTTCCCAGTTGCCAATAGGCGAGGTGAGAACCGACGGCGAAGAAAACCTCATTACAGCGCTGCAGATAGCTGCAGCCCGTACCCCTTCCGGTACACCTGTGGTGAGGGAGGTTGCAATTCTTTTTGAGAATTATCTTTGGCGCGGCAACCGCTCGACCAAGCGCAGTGCCGACAATTTCAACGCATTCAAGAGCAATAATTACCCTGAATTGGCCAAAATAGGATTGGGAATCTCTTTCCACACGGATTCTCTGCGCAAGATAAGCGAAGAAAAAGCTCTTGAACCACATTATGCTATGGACAACAAGGTGATGGCTCTGGATCTTTTTCCGGGTCTTGACTTTCATGTTTTCCGCCATCTTCTTGCCACGCCTGACATTAAGGGGATAGTCCTCAGAACTTACGGGACCGGCAACGGGCCAACAGAAAGTTGGTTTATCGACGCACTTCGCGAGACTATAGACCGAGGAGTCGTGATACTCAACGTTACACAGTGTGTTAACGGCGGAATTCGCCCCAACCGTTATATTGCCGGCGATTTGCTGACAGCGGCGGGGGTAATTCCGGGCTATGACATAACGTTTGAGGCTGCATTGACTAAGATGATGCACCTTTTTGGTCTTGGCATGAGCGCGTCGGAGGTGAGGGAAGCCCTTTGCCGACCAATTGCCGGTGAAATGACTATAGATTACGATTGACCTTAGGATGATAAGATTTCTCTGCATATTACTATCTGCGTCGGCGTTGCTTGTGGCCCAACCCGCCACAGGGAGCAACAAGACTCCGGTATGGGAAATTGTTGCCGTGCAAGATAGCACGCCTCGTAATGAAGGCGAAGAAGGTGCGAGCGACAAGATAGATGTAGAGACTCGTGACGGTATTGTTTATATAAGCACAACACAGCCCACAACTATAAAGGTTTATACCATATTGGGGCAACTTATAACGAGTAAATCTGTAGGCAGCGGAACTGTGCGTCTTACCTTGGGAGTGCGTGGGGTCTATATCTTGAAAGCCGGGACAGCGACCCGCAGGATAAACCTTTGACGCAAAATAAATGTTTTTAGAAATACTTAAAAGATGGAGCAAGTACACGTCAAGATAATCAACAGTTCGTCTAATCCATTGCCTGAATACTCCACAGGTAGTTCGGCCGGCATGGATGTGAGAGCGTCGTTGTCTCAACCGGTAGTTTTGAATCCAGGGAAAAGGGCGCTTATCCCTACCGGTTTACGTATCGAGTTGCCCGAAGGCTATGAAATGCAGATACGCCCGAGAAGCGGGCTTGCCTTGAAGCACGGTATTTCTGTTCTCAATTCACCGGGCACTATAGATGCCGATTACCGAGGAGAAATAGGTATTATTCTTGCCAATTTAGGCGAAGAACCTTTTACTGTGAATCCCGGCGACAGGATAGCGCAAATGGTGTTGTCGCGCTACAGTTCGGTAAAATGGGATGAGAGCGCAAGCCTTAGCGAAACACTGCGCGGCGATGGCGGATTTGGACATACGGGTAAAGAATAGCCTACCTTGTTTTGGCCTATTGATGCCAATGCTCCATAAACAAATACAAAAAACAGAATTTTAAACCTATTTGCGTGAAATTTACCTCACTTAAATCTCTCCTTTTCCTGGTATTTGCCGGATTGGCTGCCATAGCTACGATAGCGGCCACGAAGAATGATAATGCGAGCGAGAACTCCCTCAAGGCCGGCTATATCTACCTTGAAGCAAGCGCTGCAATATCGGAGGAGCGCTACGACGATTATTATATGTTGTTGCGGCGCGCATCAAGCCTAAATCCGTCGGATCCTTACATTGCAGGTGCGTTGGCAGAAATAGAACTTGTGAATCCTCAAGCGGATTCGGCAAGCATAGAAGAAGCTTATAATAGCCTAAGGAGGCGCTTTGAATCGTCGCCGACAGATGACCGGGATGCAGGGATGTATGCGTCGTTGGCCAGCCAACTTGGGCGTTTTGACGATGCTATATCTGCATGGGAAACAGTGGACAGCCTCAACCCCGACCGCACAGACCCGGCTATGAACCTTGCCGATGTCCTTATAGCGAAATATCAACGGCAGGCCGACACGAGTTCTTTTAACCGCGCAATAGAGATTTACTCACGTCTCCAGAAATCATTGCCGGGCAATATACCATTGGCAGCAAGAAAAATAAACGCATTGATGAGCCGCCGCGACAGTAATTCAATTTATCTTGAATTAGAACGTCTTGTTTCTGAAGCTCCCGGCGAGGTTCAAGCGGCCTTGTTCACCGGTTCTTTATATTCAGAGCTGGGGAAAGAAAAGGAGGCTTTGGTGCAATTTGACCGTGCATGTGAGCTTGATTCCACTTCCGGAGCAGTTTATTTAAGCCGCGCCAATTTCTTCCGTAATCTTGGAGATAGCGCCGCATACGACCGCGAGGTCTTCCGTGCGTTGGAATCTCCGGTTTTGGAATTCGAGTCAAAATTCCGATTGCTATCTGACTATGTTGTGAAGCTTTATTCCGACAGCACCCAACGGCCGCGCATCACAGAAATGTTCAATATATTGCAAGAGGTAAATCCTGGCGAAGCACAGCTTCATTCGTTTTATGGCGCATATGAAATGACAATTGATAATGCCACCGGAGCTGCCGAACAATTCCGCTACAGCGTGGATCTTGAACCTGGCGATGCAGAGAGCTGGCAAGGCTTAGTTCAAGCCTACGGCCAACTTGACGACAGCGAAAATCTGCTTGAAGCCTCGCGAGAAGCTCTAAGCCGTTTTCCAGACCAACCATATTTTGCATTGAGCGGATCGTGGGCATTGATGGCTAAAGACGACTTTGACGGGGCTTTGGCTTTGCTTGATTCGGTATCGCCGGAGACTGCCAACACCAAAGCTCTTTCTATGGTTTATTCCACCAAAGGCGATATATTTTACAAAAAAGAGGAAACCGATAGCGCCATTGTGAATTACGAACGCGCCATAAGTCTTGACGATGAGAATTTTATGGCTATGAACAATGTGGCTTACTATATGGCGGAGGCTGGTCGGGATTTGGATAAAGCCATGATTTATGCATCGCTTGCCACTATGGCAGAACCTAAAAACATGACTTTTTTAGACACTAAAGCTTGGGTATGTTTCAAACAAAAAGATTTCAAGGAGGCCAAGACAGTCATGGATGAGGTGTTGTCTTTGATAGAGCAAGAAGAGAACGATGGCACGAATGCCAAAAATCAGGAACCCAGTTCGGACGTTTATGACCATGCCGGCGACATTTATTTTATGAACGGAGAATATGAGGCTGCACTTGATTTTTGGAAACGGGCGCTGGAACTTGAGCCTGAAAATGAGAAAATACAGAAAAAGGTAACCCAAAAAGCATATTCATTTGAATGAAACGTATAGGGAAATATATATTGTTGGGTATAATAACGGCAACAGTCTTCTGCTTTGGAGGCTGTTCAAGCAAAAAGAGCAGTGTTGCTGCAGGATATGAAAAAGCCGAAAACAAGGTTGAAATAAAACCGGCTAACAATTTCGATGGCCTGTCTAACAGCTACACCGCATGGACCGATGTCAAGATGCCTGTAAAAGTGTGTTTGAGTAAGCCGATCAGCTTATCGGCTTCTGGTACTGCTACCATGGTTAAGGGTGAATCTATAGGCATTTCCGTAAAGGTTTTCGGTATAGAGATGGCCTCGTTGTATGCTGATGAAGATTCAGTTTATATGATTGTTAAGCTGAATCGCATAGCATATGTCGAAAGCATGGAAAAGTTCAGCAGTGCCACAGGTTTGTGCTTGGCTGATTTGCAGAGTATAATATTGGGGCAAGCTTTCGCTCCGGGCAAGGGCACTATCACTTATAAAGACGCAAATCTTTTCAAGATAAGCGACAGCAGCAATATGTGGAGTTTTTCGCCCAAGAAACTACCCCAAGGTTTTGGTTGCATTTTTTCGGCAACAGGATCAAAAGAAGGCTCTATGGTGCCGGTTTTGGAAAGTTTGAAAGTAGATATGCCTGGCTCTCGATCGATAGATTGCACATTTTCTGGCCATAGTCTCACTCCCGGTGGGATGATAAGCGAATCTGTGGATCTGAAAGCCAATGTGACGAGCAAACCAATTGAATGCAACCTTACATGGAGCATGGACAAAGCCAGATGGAACAGGGGCATATCGCCGAATCCGCCAACAGTAAACCCATCGTATACACGACTAAGCACGACACAGCTCATAAAGTTTATCCAAAATTTCCAACTATAACGTTTAAACTACAAAAGAACGGCCAATCTATCACAAAACTGAACGACGAAGATGCGTCACTTACTTTTCCTTGTTATCTCATTGATACTTTGCTTGTATCCAAGCGAAGCTGACGGATTGTCGAGGCGGACTCAGCAGGGAGTGAGGAAAGAACGCAACAAAGTTGCTAAGCAAGCTGCCGGCACCCGCAAAAAAATAGAAAATAACGTGGCCGAAACTCGCAAAGAGCTTCGTCGTTTACAAAGCATCGAGGCAGATATAAACAGCCATGATAAGCAAATTGCCGCACTTAGCAACAAAGCAGATTCAATAAAACGGCAAAAGTTTATCTTGCAAGACAGTATAAGGAAAAAGGAGGATAAGATAGGTAAACTCAAGAAATCATTTGGGGAATCTTTGGTTGCTCTTCGCAAGCAAAGACAACAAAGCAGTGCTACAAGTTTTATATTCTCGTCGTCAAGTTTTTCACAAGCTAAAGCGAGAATGCGATACTTGAAAGAGCTTCAGGCCAGTAACTTGGAGAAAACCCAGGAAATAAATCGTGAAAAAGATGATTTGGAGCAAAAACACGTTCGCTTAGACAGTCTTGAAAAAAAACTTGACGGCACATTAATAGCTCTTAGGGATGCACGGACCGAAGCTTCCCGAAGCCGTGAATCGGCCAATGCGGTAGTGAAATCACTTAAACGTCAAAGCAGCAATCTCAACAAGGTGCTTTCTGAGCAACAGTCGCAACTGAGACGTTTGGATAGGGAATTAGACAGAATTATCGAGGAAGAAGCCCGGCAGGCAGCCTTGGAGGCTAAGCGGAAAGCAGAAGAAGAGGCAAGACGAAAACGCGAGGCAGAGGCTCGTAAAGCAGCAGAATCGGGATCTCAAAAAACCGAAGAAAATAAGAAAGAAACATCAACAGAAAATAAAAAAACGAATACTCATAAGGATACTTCTGCTTCAAAAGAGCCTGCTAATATCCACAAAGATTTCGCCAAATCCAAAGGCTCTCTGCGCCTACCTGTAGACGGAGCGAGCCGCGTTGTAAGCAATTTCGGGCTTAACAATCACAGTGAATACAGCAAAGTGAAGATCCAAAACAATGGCATAGACATAGAGACAACTGCCGGCGCTAAGGCTGTGGCCGTCTATCCCGGCACTGTAAGTATGGTGATAGTTATGGAAGGTTTCGGCAATGTAGTCCTCCTGCGCCATGGCGAGTATCTCACTGTTTATGCAGGGCTAAAAAGCTTGGATGTGAGAAAAGGTGAGACAGTTCAAGCCGGACAGAAACTGGGTCTAATCGGCACAGACGAATCAGATGGCTTGACGCGACTTCATTTTGAAATACGGCACGAAAAAGAAAAACTTGACCCGGCCGACTGGCTCAAGGGACTATGAAAGGGAGTATTGGAACATCTGCTACAACGACACGAGTTCTCAAGGCTTTGAGTATCTTCGGAGGAGCACAGGCATTAGGCGTGATTTGTGCCGTTGTGCGCACGAAGGTTACAGCAGTGCTGATAGGTCCTGCGGGAGTCGGTATACTTGCGGTTTTGGTGAGCACAATGGATTTGCTCACTACTATAAGCCAGCTGAGTCTGCGGCAGAGTGCAGTGCGAGATCTTTCGGCTAAGCAAAGCGATGAATCTCGGCAACGGATAACAGGGATAGTACGTCGTCTGGCATTATTATTGGGGATCTTTGGATTGATGACGGCAGTTGTCCTGTCCCCTTTTCTGAGCCGCTGGGGTTTTGGAAATTCAGATTATATATTGAGTTTCGTATGCCTGGCTCCCATGCTTCTTTTCAGTTCTGTAGCAGGAGGAGAAACTGCCATTATGCAAGGCTACGACAAGCTTGGAGGTGTTGCAAAAAGTTCGGTTTACTCGGCATTGACAGGCGTTGCCGTTTCAATTCCCCTTCTATATTTTTTCCGAGTTGACGGGTTGGTTCCGGTTCTTCTCACCTATTCGTTCTGCCTGTTTGCATTCAGTCTCAAATTTGGTGTCCACACAGGACATAGGGTTAAAATTAGTACCATAGAGGCGCTAAAAGACGGTAAAAGCATACTTGGACTGGGAATATATATGACATTAAGCACGACTTTTTCTATGATGTCGGCTTATCTATTTGTTGTATTCCTCAATCATAATTACGATGAAAGCACGGTGGGCATTTTCCAATCGGGATACACATTGATAAACTCTTATGTTGGTATTATCTTCACTGCTATAGCTGTAGAGTTCTACCCTCGCCTATCGTCGGTTATCGGCCATACAAAACGCGCGGAGGTCATAGTATCTCACGAGATAAAAATAGCCATGAGCGTTCTTGTGCCATTGGTATTGATATTTGCTTCGTTTGCGTGGCTTGCGATAAAAATACTATATACGTCGAGTTTCGAGGCCGTGCTACCGTTTGTAACCATAGGTATGACGGGCTGTATGTTCAGGGCAATATCGTGGTGCATGGCATTTGTAATTCTTGCTAAAGGCGACGGCAAAATATACCTATGGAGCGAAAGCCTCAGTGCCGTCCTCTACCTTGTGCTATTTGTGGTTCTCTTCCGCCATATGGGCTTCTTGGGCTTGGGAATAGCCTATACTTTGTGGTATTTAGCTTATACGGTGATAATATATCTGATTTACAGGAGGCGTTATGGTATGCGGCTGAGAGGCGGAACTCGCAGACTCTGTATTGCAGGTTTGGCTACTGGAATAGCAGGTGTAGTGCTTTCGCATACGTTATGGCTGTATGCCCCCATGATTCTCCTTGTAGCTGTGGCGATTGTGTTTAAATTCAAAATTAAAAATCGGCCGAAAAAATAATTAGAGTCCCAAAACGGTTGTTGATAGGAGAAAGCAAGAGATTTTAAATGAAAGAGCTGTGTCAAATAATCAAGTTTTCGCTAACGGAATAACCCTAATCTCAAAAAGTTTGCGTAACTTTGCGTAAGCAAAAGTAACTCTAATCTGATAATGACCAAATAAATGCAAAGACATACGGCGCCAGCCGAAACCCTTTGAAACTCCTAAGTAGTCGTTACAGGCTTTGGTGAGCCGTCAGATGCTACAAGGGAGTTTTCATTTCATATAGAATGGAACTCATAAATATAAGCAACCGACGATATCTTGGAAACAAGTATAAGTTACTCCCTTTTATCAAGGGAGTAGTAGACCGTCACTGCACCGATGTTCATTCTTTTTTTGATGTTTTTGCAGGGACGGGCGCTGTTGCTTCGGCTTTTACTAATTGTCGCCTTTTTGTAAACGACCTAATGCGCAGCAACTATATAACTTCATTGGCATGGTTTTCTTCAGAACCTTTTGACAAGGTTAAGGTTATTGAAATTCTTAATTATTTCAATAACTATGACGCATCTGATGAATGTAATTATTTTAGTGAGACTTTCTCTAACACATATTTTAGTAGAATAGTCTGCCAAAAAATAGGGTATATTCGAGATACTGTTGACAAATACCTTTCTTCTGAAAGAATCAATCAACGCGAATGGGCATTGATAATAACATCTTTGTTTTACTCAATGGATAGAATCGCTGCAACTTGCGGTCATTATGATTCTTTTATTCAAGGTGCAAATCTGCCAAAGGAAATAAATCTTAGATTGCCAAATATTGATTATACTTTAGCACCTAATAACATAATTCTAAACAGTGATGCCAATGCTATCGCTGACACCATTAATTGCGATATTGCGTATCTTGATCCTCCTTATAATTCAAGACAGTACTGTGATGCATACCACCTATTAGAAAACCTTGCTCTTTGGGAGAAGCCAGAGGTTTTTGGTGTCGCTCGAAAAATGGATAGAACTCAAATGAAAAGCGAGTATTGCAGAACTACCGCGTCAGCCCAACTTGAAGAACTTGTGGATAAGCTAAATACTCGCTACATTCTTCTTTCCTACAATAATAATGGGAAAAAATTACAGGTAAGGAGTAATGCAAAAATTTCTGATGAAGAAATTTTACGCATACTTTCTGCCAAGGGAGAAGTCAAAATATTTACAACTGATTATAGACCTTTTTCTGCTGGGAAGGGTGAGAATACGGGAAACCAAGAAAGGCTGTTTCTATGCGACGTTCAGAGATGAATAAATTTTTCACGGTTTCACCGTTGAATTATATTGGCGGTAAGGCTCGCATCCTTGATCAAGTTTTACCATATTTCCCATTGTATATAGACCATTTTGTTGATTTATTCTGCGGTGGATGTAATGTCGGCATCAATACGCGAGCTGGACATCATATATATAATGACATATCTTCGCAACTTATAGGACTTTTGAGCATGTTTGCCACAAAAGACCCGGATTTGCTTATTCAAGAAATTAATCATATCATTGATAGATATGAGTTTTCTCGTACTTCCGACCATAATTTTGCATATTATGGAGGGAATTGCATGAAAGGAGTTTCCGAGTATAATCGTGAAAAATTCATAGCGCTGCGCGATGAATTTAACTCTCGTCTTGAACATGATGACTACTATTATACTCTACTTTACACTTTGATCATTTTCGGATTTAACAATCAAATAAGATTTAACTCTCAGGGAGACTATAATCTTCCTGTCGGCAAAAGAGATTTTAATAAGGTGTTACAAAATAAACTTAAGAAATTTATGATTGCTTTGCAAAGTCAAGAAACAACTATATCAAACTTTGACTTCAGGCACTTTAACACCGATTTTCTCACGGAGAATAGTCTTGTTTATGTTGATCCTCCATATCTTATAACAGGTGCAACATATAACGAGAATGGAGGTTGGACAGAACAAGACGAATACGATTTACTTCTCTTTCTAGATGAACTTAACGGTAGAGGGATACATTTTGCTTTATCTAACGTACTTAGTCACAAAGGTAGAGAAAACCTTATTTTGCGTAATTGGATCAATGACAATAACTATAATTTGAATCAAATCCAAATGGATTACAGTAATTCCAATTATCAGGTAAAAGGGAAAGATTCAAGAACACAAGAAATTTTGGTAACGAACTATAATAACCCTGAAGAATATGGGCGACAAGGATTTAGAATACATTTTGAACCACTTGGCGTATAATACATTTGTTTGGAATTTCGGAACCACTTCTTTCCGAACCAAACAAATGAACTTTTCAATTGAGAGACAACTTGAATTACTGTCCGAATTTTGGGAAGATGAGCAAAATGCAAAATGCGGCTGGGAAAAAGAATACCTTCTCCCTAATCAGCCGTATAATATTTACGAAATCAAAAATCGGTATTATGATTTTATGCGCGCCAACGGTTTCACCACTGGAGATGATAAAATCAAATATAAAGCAGCTCGTCAGAAAACATCAGGACTTGTGGACATTGGCGTTATCAACCGTAACCACCGTTTAACCGAAGTTGGAAAAGCCATTCTTAAAATCTCGCGTAGCGGTGAGTATACCTCTAAAAATATTTTGTCCATATCCAGTGATAGTATCATTTATCTTTCTCAGCTCCTCAAATATTCCATCTCATTAAAAGACGGGTATGTACGGCCTTTTGTAGTGCTTTTGTATCTCCTTTCAAAAGTTGGTCCACTTTCTTTTGAGGAGTTCACCTACCTTGCCCCTTTGTGTATTTCCGAGGAGACAACAGCGAACATAGTTAATGCAATAACTATGTTTCGCAATGGCAATATTTCATTGGATGACATTATATATCAGCACATAATGCGTCAAAAGAATTATCAAGATGCATACTATGCGTGGACTAACTCAGAGGTTTCAGAGGAACTTGTCACAGCAATAGGCATAAATAGAAAGAGCCGTATATATGATAAAATCTATTTCCCATTTTATCTTGCGCTTAGACGGCTTTTTGTAGATAATAATTCGGATGCAGTTATTGAGGTTTACAATATATCTAAGGACATCCAAGTGGGCAGCTATTGGAGAGAATTACTATTCAACTCCGTCTCTGCTAAAGCAATTAAAAATGATCCACTCTCTCATCTTAACATAACAGAGTTTACGCATGTAAATACTGAGACCGAACTTAAAGAAGTATTCTTCAAGTACTTACATTTATTTAAGGTCAAATCTACATTACGCGATTATTTTGACCTAAATCGTCGCTATATTAAGTTGTCTAATATTATCCTTTTTGAGGATGGGCAGCTTAAATATGACATTGTCCCTAAACCATTCTTTATTTCAGCAATGTCTGAATTATATAAACTTGCATATACCGAAGCGGAGAATCTGGAACAACTCAATAATTTGGAAGATATATGCCCGTCTTTGAGCCTTAGCGAGCAGCAACTTCTTGATGCACTCAATGATGAGATGGGAACCGAACTTAATTCTATTGACGAGATCTATTCAGAGGTTGAGAACCTGAGATATGACCGCTTCAAAAATATGATTGCAACCCGTTTTTCTGATGAACAACTTATAGAATTGCTTGACAATTTTGATTCAAGAAATGACGATGCAATTTCTAAAGCAGTATCTGACAACGCTGACATTCCAACTATTTTTGAGTATGTTCTTGGTATTATCTGGTATAAAACAAGCGAATTTAAGGGTCGTATTCTTGATTATCTTAAACTCTCATTGGATGCAGATTTATTACCTGTAACCCATGCTGCTGGTGGAGAAGCTGACATTGTATATGAATATAATGCTTGGCCTCCTTTCTATCCTAAGCACAATCTCCTCCTTGAAGCAACATTGGCTGATGGCACAAATCAAAGACGCATGGAAATGGAACCTGTTTCTCGTCATCTTGGAAGGCATTTATTACGTACTCGCAATTTCCATAATTACTGTATTTTTGCCACAACATATCTTGATGTCAATGTTATAAGCGATTTCAAAAACCGTAAGCATATCCCTTACTATGATACTCAAAATGAGGATGATTTTATTACTGGCATGAAGATAATACCTCTTGACACTTCCGATTTGAGAGAAATCATCCGTCAAGGCAAAAAGTATCGTGAACTATATCCTTTGTTTGAAGAAGCCTACCAACAAAGCGACAAGTTTCACCCAAGGAAATGGTATGAAGAAATGGTAAGAATCTCACCTATCAATTAACACTTATTATATTAGAGATCAAAACATAGAGTTCAAAACCGATGAAAGAGCCTGTGTTTTAATAAAGTTTCATGAGATAATTTGGAAATGGGCAAAATTTTTAGTAATTTTGCAGCCAGATTTGGAATAACCGATCTATAACTCACAAAATTAATTACTTAACCATCTTAAACGATGCAGTACGAAACCGTTTTCATTTTAACTCCCGTTTTGTCTGATGCACAGATGAAGGAAGCGGTAGAAAAATTCACCAATATGTTGGCCGAGAACGGCGCAACAGTGGTGAACACCGAAGAATGGGGTCTCCGCAAACTTGCTTATCCCATCGACAAGAAATCGACCGGCTTTTACACTCTTGTAGAATTTGAAGCCGATCCGAGCTTGATCCGCAAACTTGAGACCGCATATCGCCGCGACGAACGCGTGATCCGTTGGCTCACATTCCGTCAGGACAAATATGCAGCACAGTATGCCGCAAAACGCCGCGCACGCCGTGCCGCACAACCCCAAGTTCAACCCACAGAAAATCAGGAGGCATAAATCATGGCACAATCACAGTCTGAAATTCGTTACCTCACCCCGATGTCGGTTGACGTGAAGAAGAAAAAATATTGCCGTTTCAAAAAATTCGGTATCAATTTCGTAGACTACAAAGATCCGGAATTTTTGAAGAAATTTTTGAACGAGCAGGGCAAAATCCTACCTCGCCGCATCACGGGCACTTCGTTGAAATTCCAGCGCCGCGTAGCACAGGCCGTTAAGCGTGCCCGTCACTTGGCACTCTTGCCCTATGTAACCGACCTTATGAAATAACCCTTAACAGCCCAGAAGATATGAAAATTATTCTCAAAGAAGACGTTTCGGGCCTCGGATACAAGGACGACGTAGTAGAAGTAAAAGACGGCTATGGCCGCAACTACCTTATCCCAACCGGCAAGGCCGTAATAGCTACACCTTCGGCTCTTAAGGTATTGGCCGAAAACCAGCGTCAACGCGCCCACAAGTTGGCAAAAATCAAAGCCGACGCAGAAGCATTGGCAGCTAAATTGCAGGAAGTAAGCTTGACAATCGGAGCCAAAACATCGGCTACCGGCACAATCTTCGGTTCTGTAAACGCTATCCAAATTGCAGAAGCATTGGAAAAACTCGGCTTCGATGTAGACCGCAAGATTATCGAATTGAAGCAAGCAGTGAAGGAAGTCGGCAACTATACTGCCATTATCCGCCTCCACAAAGAGGTTTCTGCAGAAATTCCTTTTGAGGTTGTTGCAGAATAACAATTGCTTCCATAAAACATAAAAAATGGCTATGCGATGCATAGCCATTTTTTATGTTTTATTATTTATCAACTTTGACTGTCAATATTGGCGAGATCCGAAAATTGCAGTTCCTATTCTTACGAGGTTTGAGCCGCAGTCTATTGCTATGCTGTAATCGTCGCTCATACCCATTGAAATGAGGTTAAAACCTCTGAGATCCGGGGCTATTTCAAGTATTTGTTTTTTCAAATCGGCAATCTGCGTGAAATCTTGGGTAATACGCTCGACGGAATCTGTGTTTGTGGCCATACCCATGATACCGCAAATATGAGTGGACTTGAGTTTTTCGAAACGCCTCTCTCTGAAATATTGCAAAAGCTCGTCGGGCAAGAAACCGAATTTAGTATCTTCTTGGGCTACGTGTACTTGCAGGAGCACTTTTGCGGCAAAGCCTTGACTTAACGCATGATTATCTACAATATCAAGAAGACGGCAGCTATCTATGCTTTCTATCAAGGCTGGTTTAATGGCTATGAGTTGCTTAACTTTATTTGTCTGGAGATGTCCGATAAAATGCCAACGGATATCTTGAGGCAGCTCCTTGGCTTTTGCATCCAATTCCTGAATACGGCTTTCGCCAAAAATACGTTGTCCGGCTTCGTATGCTTGCATAATGATCTCTGCCGGGTGGAATTTTGAAACGGCAACCAAATCGACGCCTTGCGGAATAGTTTTTCGCAGAGCGTCGAGGTTATTTTTGATATCGGAAGCCATTTGATAGATATCAGTCTATGACTTTCATTTTGTAAACGTCCATGAGAGGCGTTTCGGAGATTGACATGATGTCGAAATCGGCGAGAGTGCCTTCCATTCCTTTGTTGAAATTTTCAAAAGCTTCTTTAAAATTTGAAGCCTGGACAAGGATGAGGGACGCCGACCTTTTTTCCACAGCTGTTTTTTCGTCTATGGTTATGAAACCGACTTTAACCAAATACCAACGATCTCCTCCTTCGTTCCAGAAAATTTCTGCAATTTTAGTGCGTTTGACAGCAGAAACTGAAAATTCGCCGGAAATGAAAGGCGTCTGTTCTTCTGTTATTCGGGCTTCAGCCTCTGTAAAAGACAATGCATCAACGAGATAAGGCTCGGTAACTTTTTTAGCCGAACCGTTTTCCTGGAGTTTATCGTATCTGACTTTGCATTCAAACCAGTTTGCCATAATAATCTTTTTTATAATTTGGAGTGAGAAATAATAGGCAAAATTACACAATCTGCAGCAACTGTGCAAGTGGAATGTATACGCGATGAGAACCAAACTCTTTGGGCAGATGTTTGAAAGTAAATATCTCCGCCAAACATGGAACCTACATCAAAAAAAGAAAGCCCGACCGGAAGATGGCAATTATTTATGGGAAAAGCGCGGAATCATTTTCCCGAAAAATTATTTCTTGTGGTAGCAGCCGTAGTAACCGGTATTGCCACAGGTCTTGCCGCCGTGGTTTTTAAGTGGTGTATAGGGCATATGGCAAAACTGGTGCAGGAAGGCTACCATATGGCAGGGAACAATGCGATTTTATTGATTTTGCCACTTATAGGCTTCTTGGGCACTGCAGTTATACTTAAGTTCATAATAGGCAAAGATATAGCTCACGGGGTAGACAAGATAGTTGCCGATTTGAAGGAAAAATCATACCGTCTTCCGGGATACTTTGTGTGGGGGCCTGTGGTAACGGGTACTTTTACGCTTGGCTTCGGCGGTTCTGCAGGGTCGGAGGGTCCAATAGCCACATGCGGGGCCGGAGTAGGAAGCCGCATGGCACAACTATTTGGTATTACATCCGACAATACCAGGCTTTTGCTCGGTTGCGGTTCCGGAGCCGGAATCGCGGCAATTTTCAAGGCCCCCGTGGCCGGGATGCTATTCGCGTTGGAAGTCTTGAAATTGCCGGTTAATACATTCATTACCCTCCTTATCCTACTTGCATGCCTCATAGCATCGCTGACATGCTATATCTTCACAGGATTCACTTTTGATCTTCCTTTAGGCACCCTTGCAGCCTTTGAACCTGTACACTATATATACACAGCGGTCTTCGGCTTATTTTGCGGAGCATATGCCATATATTACTCTGCAATAATGAAGCAGATGGGCAAGGCGTTTGCCAGCGTAAAGAGCCAATGGTTAAAAGCTATATTGGGAGGTATAGTGGTTGGGGTTCTGCTTTATGTATTCCCTGCTCTTTATGGCGAGGGGTATGATGTGATGGGAGATATATTGCGCGGTAATCTCCACGCGATAACCAAAGGCAGCATACTCTCGGGTAGTAATTCCATAACAGTTGTTATGATAACAGCCGTAGGTATCGCAGTGGTTAAAAGCCTTGCAGCGGGCGCGACGACCAATGGTGGTGTAGCCGGCGATTTCGCACCGGCGTTGTTTGCCGGATGTTTTGCAGGTCTGGTATTCTCGGGAATGCTCAATACTTTCTGCGGCACACATCTACCTGTTGCCGATTTCGCCTTGATAGGTATGGCCGGGGTAATGGCCGGAGTAGTGCGCGCACCTTTGATGTCGATGTTTCTTGCCGTAGAAATGACCGGCAACTATATAGTTTTTCTTCCAATAGTGCTATGCTCAGCCATATCCTATTGCATAGTGGAATATTTCGGAGGCAAACCTGTCAAAACGATAGAAAAAATAATGTAGCTCATAATAGCATAGTTGCCCCATTTCCGTTATTTTGGCAATGTGGGTATTTTTGCGTATCTTTGCAAAGAAATGGGCCGACTAATGAGCATAGATTTCGGGCGCAAACGTTGCGGCATAGCCGTGACCGATACTTTGCGTATCGTAGCCAACGGACTCACTACCGTAGAAACATCTAAATTGATAGATTTCGTCAAGCAATATGCACAGAAAGAGGGATTAGACGGCATAATAGTCGGCGAAGCCCGAACTTTACGCGACGAGCCTTCGGAGTCTCAACGCTATATGCGGCCTGCCATAGCCCGTCTGCACAAAGCTCTACCGGAAATTCCTATAGAATTTTACGATGAACGTTTTACTTCGGTATTGGCGCATCGTGCCATGATTGACGGAGGTTTGGGTAAGATGGCACGTCGCGACAAAGCTCTTGTCGACGAAATATCTGCGGCAATAATTCTCAACGATTATCTCCAAAGCAAAAATTATAATAATATATGAAACTACCAATATATCTCTATGGCCACCCGGTTTTGCGAAATATTTCGGAGCCGTTGGCACAAGACTACCAAGGTCTTGGCGACTTGATTTCGCGCATGTTTGAGGCAATGTATGAATCGGAGGGAGTTGGTCTTGCAGCCCCACAGATAGGTTTAAACATACGCCTCGTAGTTATAGATGCCGATCCCGTTTCGGATGCGTTTGCAGATTGCGCCGGTAAAAAGATGGTTCTTATCAATCCGGAGATAGAAATCCTTGAGGGAGATAAAATTTCGCGCAGCGAAGGTTGCCTCAGCCTTCCGGGTATCAGCGAAAATGTTCCCCGAGTAGAACATATCCGCCTCAAATATCTCGACGAGAATTTCCAGGCACACGATGAAGAGATAAGCGGTTTCTTAGCCCGCATAGTCCAGCACGAATGCGACCATTTGGAAGGCAAGATGTTTATAGACCATATTTCAGCCATCCGCAAGCAACTCATCCGCAATAAACTTGCCAACATCGCTTCGGGTAAAATACGAGTTGATTACCCTGTGAAATTCGCCCCCACGGCACGACGCAAATAAATAAGTTTTAAAACAAAAACGAAAAACCATGGCCGACGATAAAAAAGTAATATTCTCAATGGTAGGTGTTTCCAAGACCTATCCACCTCAGAAACAAGTTCTCAAAAACATATATCTCTCTTTTTTCTACGGTGCTAAAATAGGCATCATCGGTCTTAACGGATCGGGAAAATCTTCGCTGTTGAAAATCATTGCCGGTATAGACAAAGAATATCAGGGCGAGGTTGTTTTTTCACCGGGATATACCGTTGGATACCTTGAACAAGAACCCAAACTTGACCCCGACAAGACGGTACTTGAGGTTGTCCGCGAAGGCGTCCAGCCAATCATGGACCTTCTTGCCGAATTCGACAAGGTCAACGAAGCTTTCGGTGATCCCGACGTGCTTGAAGACCCCGACAAGATGGATGCCTTGATAGCGCGTCAGACCGAGCTTCAAGACGCATTAGACGCTGCCGATGCATGGAATATAGACTCTAAGCTTGAACGTGCCATGGACGCATTGCAGTGCCCTCCAGACGACCAAAACGTATCGACACTTTCTGGAGGCGAACGCCGCCGCGTCGCCTTGTGCCGCCTATTGCTCCAACAGCCCGACGTATTGCTTCTTGACGAACCTACCAACCACTTGGACGCAGAATCCATTGATTGGCTTGAGCAACATCTGCAACAATATCCCGGAACGGTTATAGCTATTACCCACGACCGCTATTTCCTTGACCACGTAGCCGGTTGGATTTTGGAACTTGACCGTGGCGAAGGGATACCTTGGAAAGGGAATTACTCATCGTGGTTGGATCAAAAGACCAAACGTATGGCGCAGGAAGAAAAGCAGGCTTCTAAACGCCGCAAGACACTCGAACGCGAATTAGAATGGGTGAGAATGGCGCCTAAAGCCCGTCAAGCCAAGGGTAAAGCGCGTCTTAATTCATACGACAAGCTACTCAACGAAGACCAGAAACAACGCGAGGAACGCCTTGAAATATTTATACCAAACGGGCCTCGTCTTGGCAACAAAGTAATTGAAGCCCAACATCTCGCCAAAGCGTTCGGCAAGAAAGTCCTTTTCTCCGACCTTTCGTTTGCACTTCCGCCAAACGGCATAGTGGGAGTTATCGGACCCAACGGAGCCGGTAAAACCACCCTTTTCCGTCTTATCATGGGGCAGGAATCCCCCGATGGCGGCAACTTTGAGGTAGGAGAAACCGTAAAAGTTGCCTATGTAGACCAAACGCACCACGATCTTTTGCCGGAACGCACAGTTTACGAGGTAATTTCCCAAGGGGTAGAATCGTTCCGAATGGGAGGGCGCGATGTAAACGCACGAGCATATCTGTCGCGTTTCAATTTCACCGGAGCCGACCAAGAAAAGAAAATAGGAGTTCTCTCCGGCGGCGAACGCAACCGCCTTCACCTTGCAATGGCACTCAAAGAAGAAGGCAACGTTCTTCTTCTTGACGAACCTACCAATGACATCGACGTGAACACCCTCCGCGCACTTGAAGAAGGCTTGGAAGATTTTGCCGGATGTGCTGTGGTAGTTAGCCACGACCGTTGGTTCTTGGACCGCATATGCACCCACATCCTCTCGTTTGAGCCCGATGGCAACGTAGTGTTCTATGAGGGTTCTTATTCCGACTATGAAGAATACAAGAAACGCCTAAACGGCGGCAAAGAATTGCCCCGTCGCCGCTACCGCAACCTTATGTAAGAGAAAAAATCGTCTGCACCCACCCTTTATTATTTTTTTTAACACAAACATAATAAAGGGAGGGTGTATTACGTTTATTCACTTAGATAAATAATATAACTAATGAAAGCGAGCACACTTTTCTTAACTGCCGTTATATGCATCTTGTCTTTTACAAGTTGCTCAAAAAAAACAGTATTACCATACTTTACCGACATAAGCGAAATCAGCGAGGGTACTTTGCCTGCACAAGAGTATCTACCCACCATTATGCCTGATGATGAACTTACCATTATTATAAATTCGTCTAATCCCAGAGCTACGTCGCTCTATAACCAACCGCTTATCAACCCGTCGACCCGCGCCGACATGGTAAACTCAGGGACAGTGAGAAGCATGAGCTATGTAGTGGATACCGAGGGTAATATCCAGATGCCTATTTTGGGCAAGGTGCATGTTGCAGGCCTCAATGTGGAGCAAATACGCGAATTGATAACAAAAATGATTTCAAAAGACGTGAGCGACCCCAACGTAACGGTAATATTACAGAATTTCACGGTGGTTGTAGCCGGAGAAGTTAATACTCCCCAGACTTTACGAGTTACCCGAAACCGTTTTACAATTTTGGAAGCACTCTCAGCCTCAGGAGACCTTACCGAATATGGCGAACGCAATAATGTGCTCTTGATTCGTGAAGAAAACGGCACACGCAAATACGTCCACCTGAATCTTAACAATTCAGATATTCTTACATCGCCCTACTATTATCTTCAACCCAACGATTATATTTACGTTGCTCCCAATAAAGTTCGCCAGGACAATTCAAAATATAACCAGAACAACGGCTTCAAGCTCTCTATCATATCTACGATAGTGAGCGCAGCCTCTGTCATAGCATCTCTTGTTATAGCGTTGACGGTTAAAAACTAATATTAAGCGTAATCATGGCACGATCTAAAAACTCAGATTTCATAGATATAAAATCCACATTAAACCGATACCTCTCCAAGTGGTATTGGTTTGTAATATCCGCTGTTGTGTGCGTTGCACTGGGTTTCTTGTTTATAAAAGTAAAACAACCGGAATATGCAGTCAAAGCCAATGTGCTCATATCGCAACAAAAGGAAGGAATGGCCGATGCTATGGGAGCATTGAGCGACCTTTTCGGATCCGACGGATATGTGGAAGACGAAATATTCATGATTTCGAGTCACAGCCTTTACGCACAAGTAGCCAAAGAACTGCGTCTGAACGTCGAACATAAAGTACATACCGGATTCATCGGTTATTATCATGCATATCCTGAATATCCTGTAGATGTCGTAGCGCCACAAGGTCTTGCCGACACGTTGCGCAACTCCGTGAGCTTTAAAATAAGCGTATCGGGCGAAGGGAAGGCCAACATAGAAGCCAAATACCGCCGCAAAACAGTTGCCAAAGCAAAAAAGGTGAGCCTGCCATACAATATAGACACTCCCGTAGGGCAATTCACCGTAATGACAACACCACACTATCCCTCAGGCGAAAGTGTTACTACGAAAATAACATTCAGTGGCTATGATGCAGCAGCAGAATCGCTGGATCTAAATGTCCATAACGAGATTGCATCCAAACGGAGTAATGTGATATCACTGAGTATCAACACCACCAATCCAGACTATGGCAAAGATGTCCTCAACGATATAATTGAAAAATACAATCTACGCGCAGTGAGCCAAAAGAATAACCAAGGCGAGCTGACCGCGAATTTCTTGAACAACCGTATAGATTTGGTTTCTAAAGAATTGACTCAAGCAGAAACCAATGTTGAACAATACAAGAAATTGCACAACATAGTGGATGTGGCAACAGAAAGCGCTTTTCAGACAAAAAAACGAGCCCGATTGGAAGAAGAACTCCTTGCCGCAGAAACACAGCTTGAGATTATATCTCTTACAACGGATTTCTTGCGCGATCCAGCAAATGCATTCAACCTCTTCCCTATGACTGTAGACAACGAGGCACTGCAAGCAAACATACAAAGCTACAATGACATTATCCTCGCACGCAACGAACTGATAAAAACAGCATCGCCGCAAAACGAATATCTCCGTCAAATGGAGGATCGCATCAAAGCATTGCGAGCCAATATTTTGGAATCGACCTACAAGCAACGCCAAAGCGCCGAAATAGCTTTGCGCGATGTGAAAAGAGAAATGAACTCATTGGAAAACAGCCTCGGCGGAATTCCCGAACAAGAACGCGAATACCGCAATCTCTACCGCCAGCTCTCCATAAAATCGGAAATATACATGTTCCTGCTTAAACGCAGCGAAGAAAATGCTATTATTCTTGCCAATGCAGCTCCTAAAGGATTGATTATCGACGAGGCATATACCTTGAGCGAACCTTTGGGTTTGAGCAAAAAGATGATTTTGCTTCTTGCTTTCTGCTTTGGTCTGGTAATACCTCCAATCTTCTTTGCCTCGCGTAAACTCATCTACAACCGCTTTGAAAGCCGCGAAGATGTTGAACGTGTTACCGACGTACCTATCTTGGGCGAAATGTGTATAGATAAATCTGGTTCACGTCTGGTAGTTGGAGAAGATGCAACCACATCTTCGGCAGAATTGTTCCGCCTGATGCGTACTAACCTGTTATTTATCCTCAACGATGCACGCGACAAGGTTGTACTCATCACATCTACCGAGCCTGGCGAAGGCAAAAGTTTTATCTCGCTAAATTTGGCAGCTTCTATGGCGCTATTGGGCAACAAGGTATTGCTTATAGGCATGGATGTACGCAGGCCTCAATTAGCGCGTTATCTGGGCATAAATCCGCGCTACGGTCTCACTCAATACCTGTCCAACCAAAACTTATCGCTCAACGATATTATTGTGAAAGCTCCTGAAACTGCAGGACTCGACGTTATAGTTGCCGGCCCCGTGCCACCAAATCCGGCAGAACTGCTACTTTCGGAGAAGGTAGACAGCATGTTTGCCGAACTGCGCAATATCTATGACTATATTATAGTTGATACGGCTCCTATCGGCTCTGTGAGCGACACATTTACTTTGAACCGATTGGCCGACGCATCAATTTACGTATGCCGAGCCAACCATACCTCTCTGTCGGCATTGGAAAGCGTTAATGAAATCTACGAGCAACACCGCTTGAAGAAATTGTCGCTTGTAATCAACGGCACCAACTCCGGCAAGTCCTACGGCTATCACAGCAAGCAATAATGAGCGCTATAGCCACCAGCTTAACAAAAGACAAACATACCGGCAAGCCCCTTCTCCAATTGGAGAAAGGTGCTTACCGGTATCCGTTATTGTTTATGTTCAGCATGATGGCTTTGGGCTTGAGTTTCTATCCGGCCATAGTTATCGTTTTAGGATTAATTTTTGATGCATGGCGACGAGACCGCTACGATTTCATCATAATGACGATGTTGTTCTGCGGAGGATTCGGCCTTATCAGCCTCAAATGGCTATTTGTTAAAGAATACGACTTTGCGCTTGTAGCCTCATTCGGACTATTGTTCATAATGAAGAAACCGCCCATTGTCATCAAAACGTTAGTATGGTATTTTCTGTATTTTCTTGTTCTTGTGCTCCTTGCGCGTACCTCCTGGGAATCGATGTCGGTTCAGTTCAAGATTATGCGTCAATACGTCTCGTTTATCTTCTTCCTCGTTCCATTGGCAGCCTTTGCGGGCAAAGAATTCAGCATAGACACCTTTTTCAAACGCATTTTCCCATATTTCATAATTTTTGGGGTGTTTTACCTTTTAGATGCCCTCATTATCAAGGGAAACGTATTTATGCCGTGTACATATTCATGGTATGGGCGAGAGAGTACATTTTGGAATCCTATCATCAACATATTCCGTCTTGCACCGGAGCGAAAATACCCGGCCGGTATAATCTTTCTTGCTCTTGGCCTTTATCCGCTATCGCGTCTGTATAGCATCAAAACATGGCAATGGATTGTGTTGGTAGGCGGTTTGTTTGTTACACAGACCTTTACCATCATTACCGGCTTTATGATTGGATATGTATTGTTCCAAGGTTCTGTAAAGAAGATCATAAAACTATTTGGAGGATGCATCATAGCTTTCGGGCTAATCTTTGCAATAGATTGTTTCCTTCCGAGCAAAAACTCAGAGGGTCAATCGGCATTGCGCATACGATCGTCGATAGAGCAGATCGTCGATCTTACTTCTGCTGTAGACGACGAGGATTTAGCAGAATTCGCATCCGGCCGTATGGCACAGGCAATACCGAAATTGGATCTTGTGAGTTTCTATAAACGTCAATGGATAGGCTTAGGTTTCCTTCACCAACAGGAAACACACAATTCCAAATTCATCATAGATAATGAATACTATAGCGATGTCACGAAGGCAGAAGAAGTTGCAACGGGCGTTGAAATAATACCTATAC
Source organism: uncultured Muribaculaceae bacterium (assembly GCA_910579605.1). GTDB lineage: Bacteria > Bacteroidota > Bacteroidia > Bacteroidales > Muribaculaceae > CAG-873. The sequence continues at coordinate 7,627 of CAJTUG010000001.1, read as the reverse complement.
AGGTTTACATTACCATCGGTTGGATAGGCCTTATAGCGCATGTGCTATTTTTCCTTGGCCTTTATTTCTTTATCCGTAAGCTCAAATACGCCAATTACTACTTATCCCTGTTATTTATAATGTCTTGGGCTGGCTTGGGCGGCTTCTTCGGTCTCATCAACTTTGTAGGTGTAGGCATGTCGGCAATAGCATATTCTATGGTGCTATTGGCCAACAGGAAAGAACTCGGATTCCGTGTTAATAAAGAAGCCGTAAAAGTAGCCTAATCCACTTTGTAAACACAACGACGAAGCACTGCTTCTACATAGTCTACATCAATATCGGGTTCAGACGATAAAAGGAGAAGAGGCAATTCAGGTTGTCCAGGAGTAACCGGCGGCTGAACATAGTCGTGGTGCAGCGGCACCAAACCATTTCGCTCGTAGAAAGCAATCCGCCGCTCGGCCATATCGTTTGAGCCAGGTAATTCCGCTTCGAGTACAATTGGATGCTTCATAGATTCTTTCAAAGCCCTTATCAGCAAAGATCCTACACCCAAGTTGCGGCACTCCGGATATATGGCGAAATGCTCTATATATACAAAATCGTCAAAATTCCATAGAGTTATAAGCCCGAACAATCTAAAATCCTCCGAACCTAATTTGAAATGTATGGCCAATGCACGGCCGTCTTCCTCAAGCTCGGGATTCACTACCTTGTCCCAGGGACGACGTTCTTCGGGTGGAAAACTATCGATATATAATTGTTGGAGAAGATTGTATTCTTCTTGAGTTTTCACCGGGCGCATGTCTATGACTGCGTGTCCATCAAAATCGTTATCCATGGAAATATTACGAATGTTTACCTGTTAAAATATTCCTTATATCGTGGAGCTTTGTGAGAGCCTCCAAAGGTGTAAGATTATTAATGTCGACTTCCAAAAGCTCATCACGCACCTGACTCAAAACAGGGTCGTCTAATTGAAAGAACGACAACTGCATACCCGCAACGGTTTCAGAAGCAGGCAGAGAAATACGGGCTTTACCACGGCGGTTTTTCGGGTTAGAGTTTTTCTGCCCAGTCTCTTGTGTGGCCCCCTCCAGCTGCAACAAAATTTCATCGGCCCTTGAGACTATATTCTGTGGCATACCGGCTAATTTTGCAACATGTATACCGAAGCTGTGTTCGCTTCCTCCGCGAGCCAATTTGCGCAAGAAAACCACTTTACCATCAATTTCCTTCACAGAGACATTGAAATTGACAATCCTGGCATATGAGCGCTCCATGTCGTTTAGCTCATGGTAATGAGTAGCGAAAAGAGTTTTGGGATGTATCTGGCCATATTCGTGTATATACTCTACAATGGCCCATGCAATAGAAATTCCGTCGTAGGTAGAAGTTCCTCGTCCCAACTCGTCGAAGAGTATCAATGAGCGCTGGCTCATGTTGTTCAGTATAGAGGCCGCCTCGTTCATCTCTACCATGAAAGTAGATTCACCCAACGAAATATTGTCGCTTGCCCCGACACGGGTAAATATCTTGTCTACCACGCCTATTTTTGCACTTTCGGCAGCAACAAAGCAACCTACCTGAGCGAGAATAACGTTTAGAGCCGTCTGACGCAAGAGAGCCGACTTACCCGACATGTTTGGGCCGGTTATCATCATAATCTGCATGCCCTCGTTGCTCAGATGCACCGAGTTGGATATATATGGCTCTCCCGCCGGCAATTGTTTTTCTATCACCGGATGACGTGCCTCAACCAATTCCAGATCTAATGAATCGTCTACCACCGGACGGTTGTATTTATTCTCCATAGCAACTCTGGTAAATGCATTAAGCACATCCAGACGGGCTACTAAAGCGGCATTAAGTTGCAATGCCGGTATATATTGTGCCAATGCCGATACGAGATTGGCAAATATACGAGCCTGAATAGCCTCTATTTTTTCTTGTGCGCCAAGAATCTGAGTCTCATATTCCTTAAGCTCCGGAGTAATATAACGCTCGGCGTTCACCAGGGTTTGCTTGCGAATCCATGTCTGAGGCACCTTAGCTTTATGTGTGTTGGTTACCTCTATATAGTAGCCAAATATATTGTTATAGCCTATTTTGAGCGATGTAATGCCCGTGTCTTCAATTTCACGGGCCTGCAACTTGGCAAGGAAATCCTTGCCTTGATATGCTATGCTACGCAGGTGATCCAACTCCTGATCCACACCGCTTTTAATAAAATCGGCCTTACCTGTCACATCATCCGGAATCTCGTTGGAAATTCTATTGCAAATAACCGTGCATGGATTCAACTGCTCACCTATAGCCACCAAATGCCCCAAACCCGATGCAAGACATAATTCTCTGAGCGGAGCAATAGCAAGCAAGGCATTGCGAATCTGAATCATTTCCCGAGGCACTATTCTCTCGCAAGCTACTTTTGAGACAAGTCGCTCCAAATCGCCTATCGTTTTCAGTATTTCACAGACGGTGTCTCTGTCGTCGGGTTTGCGGAAAAAGTATTCTACTATATCTAAGCGTTCGTTTATAGCTTTAGGATCTTTGAGGGGGAAGAGCAGCCAACGACGTAGCAACCGTCCTCCCATTGGACTGAGAGTGCGGTCTATTACCCCCAAAAGGCTTTTGCCCTCACTGTCGAGCGGTTCAATAAGTTCAAGATTACGGACAGTGAATCTGTCAAGCCTCACATATCGCTCTTCCTCTATACGGGAAATAGCCGTTATATGCTTTATTTGTTTGTGCTGAGTAAGGTCAAGATAATGGAGTATCGCCCCGGCTGCAATTATTGCCGATGGCATACTATCAATACCGAATCCCTTGAGCGAGGCCGTAGCAAATTGTTTGAGCAGGCGGTCGCGAGCTGCCTCGCTTGTAAAGAGCCAATCTTCAAGTTCAAAAGTGAGATAGGGGCGCGAAAATTCGGCTTCTGCACGTTTTTTGAGGCCTCGCTGAACAAGCATTTCTTTTGGCGCCATATTGCCCAAAATCTTGTCTACATAGTCCAGGCTTCCTTCGGCAGTGAGGAATTCTCCCGTACTGATATCCAGAAACGCAATTCCACACAAAGCTTTGCCAAAATGAACTGCAGCCAACCAATTGTTTTCGCGACGCGAAAGCACATTATCGTTCATGGCCACGCCAGGTGTAACCAACTCGGTTATGCCACGCTTGACAAGTTTTTTAGTGAGTTTGGGATCTTCCAACTGCTCACAGATAGCCACACGCTTCCCTGCTCTGACCAACTTTGGCAGATAACTGTCGAGGGCATGATGGGGGAATCCGGCCAATTCTACATATTGAGCCGACCCGTTGGCCCGTCGCGTAAGAGTTATGCCCAGAATTTCCGAAGCTTCGATGGCGTCGTCGGAAAAAGTTTCATAAAAATCGCCCACACGAAAAAGCAAAATAGCGTCGGGATGTTTAGATTTCATCTCGGCATATTGCTTCATCAGCGGAGTTTCAACGATTTTCTTTGCCACTGTCTTTTTCTTTATCTAATTTAATTTCACGTGCGGGAATTGCAATAGATGTGAATATCTGGATTGCAGCTCCTGCCAAAGTGAATGCCAACCAATCGCGTAGTTGTCCTTGGTTGTAGAAAAGGAAAAACACTGCTGCGCAGAAGAATATCCCGGACCAACCTTCAATCCTGTGAAGACGGCGGAGCTTAAGGTCTGAGCCACGATAAGGCGAAAACAATCTTGAAACCAATACCAACAGTGCACCTGCAGAGTATACGAAAGGATATGCTTTCTGCGCCCAATCTACGTTCATCAGGAAAAAAACCGACGCTGTGGCTAAAAGGATAAGTATAAGTCCTACCGGCGCTACGACATTAGTGAGCACTTGAGTGGATTTCTGCCTTTGAGGCTGTGGAGAATTCTTTTTCAATGTAGTCTCAGAAATTAGTCTTTAATAACAAAAACGTCTTCATTGGCGCGTTTCATGCCATATTGCTCCCTCACCACTTGTTCCATAAGTTCGGGATCGGATGCAAGGCGTTCGTTCAAGCCACGATAATATAACATTGTATCGCGGTTGGCTTGTAGTTCCTGGCGCAGCGAGTCTATTGTACGGTCATGTTCAATAGAAAATTTCACAGAGTTATCGCCATAAAACATGAGGAAGGCCACAATTGCCAAGCAAGCCAAAGTGGGCAACGACAGGAATCGTTGCAGCCATTGCCATATAGAGGAAATTCGAGAGTTCATGAGTACAAATTTACTCACAAAATCCAAACCTGCCAAATTTAAATAGATATTTTGGGACGGGTTCTTAAACTGCTCAAAATTTTTTCACTGCTCCTATTATAATCCGCTAATAAAAAGTCTTGAATCAGTTCTTAAACTCGGCAGGGATTTGAGCATATAACTCCGCGGCATCACTATGGTTATTTTGCATTGCTTTTCCAAGCCATTCGGCAGCTTTCTTATAATCTTGCTCAACACCCTCGCCGTTATAATAACCTATGCCCAGAGCATATTGCGCGTCCGCAAACCCTTGTGCCGCAGATTTAGCAAACCATTTCATGGCTTCTTCTATGTTTTTTTCAACGCCTTCGCCACTAACATAGCAACGACCCAGTTGGTACTGTGCTTCTGAATGCCCTTGACGGGCGGCTTTAGCATACCATTCCGCTGCTTTTGCATAATCTTGAGCCACTCCTATACCATCATAATACTTGTTCCCAAGATTTCTTTGGGCATAAGAGTTCCCTTGTTCGGCCGATTTCGTATACCACTCTATGGCTTTGGCATAATCCTGGTCAACGCCATATCCGTTATTATAGCAAAATCCCAAGTTCAATTGGCCTTCCGAGTCTCCTTGTTCGGCTGCCTTTTGAAACCATTCTACAGCAGTTTTATAGTTTTTCTTCACACCGTTACCGTAAAAATAGCAGCTACCGAGAGCGTTCTGAGCCGAAGCATTGCCTTGCTTTTCAGCTTTTTTGTACCATTCAATAGCTTTGGAATAATCTTTCGGAACTCCTTCGCCTTTTTCATAGCAAGACCCAAGCCGGTATTGAGCAGTTGCAAATCCTTGCTTTGCAGATTCAGCCCACAATTCAGCCGCCTTTGCTAAATCCTTTTCAACGCCATCCCCATTATAATAATAAAAGGCCAGATTACTCTGAGCTCGCATGTCGCCTTGTTCTGCGGCTTTGCTATACCATTTAGCTGCCTCCACATAGTTTTTCTCGACTCCCTTACCTGTTCCATAGCAAGCACCAAGCCAGTTTTGGGATTTTGCATGCCCTTGCTCGGCAGCTTTTAAGTACCATTTAACTGCTTTGGAATAATCCCTTTCAACACCCTCGCCGTTATAATAACAGTTTGCAAGGTTACACTGCGCAGTCCGATTTCCTTGCTTGGCAGCTTTTGTATACCATTCTACGGCTTTGCCAAGATTCTTCTCCAAGCCATCCCCTTTCTCATAACATACTCCGAGATCGTTCTGAGCCAGCGCAAACCCTTGCTCGGCAGCTTTTAAGTACCATTCTACGGCTTTGGAATAATCTTTGGTCACTACGTCGCCACAATCGTATCTACAACCGAGATTATACTGCGCTTCTGCATATCCTTGCTCCGCCGAATATGTCAACAATTCAATGGCAGTCGCGAAATCGCGCTTAACACCGCGCCCATATAAGTAACACATACCGAGAGCATTCTGAGCCGGCGCGTAACCTTGCGCCTCAGCTTTTGTGTACCACTCTATAGCTTTGGCATAATCTTGCCCGAAACCATTTCCGTCTTCATAGCATTCGCCAAGACCCGTCTGAGCTTTTGCATTTCCTTGGTCTGCAGCCTTGCGCCACCATTCTATAGCATTGGCATAGTCTTTTTTGCTATAGTAGTACTCACCAATCTCGGCTTGCCTACTTGCATCGGTCGTGCCTATTGTGGTATAAAACATGGTTTTGACATAAGGAATTTGGTATATTCCACCCAAAACAGCAATAAACAGTACTATTCCTATTAACCACCTGTAGTTTACCCCCACTTTAGGCATCTGAAATGATGTCTTATTTGAGTAACTGTTTTTTGCCGTAGCAGGCCGGAAATCATGCCACTTCCTCCTGCCAAAATAATTAAGGAGCTTATCCTCAAAATCCCGATCGTTATACCTAAGCATCTGATAGCGCTGAAGGTAATAACTGAACTTGTCTGTCAACCTAACATCATCTATTAATATGGGTATAAATCCCTTGCGCTGATTTTTATTTTGCTCCATTTCATTTTTCACATCTTCGGAATTCATTGAATTCCGAGATACGCACACAATCATACGCTCCGAATCTTTAATACCTTGTGCAATGGCATCGACATAGTCGTATGTGATACAATCTGGAGATATCCAACATTTGACACCATTGCTCCTGAGAATATCGTAGATCTTGCGAGCAGCAACATCGCGTGTGCAATGGCTTATAAATACATCGTATTTCGGCATTTCAGATTAGAGGTTTAAGGCAGGTGAATAATTCAAAAGCACTTTATTCCACAAAGTTAAACATAATTATTTAAAATATTCCTCTCTAAAATTTGTTTTCTCGCTTCCAAACCGAAGAAACCTTTTATAAACATGTTTTAGAGCATATTTTGCCATTTTATCCCTTGATAATTTGCAAACTTGAATGAAAATTTCTTATTTTTGAGCGCGAATTTTGAATTTTTCAGCATAAGTTTCTATAATCTGGGGAATCTAAATCGCAACAACAATACCTTATGACTATATCATCTTATAATTCACAATCCGGAATAAGGTTCTTCTTTGAAACCGAAGGCGACACACTCATGCGTATTACCTCTGATTTCAAAGTAGAATCCAACCATAGCTATTCTCCCGAAATTATTATTCCGGAGGGAATTTCTATGATTGCCGATGATATCTGTTCAACTCTATCTCCTCACATAGCATTCAGCGATATTTCACTCCCTAAATCACTGAAGCATATCGGAAACCGAGCTTTCCACAACAGGATAAACGAATTGAGGAAGCTGAAATTACCGGCTGGATTATTGACCATCGGAGACGAAGCATTCTCAAGAGAGGGACCTTGGTGGAGCACAATAAGCGTGGCTTCGCTTACAATACCCAATAAAGTAAAGTCTATAGGAAAGAAAGCTTTTTTCAGATGGACATCTGTAAAAAAGCTCAAGCTCGGATCTTCAATCTCCGAAATAGGCGATGGAGCTTTTGCCTACTGCAATAGTATACTCGCCTGGGAAGGCCCGCATATAAATGGGAAATGCCTTGTCGTTGACGGCAATTTAAAAGCAGTATTCGGAGAGTCTGAAATATTGAGAATACCCGAAGACGTAACAACAATCGGAGAACTTGCATTCTCCTCATCTTACATATACCACTCACCATCTCCATACAGCGACGATACCTATCGTGGAGCAGAAAAAATTATTCTGCATGATAAAATCACTCAAATTGGAGATAAGGCTTTTTCAGGGTCCAGATGTCGCATCCTTGACATCCCGTCATCTGTTAACCGTATAGGTATTAACCCGATTTCGGAAACATTATGCAATAAAGTATCGGTACATCCTACACAACCTGAAACGCACATACATACATACATACATACATACATACATACATACATACATACATACATACA